>CAKTPV010000001.1 GCA_934591815.1 uncultured Oscillospiraceae bacterium
GTCTGCATCAGGTTGATGTCCGCTCCGCAAATTCCACACTTGTTCGCCATGATCCATTTCTCCTTTCAGTCGGTGCCGGTCGCCCGGCAGATTCCTATGGTTTTGATGGTTTCTATGGTTCCCTGTTGAATGCTCCCGTGTCGGGGTTATTCTTGTTATGGTTTGGCCGCGTTGCCTCCGTCACATGGCGTAGATCTGATCCATCAGATACTCGGCGGTCATGGAGCCGTAGAAAAACTGGTCGATCAGCCCATTCTTCTTGGCGTCCCGGATGTCCTTGGCGGCCTGCCGCTCGGTGTTGGAGTCCACCATCAGCGCGATCTTGCAGTCGGGACACAGCTCCCGCACCCGGTCGCGCAGCTTCAGCCGCTCGCTGAGCCTCCACGGCGTGTAGCCCGTGACCTCCATGACAAGGGCGAAGGGCGCATACACCTGACACAGCTCCACCGTGTCCTGCGGGGACTCCGCGCGGATCACGTCGATATCATATTCCGAATTCTTAAAAGCGCTCGCTACGGCGTCTGCAAACAGATAATTCTGCATATCGATCACAATTTTACGCATCGAACCGCCCCCATTCCTTTCCTGTATATTCATCGAATATATTCCACTCCGACATACTTTACGCTTTATACCCATTGTAGCAAAAAAGCGCGGCCCTGTCTGTCCTCGAAAGTGAGGACATATTGAGCCGCGCCTATTGATTTTTCGTGAGCGTTTTCCGTTTCCACCGAGTTGTGGTGTGCCGCCGCCGTTTCTCCGGCGCGGGCAGGGCGGAAAAGAGCGCCGCTTTATGCGGCGCTCTGTATGTTCATTCAGTTCTCCTCCGCCGGCGCAAGCTGGCTGCCCGGCACCACCAGCCGCTTGCCCACCGCCGCCACCATCAGCCGGTTGCGGTTGGGATAGCCTGTCTTTTCCAGCATCCGGTTGATGTAGGTGCGCACCGTGGATTCCGCCACATTCATATGGGCGGCGATCTCCGCATTGGTCTGTCCCTCGCAGAGCAGGCGCAGTGTCTCCAGTTCCTGATCGGACAAATCGCAGGACAGGGCGTTGCCCAGCCGCACCGACGGTGCGCTGTCCGGCCAGAAGCGCTTGCCGGACAGGGTGCCCTCGATGACGCCCACAAGATCACCGGCGGGAGAATCCTTGTACCAGAAGCTGTCGGCCCCGATCCGTCTCGCCCGCTCCAGAAAGCGCCCCTCCAGCATGGAGGTCACCATCACGATCTTGATGTGGGGATACGCCTTCTTGATGGCCTCGGCGGCGGTCAGGCCGTCCGAGTCATTTTCGGTGCAGATGTCCATCAAAATCAGGTCGATCTGCCCGTCACCGCACCGGCTCAGTGCTGCGTCGGCGCGGGTCAATGCCCCCGCCACCCGGCAGTCCGCGCACCTTTCCGCGCAGGCACACAGGTACATTCTGGCCAGCGCCTGATCCTCAACGACCAATATATTTCTGACAGCCATCCGTTTCCCCTCCAGACCTTCCCTGATTTGGCAGGCCGATCACCAGCGCAAACACCGGCAGGCTCTGCACGGTCATCGTGCCGCCCGCCCGTTCGATCCGCCGCCGCAGATTGGACAGTCCGCCGCCCTCCGCAACGGGCTTTTCCGGCGGCTTGCCGTTGTTGCGGATCAGGATGTTGTACTTGTCCCCGTCCTCCCAGATGTGGGCGGTCAGCTCCGTGGCCTGCGCGTACTGCACGGCGTTGCTCAGACAGACCTGCATGGCCGCATACAGCAGCTCCGCCGCCGCACCCACCGGCTCCGGCCCCCGCACCCTGACGGTCACGCCGCTGCTCCTTGCGTTTTCGTACAGCGTCTCCTTGGCCGGCAGGCGCAGCGCATCCCGGAAGGAGATGCTCTTCTCCCACTCCCGCAGCACCGCCTCCCCGTCGACGCCGTGGAGATCACCGGCAAGATACTGCTTGGTCACGGTGATACAGGCGGCCAGACTGTCGTGCATGGCGGATTTGGCGGCAAGCTGCTCCTTCTCCCGTGCCACCGCCTCCACATTCTCGGAGAGGCGGCGCATCCGCTCCGCGTCCCGTTCCAGCGCCCGGTTATCCTCCGCCAGCTGGAGCAGCGCCCAGTGCAGCGCCGTCACGTCCGCGGCGGTGAACTGTATGTAAGACGTGCCGTACCGATCCGTCACGCCGGTCTTTTCAAATTTCCACACCGTTCCGTCCGGAAAGCGGTAGGTATTCTCCATCTTCTCAAGCGGCGTCACGCCCTCCGGCGGCGCGGCCAGCGCCTCCTCCAGCTCCCCCATGTATTGCAGGTCGCTGCGCAGCAGAGGCTGGCTCAGCCGGTACATCTGCCGGTTGCACAGCACGACGCCGCCGTCCCGGTCAAAAAAGCATACGGCGGTGGGGAGCTGGTCAAAGCTCTCCTTGATGGCATTGAACCGGAAGCGCTTCAGCTTATACGTCATCGTCCCGTCCTCCTATCGCCGTGCGGACGAGCCACAGCCCGTCCTCCTGCCGCACTGTCACCTCCGGCGATGCCAGCGCCGACAGCGGCGCGGCGCACTCCACCGACAGATCCATCTCGCTGTCGGAGACGGAGATGAACAGGGAGCGCAGGTCGTCCGCCGTTGCCTCCGCCACAGCCGCCAGCAGCTCAAAGAGCCGCACCACCTCCCCGGCGTACATGGGTGCCGTCGTGCGGTAGACCACGCCGCACTCCGTACCGCAGGCGGTCAGGGCGCGTACCGCCTCGTCAATGGTCAGGCGCACCTCCTGCTGCGGCAGGCGCTCATACTCACTGCTGAGGAAATACAGGTTTGCGCTGCGCTTGATGTAGGTGCCCAGCAGCAGGATCCGCTTCAGCAGGCCCTGCAATTCGGCGGGCGCGGCGCCCTCGCACTGGGCAAGGAGCTGCCGGATCCGGGCGATCTGGCGGCTGTGCTTGCCCTCCAGCGCGTCGTATATGCGGTTCTTCTCCGTCAGCTCGTGGAGCTTTTTCTGCACAAGGTAGGCATCCTGCAATTTTTTCCGGTTGCTCTCCAGCTCCGCCTTGTTCTCATTCAGCTTGGTGTGCAGCTCCAGCAGCGGGCGCACGTTGTCCTGCCAGACCACATAGCCGCCGCCGATGGGCGCCGAGGAGATCCGCATCCCGTCGGGGCGGATGAGACGCTGCCCCTCCCTGGGGCAGACCATATCCTCCCCTGCGGCGCGGGAGCGCAGGACGATCTGTCCGCCGGGGTCTGCGATGCAGGCCGCCAGCGTCGACGCCTCAAACAGCTCCGCATACCCCGTGTTGGACGGGATCATCCGGCAGCGGATGCAGCTTTCGTAGAGGGCGGCGTACAGCAGGCAGAGCATCACGTTCATATCCCCGAACCACCACCGGACAGCCGGCAGGCCCGACAGATAGAGCAGCCCGTACAGCAGCGTGACGCAGCCCAGCACAAACGGTGTCAGCCTCTTTCGCTTGCCGCCCGGAATGCGGCTCTTGTGAAACAGCCGTACCAGTGAAAAGGTGATGCACGCCACCATCCACACAAGGCAGATAAAGTACAGCAGCCTGTGGGTAAAGGCGCTGCTGACCGGCCTTCCGGGTACGCCGTCCTTAAAGGCAAAGGCCCACTGGTGCAGATCATTGGTGATCACAAGCAGGAACAGCACGGTGGGGATGATGGCCAGCAGCCCCGCCCGCCTGGACAGGCGGTATTCCTCCGGCTTTCCCAGCAGCAGGGCAATATACACCCCCAGCAGCGGGAGAAACAGCATCGGCAGATAGTAGAGATACCACACATACCGCGCCGCCGTCACGCCGGTCACCACATGGTATTTCAGTGTCCGCAGGATCAGCCACAGAAGCATCAGCAGCGCCGTCAGGCGCAGACAATGCAGCACCCGCTTCTGTATAATACGCCGGTCAATGGTAAAGCCCCACCACGCGAAAAGCAGCAGATACAGCGCGGAACGGATATAATTGGTATACACGCCGCCGATATCGAATTTGCCCAGCATCCGGCAGGCGTAGGCCACGGCGATGACCGTGAAAACGAAGATCATCGACAGCAGTTGTCTGGTATTCCCCTTCAAGCGGCACCGTCCTCGCTTTCTCTCTGCACCTCAGGATGCGGGCACCCTGTACGGGCAGTATAACACAAAGCGCCGCCCCCCGCAACCAAACAAAAAAGAGACATCCAAAAGGGAAACACTCCGCAAGGAAGTCGTTTCCCTTTTTGCTTTTGTAAGTCGTCAAAATGACTGGTTTGCGGAAAAATCATTTTATGATATAATAATTTTCAGATAGCAAATAACTCTTTGCTATCTGAAGGAGGGAAAGACTGTGCCACAACATAAGTTTATTACAAAGCAACTAATAGATAAAGGTTGGTCAGAAGATAAAAAATACTGTCTTACTGACGAACAAGGAAAAAGATTTTTGCTTCGTGTTTCTCCGATTGAACAGTATGACAGAAAGAAAAGTGAATATGAACTTATGAGTCAGGTAGCAACTCTCGGTGTGCCAATGTGCAAACCTTTAGAGTTCGGTACATCTGATGAAGGAGTTTATTCTATTCAAACTTGGATAGATGGCGTTGATGTAGAAGAAAATGTACATAATTTAACATGCGAAGAACAATATTCTTATGGTTTTGAAGCGGGAAGAATACTGAAGGAGATTCACAAAATCCCCGCTCCCAAAGGAATAGAAGATTGGGAAATTTACTTTAATCGTAAAGCAGACCGCAAAATCAAAATGTATGAAGAATGTCCTATCAAGTACGAAAATGGGCAAGCCTTCATTGATTACATTAATGCTCACAGATATTTACTCATCGGTCGCCCTCGAACTTATCAGCACGGAGATTATCATATCGGCAATATGATGATAGGGAATGATAAGCAACTTTACATTATTGATTTTAACAGAAATGACTTTGGAGATCCGTGGGAAGAATTTAACCGCATTGTGTGGTGTGCTCAAGCTGCTCCTTTATTTGCAACCGGAATGGTAAACGGGTACTTCGATAATGATGTGCCGGTTCAGTTTTGGGAGTTGCTCGCACTTTATATCAGCAGTAATACTTTATCTTCTGTGCCTTGGGCAATTCCTTTTGGTCAGAGCCAAATTCAAGTAATGGTAAATCAAGCAAAAGATGTACTAATTTGGTATGATAATATGACAAAACCCGTTCCAACTTGGTACAAAGAAGTTATAAACAAATAATACGAAGCATACGTCACCGAGTCCATAGGGATAGCGAGCATCGGATTGTGACAACACAATCCGAAAAGGAGTCAAGTGTAAAGCAGTTGGGGCACCTTCCTTACGGAGGGTGCCCCAAGGATGTCTCCTTGTGGCAAGCAGCCGCGAAGCCTAAAAATCAAAGACCGCCGTTGGCGGTCTTTTTTTGTGGCTGCTCACCGGTTTTGTTCCCTCACCCCTGCCTATCGCAAGGAAGGGGGAGTGTGAGGGGGGAACCTTAGCGGGTCCCCCCCTCGCGTTCAGTCACCCGCCCGCAGGCGACCACTTTTGCGAAGCAAAAGTGCCGCACCAGTAAAAAAGAGACATCCAAAAGGATGTCTCTTTTTTGCTGGTGCGAGCGATGGGACTTGAACCCACACGACCTTACGGACACAAGCACCTCAAGCTTGCCTGTCTGCCGATTCCAGCACGCTCGCGAACGGAACTTTCGTTATTATAACAAAATACCTCTATTTGTCAAGAGGCAGTCGGAAAAGCTTCCCCGAAATAGATTTCACCATTTTCGCGGAAAAGAAAAAACCCTCGAAGCCTTGCGGCTTCAAGGGTTTTCCTGTTGGTGCGCGAGGCGGGACTTGAACCCGCACGCCCGTAATGAGCACTAGAACCTGAATCTAGCGAGTCTGCCAATTCCACCACTCGCGCGTCACGAACAAGTGAGATTATAGCTCTACTTTCTGGAAATGTCAACCCCCTTTTTTGATAATTTTTTCTTTAACGAAAACGCCCTGCAACCCCGCCCACGCCCGCCTTGACCTGCCGCCAAAAACTTGCTATGATAAAGAAAAAACTACACCAAAGGAGCTGCTATGGAAAAACCGCTGACTACCCGCAAACGACAGGCATTAGAGATGCGCTCCCGCATCCAATATGTGGCGCTGGACCTGTTTGACAGGGACGGCTTTGAAAACGTGTCTGTGGAGCAGATCGCGCAGGCCGCCGGCTGCTCCGTGGGCAACATCTATCACTATTTTAAGAGTAAGGACGAGCTGATCATACACATCACCAGCAGCGTGGACGCCCAGTACGAGGTGCTGGAGCAGGACTACCTTTCCGACACCACCGTCTCCGCCCGCAGCAAGCTGCTGGATTTTGTGGGCCGTTCTCTGGATATCAGCAGCAAGGACCCCTCCCTGTACCGCAGCTTCATCCACGGTCTGAAGTACCCGGAGCAGGCCATCCTGCGGGACAACGAATCCCGTGTGTACTTCCGCGTTCTGCGGGAGCTGACCGCCGCCTGCCAGCAGGAGGGCAGCATCTCCCCCCAGCGGGACGGACAGGAGCTGGTGGCCGAGCTGGTGGCACTCCACCGGGGTATGCTGTTTGAGTGGCGTATCTACGAGAAGGGCTTTGATCTGGTGACCCGCGGCCGCCGGATGGCTGCCGCCCTGCTGGACGGCTGGCGTCAGCCGGAAAACTGAAAACAAAGGGACTGCAAGTGCTGTTTTGCCCAGCACCGGCAGTCCTTTTTTGTGCGATATGCCAACTTTTCGGAAATCCCCAAATCGCCGTTGACATCGGCAGCCGCCGGTGCCATAATGTGAATAGCTCATTAAATGATTCGGTGAAATTTTACAATTTTCCGATGCCAAATACGAAAAAGGAGAGAACCGATGAAGATCTTAGTTATCAACCCCGGCGCCACCAGCACGAAGATCGCGGTGTTCGACGAGGACCAGCAGCTCTATAAGCTGGGGCTCGACCACTCCGCCGAGGAGCTGAACCAGTTTGACCGCGTCATCGATCAGGCGGACTACCGCAAGGCCGCCATTCTGGACGCCATCACTGCCGCCGGCTACAAGCTGGCGGACTTTGACGCGGTGTGCGGCCGCGGCGGCCTGTACCGCCCCATCCCCTCCGGCACCTACGCCGTCAACGACAAGGTCATGCACGACGTGGAGACGGCGCCCTACGGCGAGCATCCGTCCAATCTGGGCGCGTATCTGGCTAAGAAGCTGGGCGACATGGTGGGCATCCCCGCCTTCTTCGTGGATCCGGTCTGCGTGGACGAGATGACCGAGGTGGCCCACTACACCGGCTTTGCCGAATTCCGCCGCCTGTGCCAGTTCCACGCCCTGAACCACAAGTCCATCGGCCGTAAGGCCGCGCAGGAGCTGGGCAAGGCCTACGAGGACGTGAACCTCATCGTGTGCCATCTGGGCGGCGGCGTCAGCGTAGGCGCCCACCGGCACGGCCGCGTGGTGGATGTGTGCAACGTAAAGGACGAGGGCTCCATGGGTATGGACCGCGCCGGCGGCCTGCCGGTGAATCAGCTTATCGACTACTGCTTCAGCGGCAAGACCAAGGACGAGGTGAAAAAGACGCTGGGACGCCGGGCCGGTATGCTCTCCTATGTGGGTACCACCGACTTCCGCGTGGTCTGCGCCAGAATGGCGGAGGGCGACGCCAAGGCCGCCGAGGCCCATCAGGCGCTGGTCTATCAGCTTGCCAAGGATATCGGCGCCATGGCCGCCGTGCTGCATTTCGACGTGGACGCCATTGTCTACACCGGCGGCATGGCCTTTGGCGAGACGTTCTGCGATGACATCACCGCCTATGTGGGCAAGATCGCCAAGGTGATCCGCCTGCCCGGTGAGGAGGAGATGCGCGCACTGGCCGAGGGCGCGCTGCGCGTGCTCCACGGGCAGCAGGAGGCCGCACAGTATTAAATCCGTTTAGAAGTACATGGCAATATCGTCAGGCAGTGAGAAAAAAGAAAGGTGGAAAAAGCTATGAAACATCTGATGTCCGGTAACGAGGCCACCGCACGCGGCGTCTACGAAGCCGGTATCAAGGTCTGTTCCGCTTACCCCGGAACGCCCAGCACGGAAATTCTGGAAAACCTGCCCCAGTACGGCAAGGACGTCTACTGCGAGTGGGCGCCCAATGAGAAGGTGGCCACCGAGGTGGCCTACGGCGCGTCTGTGGCCGGCTCCCGCGCCTTCTGCACCATGAAGATGGTGGGTCTGAATGTGGCCGCCGACCCCCTGTTCACCGCCGGCTACATGGGTGTCAACGGCGCCTACGTGGTTGTCACCGCCGACGACCCCTCCTGCCACTCCTCCCAGAACGAGCAGGACAACCGCCACTATGCCCGGGCTGCCAAGATCGCCATGGTGGAGCCCAGCGACGCCCAGGAGTGCAAGGACTTCGTCCGGCTGGCCTGCGAGATCTCCGAGGAGTTCGACACCCCGGTGCTGTACCGCACCACCACCCGCGTCTGTCACAGCAAGGGTCTGGTGGAGTTCGGCGAGCGCACGGAGCACGAGGCGCCCGCCTACGCCCGCAACACCCGCAAGTTTATCTGCACCCCCGCCAACGCCTACCTGAACCACCCCATCGTGGAGGAGCGTCTGGTGAAGCTGGCCGAGTACGGCTGCACCCGCGCCGTGGAGAACGGCCTGAACAAGGTGGAGCTGGGCGACGGCAAGGTGGGCGTCATCACCGCGTCCATCAGCTATCAGTACGCCAAGGAGGTGTTCCCCGAGGGCACGTCCTTCCTGAAGCTGGGTCTGACCTATCCGCTGCCCATGGATCTGATCCGCGACTTCGCCGCCAAGGTGGAGAAGCTGTACGTCATCGAGGAGCTGGATCCGTTCATGGAGGATCAGATCAAGGCCGCCGGCATCGACTGCGTCGGCAAGGAGCTGACCGGCAAGCTGTATGAGCTGAATACCGAGCTGGTGCGCGAGCGCGTGCTGGGCATCAAGGCGGACTACAAGACCATCGACGAGGTGAAGGTGGCCAAGCGTCCTCCCGCACTGTGCCCCGGCTGCCCCCACCGCGGCTTCTTCTATACCCTGTCCAAGAATAAGAGCTATGTGGTCACCGGCGATATCGGTTGCTATACCCTGGGCTCCGCCGCGCCGCTGAACTGCATGGACGTGTGCATCTGCATGGGCGGCGGCTTCTCCGCCGGCATGGGCATGGCCAAGTCCTTCCAGCGCGAGGGCGTCACCGACAAGGTGGTGTTCGGCGTCATGGGCGACTCCACGTTCTTCCACAGCGGCATGACCGGCGCTGCCGAGATCATCTACAACAACGGCCGCATGATCCCCTGCGTGCTGGATAACCGCATCACCGGCATGACCGGCCACCAGGAGAACCCCGGCACGGGCTTCACCCTGATGGGCGAGCCCGCTCCCATGATCAGCGTGGAAAAGGTGCTGGAGGCCTATGGCTTCGCCCCTGTCTTCACCGTGGATCCCCAGGATCTGGCGGCCATGAAGAAGACCGTGGACGAGGCGGTGGCCGCGCTCAACGAGGGCAAGCATCCCGCTATCGTCACCCGCCGTCCCTGCCTGCTGATCAAGCGCGTGAAGCACGACATCGGTATGTGCGTGGTCAACACCGACAAGTGCAAGAGCTGCAAGAGCTGCCTGAAGGTGGGCTGCCCCGCCATCTCCATGGAGAACGGCAAGGCGTTCATCGACCGCACCCAGTGCGTGGGCTGCACCGTCTGCGCCCAGGCCTGCCCGTTTGACGCCATCGAAAAGGAGGAAAAGTAACATGAACGATGTGAAAAGCTGCCTGTTGGTAGGTGTGGGCGGTCAGGGCGCCATCCTGATCTCCAAGATCATGTCCAACGGCTTTATGAAGGCCGGCTATGACGTCAAGCAGAGCGAGGTTCACGGCATGGCCCAGCGCGGCGGCAGCGTGTCCACGCAGGTCCGCTGGGGCAAGAAGGTCTACGGCCCCGTCTTCGGCAAGGGCGAGGCCGACATCATGGTGGCGCTGGAGCGGATGGAGGCCGTCCGCTATGCGGAGTTCCTGAAGCCCGACGGCGTGGCCGTCATCAATGACTACGCCATCAAGTCCACCACCATCGCCTCCGGCGCTGAGGTCTATCCCGCCGGCTGCATCGAGGCCATGGCCCGGAATTTCAAGACCATCGCCGTACCCGCCAGCGACATCGCGCTGAAGCTGGGCAATCCCAAGTGCATGAACGTGGTGCTGTTCGGCGCCATGTGCGACGCGCTGGGCTGCCCGGATATCGACTGGGAGCAGATCGTCGCCGAGACGGTGCCTGCCAAGGTCAAGGAGCTGAACCTGCAGGCGTTCCGCATGGGCCGCGAGGCCGCTCGGAAGGCCGCCGAATAACCCGCATACATCCCGTACACAACAAGAGAGCGCCCCGGCCTTGCGGTCGGAGCGCTCTCTTTGTTGTTTCAGTACTTTGCCGCTCGGGACGGAGACCGGTCATCCCCACCAGCTGGTGTGGATATCCTCGTCCCCTCCGCCGGTGTCGTCCGGCTCGTCGTCATCGCCGAAGAAGCCGCTCCAGCCATCCAGCAGCATGAAGTCGTCCTCCGCCTCAATATCCTCAAAGCCCTCCAGCCGCGGGCGGGTATAGTCCAGCTTGGAGCCGCTGCCCACGGAGATGGTGCCGTCGTCGTTGACGAAGTTGACGGTGTAGATGGGGCTGGTGTGCATATTGCAGTAGGCCGACGGCGCGTTGTCCGCCGCCACCAGCGCCGAGTAGACCCGGCTGCCGCGGCAGTCCTCGGCACAGTTGTCCGTTGCCAGCAGGCCGCTGTCGGCGCAGACCTTCACGTAGGTCAGCCCAGAGCAGCTGAAGAAGTCCTTATCCGCCAGATCCGCGTGGATGCGGCTCATGACCTTCTGCCACATGGACGCCGCCGGGTTGCCGCTGGCGATGATGCGCTGGTTGTGAACGTAGCCCACCCACACGGCGCAGCTGTAATACGGCGTATAGCCCACGAAATACCGATCCTGATCGTTGTTGGTGGTACCGGTCTTACCGGCCACGTGCATACCGCTGATCCGGCCCTCATAGCCGGTACCGCCGTTGACGACCTCCTGCAGGAGGCTGTTCATCAACGCGGCGGTGGTGTCCTTCATGGCCACGGAGGCCTTGGCCTCGTTCTCCAGGATCACATTGCCATCGGCGTCCTCCACCCGGATGAAGGTGCGGGGCGCGGTGTAGATGCCCTCGTTGGCGAAGGCTGCGAAGGCCGCCGCCATCTCCTCCGTGGTCACGCCCCGGTCAAGGCCGCCCAGACCCATGTTGCCCACCTGCTGGGCGTCCTGAGACGTCAGGGTGGTGAAGCCCAGCTTGTTGGTCATAAAGTCGTAGGAGCGGCTGGTGCCGTACTCCTGCACCACCCGGACGGCGCAGGTGTTGGTGGAGCGGGCGATCGCCGTGTGCAGCGGCGTCAGCCCCATATAGCGGCCGTTGGCGTTCTTGGGATAGACGCTGCCGTTGAGCACCATCACCGGATAGTCGTCGATGGTGGAGGCGCCGTTGATGGTGCCGTCGTCCAGCGCCGGTGCGTATACGGAGATGGGCTTGATGGCGGAGCCGCACTGCCGTGCGGACGTAGCCCAGTTCCAGACGCGGGCGCCCTCCTTGACGCCGGCGCCGCCCACCATGGCCACCACATAGCCTGTATAGGGATCCACGATGGTCATGCCCACCTGCAGCTGCTCCGTCTCCTTTTCGCCGTAGGCGTTGGTATAGGTGCTGGTATAGGGCAGGTTGGAGGTATCCGAGCAGACCTCCTCTGCGATCTTCTGATAGTCAGGGTTCTGGGTGGTGTAGATCTTATAGCCCTTGCCGTAGACCATGTTGACACCCTGGTCGAATGCCGTGGTCACCTTGCCGGTCACGGGGTTGGTGGAATCCGTCAGACCGTACTTCTCCACCAGCGCGGCAGCCACGTCCTCGATGACTGCATCCGTGAAGTAGGACTGGCTGGACGCGGCGGTCGGCGTCTCCTCCGTTGGCTGCCCATCGGTGCCGTCCGTATCGGGGGTATCCTCTCCGCTGTTGTCCACGTCCACCCGGCCGCCCAGAATGGTGTAGCCGTTGGAGAACACCACGTTCTCCTCCTTGGCGGCGTCGTAGGCGGCCTGATCGATCTTACCCTGCTCCAGCATGGCGCCCAGCACCAGAAGCTGCCGGGTGCGGTTGTTCTCCAGACCCCAATCGGTCTGCAGCGGGTCATACAGTGAGGGGTTGTTGGTAATGGCGATCAGACTGGCGCACTCCGCCAGCGACAGCTCTGACACGTCCTTGTTGAAATACTTCAGGGACGCCGTCACCACGCCGTAGCAGCTGTACCCGAAGTACACCTCGTTGAGATACGCCTCCAGGATCTCGTCCTTTTCGTAGCGCTTCTCCATCTCCTGCGCCCGGTAGATCTCCATCACCTTGCGCTTCACCGTGTTCTGGTTGTCGCCGGTCACGTTCTTCACCAGCTGCTGGGTGATGGTAGAGCCGCCCTGTACGCTGCCGCCGAAGATGGTGCTGAAGATGGCACGCGCCGTGCCGTGCCAGTCCACGCCCTTGTGGGTGTAGAACCGCTTGTCCTCAATGGCCACCACCGCTTTTTGCAGATCCTTGGGGATCTGATCCAGATCGGCCCAGATACGGTTCTCCGAATCGAGGAACAGCGTGTGGTACATAGTCCACTCGCCGCTGGACGGCTCCTGATAGTACAGCTCCGTGGAGACCTTCGTCTCAAATTCGTCCAGATAGACCTCTACATGGCCCCGCATACTGCTGTTGATGTAGGCGGAAAAAATACCGGCGAAGATAGCGGCAGTCAGTACAAAGACCAGCAGGATCGTCCCGATGACACGGCCGGCTGTACCCCAGCCGCGGCGGCGGGGACGTCTCCGCTCCTGCCCGTTGTTCTCTATCTGTCTGGCGCTCTGCTGCGTCCGGTCGGTCCGATCGGCTGCCTCTCTGCGTTTTTTCATCACAGGGCACCTTCCTTTCTCTGTTATTCAGCAGGAATTCGGAGCTTTCCCAAGGGAATTCCATAAAAACCCACTATAAAAGTTATTTTACCATGGCTGTCAACTCCTCAAAACCTGCCAATTACGGAAAAAATTATACCCATACAATATTAAACCCATTCATTTTCTCCGTTTTGCGGCATTTTCAGTCCGCCTGCGCCGGAAATATCGCGTCATTTGCACTTGCATTTTTCCGCCGAAACCGTTATAGTGTACTCACCCCGGCAGGGGCACCACAACGAAGGAGGATCTCCTATGAGCGAGGAATTCGGCCCCAATTTCATCACACTGACCGACGAGGACGGCAACGAGATCGAATTGGAATATGTGGACGCCATTGAGGTGGACGGCCAGACGTATATGGCATTTTTCCCCACGGTAGACGAGGACGAGGACGAGGCCAAGGCTGAGGAGTTCGGTCTGGTCATCCTGAAATCCATCACAGAGAACGGCGAGGAGCTGCTGAGCACGCTGGACAGCGACGAGGAGCTGGATCGCGTCTACGACCTGTTCATGGAGCAGCTGATGGACGACGAGGACGGCGAGAACTGAGAACCAGCCCCTTTTCGCCGCCCGCCGCCTGTACCTGACAGGCGGCGCACCTGCACGCTACGCAGAGTCCGGCGGACACGGTACACCGCGTCCGCCCTCAGCGATGGGCAGCGGTCTTTTTTATCCTGACATTGGTTATAGGGGACGTCGGATCAACAGATGGTTTGCAGGCCTCCCGGCTGCATCGCGCGGCTGGAAGTTGGAAGCAGTAAAGTCAGTTGGAGACGACCCACCTGCGAGTTGTGCAGGTTATAACGCGGCCGCCGCCCATCGCTGAGCGCCCCTCCGCCAGAAGGCGGAGGGGCGCTTTTCTCTGTTTTCCCCGGCAGACCCGGCTATTTTCCGGTAGTCCGTCCGTTTCTTTCCGGAAGATTCATAAATTCCCGGCAGTTTCCCCTTGCAGAACCGCCTTATATCCTGTATAATAACTAGGCATTTTATCACCAAGGGCGTATTATGCCCGTTTTTGAGAGGAATGAAACAAATGAGCGCATCAAGAGAAAAGAAGAACCGCCAAGATCTGGCCAGTCAGGGTATCAAGGACCCCAAGGCCATCCGCGAGGCGGAGGAGAGAGCCAAGCAGCGCAAGACCAACCGTCTGTATGGCACCATTGCCGTGGTGTTCGTGGTGGTGGCTGTTTTGCTGCTGGTGATGAAGTCCGGCGTCCTGTACCGTGACCCCGACGCCGTCACCATCGACGGTCAGAATTATACCGTGGCACAGGTAAACTACTACTACCGCGGTCTGGCAAACAACATTGCCAAGGCCGGCTACTACGGCCTGGATAACTCCAAGCCCCTGACCCAGCAGGTCATGAACGACACCGCCAAAATGCTGCTGCAGGTCACCGACGAGGGCGACGTCACCTGGGATCAGTTCCTGAAGGAGTACGCCGTCAAGCAGCTGTCCATCCGCACCATGGTCGCCAAGGAGGCCGAGGCCAACGGCATGGGCGCCGATGACGAGGCGAGAGCTGAGGTACAGGCGACCCTCGACAATCTGAAGAAGTCTGTCAAGAGCGAGGGCTACTCCTTCAAGGCCTACCTGAAGGCCGCCTACGGGCAGGGCATGACCCCCAGCCTGTTTGAGGAGATGCTGACCACGGAGGAAGTCACCGCCCGCTATATGCAGCACTATCAGAGCAGCCTGACCTATACCGTCGACGAGCTGGAGGCGGACTATCAGGAGCATCCCGACTCCTTCAACGTGGCCTCTTATGAGTATATCTACTTCAAGGGCAGCGCCCCCTCCACCACCGACGCCGACGGCAACACCGTCCAGCCCACGGAGGAGGCGTCCGCCGCCGCCAAGAACGCTGCCGCTGCCGCTGCCAAGGCTGCGCTGGCGCGCTATCAGAACGGCGAGAGCCTGGCCGAGATCTCCGAGGACTTCAAGGATCTGGGCACCTACGGCAGTGTGGATGCCGGCTCCAACAACGGCTCCGCCATGAGCGCATGGGCGTTTGACAGCGCCCGCACCGCCGGCGAGGGCGCCGTTGTGGAGGATGACCCCAACAGCTATGTGGTGGTCTTCCGCTCCATCGGCCGCGAGGAGTACAACACCGTGGACGCACGCCACATCCTGTTCCTCGTGGACAGCTCCGCTCTGGACAAGAATTCCGAAACCTATGACGCCGACCTGCAGGCGCTGAAGGACGGCGCCAAGGCCAAGGCCGAGGACGCGCTGGCACAGTGGCAGGCCAACGGCGGCACGGAGGATGCCTTCGCTGCGCTGGCCAACGAGCTCAGTGAGGATGGCGGCTCCAACACCAATGGCGGTCTGTACACCAAGATCACCAAGGGTCAGATGGTCACCGAGTTCAACGACTGGTGCTTCGATCCCGCCCGCAAGGCCGGTGACACCGGTATCGTCTACAACGAGGGCAGCTACACCGGCTACCACGTCATGTACTTCGTGGGGCAGGATGTACCCGCGTGGCAGGTGTCGGTGGAGAAGCACAAGGCCAGTGAGGATTACAACACCTGGACAGAGTCTCTGCTGGAGCAGGCCAACGCCCAGGAGCTGGACGGCATGAAGGACGTCGGCTGACACCATGAACGAGGCGTTTCTGCGCACACAGATGCTGCTGGGCGCTGACGCGCTGGACAAGCTCTCCCGCTGCCATGTGATCGTGTTCGGTCTGGGCGGCGTGGGCAGCTATGCTGCCGAGTGTCTGGCCCGCAGCGGCGTGGGCGAGCTGACGCTGGTGGATCAGGATACGCTGTCGCTGACCAACATCAACCGTCAGCTGTACGCGCTGCACTCCACCGTGGGACAGTACAAGGCGGAGGCGGCAGCCCGCCGCTGTCTGGACATCAACCCCGACCTGCGGGTACACCCCGTCTGCGCCACCTACGACGCAGCCCACCGCGACGATTTCTTTACCGCGCATTACGACTACATTGTGGACGCCATTGATCTGGTCAGCTGCAAGCTGGATCTGATCGAGCAGGCCCGTCTGCGGCGTATCCCCATCCTGACGGCGCTGGGTACCGGCAACAAGCTGGACCCCACGCTGCTGCAGGTGGCGGATATCTCCAAGACCTCCGGCTGCCCGCTGGCCCGCGTCATGCGCAAGGAGCTGCGGGCCCGGGACATCCACCATCTGAAGGTGGTGTTCAGTCCGGAGCAGCCTGCCGAGACCCAGCAGCTGGAGGCGCCCCCTCCCGGACGGCGCTCCGTCCCCGCCAGTGTGGCGTGGGTACCGGCCACCGCCGGACTGCTGATGGGCAGCGTGGTGATCCGCGATCTGATCGACGGCACGGGCATGATCCCGTAAGCCGCGCCGCACCGCTTCTAACACCGTAAAAAGCATCGCACTCCGTTGGAGTGCGATGCTTTTGTTTATTTCCCGTAGAGCTGATAGATGAGCCAGTTCAAAAAACGCGCCGGCAGCACCTTCGTCAGGAATACGAAGAACTTATAGTCGAAGCGGATGGCGTACAGCGGGTGGCGGTTCCCCTCCCGCAGGGCCACCTTGGCGATGTAGCCGCCGGCCTTGGCGGGATCCATGCCCGTCTCCTCGTCGTGCTCCATCCGGGCCACAGAACGGGCGATACGTCCCTGATAGATGTCGTCTCCCTCCCCGATCTTCCGGCGGGCCGCCGTGAAGCCGGTGTGGATGTCGCCGGGCATCACAGCACATACCGTCACGCCAAAGGGACGCAGCTCGTTGGCCAGCGCCATGGTGTAGGCGTTCACCGCCGCCTTGGTGGCGGAGTAATAGGTCTGGAACGGGATGGGTACCGGCGCCGCCACGGAGCTGAGGTTCACGATGCGGCCATGCCCCGCCTCACGCATGATGGGCACCACCACGCGGTTCATGCTGACCATTCCGAAAAAGTTCACGTCGAACAACGCCTTGGCGTCCTCCGTGTTGGTGAACTCCACTGCGCCGGAGATGCCGAAGCCGGCGTTGTTCACCAGAATGTCGATGCGGCCCTCCCGCGCCATGATCTCCGCCACAGCGGCGCGGATGGTCTCCTCCTTCGTCACGTCGGCGGCGATGTGGTGCAGCCCCTCTACGCCCTGCGCGCGGCGGGACAGCTCGTACACCGTGCAGCCTGCCTCCTTCAGCGCCAGCGCCGTGGCACGGCCGATGCCGGAGGTGCCGCCGGTGACGATGGCAACGCGGTTACTCATGGGCCATCACCTCACCGATAATATCCATGGCCTCGTCCAGCAGCGCCTCCGTATGGGTGGCCATGTAGCTGGTACGCAGCAGCGCCTCGCCCTCCGGCGTGGCCGGCGGCAGCGTGGGATTCACGTACACGCCCCGGTCGTAGATATCCGCCGCCACACGCAGGGTGCGGTACGTCTCGTAGGTGTAGATGGGGATGATGGGCGTAGGCGCCTCCAGCGCCGAGGGACGGATGGCCAGCCCCCGCGCCGTCATGCCCTTTCGGGCGTAGATGCTCAGTTGGCGCAGCCGTTCCGGCAGCTCCGGACGCCGCTCCAGCTCGTGCAGCGCCGCCAGTGCCGTGGCGCAGTTGGCCGGTGGGATGGACGCCGAGAAGATGAAGGGCCGGGAGGCGTGGCGCACATACTCCGCCACCTCCGCGGATGCAGCCATGTAGCCGCCCAGCGATGCCAGCGACTTGGAGAACGTACCCATGTACACGTCCACCTTGTCCTCCAGGCCGAAGTAGCTGGCCGTACCGCGGCCGCCCTCGCCCAGCACGCCCAGACCGTGGGCGTCGTCCACCATCACCCGTGCGCCGTACTTCTCCGCCAGCGCGCAGATCTCCGGCAGCTTGGCGATGTCGCCCCCCATAGAGAATACGCCGTCTGTGACGATCAGCGCGCCCGCCGTCTCCGGCACACGCTGGAGGCACTTCTCCAGCTCCGCCATATCGCTGTGGCGATAGCGCAGCATCTTGCCGTAGGACATCTGGCACCCGGCGTAAATGCTGGCGTGGTTCTCCCGGTCGCAGATCACATAGTCGTGGCGTCCCACCAGCGCGGAGATAATGCCCACGTTGGACTGAAAGCCGGTGCCGAAGGTGACCACGCCGGGCTTACGCAGGAACTTGGCCAGCGCGTCCTCCAGCTCCAGATGCATCTCCAGCGTGCCGTTGAGGAACCGGGAGCCGGAGCAGCCGGTGCCGTACTGCTCCAGCGCCTTGATGCCCGCCTCCACCACCACCGGGTCGGTGGTCAGACCCAGATAGTTGTTGGAGCCCAGCATGATGCGGCGCTTGCCCTCCATCATCACCTCCACGTCCTGCCGGGACTGGAGCGCGTGGAAGTAGGGGTACACCCCCTTCTCCTTCAGCTCACCGGCCAGCGAGGGCGCGTAACATTTCTCAAAAATATCCATAGACGATTTCCTTTCTCGTTCTAATATAGCATATTACATACAGAGTTTTTGTTTTTGCGTATGTCATATTTTCTTATGAAAAATATTATATAGAACGAAGAAGCAGTTGTCAACGGACATTCAGCGGCCAATGTACTCAATTGCCTTCAGGATACCCCTGGACAGTGCGGCGGCGCCGCACATGGTGCAGATCACGGAAATTGCGGTCATATGACTCCCCTCCTCTGTTTGGCGTGCGCTCTCGTCAGGGGCGCACGGCTCTTTGCCGCGTTGTACCCAGCTTATCAGAGGATGTGTCCCGAAATCGGGACAACGACCGCAACGGACAAAAAAAGAGAGACGCAAGGTTCCCTGCTGGTAAGACAGTAAAATCAAAATTCTTGGAACAGGCATGATTTCGGTCATGCCTGTTCCGCTTTTAGCAGCTCATCCACGGGAATGTAGCCCACAAGGTCGTACTCGATATGTACCTTCTGTCTGCGCTTGCCGCTGGACTTGTCAGGTGCATCTACATAGACCGCCTTGACAAGCTCTCTGAGGGCATAGGGCGTCAGCTCTGTGAGGGTGCTGTTCCTCTTTACCCGCTGAACAAACTGCTCTATATTCTCTGCCTGTTGTTCCTGTTCATGGATTTGCTGTTGCAGACCCTTGACCTCGGCTTTGAGGTTTTTCTGTTCCTCGGTGTAGTTCCTACTCATCATGGCAAAGCGCTCATCGTCCAACCGACCTGCGACATTGTCCTCGTAAATGCGGATGAAAAGACGGTCAAGTTCTCCGATCCGCTTCTCAGCCTGTGCCAGCCGCTTCTGATACAGCCGCAGCGATTCCTCGCTCTGTATACGGAGCTTTTGCTCCATTTCAGAACGGAAATACGCCTCATAGCGAGTGACTACCGATATGACCTCCTGAATGTGCTTCCAGACGATTTGTTCCAGCACAACGGCACGGATATAATGTCCGCTGCACTTGTCCTTGTTGGCACGATGGGTGGAGCAGATGAAGAAGTCCTGACGCTTTTCAAAATAGCTGGTGGTAGAGTAGTAGAGCTTCTGCTTGCAGTCGTTGCAGAACACCAGACCGGAGAACATATTGCTCTTTCCCGTTGCCGTTCTGCGGTGCCGCTGCTGCCTGATCTCCTGCACCTTATCAAAGACTTCCAGAGAGATGATTGCCGGGTGGGTGTTATAGAAAATCTTGCGATTCTCCATTGGATTTTCCCGCTGCTTCTTGTCCCAGATGGAGTTGGTGTAGGTCTTGAAATTGACCGTGCAGCCCGTGTACTCCATGTATTCGAGGATATAAGCAACGGTGCTTTCGTGCCAGCGGTACTCATTCTCCGGAGTCTGATGCGGTGTTTTTCTGCCCTCCCGCTGCTTGTAGGCGGTGGGGTTCAGCACCTTCTCCTTTTCCAACAGAGCGGCGATCTGGCTCGGTCCTTTTCCCTCCATACAGAGTGCGAAGATCCGCTTCACAATCTGCGCCGCTTCCTCGTCAATCACCCATTTCTTGGGATCGTCAGAGTCATGTTTGTAGCCGTAGGGAACGTTGGTGGTCAAGCGCTCTCCACGTTCACCCTTCGCCTTGTTGACGGCACGGATTTTGCGGCTGGTATCCTTGGAGTACCACTCATTGAACCAGTTCTTGATGCCTGCCATGTCGCTGTCGGTGCTGTTGGGGTCAATGGTGTCGAAGTGGTCGTTGATGGCAATATACCGCACGCCGTACTGAGGAAACGTGTAGTTGATATAAAGCCCTGTCAGCGAGGAATTACGACCGAGTCTTGAAAGGTCTTTCGTAATCACCACTTCCACATGACCGGCTTCAATTTCCGCAAGCATCTTCTGAAAGCCGGGGCGGTTGGAAAAATCCACGCCGCTGTACCCGTCATCAATAAAGAACGTCGGGTTCGGAAAGTGCTGAGATTTTGCATACTCCATTAACATGATCTGCTGATGCTGGATGGAGTTCGACGGGTCATCCTTGCCGTCTTTTTCTTTGGTGTCCTCCACGGACAGTCTGCAATAAAGCGCTGTGATTTTGTCGGTTGCCCTTAACATATTGTTGTCCTCCTTCGGTGGGGCAACTGTCTGAACAGGATTGGATTTTTGGTTTATATCAAGAGAAACGTCGTTACTCATCGGCGTCCTCCGTGATACTACTTTTATCATCGGCAGCGTTCTGCTCCATAATGCGTCTGAGCTTCTTGTCGAGGGTTTCCGTTCCCTCGTAGCTGCCGGTTACGGTGTATTCCGTGCCGCCGTGTTCCTCCACGATTTTGACGTCGGGCAGCCAAAAGGCGGACGGATTTTTCACCACGATGTTGCCCTTTTCATCGAAAGAAAACTCCCTCTTGGGGGCATCGTCGGGGCGCGGCTTGACCTTGGCATACGGGTCAGGATTGGAGAAATAAAACGAGCGGATTTCACCGTCCTCCTCGCCGTTATCAAAATCATTATCGGCGAAAATCTCATCCAGTTCCTCGTCGGTCAGTTCGATGATCTCATTGTCTTTTTCTTTCGGATTCACTTCGTCAAGCCTCCTTCGCTTCGATTCATTTCATTCAAAATTATAGTCGGAGTAGCAAAACAGCCGACCGCCGTCAATGGTCAAGATGAACGGCTTCGCCGCCATTGACTTCCGTCCGTCTGTTTCGCTTTTTGGCAGACAAGGCGGCGGTTGCCGCCGATTTCCATTTGGGAAATGGCGCTTGCTAACATGGGAAACGGAGAATAGCAAGCACAGCAAGTGTATGTACACTTGCGAAATCCGGCGTGGTACGACCGGGATTTCCTTGCAGAATAGCAAGCAAATCCGGTGAGTACCCACACCGGAGCTTGCCATTCTGGCAAGCAATGCACGGCGGTACCCACTTCTCATTACCTGCCAACTGCGAAACGCACTTGGCAAGCAATGCGCGTGTTTATACACCCGTGCAATCTTGTTGGGGAAATACCCCAAACCCCTGAACGATTTCGGAGAAATCGGCTACGCTCCTGCGGAGCTGCACATCAATCTATCTTCGGAAAGTAAGTCAGGGATTTTTGGTTTCACGGCGTTCAGGCAAATTCGGTTTTTCCTCATATCCGTCGATTGCCACTTGGCGAAGGTAAGCGCTCATATTCTCTATCCCAAGCTGTGCCATCCTTGCCTTTATCAAGCCGAGTTCTCTTTCATCTACGAAAAATTTGACCTGTATCGGTCGCTTGCGATTCCTGTTGTCTGGCATTATTCGACCTCTCTGCGTATCAGTATTCCTTTCATAAGCTCCGAATCATTATGGAAATCGCAGACGGTTTTCATTTCATCTTCCGTACAGCCGATCAGCAGCTTGATCTCGGAATCCCTTTTTAGCAGATCAACAGTGCAAATGATAGCATTGACATTGACAGAAGATAGAGAGCCTTTCCAAACGTCTATGCCATCGCCATCCATAGATGTGGTATTTTCAATATAGCCGTAATCCACGTCATACCGGATATGCGGAAACCGGGGATGCGTGCTGCCTTTCGGCCTGTCAATTACAATTTTCCCAGAAGATACAAGCGTATCGATCGCACTCCAAAAATCATGATCGTATTTCATATCCTCACCGTTTTGCTATTTCAAGACATACTTCCATGCACTGCTTTCTTGATAGTAGAAAAACTCGCTCAGATTTTCTTCTTTGAAAACCCGGAGCATATCACGCATATCCAAAGACAACTTGAGATTAGGCAGATTGGCAATATCTTCCCACCAAACCCGACCTTCGGAGCTGGAATGTAATTCGCCATCAAAACAAGTTGTCTTATAAAGCAGCACAACAAACCTGCACTGATTTTCACACCAGTCTTTGATACCGCAGAGCTGGGGAGAACGGATATGCAGTCCAGTTTCCTCCTGCACCTCACGAATCACGGCATCCGTAAAGGATTCTCCCGGCTCTATATGACCTCCGGGGAAGGTGATGCCCGGCCAGTCCCGCTTTTTCCGGTCGATCACGACAACTCGGCTGCCATCACAGATCATGCACATATTTGTAAATTCAACCGTTTCGGTTCTTGCCATTATGTTAAAACTCCTTCATCAAAAAAGTAAAACGGATTTACAATGCTCTCCACACCAAAAACTTTTGTAGCCATTCGATACATTGCCTTGGCGTGAATGCGGTCATGCCAAATAAATCGACGAAGCACCTTACGGAGAGACCAATCTTCTCCATAGCTACCTGCGACGACTACATTTTCAAGAAAATCTCCCGTTGCTTCCAGCGCCTCAAATCCGCGTTTGCGGCACGCATAGATGCTTCCGTCATTGTCGGCATCAACATGAATCTCCGAAAAATAGTATTCGTTTACATTTTTCGTATGTGCATACATTTCATCAGCTGAGCGCGGAACTTTGCCGTAAAAGGTCTTGCGTTCGGGAGCAGCCGTTGCATTCTTATCGGGAACAGAATCATACAAGGCAAGAAAATCCTGCGCTGATTTCAGCGCAAGTGCCTTTAACTTTTTATATTCTTCTGCTGTCAGCGGTGCTTTTTCACTTTCAAAAAGCACATCAGAGTCCGCGTCGCAGATCGCAAGCTCGGAAACCTTTTCTCCGATGATGGTGATATCCATGCTTGTTACTGCTTTTTTGCCGCACCATTTGAGATAAGAGCATATTTCTGCTTGCATTTTCCGGACAGCGGCTTCCAATGTTTCTCCGCGGGTGTATGCACCTACAAAATCCACCGCATAAAGCAAGGTGTCTCTGCCGTTATGCTCCCATACACAGTTGATCGTCATATGGTATCTCTCCAATCGTCTGCTTCATGATAATAATTGAGCCTGATCTAAAGGCTGATATTCCGTGACCACTTCGAGATGCGCCTTTGAATCGCCATTCAAAACGATGACGGCATACGTCAGCAGGTCATTGTAGATCAGATCGTCAAACGTGCCCACTCGTTCGTGTGTACACACAGTATAACACAGCAATCATTCTATTTTCAATAGGCGCGACGGAAGTTATCGCCATTTAGCAATATTATTTTGTGCTAAAATCTGATTTTTCGATTCTTACAGTGTCAATCATACTCTGCATCGAAATACCTATCTATCGACTTTACGGTTTTGAGGGGTATTTTGCTTGACCGCAAATATACGCACTCCCCAGCGAACGGTATCCGCTATGCAGCGATTCGCTGTTTCACAAAAGAACCGCACAGAGGCGATAACTGTTTCACCCTTTTTACTATCCTTGCTTTACAGGGCAGAAAGTCGGTGATTTTCAACCCTTAGCTGTACAAAAACAGGCAGCACCCAACCGAAGTTGAGTGCCGCCTGTTTTGTTGTCCAATCCTGCTTGGCAGATGCCGATTTTGTAGTTTTCTCAGATTACTGTCTTATCGGCACACGGCTAAAGCGTCTCTCTTTTTTTCACTGTGTAAGAAACTTACTTCAGCTCGACCTTGCCGCCGACCTCTTCGACCTGCTTCTTCATGGCCTCGGCGTCGTCCTTGGACAGAGCCTCCTTCAGGGTGTGGGGAGCGCCCTCGACAGCAGCCTTGGCCTCAGCCAGACCCAGACCGCAGATCTCGCGGACGACCTTGATGACCTTGATCTTCTGAGCAGCGTCAAAGCCGGTCAGGACCACGTCAAACTCGGTCTTCTCCTCAGCAGCGGGAGCAGCAGCGCCGGCAGCGGGAGCAGCCATGGCAGCGGCGGAAACGCCGAACTCCTCCTCCAGAGCGTGTACCAGCTCGGACAGCTCCAGAACGGTCAAACCCTTGATCTCTTCGATCATAGCAGTAATCTTCTCAGACATTGTGATAGCCTCCTGTTTGTGAGATTTTTGTAAAGTGTGTGCGGGCCTGCCGCCCGCGGGGGACAGGGAGCCGATTTACTCGGCAGCAGCGCCGTTCTTCTCGGCGATCTGCTTCAGCACGCAAGCCAGGCCGGAAATGGGAGCCAGCATGGTACCCAGAACCTGTGCCTGCAGCACGGGCAGCGTGGGGATGGAAGCCAGAGCATTGACAGTCTCCATGGAGACGACCTTGCCGTCCATGAAGCCGCCCTTGATCTCGAACTTATCCTTCAGCTTCTTGGCGTAATCCGCGATCACGCGTGCGGGGGCGACGGGATCATCAGCACAGATAGCCAGAGAAGTGGTACCGTTGAGCTGCTCATCCAGTTCGTTCATACCGCAGTTGTTGAAAGCGAAACGCAGCAGGGTGTTCTTGATGACAGCGTATTCCACGTTGTTGTTGCGGCACTCAGCGCGCAGAGCGGTATCCTCTGCCACGGTGATGCCCTTGTAATCAACGATGACGCCAGCGGCTGCGTTCTGCAGCTTTTCGGTCAGCGCCGCCACGATCGCCTGCTTTTCAGACAGAACCTTTGCGTTGGGCATTCTTTGTTTTCACCTCCGTCAGAATTGTCGGTGCGTTCGACAAAAAAGGAAACCGTCCCCATGCCAAAGGACATGAGGACGGTAAAAGCAATCATAACGATGTGCCATCCTCGGCAGGATTTACGGCTTACACCACCTGCTGTCTTTGGAACGCAACCAATATTATATCCAAGGCTTCACAGCTTGTCAAGCCTAAGATAACGGTTTTTTCAGCTTTTTTACAGCTGCTTGTTGGCGTTCATCTTCACGCCGGGGCCCATGGTGGAAGCAGCCACGCAGGACTTGATATACTGACCCTTGGCAGCGGCGGGCTTGGCCTTGATGATGGCGCCGATGAGAGCGGAATAGTTCTCAAACAGCTTGTCAGCACCGAAGGAAACCTTGCCGATGGGGCAGTGGATGATGTTGGTCTTGTCCAGACGGTACTCGACCTTACCGGCCTTCGCCTCCTGCACGGCCTTGGCGGCGTCGGGGGTCACGGTGCCGGACTTGGGGGAGGGCATCAGACCCTTGGGGCCCAGCACCTTACCCAGACGGCCGACGACACCCATCATGTCGGGGGTGGCGACGACGACGTCGAAGTCAAACCAATTCTCCTTCTGGATCTTCTCGACCAGATCCATCTCGCCCACATAGTCGGCGCCGGCAGCCTTGGCAGCCTCAGCCTTGTCGCCCTTGGCGAACACCAGCACGCGGACGGACTTACCGGTACCGTTGGGCAGCACGATGGCGCCGCGGACCTGCTGGTCGGCGTGACGGGAGTCAACACCCAGCTTGACGTGGAGCTCGACGGTCTCATCGAACTTAGCGCTGGCAGTCTTGCAGATCAGCTCCAGACCCTCCTTGGGATCATACAGCGTGCCCTTATCGATCTGCTTGGCGCTTTCCTGATACTTCTTACCTCTAAACATCGTTACACCCTCCTTACTCGCCGACGACAACGCCCATGGAACGGGCGGTACCGGCGATCATGCTCATGGCTGCCTCAAGAGACGCGGCGTTCAGGTCGCGCATCTTCAGCTCAGCGATCTTCTGGATGGAGGCCTTGGAGATGGTAGCGACCTTTTCCTTGTTGGGAACGCCGGAACCGGACTCAATGTTGCACTCCTTCTTGATCAGAACGGCAGCGGGAGGGGTCTTGGTGATGAAGCTGAAAGAGCGGTCGGCATAGACGGTGATGACCACGGGGATGATCAGGCCCATGTCGTTCTTGGTGCGCTCGTTAAACTCCTTGGTAAACGCGGCAATGTTGATGCCGTGCTGGCCCAGAGCGGGGCCAACGGGGGGTGCGGGAGTTGCTTTGCCCGCGGGGATCTGCAGTTTGACGTATCCAACTACTTTCTGTGCCATTTGTAGGCACCTCCTTCAATAAGATGTGGTAGCGGCCGGCCCATACCGGAACCGCTCTTGGCGAGATGGCGTGCATCTCTCCCACTTGCGCCGGAGTCGTACTGCTCCGGCCTGTACGGCTGCGCCGTACTCAGTTGCTGCTGACCTCCACCTGATCCAGCTCCAGATCCACCGGCGTTTCACGGCCAAACATGGAGACGACAACGCGGACACGGTTCTTGTCCGGTTCGATCTCCTCCACCGTGCCGGTAAAGCTGGCAAGAGGACCTTCGGTGATGCGGACGGTGTCGCCCACATGGTACAGCACGACGATCTCGCGCTTCTCCATGCCCAGAGCGGCCACCTCGTCCTCCGTCAGGGGGATCGCCTTGTTGGCCTCGCCCACAAAGCCCGTGACGCCGCGGATATTGCGGATCAGGTGCCATGTGTCGTCGGTCATGACCATTTTAATGAGAACATAGCCGGGGAATACCTTACGCTGGATCTCCTTGGCGACACCGGACTCGGTGATCTCGGTGACGGTCTCCATGGGGATCTCGATCTGGAGAACCATGTCCTCCATGCTCCGATTCACCACAGCCTTTTCAATGGCGATCTTCACCGCGTTCTCATAACCGGAATAGGTATGTGCCACATACCACTTCGCGTTATCAGCCATTTCCGTTTCCTCAGGCGAACAGGCCGATCAGTGTGTTCACCGCCAGAACGCTCACTGCATCAAAGATCCAGATGCAGGCGCCCACCAGCAGGGAGCACAGGATCACGGTGCCCGTGTTCTTCATGGTGGTCTTGCCGTCAGGCCATACGACCTTCTTCAGCTCGCTTCTCATTTCGCGGAACCACTTGCCGTGGTCCTTCTTGACCTTCTTCTCTTCAGCCATAGCGCACTATCTCCTTCCGGTTACTTCGTCTCAGTGTGGACGGTGTGCTTTCTGCAGAAGGGGCAATACTTGTTCAGCTCAAGCTTGTCAGGGGTATTCTTCTTGTTCTTCATCGTGTTGTAGTTTCTCTGCTTGCACTCGTTGCATCTCAGGGTGATCTTCACGCGCATTAACGGCACCTCCTTATTAGATTAGGCTCCCCTGTGGGGACGCCCTTTTGCCTCCCTGCCGGCTGTCATCTCTCCGCGCCCTCGAAGCGAAAAAGCGCGCAAAAAGAAAACACCCACTCACAGGTAATGCCCAGTATAACACGGTTTTTTCGTGAGGTCAACTGATTTTTTACAAAAAATACAGCTTTTTCGAGGGTTTTGCGGCTTTTCCGGTTGCAGGCGGCGGTATTTTTGTGTATGATACCATCATTGAACAGAAAGTGCAGGTGCATTTGCATGAAGATCATGGCTATCGATTACGGCGACGCCCACACCGGCATCGCCATTTCAGACTATACCGAGACGCTGGCGGGGTACTCCGACGTGCTCCACAGCCGCAAGCAGGAGGAGGTACTCTCCGGCATCCGGCAGCTCATCGCCGAGCATGACGTGAAGCTGCTGGTGCTGGGCTATCCCCGGAACATGGACGGCACCGAGGGCCCCCGGGCCGAAAAGTGCGCTGCCTTCGGGGAGCTGCTGCGGCAGGAGACGGGGTTGGAGGTGATCCTCTGGGATGAGCGGCGCACCACCATCGACGCCCACAATATCCTGTTCCAGAACGGGCAGAATGCCAGGAAACGGAAAAAGACGGTGGACGCGGTGGCGGCGGCGCTGATGCTGGAGGGCTATCTCACCCGCCGCAGGCTGGAGGCGCAGAAATGAGCCGGGACGTCATCATCATCGGCGGCGGTGCCAGCGGCATGATGGCGGCGCTGGCCGCCGCGGAAAACGGCTGCCGCGTCACGCTGCTGGAACGGCAGAGCCGGGTGGGGCGCAAGCTGTTGGCCACCGGCAACGGGCGGTGCAACCTGACGAACCACAATGCCTCCCCCGCCCACTATCACGGCGGCGGCGGGTTCTGCGCCTATGCGCTGAACGCCTTCGATGTGGGGGCGACGCTGCAATTTTTCGCCTCGCTGGGCCTTCTGACAGTCGCCGAGGACAACGGGCGCGTCTATCCCATGAGCAATATGGCGGGCAGCGTACTGGACGTGCTGCGCTACGCGCTGGAGCGTCCCGGCATCGAGGCCGTCACCGGTCAGGCGGTCTCCTCCGTGAAAAAGACGTCCGGCGGCTTCACCGTGCGGACGGAGACGGACACCTTCCACGCCGAAAAGCTCATTCTGGCAGCCGGCGGCTGCGCCGGCAGCAAGGTGGGCGGCGTCATGGACGGCTATCAGCTGGCCAAGAGTCTGGGACACCACAGGACACCGCTCTACCCCTCCCTCGTCCAGCTGAAGACCGACCCCACCTACCCCCGCGCGCTGAAGGGCATCAAGGCAGAGTGCGGCATCGCCATCCGGCGAGGCAATGCGCCGGTGGCGGAGAACCGCGGCGAGGTGCTGTTCACCGAGTACGGCATCAGCGGCCCCGCCATCTTCGACCTCTCCCGCGCCGTTTCCACCGGCGGAGAGGGGCTGTACTGCGTGCTGAACTTCTTCCCCGACTGGGAGCCCGAGGAGGTGCTGCACTGGCTGCACCGGCGGCGGCAGGCCATGGCCGCCCACGAGGCCTCCACCCTGCTGGTAGGCTCCTGCCACACCCGGCTGGGACAGATGCTCTGTAAAGCCGCCGGCTTCACCAATCAGCCGGCCGCCTCCCTTACAGACGATGACCTGCGCCGCATCGCCGCGCAGGCCACAGGCTTCGCCCTGCCCATCACCGGCACCTGCGGCTTCGATCAGGCGCAGGTAACGGCGGGCGGCTTGCAGACCGGTGAGTTCGACCCCCGGACCATGCAGAGCCGTCTGGTGCCGGGGCTGTACGCCTGCGGCGAGGTGCTGGACGTGGACGGTGACTGCGGCGGCTTCAATTTACAGTGGGCGTGGTCCTCCGGCTGGCTGGCCGGGCAGCTCCGATAAAAAAGAAAACGAACCGGCCCCTATTTCCGGCGGCAGCCGCCGGAAATAGGGGTTTTTGCCGTTTTTGGCGGAAGGCCGCCTCCGACCGTTTCCGCCGGAAACAGATGCTATAATCCTCCGCGAAAGGCAAAGACCTTGCCGCACTGACACAGGCAGGAGGATGGAGCATGAACGAATACAGAAGGATCGCAGGGCGGCTGCTGGGCGGTCTGCTGGCGCTGGCGCTGTGCGCCGCACTGCTGCCGGCAGGAGCCGCGTATGCCGCCGGAGATATCTACGATGTAGAGGAGGACAGCACCTACACCGTGGGCGCGGATACGATGATGAGACTGCGGCGTGCTGCGCCCCGGGGCGTACAGGACAATGTGACCATGCACCTGTTCGACTACGACGGCTCTCTGAACCGGTACGGCGGGCGGGTGCTGACATTCTGCAACAGCGCCGGGCAGAACTCCAAGGACGGCACGCTGCAAAAAAGTGACGACCGGCCGGTGATGGCCCCCACGCTGGAAAACGGCTGGCCCAAGGTGCTGGGCGTCAATGGCCCCACGGCGGAGGACCACAGCGGCAGTCTGCAATACCTCTTTGATCCGGGCATGACGGTGGCGGGTAAGGAAATCTACGACGTGGGACACGGCGGCAGCACCGGCCTGTTCCAGCGGGACAGCAAGGGGTATCTCTACTACGACTCCCTGCAAAACGCCGCCAGCTACGACGCTGCCGACGGCCGATTCCAACTGGGGAACTATCTGCTGCGTCCCTACTACACCAAGTATGTGACCCCCAACGGCAAAACGGCGGAGCAGGACTACACCCAGGCCTTCAACGGCAACTTCTTCCCCTTCAACACGGCGGAGGGTGCGGAGGAGCTGCCCAAGGGCAACGCCCTGCCCACCTACCGTCTGCCGGACGGCGCGGTGGATCTGTGGTTCGGCATGACCATGGAATTTGACTTCTATATGCCCGCCGGCGGACAGATCGGCGGCGAGGATATGGTGTTCCAGTTCCTGGGTGACGACGATGTTTTCGTGTACATCGACGACGTGCTGGTGCTGGACATCGGCGGCACCCACGCCGCCAACAGCGGCTCCGTCAACTTCGCCACCGGCGCGGTGCGCCATCCCCGGGAGGATGTCATCGGCCCGGCGGGCGAGCAGTACACGGATACCACACTGGCGGCAAAATTCGCCGCCGCCGGGGTGGGCGGCACCTTCAACGGCAGCACCTTCGGCGACTACACCAAGCACACCCTGAAATTCTTCTATCTGGAGCGGGGCGGCTGCGTGTCCTACTGCTATCTGCGGTTCAATATGCCCACGCTGCCCAGCAACTCCCTGACAGTGGCCAAAGAGCTGTCCGGCGGCGGCGAAGCGCTGAACGGCTACCTCTCCGGCGCGCTGGATTACCGCTTCCGGGTGCTGCGGCCCGATGGAACGCTGTATGTCCCAGCAGGCACGGCGTATCAGGTGCTGGAGGGCGCCTCCGCCGTGGGCAGCGGCACGGTGGCGGACGGCGGATACTTCACTCTGAAGGCAGGGCAGATGGCGCAGTTTACGGACATGATGGCGCTGGGCGGCGGGCAATACGCCTATGTGGTGGAGGAGACGATGCCCTCCGGGCTCACCGGCCAGTATGAGCAGGTGCAGTACACCGTGGGCAGCGGCACCGGCACCGCCGCTACCCCCTCCGTCTCTACGGACTTCACCGGCTACCGCACCGATACCCTCACCGCCGCCGAGACGCAGCTGGTGACATACCGCAACGTGGTGGACACCCATGCGCTGGGCGAGCTGCGGGTGACAAAGCAGGTGGCGGAAGGCTCCGTCTGCCCCGACGGGCAGACGTTTGACATCGCCGTATCGCTGGGCGGCAGCCCCGTCCCGGCAGGGACGCCCTACACGGTGAACGGACAGCGCCGCAGCGTAGAGGCGGCGGGCATTGTGCCGCTGGCCCATGGTGAGACAGCGGTGTTCACCGGTCTGCTGGCAGGCACGGCCTACGCGGTATCGGAGACGCCGCCGGAGGGCTTCCGCGCCAGCTATGCCGCCTCCGTCACGGCGGAGGGGCAGACCGTACCCGCCGCAGCCGCCGGGGAGGTGCCGGTAGGCGGCCGCGTGGCGGTCACCGTGACCAACGCCACCTACGACTACGCCATCGAGATCCCCCTGACCAAGACGCTGCTGGGTGGGGCGGCGGGACAGTCCGAGACGTTCCGCTTCCTGCTGGAGGAGGTGGACAGCCGGGGCGATATACTGCGGCAGCTGCCGGGGACGGCTATCTCTGTGACGGGTGACGCTCCCGGCGGCGGCCGGGTGGTACTGGGCTTCACCTCCGGCGACACCGCGCCCCACTACTACCGCATCCGGGAGGCAGACGCCAACGGCTATTGGCAGGGCGGCGAGGTCTACCGCCTCACGGTGCTGCCCAACGGCGCAGACAGCGCGGCGCGCATCACCGTCAACGGCGGCACGTGGGACGATACGGCGCTGCCCTTTGTAAACCGGACGCGGCAGACGCTGACCGTCAGCAAGACGGTGCGCGGCGAGCTGGGCGACCGCACCAAGGCATTTTCGTTCACCGCCGCCATGACGCTGGACGGCGCCGCCGTCCCCTTCCCCGCCGGTACGGGCTATACCGTGGAGAACGGGCAGGCGGTGTTCTCCCTGCGCCACGGGGAGAGCCTGACCTTCACCAGCCTGCCCTACGGCGCGGTGGTGACGGTGACGGAGACGGACCACGACGGCTACGCCGTCACCAACAGCAGCCGCAGCGGCGACAGCGGCGCAGTGGAGTTGACGGGCGCGGCCTCGCTGCAATTCGTCAACACCAAGCGCGCCGTGCCGGACATGGGGCTGCCCACCCCCACCGCACTGCCGGTATTCCTGCTGGCAGGGGCCTGCGGCGCGCTGGCGCTGCTCCGACGGCGGAGGCACCCCCTGTAAGCTCTGTGCTGCACCGCGAAACGCGGTTTTGATACAGCGGCAAAACACACTACTATTCAAGGAGGACTACGTATGAAAAAATGCTTTTCCCTGCTGTTGGCGCTGGTGCTGGCGCTGGGACTGACCACCACGGCGCTTGCCGCCGAGGTACGTCCCGCCGTCACGGTGGGCGACACCGTCTATGAGGACATCACCGAGGTACCCATCGCCAAGCTGTACCAGCTGGTCAATGACGGTACCGTCAGCCCCGCTGAGACATTCCACTTCCGGCTGGAGGCCGTGGGCGTCACCGACTCCACCGAGACGCTGGCCACCATGCCCATGTTCGGCTCCGGCACCTCCGCCCAGCCCTACACCTTCGACATTGGCTTTGCCGAGGGCGGGGCCACGGCGGACGGTGACGTCAACGAGGCGGTGCTGCCTCTGCCCGCCTACACCACCGTGGGCATCTACACCTACAAGATCACCGAGATCGTCGAGGATACCGCGCGCACAGCGGGCGTCACCTACAACACCCAGCCTCTGTTCCTGAAGGTCACGGTGCTGCAGGCGGAGGACGGCATGGTTCGCGTGGCCGCCATCCATCTGGGTACGGAGGATGGCGACAAGCAGGCGCACATCGTCAACACCTACTCCGCCGGTACGCTGGACGTGACCAAGACCGTGGCCGGTCATCTGGGCGACCGCACCAAGGATTTCCGCTTTACGGTGACCCTGACCAAGCAGGCGGACCTGCTCATGAACAGCACCATCGGCCTGACCGTGGCCGGTGTGGAGCAGCGGGATTTCGCCCCCGACTGGGATGACAGCGGCGTATGCACCGTGTCGTTCACGCTCAAGCACGGCCAGACCGCCTCCCTGACCAACCTGCCCTACGGCATGACCTACACCGTCACGGAGGATGACTACACCGCCGAGGGCTATACCACCGCCAAGACCGGCGACAGCGGCACCATCGCCGCCGATGCCGTCACCGCCGCATTCACCAACACCAAGGGCGGCACGGTGGACACCGGCGTGCTGCTGGACAGCGCCCCCTATGTGGTGCTGCTGCTTCTGGCGGCGGGCGGCGCGGCGCTGTTCCTGCGGCGGCGCATCCACCGGAGCTGACGGCGCCATGACCAGAAGGATACCGGCCGCAGCGGTGCTGCTGGCGCTGCTGACGGCGCTGTGCGTCACCCCGGCTATGGCGGCAGCCGCGGCAGAGCTGCCGGTGCGCATTACGGTCAGCGGCGACGCCCCCGCTGTGCCGGAGACGTTCACCCTGACGCTGCGGGCGGCGTCCGACAACGCGCCTCTGCCGGCGGGCGGGCAGGACGGCGTGTACACCTGCACCGTCTCCGGCGGCGGCACGGTCACGCTGTCCATCCCCGCCGACCGGGAGGGCAAGCACCTCTATACGCTCCGTCAGGAGCCGGGGCGGCTGTCCCGCGGCGCATACGACGACCGGACGTACCATATCGCCGTGACCGTCGCGGCGGATGGCCGCTGCACCGCGGCGGTGTATGGCGACCCGGCGCTGGAGGGCGACAAGTACGACGCCATCGTCTTTGCCAACCGCTACCGCTCCCGCCCTGCGCCGGAGGAGCCGCTGCGCCCCTCCCCCAAGACGGGCGACGGTGGCATGGTGCTGTATGCTGCGCTGGCACTGGGCAGCGTGGCGGGCATCGCGGTGCTGACCGGGCGAAAAGAAGGGTTCTGAACGAGGAGAGGGAGACGCGCTCTGCGTCTCCCTCTCCTCTTAATAGATTCTTAATCCGCCGCTTTCTTGTTTCTTAAGGGCTTTTTCTCTACCATAAAGGACACAGAGAAAGAAAGGAAGTGTTCTGTATGGAAGCGACCCTGCGCACCGTGAACGCGCTGATCTCCGCACTGTTTTTTATCTGCTACGCCTATCAGTTCCTATATATCCCGCTGGTGCTGGCCAGGAAGCAGCGCCCCCTCCCCTGCCCGCCGTCGCCCCACCGCTACGCTGTGCTCATCGCGGCGCGGAACGAGTCCGCCGTCATCGGCGGGCTGCTGGACAGCCTCCGGCAGCAGACGTATGACCCCGCCCTGCTCACCGTCTTTGTGGCGGCGGACAACTGCACCGACGACACCGCCGCCATCGCACGGCGGCACGGCGCGGTGGTATACGAGCGGTTCAACCACGTCAACGTAGGCAAGGGCTACGCCCTGGATTTTCTGACCCAGCACATCCAGGCCGATTATCCCGACGGCTTCGACGGCTACTTCGTGTTCGACGCCGACAACATCCTCGCCCCGGACTACATTGAGAAGATGAACGCCGTGTTCTCCAACGGCTACGAGATCGTCACCAGCTACCGCAACAGCAAAAACTACGCCGACAACTGGATCAGTGCCGGCTACGCCCTGTGGTTCCTGCGGGAGAGCCGCTACCTCAACGGCGCACGGATGAGGCTGGGCTCCAGCGCCGCCGTGGGCGGGACGGGCTTCCTGTTCTCCCAGCGTATTCTGGACAAGACCGGCGGCTGGCGCTTCTACCTGCTGACGGAGGATATCGAGTTCTCTGTCCGCCACATCACCGACGGCGAGACCATCGCCATCTGTGAGGACGCGGTGCTGTACGACGAGCAGCCCACCAGCTTCCGTCAGTCCTGCCGCCAGCGTCTGCGCTGGGCCAAGGGCTACATTCAGGTGTTCTGGTACTACGGCGGCCGGCTGCTGAAGGGTGCTGTCAAGGGCAGCTGGAGCTGCTTCGATATGGCTATGGCCATCATGCCCGCCTTTGTGCTGACGTGCATCAGCATCCTCGCCAACGTGACGCTGGCGGCCATCGGCCTTGCCGAGGGCGCGGGACTGTGGTTCGCCATGCGCTCTCTGCTGGAGTGTCTGGGCGGCATCTACCTGACGCTGCTGGTCATCGGCGGCATCACCACCGCCACCGAGTGGCGGCAGATCCACGCTCCGGCGTGGCAGAAGGTGATGTACACCTTCAGCTTCCCCCTGTTCATGTTCACCTACATCCCCATCTCCTTCGCCGCCCTGTTCATGAAGGTGGAGTGGAAGCCCATCCGCCACGGCGCACCCGCCCGGCTGCCGATGCAGGGCGTAAACTTAATGAAAAACTAATACTTCCCCTATTGTGCCGCGCCCCTTTTTCCCGTATGATGTTTGGAGTACGAAAAGGAGGGCGCGGCATATGTATACCATTCTGGTCTGTGATGACGAACGGGATATCGTTTCGGCGCTGGAGATCTACCTGACGGCGGAGGGCTACCGCGTCCTGAAGGCGTATAACGGCAAGGAGGCGCTGTCCGTCGCCGCGCGGGAGGACGTGCATCTCATCCTCATGGATATCATGATGCCGGTGATGGACGGTCTCACCGCCATGGCCCAGCTGCGGCAGGCCAGCAATGTGCCGGTGATCCTGCTGACCGCCAAGAGCGAGGACACCGACAAGGTGCTGGGCCTGAACGTAGGCGCGGACGACTATATCACCAAGCCCTTCAACCCGGTGGAGCTGCTGGCGCGGGTGCGCTCCCAGCTGCGGCGGTATTTGCAGCTGGGCGGCGGTACGGTGCAGCCCAGCACGCTGGTCATCGGCGGTATCCGGCTGGACGACAACGCCAAGACCGTCACCGTGGACGGTGAAAATGCCGCACTGACCCCCAAGGAGTATGACATTCTGCGCTTTCTCATGCAGAACGCGGGCACCGTGTTCTCCCCCAGCGAGATCTACCGCCGGGTGTGGGACGACGTGCCCCTCAACGCCGCAGGCGCCATTGCCGTCCACATCCGGCACCTGCGGGAAAAAATCGAGATCAATCCGTCTGAGCCCCGGTACATCAAGGTGGTCTGGGGTAAGGGCTATAAAATGGAGGGCAGCAAGTGAAAAGCTGGTTGGGTAAAATGTGGGCAAAGGCCGCCGCCTTTACGCTGACGCTGGTGTTGGGCGGTCTGACCGTGCTGGGCGGCGCCGGCATCGGCGTGCTGGTCAGCTACGGCGTCTTTCTGGACGACGGCGCGTTCCTGCGGCAGACCCTGTATCAGGAGCAGTGCTATGACAGTCTCAGCATGGCCAACGACTATCTCTGCGCCCAGCTGGACAGTGTGGGACTGCTGGACAGGTCGTACTACTTTGTCAATACGGATGCGGCCGCCACCGCCGCCGACTATAACGCGGAGGCCGCCCAGCAGCTTCTGTCGGAGCTGCCCCGTCTGTTTGCCGACGCATTCTCCCGGGAGCTCTCCTCCTGCCAGCTTGTTGTGTCCGACCCGGACACCGGCGAGACGTATCTGTCCAACTTCGACCTGACGGAGAGCGATAAGCTGCTGTATGACACACAGGAGCTGTATGTCTACCACCTGTCGGAGAGCACGGGCTTCACCACCGTGCAGGTCGCCATCACCGCCACCCTGCTGGAGAAAAGCGGCCAGGCCCCCAGCTACTCCTATCTGGTCTGCTCGTGGCTGCTGGCCCACACCGGGCTGGCCATCTTCCTCACGGTGCTGTGCGGCCTCCTGACGCTGTTTTGCTTCTGCTTCTCCATGGCATCCGCCGGACACTGGCAGAACCACGAGGGCATCCACCTGACGTGGCTGGACAAGATCCCCACCGACGTGTGGATCATCGCGCTGCTAAGCGCCTTCTTCATCGGATGGAACACCTTCTATTCGGGATTGGGGCAGGTCCTTTTCTGTGCAGCGCTGATACCGGTCATACTGCTGTTCCTGTGCGTCTTTGCCGCCCAGTGCAAGGCCGGCACCGTCATCCGCGGCTCCCTGACCGCCCGGGTACTGCGGCTGCTGTGGCACATCCTACGGAGCGTGACCCTGTGGCTGTGGCGCATCGTCACCGGCATCCCGCTGGTGTGGAAAACGGCGCTGGTGGGGCTGGGTCTGGCGCTGCTGGAGATCGGACTGTATCAGATGAATTACTACGGAGAGTATTTTCTGGTGCTGAAGCTCGTGGAGCTGCTGGCGGTGCTGGCCATCGCCCTGAACCTGCGGACGCTGGAGAAAAACGGCAAGCAGCTGTCGGAGGGTGACCTGTCCACGCCGGTGGACACCAGGCGGCTGTTCGGTGCCTTCCGGCGGTACGGGCAGGCCATGAACCGGCTGCAAAGCGGCATGGAGAGTGCCGTGCAGGAGCAGATGCGCGCCGAGCGGATGAAAACCGAGCTGATCACCAACGTGTCCCACGACATCAAGACGCCGCTGACATCCATCGTCAACTACGTGGATCTGCTGAAAAAGGAGGACATCCCCTCCCCCGCCGCCCGGGAGTATATCACCGTGCTGGACCGGCAGAGCAAGCGGCTGAAAAAGCTGACGGAGGATCTGGTGGAGGCGTCCAAGGCGTCCTCCGGCGCGCTGCCGGTGGATCTGCAGCCCACGGATGTGAGCGTGCTGTTCAGCCAGATCACCGGCGAGTATCAGGACCGGCTGGCGGACTGCCATCTGACGCTGGTGACCCAGCCGCCGGCGGGGCAGCCCGTGGTGCTGGCCGACAGCAAGCTGCTCAGCCGGGTCATGGACAATCTGGTGTCCAATATCTGCAAATACGCCATGCCGGAGACGCGGGTCTATGTGTCCGGCGTCACGGCAGACGGGCAGATGACCATGAGCTTCAAGAATGTATCCCGGGCGGAGCTGAACATCTCCCCCGAAGAGCTGATGGAGCGCTTTGTACGGGGGGACACCTCCCGCCACACGGAGGGCAGCGGGCTGGGGCTTTCCATTGCGCGGAGCCTTGTGCAGCTGATGGGCGGCACGTTCCGGCTGTCCATCGATGCGGATCTGTTCCGGGCGGATGTGACGCTGCCGCTGGTGCCGCCGGGCTGACCGGACAGGCGGATGAAATAGGCAAATCGCAGCGAGGCGCAGAAAATCTGCGCCTCGCTGTTGCTTTTTCCGCCGCGTCATGGTAGGATAGGTAGGTATTATTTAGGTATCTCTCATGATTCTTGGCCATATGCGGAGCGAGCTTTCGCCCTCCACATCGCCGTGGTATCATGGCAGAAATTGAATATCCGGGTATAGCGAAGTTGGTATCGCGCTTGATTTGGGAGTGCCGTGGCGGTATCCGGGACGGGGCATTGTGAAACGCCGCAAAGCCTTGCAACACCTGCGTTTGCTGGATTTTCCCCGATTGCCGAAAGCGGCACAAAAGCGGCTTTGACCACATAAATGACCACAGACAGAAAAAACTTTATTTTTACCCCTCGCCGTGGTATCATGGCAGAAAAATGAATATCCGGGTGTAGCGAAGTTGGTATCGCGCCTGGTTTGGGAGCGGGCCGCTCCCCCTTCGAGCCGGAAAACGCTATGTCCGCAATCCCTTGATACGCCTGCGATACAGGCACTTCCCCCGCAAGCCGAGGTGGTCAAAAAATTGCCGTGACCACATGTTTGACCACATCTGGCGCAAAACTCAATAACCTAAATCCGGGATTAGCGCAGTTGGTAGCGCGGGTGGTTTGGGACCATCAGGCCGGGAGTTCGAGTCTCCCATCTCGGACCACAGCCCCCTGAAATCGAACGATTTCAGGGGGCCGTTTTCTTATTTAAGTACGCATTTCTTTGAACAGTTAAAATATTATTGCTCTTTTGAATTCTTGTTCGCAGATTTTCATTCTCGCGGAAAATTCAGCGTAATTTAGCGCATCCACAGGAATTTTCAAGCCGCGCTTGGTAAGGCTGATGTCGTCACGCGGCATAACATTTTTCTCATAGGTAGAACCGCAATTCATCCGCAATTTCAAATCGGCAGAGCCTTCTGCTTCTGGATAGAGATAATAGCCAGTCTTCGCATCAAAGCGGAACATATAGGCAAGTACCTGTAAATAATCTCGATTGCCGATGTTATCAACGGGCTTGTACTTGGCATCCGCAATAATCCGCGTTTCGCTGTTCCGGCTGATGAAATCCGGATATATCAGTCCCACATTCCCGTCAAACAGTCTCTGTGCGCCCGCGCCGTTCTTGTTCATCGGGTGATAGAAAGTTTCTTTGATGAGCGAGTTGATATACTCCTCCCACAGCCATGCACCGTCAAACAAAATGCCGTATATCTGCCTCGCCCCTGTGCCGATTTGGTGTTTCTGGTGTTGAAGGATCAGGAGGCACAGCCTCTGCAATGCGAGATACTCACGGAAATAGGCATGGCGGACAGTATTCTTCTTATTCTGCTCAATGATTTTCTGTCGATCATACGGCTCATATCCCGGCGTTGCATCTACAACGAGTTTTACCTCATCTTTTACTTTGACAAGCAGGTTGTTCCCATAAGGCTTTCTCTTAACAAACTCTATGGTATGCCGTACCAACTCCATTAGACAGTTGTCATAAGAAAACTCACGCTGGCTGTATGCAACATTTCCAACAAACGGAGTGTTCTTCTCTATATGCCTTGCAACATCAATCGTACCCTTTATGTTCCCGTTATTGTACCTATATCGGATATACTTCTTGAATAAGCCCTTCCGCATAGCGGTCTTGAGGTAGTACGGGAACAGGAACAGCAAAAAATTGAACAGCCGATTATCTTGATTGGAATCAGACTCTAAATCAACAACATTCGGGAAGTCCAGAACCTTGTCCAAAAGATACTGGAAAAAGAAATCTTCACCCTCTCCGCAAAAACGAGACTCGATTATTAGCCGCTCATCACCGCAACCAAGAAAGCCCATCACATTACTCGCGCGGTAGGTATCATTGACGCTTTGAAGGATCATCTGATCTCGCGAAATATCCCCTGCGTCCTTTACGGTTTCGGGAAATACGAATATACCTTCGCGCTCAAGCTGTCCCAATGTTTTATCTGCAATTTTACCTGTCAGCTTCGCTACTTGAGAAAAAGCATCTTTTTTCTGCTGGGAGTTATCCTTGATCCTGAGCAGCTTCATTCTCATCACCTCTGGCGGGTTTCTGATAGCCGTATGCCCTCGCGAACCGCTTCATGATCCCCTCCTCATCGTACATCCCCTGAATGTACTCCTGCAGGAGCGGCTGCAGGTAATCTGTCCAAAGCTGGTCAAAATCAAGCGTTCTCAACTTCGCAAAATAGGCTGCGCCAATCTGATAATTTTCGTTCAGATCCTCAACCTCGGCGATTGCCTTATTGAGCTCACTCATTCTTCTGATTGCTTCAGACCTACGATCTTCGTCCTCTATCGACTCATTAATTGCTTCGAGATGTTTATCCGCTTTAAGCTCCACAAAGCGGAAGCGGCGGCGCATGGCAAAGTCAAAGCTATCCACAGAGCGGTCGATATCATTCATGGTGCCGATAATATATACATTTTCAGGAATATAGAATTTTTCATCGGGATCGGAGTGCAGATTAGAATATTGGGTCGAGATTTCTCCAGCTTTACCGCGATAACCGGGATCTATGGCAAAGAACAGTTCTCCGAAAATCTTTGATATCTCGCCGCGGTTGATTTCATCTATGATGAATATGTATTTCTTCAGTTCTGCCTGTTTTGTTTTTTCCTTTGACGTTGTGAATTTCTTTGCTTGGATGGCTTTGTAGATGGCAAAGTCATAGGAGTATCCCTGCGTTGCAAACGTTTTGCCAAAAAAGGTTGTAATATCCTTTATTCTCCCGAACTTCTGCCCGGATTCCAACATCCTTCTCACTTCATCCAAATTCAGAGCAATCCTGTTGACAGTTGCATTTCCGGGGATGGATATGTTGATGTGTTTGTCATCCACACCGGTGATGGTAAATTCATTTCCGTTGATTGTCTTAAATGTATCAACGCCAAACTCAATATCAGAGAAAAACTCCTCCATGGACTCCTGAACCGTGACCTCTTTTTCCACGTCTTCTCTGGTTTTTTGTGAGTCCTCATAGTTCTTTCTGGCGCGGGCGACAAACTTCTTAAAAATGCCGTCCTGCAATTCAAAGCCCATCGTCCCGTCATCGTTGACCTTTGGTCTCAGGCCCTCAACAAAATCAGAGTAATCATAACTCGGATGAAACTGGACAAACTCTATCTGTTTTTTCTGCTCGTCAGTAAGGAGCGTATAGTCTTTAAAGTACCCATCGCTGACGATATCCGCAGCGATCTCCTTGGCAAGATAGGATTTACCGGTACCGGGCGCTCCTCTGAAAATCAGATTTTTTGATTTGATCAGCATAGAAGAGAATTCATTCAGATACTTTTTAGCCCTCTGATCAAGATTTATCTGGGCAGTCGGTTCCGCCGCTGCGGTTTCCTTCTCATCTTTTTCGCGGTACACAAGGACGAATTGATCCCCCGGTTCGCCAAAACGCTTCAAGCATTCCTGCACAAAGACAACCGTAGTAAAGATATTCCAGCTGTAGATCACAAATTGGCGGCCGTTATCATAACTATATGTCAGGTATTCTATCGTGTTGCGGTGTTTTTTGAATTCATCCACACTCGTATAGATACCTCTGATTATGTCGCTGTCCGGATTATATTTACAGACAGGAAAGTTCTCCTTATCCTCAACCGACAATGTGGCAAGCTGCTTCTCAAAAACCTGGCAGGCAATGCGCGGCAGAGTCTGATTTGTGTTTCTTCTTTCGCCTTTGTTATAGGCACGCCTGATTATATCCCCATTCGCTCTTTGGAAATAGGCATCCAAAGGCTTATAGTTATCACCGAGGCTCAGATTATCCATTGTAAAACGTTCATCTGTTGACTCGACACTTTCGGCAGTAATGGCAAGTTCAAACTTCTCCTGCTGCTTAGTCTCGATGGTAAATCCCTGCCCCTCCAAATAGTTTTTCGCTTCAACAGCATTAAATCCAGTTGTTGAAATATCTGTACCGTTTGCCAAATGGTCAGCAACAGCCACCACATACTTCGGCGGATATTTTTTCCCGTCCCCAGACACAAGTGCATATTTTACGCTTGCATTATGGTCGGGAACTCCCTTCTCGTCGATGAATTTCAGAGCATCAATAATATTCTGCTTTTTCAGCTTCGGTATAGCCATGCTGCACCTCCGATATTTCAAGTTCATTTATGGCTCACGATAGAAGCGTTCGTCAAATGCCTGCTGGATGATGTGGTAGTTTTCTGCCGTGAGGCCGCACACAACATAGTACCATCGATTTTAGCAAAAGACAAGAATTCGCATTACGCATACGCAATACTGTCATAGAATTATTTTAGTTTTTTACATATTTCATCTATATCAAAACAGGAAAAACAGAGGCAAGGATTCCAATCAATCCTCTTCGCCTCTGTTCTTGCATTTCCGTGATTTCTATTTTCTCCCCAGCATTGCCGCTACCACCCCATAATGTTTCTTCACCGTATTTCTTGCAAGCCCGGTTCGTTTGGCAAGGGTCGAGAACTCTGTGACCTCCGGGTGGAGGCGCATATAGTCCCACAGCTTGCGCTGTTTCTTGGTCAACTTTTCCGGCGGGGCGATGCCCGCAAGTTGCTCCTTGAGATTTTTGCGCTCCTCGTTCATCTCCGTGATCAGCGCCTTGAGCTTTTCCTCGCACTCCTTGCGGGTATGGGCGTAGACGTTGCGGGAATGTTGCGTCCCGTCCGGCCATATAGGAGAATAGCGTCCCTCAAACAGGTGGTCATTGAGTTCGCTGACGCAGCCGGTGCCTGGTTTCCTTTTCTTCCCCACATAGGGCTGGAAGTCCACGATGCCTTTCTGCTCCAGCTCCGCTTCTTCCTGCGGCTCTGCCTTGCCGATGCTCCGGTCGATGCTGGCGGCGGCTGCACGCTGCATATCGCCGGTGATGTGGGTGTAGATATCCAGCGTTGTCACCGCCGACACATGGCCCAGCATGGCGGAGAGGGTCTTTACGTCCATGCCGTTCTCCAGTGCCAGCGTCGCGAAGGTGTGCCGCAGATCATGAAATCTGACACGCTTGCAGTCTGCCCGCTCCAGTATCGTCTGAAGCCGTCTGCGCGCCACGCCGGGCGTGATCGGTCGGTCCGCCTTCACCGGGGACGGAAACATCCAGCGGGAATCCACCTTCTTGCGATATTCCCGCAACACGGCCAGCACCGCAGGTGGCAGCACCAGCTTTCGGACAGATGCCTTGGTTTTGGGCGGGATGATCTGCAATTCGCCGTTTACCGTGTACGCCTGCTTGTTGACGGTCAGCACGCCGGTTTCAAAGTTCAGATCCTCCCATTGAAGCGCTATCAATTCACCCCGCCGCAGGCCGGTGCAGAGATCCAGCAGGAACAGCTCGTAGTACCCGTCCGCCTGCGCCTGAATGAGAAATTTCTGCAATTCCTCCCGATCCAGCACCTGCATTTCCTTTGCTTTTTTCGGCGGTAGCTTGCAGCCGATGGCCGGGTTTGTATGGAGCAGGTCATCCCGCACGGCCCGTTCCAAGGCGGAGCGGCAGACCGCGTGGCACATCCGCACCATGCGGTCGGAAAGGCCCGCGCCGTATTGCTCCGTCAGACGCTTGCGGCCGTTCTTTTTCAGCCGCCCGTAGAACTGCTGCAAATCATTCTGCGACAATTTGTTCAGCGGGATCTTCCCGATCTCCGGCAGGACATGGTTGTAAATGACGTTTTCGTAGTTGTTCTGTGTGGAGGCGCGGAGCGTCGGCTTGCTGTGGTTTTCGTACCAGTAGCACAGCCAGTCCCCGAACAGCATATCCGACTTAACTTTTCGGTCATTTCGCCCCACCATGCTTTCGGTGAGCTGCCGTAGCTTCTCCTGACATTCCCGCTTTGTTTTGGCGAGAACATTCTTCGTTTTGGGAAGGCCGCTGTCATCATAGCCGATGACAACGCGGCCCTCCCACCGGCCGTCGCCGCGCTGTCTTACGGTGCCGGTTCCGCTTTTCCGTTTCTTTGCCAAGGTCTCAACTCCTTCCCGAAGATTTCCTCCATGAAGCCTCCAACGATGCCGCTGGCGGCTTTTTGCATATCCGGTGTGACGTGGGTGTAGGTGTCCAGCGTGAAGCTGGCGTTGGTATGCCCCAGAATCCCCGACAGGGTTTTGGCGTCCACGCCGCTGGCGATGGCGTGGGTGGCGAAGGTATGCCGCAAATCGTGGAAGCGGATGTCCGGCAGTCCTGCCTTGTGCAAAATCGCTTTCATGTGCGTGTAGGCGCAGTTCGGAGACAGCGGCAGCTCCGGTCGGACAGGGTCTGGGAAGATCCATTGTGTGATTGCATTCTCTTTTCGGCGGCGCAAAATTTCCGCCGTGCTGCGGGGCAGGACGATGGTGCGCTCACCGCTGCGGGTCTTGGTCTTGCCCAGCATATCGACCCCCAGCTTTCGGTTATGAAGGGTGCGGCGCACTTGCAGGACGCCGTTCCGCGCGTCAAAGTCCTGCCACATGAGTCCGCAGATCTCGCCCCGCCGCAGGCCCGTGGTCAGCTCCACGTAGAAGAAGTCACCCCATATCTTGTCTTCCCGCACGGCGTCCAGAAATGTGTCCAGTTCTTTGTCGGTCAGGACACGTTTCGGCGCATGGCTTGCCTTTGGCACCGTTGCGCCCACAGTGGGATTCTTGGCGATGATATGCGCGTGGAAGGCATCCTCCATCGCCTGATGGAAGATGGCGTGGAGGCGGTTGATGGTGGTATCCGACAGGGCGGAACCAAACCCCGGATGCTCCCTGACCCGGCCGTTCTCTTTCAGCTTGCGGTAGAGCTTCTGCACATCCTGCGATGTCACCAGCGACACCTGCTTGCCTCCGAGCTGCGGCTTGATATAGTTTTCGATGCAGCTTCGATACCCCGCAAGGGTGCCGGGGCGGACGGTGTTCTCCTTATAGTCCGTCAGCCAGCGGTCCAGCCACTCCCCCAAGGTCATCCGGCTGTCCTCGGTCAGCTCCACGTCCTGATAGCGTTCGATATTCTGATGGAGCTTTTCCGTCAGCTCCTTTTGTGTATGAGCATAGGCATGCTGAAAGATGGGTGTACCGTTTTTCTTGTGGCCCACCACGATGCGGCCCTCCCAGCGGCCATCCTCCCGCTTGCGCACCATGCCGTCACCGGACGGTCTTCGTTTTGCCATTCAGGTCACCTCCTTTTTGTAACCAACATACATACCACAACTCCGTGGGGAAAGCTATCTCTTTTTCTTTGTCTATTGCCATGCAGATTTTAAACCGCCTCACATGCTCGGCTCCATGTACTTGTAGTTCAACTCGTTTTCGCGGTCATTCCATTTATGGCCCATTGCCATCTTCTTTTCCCGCAGGCGTTGTAGGCGTTTATGGTCGATCTGGATGCCCGCGGGAACGGTGGGACGCGGCGCGTTGTTCCGGAAGATGTTACTCATGTGGTGCAGCAGGCGCGTGGCTGACAGCAGGATATTGGGCGGTGGCACTTCCTCCTGCCGTTCCATGCGGTCGAGAAAATATCCGGCGTAAGCATGGCCGTTCTGCTCCGCCACGGAAAACCAGTATTGTGCGGCTTCCTTATCCTTTGGAATGCCCTCTCCCATGAGGTACAGCTTCCCCAACAGATATTGTGCATAGGCGTTTCTGTTGTTCGCGGCCTGCCGCAAATATGACACTGCTGTTTCGGCATCTTTTATCGTATTTTTGCCGCTGAGATATTCCTTGCCCAGCCGGTAGGCGGCGAAATCGTTGCCGTTGTCCGCCGAGCGTTTCAGCCAATAGATGCCCTTGGCAGAATCGTGCACGTCGGCTTCATCGGAAAGGTACAACTTGCCGATGGCGTACTGTGCTACGTCCAAGTCCTGTTCGGCGGCGCGTTCCAACAGCTTTTGCGCTTTGGCTGCGTCCGGTATCAGCAGTCCGCCGTCACGATACGCCGTGCCGATGATGTATTGGGCGTGGGCATCGCCTGTATCCGCAAGCTGCTCCAACTGCTCCGCCGCCTCGTCCCGCTCTGCCAACGGGAAACTCTCATTGTTCGCCACGCTTTGCAGATCCTGACACTCGTAACTCATGTCATAGGCGCTGATCTGTTCGCCGTCATCCTGCATTTCCTCGTCCTCAAAGGAAAATTTGTTCATGTGAAGATGCTCCGCCTCTTTGATGACGGCGTTCTTGATCTGGCGGAATTCCTTTTGCTGAGACAGCGGCGGACGCAGACGTTTCTTTCCCTCGGAGTAGTAATCTTCTACCTGACATTGCAGTTCCCACCATGTCTGGTAGCACGTATCCACAGTGGGCAGCCGCGCCATCTGATCGACGATCTCATCCACCAGCTTCTTCATCGGCTTCGGCAGATAGCCGTAGGTTTTCTTACCGCCGACTTGACCGAGCTGCCGCGACAGTTTCCAGATCATCTGCTCCGCCTCCGGGTGGATGCAGGTCATCTCCCGCATGGCCTTCGCCAATTCCAGCATGGCTTTTCGTGTTTCCGCCACCAGTTCGTCTCGCGATTTGCTTTTCTGCTCGTAGACATGCAGCAGCTCCTGTCGGAAAATTTGGTTGGTGAGCGTGGACTTGATCTGCCGTATCCCATCTTTGGACAGATATGCCTGATTCGGCTTTGCCGACCACGCCATCATGTGGACGTGAGGATGATTGCCCTCGTCATGGAAGGCGGCGTACCAGCGAAAGTCCTCCGGCGGGATCTTCATCGCCGCCGCAATATCATTGCGGTGGGTACGCAGTAATGTGCGCCATGACTCCGCGTGATTGTAGCCCAGCCGCTCCGCATCCTCCCGGTGGAGGGAGCTGATGTGCGTCCACACGTTGCCGGTGTAGTGATCCAATTCGTCCGCGACAGCGGCGAGGTCAACGGCATCGTCATCACCGAACAGGCCGTGTTCCCCCAGCCGCTCCACTCTGGGCCGCAGGGCGATGTACTTGGCGTAGCCATCCATCGAGGAGAGCCTGTCCCAATTCGATTCCAGCGCCAGCGTGATGAGCGCGGACGCCGTTGCTTTTGTCGGGTGTGAGAGGTAGTCCTCGTACTCCATCAGCTCTTTGGCGTCAGGGAAATCCTTCACCAGTTTTTCGATGAGCTGCGTCTGCTTGTTGGTGGGCGGACGGTCATCCGGGATGATCTCCACCCGCTCCCGCGTGGCGATGTACTTGAGATACCCACCGGCGTGTTTCCCGCCGCCGCACTTGATGTACGGACTTTTGACGATCAGCCTTGCCATGTTTCGCTCTCCAGCTCACGGAGCTTCTGTTCCAACCGCAGCTGACCGTTGGTGCGCTTGACGGCGGCGATGCTCTTGGCCCGCTCCTGCCGCAGCACTTCCTCGCTCACATTGAGACTTTGCAGGAGGATGGACATTGCCATGTCCATCTCCACCGCCTGCTTGTAGAGCAGCGACGCAATGCGATCCTCGAAGAGCTTCAGCCGACTGTCGATGGCGGATTGCACCGCGCGGGGCAGCGTGGTGCTTTCGCCTGCGGCGAGCATATCCGCGTAGCAGTTCACCGCCTTTTCGATGAACTCGTTTTTGCTGCGGCAGTTATCTTCCTGATACCACCGCTCTATTTTTTGCTTGGTCTCCGGCTCCGGCCGGTAGGTCAAGCGATCCTTGTTATCACTCATAAAATGCCTTCTTTCTCGCTAAGACGCCGTCGAAAAGCCTGTACTCATCGGCCTTTCACGGACGTTAGACGCCAATCGTACAAAAAATCTTCCGAATAGACGCCACAACCGCCTGCGCCGAAACCCCCGTCAACTGCCCGCACTGCGGGCAGAAGTGACCGGGCGGAGCGTCGGTTCCGACGCCAACCCTTTATCCTGCTATAAATAAAATCCTCCGATAACCGCCCAATCTGCCGAAGCTACGTCCCATACGGCGTGGGAAAGTCCTCTCCGGAGCGGTTTCAAATCACACTCGCACAAACGCCGCAACGTTCGTTTCAAGGGGCTGCGGCGGGTACACACCCCACCCCAGCCCCTAACCGCGCACACAGCGGCTCACACGGCGAAACACGGGGCGTTTTGGATGGGGGGTGGTATCACTACCCTCGGAGCGTTTTGCGCGGTTCGGAAACCCTGCGTGGCCGGGTGTCAGAACGGCGTACTTTGCCGCTTTTAGGTCTTGGTCGAGGGTGCTCCCAAAGAACGCAGAGAGCCTTTGGGACAGCGATGCGCTTATGCGCGTCGCTGTCCCGAGGCGTCGCGGCCCCACTGGGCTGCGTGATCCCATGGCTGTTTCCCTCACCGCACCGATGGGTTTCTCGGTTCTCTTTGGTCACAGCAATAGAACGCAGAGAACATATCTGCCGGTTTCACACGCTGGTCTGCTCCATGCGTCTTGCCACCTGCTGACGTTCCCGTGCCCGCTCCGCAGCATCCAACTGCCGCTGATAAAACTGGTCGATGGAAAACTGGATGGGCAGGATCGTGTAGAGCAGACTTCCGTTTTGCTTGCGCCCGTCCCGCGTGATGATGCTGGTGCGCTCGGTGCGGATGAGTCCGCGTTCCTCCAACTCCTGCACGTACTTCCGCACGGTGTTGCGGCTCATGCCCACCGCCTTGCCGATGGTGGCGTAGCTGGGATGGCACTGATATGTCCTGCGGTCTTCGATGCGGAGCAGGTAACCGTAGACAGCGATCGCGCCGTGAGACAAACCCAACTGATAGATCTCATTGGGCAGAGGAAAATAATTCTTGACCGGATCGCGCTTTGTCCAAGTTCTCATCTGGCACCTCCAGTCTGCCGCTCTACCCACTGTTGGAATTTATCCTTGGGCACCACGAACCGACTGCCGATGCGCACAGACGGAAATACTTCTTCGTGCATCAGCTCGTAGGCACTGGAGATGGACACGCCCAGCACCTTTGCCACCAGTTCCGCGTTGAGGAACAGCGGCAATTCATCGTAGCTGTGATAGGTCGATATTTTCAAAATCGTTACCTCCAATAGAATTCAGAGAAAAATTACTTGCGTTTCGGAGGTCCCTCTGTTAGACTGTTTGCAGATGGAGTCTGCGTTTTCCGAAACGCGGCACGCCGCTGGACTGCTGCAACAGTTCAGCGGTTTTCCTTTTTGCAGGAACGATGTATGTTTCTTCCCCCTTTCTTTGTTCTCTGCCACGCACCGTACCCGTTCCTGCCCTGCGGCCTTGTTTGACCTGCACGGCGTTTTCGCTGCCTTGGTACGCTCGACCGCTTTGCCGCGGCGTCCTGGCGTTACTTCTCCGGCGTGTATCATCTCCGGTGATGGGTATTCAGTTGTCGAGGTGCTTTTTCGGATTTGTGACCGTCTTTTTCATTGACAATCCGCAGTCCCCGTGTTAGACTAACTGTAAATTACTTTTGACAGTCTTTCCGTGTTTGTATGGTAACATACTTTTCACCCCTTGTCAAGACTGTCTGTATTTTCATATTACGATTGTCTATTTTGAGGTGATCTGCCATGTGGTATGCCAAAATGTATTTCTCTGAGGGCAGAGAGATTTTCCAGTATGATTCCCTTGGTATGCAGGGCGTTCCGGATGTCCAGAGGGAGCTTCCCTTTCTGGAGAGCCTTCTCTCCTTTCAGGAATTGGACTGCGCAGAAGTGACGCCGATGCTGCAGAGCATCGCAGATAACTGGAGCCGATTCATTAGCGAGGATGACAAAGAGGCTCTTGTGAACGCCATGAAAAAGCTGGGCGAATTAGCCTCCGTACATATTTATTTTCAGCTTCTCTATGTCCATTGCTACTACCGTCAGACGGCAATGTTCATTCAAAATGACCGTGGCAGTGCAGAGGATGCGCAGATATTGGACGAGCTGCGCCAGCTCCCCGAGCAGCTTCCGCGGTATCAGCAGCAGATCCAACGCTTTTTTGAGTTGGTGCTGGATGTAGACAGCGCGGGGCGGGAGCCGCAGGCGCAGGCGGCAAGGAATTATACCTACGATATGCCGAAAGATCCCGGCCTGTTTTGTTTCCACCCCATCCCGCTCAGCTTTGAGCCGGTGGAGCCGGGGCGGTGTTCGCCGGTGCTGTATTCCTCCAGCATCCGGGACATGATCGACTACTCTCTGCGGAGCTGCGTGGAGCGGAACATCACCGTGCGGCGCTGCAAGAACTGCGGACGATGGTTTCCGCAGACCGGACGGGTCAGCGCGGAATATTGCGAGCGGCCTGTTCCCAAAGGACAGCAGCGCTGCCGCGACATCGGCGCTCTGAAGCAGTGGACGCTCCGGCAGGCAAACAATGACGCTTTCAAGGCTTACCGCAAGGAATACAAGCGGCGCTTTGCGTGGATCAAGGCCGGACGGATCACCGACCAGCAGTTTTACGATTGGAGCGAGCGGGCCAGAGCGGAAAAGGATAAATGTGAGCAGGGGCTGATCTCTCAGAAGGAACTGGAAACCTGGCTGAAGGAATCCAAATGAAAAAGCGTGTGCTGACCTTGCGGTCAGCACACGCTTTTCTTTGTCTATTGCGAGGCAGATTTTAAACCGCCCCATTTTCTTTATTCCCCGCATCTTCCAGCAGATTTGTAACCACTTCGCTGAGCTGCGCGGCGTTCTTGGAAGTGATGACAGGAACGCCGGTCTGCGTCTCAATGGCCTTTCGCGCATCGCCAGCCACCTTGCCTCCGGCACGGGCCACGTCGATGTTTTCCGAAAGGGTTGCCGGTGCTTTCTGTTTGGAAATTTCCGTGGTGGTGGCCTCCGCCAGCATATTCAGTACCAACTCCAGCGTGGTCATGTTATCGCGTAGGTTTTCCTTTTTCAAACCTTTTAAGTTTTTGTACTGCCGGGTGGACATCCCCGACCATGCACGGGAGATCTCATCGGTGAGGATGGCGTAGCACGCCGCGGGCATTCCATTCATCGGTCAGTTCTTTGCGGACTTGGATGGCTTGCAGCCGCTGGTTGATCCACTCGCGGGTGTAGCCTTTCTTGAGGTAGGTTTCCAATGCCCGCTCGATGGTCAACTCCGGGTCGATGGTTTCTTCAATGTGCTCACGTCCCACCTGTGCCAGCCAGAGTTTGAACGGCTCCGCCTTGGGTGACGGGATGGACTGGATGATGCGGAGGAGCTGTTCGGTATCGGCCACATCGGTCAGGCGTTTTTTCCCGTCTGGAGCAGTCATTTTCAAACCGTGACAATTTGTCACGGTTTCATTGCCCTCGGCCTTCAACCGTTGTTTAAGTTTGCGCCAATACGCCGTGGGATCAACGCTGTCCGTCAGTACGCCAACCACATCGACAATGGAGAAGTACCATTCTTCCTTTTCTTCATCCCACGCCGTGCGAATATGCTGATTTTCAAAAAGCTGGATTTTATTATTTAGCTCCACTATCTATCGCTTCCCTATTTGTGTATTATTTTTAGCATACTACAAAACAGATTTGATAGCAATTTATGTATTCCAAATTACACTACTTTACTCACAATTGACTGGCGAATATCAGTCAAGAAAGATATCTTTCAAAGCCGCTCTATAAAATGCTGGATTTTTGGGTAGAAAACTTATATAATAAAAATTAATATTGACAATTTTCTCATTTCAAGTTAAATTACCACAATCCTTTTGTATTGGAGAGATTATATATTATGGCAAACAAAAAAATAAAAATTTTTTCATTTTTTTCAGGCTGTGGTTTTTTGGATCTTGGCTTTGAGAAAAACGGCTATGAAATTGTGCTTGTCAATGAATTCTTTAAACCTTTTCTTGACGCATATAAGTACGCAAGATTGAATATGGGGATTCCTAAGCCAATGTACGGCTACTGGAATACCGACATTAACCGTTTTCTTTCTGATGATAAAAATGTCTTAACCGAGTATATTAAAAATGCAAGAGATGACGGTAGTCTGGTCGGATTTGTCGGTGGCCCTCCGTGTCCCGATTTTTCTGTAGCAGGCAAGAACAGAGGTAAAGAAGGGGAAAACGGCAAGCTTTCCCGTTCTTATGCCGATTTAATTATTAACGCAAAACCAGACTTCTTTCTATTCGAAAATGTAAAAGGCCTCTGGCGTACTGCACGACACCGGGCCTTTTTTGAAGAACTGAAAGCTGATTTTGCAAATGCTGGATATGTACTTGCGAACCGACTAACAAATTCGCTGGAATATGGTGTTCCTCAGGACCGTGACCGTATTTTGTTAATTGGAATCAAAAGATCTCTACTGCCTAACAGTTGCATTGATGGCAATGAGATTTCAAATTTCCCCTGGGAGAAGCACCAAAAGTATGTAGCTGATGCAGTAAAAGGTCTTGCTTGGCCTACAATAACCAGCTTTGGGAGTAATGCAGGCTTACCAGCAGGACTGCCAAAAGAACTAACTGTTCAATACTGGTTTGATAAGAATGATGTAGAAAACCATCCCAATAGCAACAATTACTTTACTCCTCGTAAGGGACTTGACCGGATGCAGACAATTGCTGAAGGTGACGTAAGCAGAAAATCATTTAAGCGCCTACACCGTTGGCGCTATTCTCCAACTGTTGCATATGGGAATAACGAAGTCCATTTGCACCCAACAAAAGCGAGACGCTTGTCTGCAGCAGAAGCACTTTCTTTGCAATCGCTTCCTAAAGAATTTATTTTGCCACCGGATATGAGCTTGTCACATATGTTTAAAACTGTGGGAAACGGTGTTCCATATCTTTTATCTGCTGGGATTGCAACTACATTACGCGAATATCTTCAAGAATTTGTTCTATAAACGCAAAATGGTCACCTCTGCATCTATACATCTATATGTAGAAGTGACCATTTTCTCAAGTACAAATCAATTTAATCTTCTCAGTTACCTGCGAAGGTGTTTCACAATCGTATAGAGCATCAATCGCACGTGTAGCCCCAACTGCCTCATTGAATAGACTTGCAAACATGATTAAGCCGTCCAGTGCTTCATGATCCGCAGGTTTAGACGATTCTAAGGAAAAAGCATAGTATTTATTCATCATGAGCTTTCCGACCTTAAGATCACTTTCTTTGCTAAATGCGGTTGCGTATAAACCTTTTGTGCTGTTTCCCTCAACAATAAACTGATATCTGCGGTCAGAGCGTGTTGATGCTTTAATTGAGATAAAAGCAATAATTTCTTCTAACTTATGCACTTTTCCGACATATTTTGAGAACAAGCTATCAATCTCGTTCTGTGTATCAAGTGAAATATTGCCGATTTTGGAATATGGTGACAAATTTCCAGAGTAGCTATCTCTGGGCAAACGAAGAATCATTGCGTCAGGATTACTTGCCTCCAGCTTTGAGTTCTCACCTACAAACAAGTCAGTCTTTTTTCGTTCAATACGCTCTATATGCACTTCATCTAATATACTTGTCCATGATTCCGAAATTCGTTCTTCATGGTTTGGTGCATCAGCGACAGTGCTATTGGGAAGCTTTATATAAATGTAAGGATCAATATCAGGATTAGCTTGATTAATTTCTGCGAGAGCATTCCATGCATAAATAGCAAATATGTATTCCAGCCAGCGTCCATTACAATTGTTGAATGAGCCAGCAGTTGGTGCGATCAATTTCTTATGTGTGCCAGGTATTTTCTTTTTAGAAAAAAAGGCTTTTGTATTTTTCTGGAGGAACTTCTTTAATTCCGGAAAGGTAATTTGATCTGAAGGCAAGCTGGTTTCATAAACACAGCCGATTACTTCCTTGCTTGGAACCATGGCTTTCCACTTTTTATCTGGTCCTTGTTTGGGCTTGATTGCATCTAAAACGATTTTGGAATTCATATACTTTTCCTCCCAAGTTTTCTATTCATTTTAACACACAGTAAGAATGACGTCAAATTAGGCGGAAAAATTATAGATTCTTGCCGCAATTCGTGATACAATATAGTTGAGGTGAGAATATGCAGAAAGTGACTGGGTACAATTTGGTGTCAGCAATCAACCAGCTGCCGAAGAACCGCGATTATAACTATATTAATCCTAAAACTAAAGGCCTGATTCGTATTGTCCAGGTCGAACTTCCTGCAGGTCCCATTGTCATCAAACGGTGCAACCCCGATAAAGGCGAAAACTTTTCTGACGCAAAAGAGGTTTCAATCTCTACAGAAATGATTTGGCGCGTAGCAAATGCATTTTATGAGGGGCAGCCAATCAATGTTGACCGAATTTTGGGAGCAAGCTATAACACCCGTTCTGTATTGGAAAGTCTAATTGCATATACTCCCCAATTCTCTTATTGCTACCCTGGCCGTATTGCAGATATTGCAGGTCAGACCACTATTGAAAAAGGACATAAACATCTGGTATGGCTTCCTGATGAGCCTCATAAGGCAGGAGAGTTTTCAGAACTCAAAATTGATGTGGCAATCTCTGAGATTCCTACATCAGCTGTAGTTTATGATAGTCTCGATGTGCCGGATACATTAGATTTCCACGGGATGGATATTGAAGTTGCCCGCCGACATGTCCAAATCCAGATTGCACTTTACCTAATTGGAAAGCAGTTTGGATATGAAACATGGATTGCCCAAAATGATAAGGGAATTAAGTACCAAGGAAAAGCATTACTTGAACACGAAGGTATTCTGAAGTCCATTTCGGAGAAACCGCTTATTGGTCCATATTCTGGCGCCTCAAATGCAGGTAGGTTTATTGATTGCATTTGGTTCGTCGGCGACTTGGATATTCCTGCTGTAATGGAGGTGGAGCACACCACGGGCGTGACAAGTGGATTGGACCGCATGAAAAATTTCCGCGACCACATACCGCCTATCGGTTCCCGTTACGTAATTGTCGCCCCCGATGAGGACCGGGATCATGTATTAGCAGAAGGCCGCAAACCCATGTTTAAAGATATGGATGTTCGCTTTTTCCCCTATTCGTCCGTTGAGGAGCTGTATATTCTGTGTCAACGGCGTCATCTTAAAGGTATTACAAAAGAATTCCTTGACTGCTACATGGAACAGGTGAATTAAGTATGTCAGACACAGTATCACAAGAACGGCGTAGTGAAATAATGTCACATATTAAGGGCAAAAACACATCTATAGAACTACTCGTGAGAAAACAGCTCTTTGCATTAGGTTATCGATACCGTATAAACTACACGAAGCTTCCAGGTAAACCTGACATCGTATTCACGAAAAAGAAAGTTGTTATTTTTATTCACGGCTGTTTTTGGCACGGTCACGATATTGGATGCCGCTATTCACATGTTCCCCAATCGCGTGCAGAATATTGGAATGAAAAGATTATCCGTACCAAAAAACGGGATGCAATCCATCTTAACGAGCTTACTGATAACGGGTGGCATGTTTTTACGGTTTGGGAATGCGAAATTCGCAAGGATTTACGAAGTGTCATTGAGCAGATTGTAGATTTTCTAAAATCCTATGAATAAAGGTATCAGTTCTAATAAGGAGTATAGTTATTGACCTGTCTATAGTACTGCCATTATTAATTCCATATCTCTATAGAAAGTGTCTGTATATGCTCATTGAATAATTATCCTAACACAGTTCAAGGAGTAGGCGCCACCTCAAGAATAGAGGTGGCGCCTACTTTGTACTATCTATTTATACTTTGAAAAGGTACTCTTCAAGACCTTTTGCCAGATGGAGCGGTAAAGGCAAAACCGTCGACTGATTGTACTGAATCGGAAGAGCTCTCAATGCATTGGTATAGAAGATCCAGCCTGCTGCATCATCCCCCGGTTGAAGCTGCAATGGGTACAATTCAATCATGTCCTTTTCGGCAAATGGATGCCCAGGGCAATTGATCTTAGATTCTCTAAAACTCCGTGTGTAACGATCATCATTTGGTCTCAAATGGATTCCCCAATACACATCTTCATATTTAAAAATACCCGATGCAGAAGAACGCTGCAAATTTTCGTCAGTAGCTTTTGCGCTCAACTCCGTGAAATAATCCGGAACTTCTTGATTACTTCTGATTCGGACGATCCGCACGCCTGAATCTGCTAATGAGAGTAAATATGGACTTTGTGGTGTTCCGACATTGATCTGGGATGGGCAATACTTATCTACCATGGCATATCCACCAATCTCCTTGTCGGAGATACCGCCCCATACCGCTCGTGTATTTCCATCGGATTGAACCAAAACCAACACGCCGTTTTCCGGCGTATTGTACCGGTTTTTCAGCTCTATGAGTTTTTTCTTCGCAGGGGTGCGGCTTGCAGCAACACAGCGCTGTTCCAAATCGCTTTTCCAGAAAAGCTGCGCCATCTCGAGACACGCTTCCCGATAAGAGACCGTCCGCTTTGAGAATGCGTCACAATGTATTTGCACCCTTCCCTCCATCAAATCAACCGTAATGTAAAGCGGAAGAAAACGCGCTTTATTGGAAATTCCCTGAACTTGCGTACACAAATGCATCCCCACACAAGGCGTATGCGCCAAATCGGGCTGGTCTCGTTCAGGATCCAGCAGGGTTACAACACCTAACTGTCGATAGAGATCGTACACAGCATTTTCAATTTTGTTCTGGCTGGCATCCTCCTCAGGAGTAACAAACTGTACAACTCGTCCCGTTTTGGCAAACGCATTGCGAAGGACAGATTTCGGATCGCCGACAACATAGTTCTCTTGCCCGGGCAAAACGAAAATACAAGCCGTCACCCCATCGGTATCGCCTAATAGCCCGGCGATTTCGCCGCATCGTGTAATCTGCGTTTGCAGCTTATCGTCCGGCATGCTATCTGCAAGATCGCCGACTTCTTTACACACATACTGCACTTTCAAACCGGATATATCCTTTTCATCGCCAAAATCCTGTTTAATTTTGGTCTCAATCTGTTTCAGCAGTCTTTGCTGTGAAGCATCCTTCCACAGGCCATACAGCTCGAATGTGATTTGGTCTGTCTCCGTGCATCGGCTGACCCAGTTCCGGAAATCTTCAGAATCCTCATATTCCTGCGGAGAGTTATATTTTTTGAGTTTCTGTCCTCGCAGCATGACCCGTTCCGCTTCGGGCTGCTCACAAATCATATCACCGAGCAGAGCAGACACTGACTGGTACAGTGACGCCTTGTCAACAACGGACACACCAACTCCAATTTTGGAAGCTACAAAACCGGCCATGCCGTTTTTGTAGGGAAGGAGGATTTTTTTCGTGTATGCCGCGGGATTTTTTACAACAGCTTCCGCCGACGGTAATTGTGCATATCCCCAAATATTGTAGCACTCCTTGTCCTGTTCTTTCCATACGGGCTGTTTGGCCGTGTAACCATAGACAATGGGCACTTGACAATACTTATCCTCTGAAATCTTAATATGAGCATTGACCGCATTCGTTAAAAACGGGGGCCGCTCTTTATTGCGGTTATCGGGGATCCAGCGGCGAATGCTCATCTGGCACAGCAGCAGCGCTTTTCTCCCCGGAGGAGTTGTCTGTACAGATAGATCAAATACAAAAGAGTATTGATGATGACTTTTCATATCCGTGATCGGATCGCTGACCAGCTGATTCTTGGCGGCATAGCACAGGTGCAGCGTTTGCCCGCTCAGGGTAATCTCTTTTCCCAACAAACGGTTGATCGCCAGAAGCGGAATCGCCTGATAAGCGGCTTCGCAAACCGTTCCGTTCTCAAGCGTAAGACAGACTTCGCCCGTGGAGCGAACCGCCGCAAGTTCTTCCCAATTCATCGTATCGCAAAATTCTTTTGCGAGTTTTTTTGCTATGGGGTTTACTCTTGAAGACGTGACATATGTGGCTTTTACCCAGGTCATAATAATGCCGCACAATGCCCGCAAATTCTCCTCGGAGTATTCATAGCAGGACGTAAGCCAACGCTCATCATGGCTGTCCTTTTTTAGCGGAGCTAAAGCGATGATACCTTCCATCCAACTGTCGACCAGCTTCTTCAGCGCATTCGTTGGAAGTCCATACTCATCCTTAAACTTCGGGTTCGTCTTCCGTGCAATGTTTAGCAGGGCCGCTTTCCAGAATGCGGGAAACCCCAAATAATACAGGGTGCAGGTTTGTTTGGGAGACAGTTTATATGCCAGCGGATAGATTTTATGATTCATACGGAATGTCCTTTCGATAAGCTTTATAAAATGGAGCATACAGCGTTTCGGCAATTTCCGCACTGTCTTTGCAGGTCATCAATGCATCTAAGTACCTGCCCAACTCGGAGAGACAGTCAAAGTCACCTTGCTTTTCTTCGCGGCCGCGAAATGCTCCGTCAATAAAATAAACATGCGGTTCCGGCTTTGTCACATCCGTTACACGCGCCAACCGGCCAAAAATCTGAAGGATCAAAACAAACAGTGTTGCAACCACATCTTTCCGCTCTTCGGCATCCAGCTCAGCCAAACCAAACGATTTGCTTTTGCTCATCTTGGCCCACTGCTGTGCCGCAAATTGCCGGATGCGCACATTGTATGCGAACAGAGATTCCTGTGGCCCTCGATGACAGTGGGATTCCACAAATCCATTGAGCTTGCTGCCCTTCTGCTGGATATCGTCAGGAACAGCCATCGGCCGCACCATGAAAAACACCGCGCAAAGGGCAGAGTGGCCGTACTCATCGACAATGTTGTGTCCGCGTTCGATCGCCATAGCGGGCGCAATCAGGATCTCCTCTTTCATCCCGGCAAACCGGCTGACCTCCCCCCGGCGCACCGTTCCCTGAACATTCTCGCTGCTGACGGCATCAGAGATCATCCGGCAAACCTGTGCAGGGCAATTGACCTTCCGCAGGGCCGTTTCCAGTGTTCGCTGTACTTTCTGTGCCTGAACATAGCTGTTGACGACCAACAGGATCTTCCCGGTTTTTCTTTCATATTCTCTGACGATCAGATCGACTGTCTTTTCGGTTGCAGACCGCAGCTGCAGCATGCGTTGATCATCTGACGCGCCGGAAATACGCTCCGGAAACCCGGATTCAAAGAAACGCGTTTTTTCTAAAAATGCGCGTTTCTCACCATCCGCCTCCAAGATATAGTTCACCGGCCGATTTACGTGGTACTCATATGAACCCTCCGCCCAGCTGGAACCGGACAGCATAATCACATGGGGGCCCGCAGGATTGCCCTGTGCGTCAGTGCGCAAATACGGAAGATCCTTCATCAAACTTCGTCCGAATGCAAACTGACGGAACAGAATAATATCCTCGTCATCTGTCTTTTTCAGGCCAAACAGGTTGCCGCACAGCGCGGAGGGCAGGAAATACTGCTGCTGCCGAAAACGGGTTTGCAGGAATCCAAACAGTTCATTTTGTCCGTAAGAGGTTTCGTGGCTGGCCTCATACGCATCGCTGAGGTCTCGGATAAAGTGATCAAAATAAATGAGCCGCAAAATAAGCTTGATGCGGGCATCTTGGATTTGTTTCACTTTATCCTTCTCAGGCCGCGGAAAATCATCGCCCAGCTCATTCAGCCAAGCGCGGTACATTTGGTGAAAGAACGTCTCGTCGGTACTCTTACAGGAGCTCTCAAGGACGGCCCATAGCGTACTCTGGCGAATGTCATCGTCATCCTGCATATCGATCAAGTCATAGATGGCTTGATAGACGGCATACGGAATTCTATATTCCGACTCATCCCGGTACATATCCTCTAAGAGGGTAAGGGCTGAAAAAGGATCTCCATGCGCAATTCTCTTCCATGTACCCAATTCATGGTGCAGAGATTTTACGAGACAGCTCAGGACTGTCACGCTCTGGCGCTGCATTTCATCGTATCTCTGCTCGGCCAGATTCTCCTCTCTGCGTTTGCTGCTCAGCCGCATATAGGCGCTGCAATCTTCGGCACATTCGCGGATATAGCTATTAAAGCTCGTTTCCGGCATAAAAAAGTGATCAAGCGTTTTTTGAACCCTGTCGCTTTCATCAAAGACGACCACATCAAAGCCGCGCATTACCAACTCCAGAAAGGTTTCCCGCTGCGCTCCTACCCGAGATGCCGCAAAGCCCGCAACTGTTGTGATAACAACGGAAGCGGTATAGCATTCACGGAGCATTCTGGTGCCCATGCACTGATGAAAATACGGACACAGGTAATTCTTGTTCCCTTTTTTCAGGGCGTAGCACGGCTCTTTGCCGAAAGCGACCGCTTCGCTGTGCTGCGCATCCATTCCATCAACCAAACATAACGGCGTTAAGTATTGGGAAAATCCTGCCGGCAAGCAAGTCTCACAGGGCTGCGCGATCTGATTGATATATTTCAGCCTTTCACCGCGGCCAATCAACGGGCTTGCTGCAACCCCAAAGGCCGATAAATATTTCTGCAGGTTCATGACTTCGGCTACCGTGTCAACAACGATCGTCATTCGGTACCCATTTTTATGACACCAAAATGCCAACACCTTGATCAGTGTGGATTTGCCCGCGCCAACCATGCCAATGATATTGATGACCTCAAGGATCGTGAGCTCCGTACATGTACTGACGGAAGCTCCTTTGACCTGCTTGAGAACATTGGTCGATAAAATCGCATAGCACGGGTCACCGGGATACATCCCGGCCATTTCCTTTGCGGTGCTCAGCAGTTCATCCAGAGTGACGGAAATTGGTTCTCTGCGTCCCTTTTCAGGAATTCCCGGCGGAACGGGTGCGGTACAGTCATTGTCAAATCTGACCGAAACAGTTTCGGTTTCCCCGGTTTCCAGATTCAGATACGGATAGCGATATGTTCCGGCTCCGGCATAAGAAGGCGGCTTGGCTTCTTCAAGCTCTTCCGGCCAAAACCGCTCCCACTCCCTTTGGCGCCGCTCATACGGATAGGGATATTCCCCCTCCGATTTGGAAAACGAACGACTTTCCCCCGATTTCTCAAACGAAAAAGCGCGAACCGCATCATATTTCGGAGCCTGATATGCCTGCAAATCATCCTGCCAGTATTTTTGAGAACGATAGTACCCCAATGTGTGCCGGGCCTGCTGCAAGGTGTGTTCCATAGCCGTACACGCCGTTGTGCCAATAAGCTGATATTGGGTAAATAACAGATAGGCCTTTGCCGGATCGGCGGCCGGTGCATTCAGGGCAAGCAAATGCAGAACCGCTTCGATCGCCGCAAATCTGGCAAGCGGCATGGGTTCGTCTATGCCTTGAAATTGTGCCGCAAGCGGAGTGTACCAGCCGTCTTTGGTCTTATTCATCGTTGCATGCCGCCTCCTTCTTCGCAATTGCGGTTTTCAGCGTCTTCAGAGTCACACACTCTACATTTTTTTGATCCTTCAGTACGCGGTTGATGATCGCGGTATAGTTTCGCTGATTGACTGTGTATTCGCTGGGGATCACAAAATAGCCGCGCGCATAGTCCCCGGAAGGGAACCCACCGTCATTCTGAATCTTCGTGCGGAGCGCGATGGGATTTCGATATGCCTTTGCGTCAATTTCCCAAACATCCCCGTCCGGGAACCGGATCTCCACATCATAGCGGTCCATCTGCGGCCACAATGCCCAGCGAAGCTTCTTTTTCTCACAAAACGCCGCAATTTCAAGTTCAAGCTTTCCCGGCGCAGCAAAATACCGCATAACGCCTTTCTTTAACCGATAGAGATCGCCGGCCGAACTATCCAGCTTCATCTCATCTGTGAGTTCGGGGAGGGTATCTGTGCAATGCGTCGAATGACAGCTGTATCCGTATTTTCCTTGCATCATCGTCCATCCGCACCGAGGACAGTGGTAGCATTCCTCCGTAATTTCCTCGTAGGCAAACTGGAAGGCGTCTCTGGCCATCGGATCATCGGCCAGCTCAAGAGACATAGCGCGCCTGTCCTCAAGCGTGATAATCGGATGCTCGATGATATATCTTCTGACCCTGCAGTAATCTTCTTGACTTAACGTAATTATTTTTTCATAGAGAATACGCTCGTCTGTTCCGTTCATGATGTCACTGTCCTGCGTTTCCAGGAACTCATAGCAATCCGAGCTGGGAACATATACGTTACCGGCTTTTTGATACGCAAAGGCGTCATAGGCATAAAAAGGCTCTTCCTGAAGATGCAATTGCTCGACAGCTCCCGATTCCCATGTATCGAACCATTCCTCAACAGGTCTGGTGATAAAATGTGCAAGGAAAGAGACCTCGTCGGGATACTCGACAGCGGCTTGGCTCCCCGCCCATTGACTTGCGGCTAAAAACATATTGATTCCATGCTGCATAGCTTTGCTGTAGGGATACCTTGTCGGTTCCGTCTGCAGAAGCTGTTCTTTCTCAATCAATCCTTTTGCGATCAGCGCAAATGTTTTTCGCATAAATGCCGTATCCACGGAAATCCCTCCTGTCTTGAAGCAAAATAAAACGGCTCTCTTGATATGTACAAGAGAACCGTTGAAAATACAATATGACCGGAATATATAAATCGTGAAACAAAATCTATATACCGAATCGATGCGCTTTTAACTTTTCTCGTGTACAAATACAATTATATGAATTGCCTTACGGCTTGTCAAGAAGCATTTTCACTTTCTTCGTATATTGTGGCTGATGAGCATTTCAGACAGGACTGGTGATGAAGGCACAACAAAGTTCATAGCACAGGCTATTCATACTTACTTCGGAAATTGATTTTTCTTTGTTTATGGCGCTACTGTACACGGTCTTTCAAGACGCCCAAAAAGACCGCCCCTGCTCATACGAACAGGGGCGGTCTTCTAAATTGTTGCTTTTATTGGAGGATATCTAATTCAGTCTGAAATAGCAGGTATTCTTCCCGCGACCTTCTTTTTTCAATTCTCCGGCGGCAACCAGCTTGCGCAAGGCCCCCTCAATGGAACTGTCGCTGAGCGTCGGGCAAAGTTCCCGGATGTCCTGCTTATTGAATCGCCCGATTCTATTCTTGCTTGCTCTGCGCACCATTTCCAGTGCGGGCAGCTTGGTTTCCACAAGCACCACGCGATCCTCAAAGTCCTTATAGGCCGCAAGGATCGTTCCGAGCAGGTACTTGATGAAAGGCACTACATCCTCGGTGCCTTCGTGCCAGCCGGTTTGCGCCTGTGCAAGCGCATCGTAGTACAGATCCTTGTTTTTGGCGATTTTGGCTTCAAGGGAGATATACTTGCCGACATAAAAGCCGTTTCGGTACAGAAGCAGCGTCGTGAGCAAGCGGCTCATTCTTCCGTTTCCGTCATTGAAGGGGTGGATGCACAGAAAGTCATGGATGAACACCGGAATCGTAATCAACGGCTCCAGTTCCATATTCCCGATTACGCGGTTGTATTCCTCGCAGATTCTGTCCAGTGCTTCCGGCGTTTCATAAGGGGCAAGCGGTGTGAACAGCGTTTCCACATGACCGTCCGGATAGGTGGCAGTGATATAGTTCTGCGTAGCTTTGGTGCGGCCCGCAAGCGGGTTATTCATGTGGCTGTACAGGATTTTATGAAGCTGCAGGATATAGTTCTGCGTAATTGGAATCGCGTCAAAGCTCTCGTGAATGATACTCAGCACATCGCGGTATCCGGCAATTTCCTGCTCGTCACGGTTTCTCGGCGTGGTTTTCTCCTCGACGAGCTGCCGGATTCGGGTACTCGTGGTGACGATGCCCTCGATGGCATTCGATGCCTCGGTGCTCTGTATCTTGGCAATCTCCACGAGCTTTTCGAGCTCCTCCGGGCGCTGCTTCAAATACAGCTCCTGCTTGCCGGCTTCCTTGTATATGGCCGCAATCAGGCCAAGAACATCCGAGTCCCATTTTTGTTCCTTAATTGCGGAGTAATTGAAGGTTCTCATTCCCTCACCTCTCTTTGTTTTCCCTTAAATGATATCGAAAAATAAGAGAATAGTCAATAGGCTGTGCCATAAATCCCTTACTATTATGTCCGTATTAAGGGATTTATACCCAGGGAGCAAGAAAGGTACCTCTGCCTATCTACCTGCCTATTCTTTGTCTATAGCGATGCAATTTCTGCGCCTCTTATCCTTGCACAAAGGACTTGCTTAACCTTTCCAGCAGAGGTAAAATACAGCAAACTGAAGTGTCGATTCACTCGTCTGTAGCACTTTGGCAAACCATAAAAACCGCTTTCTATCCCCTGTCGCGAGGGTGTTCAGAAAGCGGTTTTTGACCACATGTTTGACTACAGACAGCCGTGGAGTGTGCGGAAACAGTGGAGCCAAGAGTTGCGAAGAGCACCTGTAATAAACTAAAATTGGCTATAAAGCGGCTAAAAAAGTAGAAAAATTCTTATTCAAAAGTTTGGGACCAGGAGACCGTGCGTTCGAGCCGCACTACTCGGACCAAAACCCCTCTGAAATCGTTGATTTCAGAGGGGTTTTCTTATTCTTTGTCTATTGCGGCGCAGGAGGTGAGAATTTTGGAATTAAATTTAGTTGTTCAGCTTTTCGATGACAAACACCCGTGGGTGTGTTATAATTAATTATAGACGCCGTTACTTCCAATTAATATTTACGCACTTTTGAGTGGTGAGGCTATGCTTTTTTCTGATTTTATAAAAGACAGTTTGCTGGGTAAAAACAACATCGCTTGGAATTATTATCATTATGCAAATATCAATACAGATAATATTCTGCATGCGGATACATCAGCTGAATTTATACGAAAATACTTTAAAAATGGTGAAAAGGAGTTGCCACTACTCCTTAACCCCGAATATGCGGCAGCATTTCTTAAAGACTACTTTTTAGCCGCACGTAAGGAACGGGTTCTCTTTTTCGAATTCGCTAGGCAATACGCACTTCCCCCTGAACGTGCAATACATACTGTTTCCGGTTTCTTTTTGGGTTTGCTAATTGAGAGTTGCTTAAATGCTGAAAACTCGCTTTCAATTGAGAACCCGGGATATTTCCCTTTTTCTTATTTTTGGTTTCTGACATTTCTGTACCATGATTATGGCTATTGCGTGGTAGAAAGAGATGATTCCCCGATCGCTATACCGACAAGAGCGCCCATTCCTAACAACAATTATTCTCAATTTGGTCCTAGAATTTGCTTTGGCGAGTATGCTGCTCTGCGTAAAGTAAAAGCCGAACTTGGGATTACCCTTTCCCCATTTTCTTCCTATCCTGGCACGCTTAACAGTGCATCACATAGGCAAAAAGTGAACTTGGAAAGTGGGATACTTCGAGAGCTTACACAACGGTCATGTGCAATAGGCGGTCATCCAGAATTGCAATTAAATACCGGTGCGAGGATATATCATCATCAGTATACAAGTACGGTCATATCCTTACTATTGCGGATACATTGGAACCAATAAAGGCATATGAGAAGATTAACCCCGAAACTGTATCCGAATCAATTAATATCGAATATATGCCAGGATCTCACAAACTCCCTTTTTCAAGCAGCAATAATGCTGTTAATATTAGTGAGCTTCATCGACGAGCCAAGGGACTTGAAGAATGGACTTCTGCGCGCTGTACTGAAATAACAGGAGGCGCATTCACTTTATATCTATAACTGTCTTTCAGGATGGTATAACAACATGGCTGGTCTGAGTACTGACAATCCAGTACGCAGACCAGCGTCCCTTTTTGCTCTCCCTTCTTCCTCCGTTTACCTTTCTTCTCCTCCAGTGGCCGCCCATCGTCCTCAAACCTTCCGCGTACTGTTATAGTCCTCTGCAAAATTATATGAACCTCTGACATTAGCCGGCAAAATTAACGGCTGTCTATTGTAGACAGCCGTTAATTTTGCTATTCCTTGTATTTACTAAAATCCATCCATTCCCCGAGGGGACGTTTACTTTCGCCGTAGCATTTATCTAGATATAGGTTGCGGTATGGATTATAAAGTTTGCGGACTTTCTGCGCTTGCTCATAGAGGTCTGCGTCAATTCTCTTGCAGGCCCGTTCTAAAAATGTGCCTCCGGATAAAAGCTCAGCCTCTTCGCAATGGACAACAAGGCCCATAAAGAAGTCTGGCTCATCCAGTAAATACTTTCCTCGCTTGTAAGGATACCTTGCGAATACCGCGTCGTATTTCCGGGGAAGCTGGTCTAGTTCTTCTTTGTGCCGTGGGTAATTTGCGAGGGCCTTCCTGTAGGGTTTGGCTGGCGCTCTCCTCTCCATTTGCCAGCTTCTCCGTAGACCTTCCCGTGAAAGACCGCAGGGAATGATATTCTGTGGTCCCTGAGGATCTCTGCGGCATTCGGCACTGTCTTTCTGCCGTTCTTTGGGAATATCACTCTGTTTTCACATTCCCCTGTGGAGATCTGGAGAGCGGTACAATCTTTGTTGAATCGAAGCTGGACGGGTATCTTTGCCAGTATTTCTGCCACTTTGCTGCTGAGTAATACGCTGCCGGTTTCCTCTACTCTGACATACATGACGGCCTGTGGAGCGGACGGGGTGACAAGAATGCTAAATTCTTCGTCTGGCATGTTTTTCAGATCCAACATAGTATTTCTCCTTTTTCTTTATTTTGGAGCAGAAATTCTGCATTCCAACGGAGCGTTTTCTGGCAGCAGCGCGGCAATATCTTCCGGTTTGGACAAATCTGCCTGAGCCGCCACGCGAAGAATGTGAGAAAGGTACTTATAGGGATCTAATCCATATTCCACGGAGGTACGTATTAAACTGAAGATGACAGCACTTCCTGCGGCGCCCCTGGGTGTATTGGCAACCAGGAAATTCTTTCGGTCAATCACAAAGGGCTTGATACTTCGCTCTGCCCGGTTATTTGAGATCTCTAACCCCCCATCTGTCAGGTAGTTGGTCAGGTAAGGCCATTGTCCTTTCAGATAGGTCAGAGCCTTTCCCAACGCAGACTTTGGCGCGGCATTCCGAATACTTGCCCACGACCACAAGGCGTCTAAAACAGGCTTTGCCTGCTCCAGCCGCTGTTTGTACCGTTCTGTCGGTGCTTTGCCTTCCAGCACTTGTTCTATTTCAAACAGCAGATTGCAGTATGCCAACCCCTGCGCAGCGGAACTCCCCTTGACTTTTCCCTTCGGCAAAGCCTTCACCGCTTCATCGAATTTCCTGCGGGCGTGAGCCCAGCAGCCTACTATGGTGATCCCCTCCGGAAGATTACGATACCCGGCATAGCTATCCGTATAAAGATACCCGTGGAACCCATTCAGGAAATCCTTTGGATGCTTTCCACCACGCCCTGGCTGGTATTCATACAGTACAATGGGCTTTTGCGTATCTCCGCTGGTACGGTAAAGCCACATATAACTGTTGCTCTGAGGTGTCTTTCCGGGCTCATGAAGAACCTGAAGTGTTGTTTCATCTGCATGGAGAGCACCTCGCGGGTATTCAGTTCCCTGTGCAGCTGGTCATACACCGGCTTTAAGAGATCTTCCGCCGCAGGGAGGATCCAGTTGGACAATGATTTTCAGCTTATTTACAACTTCCTTACCGATCTCTGCCAGTTCTCCGCCGCATTCAGGGCAGGCCTACGCCTCTGCTTCCAGTCGGTGTTCGATCCTCTCTACAGGAACATTCTCCGGCAGCTTGTCCAGCGTATATTCGTGCTTCTTGTGCCGCTTGTGGGCGGCCACGACTGTCACATTTTTCTCGCCGTTGTTTATTTCCGTAAATACTTCCGCTTCGTTAAACAGGAAGCTCAATTGCTCATAGAGAGCGTCCTCACTCTTTTCGGAAGATGCGCCGAAGCGTTTGTGCTGTGCAAGACGCCGTGCTTCCATAAGCATATCCACACGACTCTCAAGCTCAGAAACGCGCTTGCTCTGAGCCTGAAGTTTTTTATATTCCGCCCTGGAAATGGTAACTGTTTCAGGAACGCCGGCTTGAAGAAAATCGATCTTTTTCATGTGCCAATTATATCATATTAGGGCAGGAAAGTACAGAAAAAAGCAATTCTTTCTCAGATAATTTCAAACTCGTTTACCTTCCTGTGTGCCTTTGGTTGGTCAATACTCAGTCCCTCCATGAGCCAGCGGTATTGCTGTGTCGTGAGCGCTCTGGCTTCGCTTTCTTTCCGTGGCCACTGGAAAACGCCTGACTCCAAACGTTTGCAGAGGAGGAGAAAACCGTTGCCCTCCCAATACAAAGCCTTGATCCTGTCCCGTCTCCTGCCGCAGAAAAGAAACAGGCAATTCTCAACGGGATCCAATGCGAATTGCCTCTTGACCAGCGCGACCAACCCGTCAATCCCAAGTCGAAGATCCGTATAGCCGCAGGCGATATAGACCCTGTCTGCTCCAGCAAAATCGTTCAGCATGACCGCAATACCCGGAGCACAGTCTCCAATGTTGTGGTATCCGCGCCGCTGTAAACGTCCACCTCAGCACCCGCAATGTGGATTTTTACGGCAATCTGTCCGGAACTCTCAACTCTGGACGGTGTTACTTCCACAAATCCATTGTTCTGTGGATGTGCGTTCGCCAGTTCCTGAAACAGCCGCCGCTGCCAGTAGTAATATGTCTTCTCCGAAATGCCATTTTCCTGACACCATGTCCGTACTGTCATCCCGCTGCTGCGACAGGCAACAATTTTTCTGCTCCACTGCTCCAGCCGGTTCTGCTTGGATATGTTTTGCAAGCTTTGCTCCATTCTTCTTCGCCCCCCAATGTACCAAATGTCTCCCCTGCAGTCTAAGGGAGACATTTGGAGTTTGGGATATTATCTCATAAGGTTTGCTTGCAGAACAAGACACGGGGAGATTTGACGCTTACACTTATTGTACATTATCCAAGTGCACTTCAAAAATTGAACTTATAACGCAGGAAAATCGCCTTTTTAGGCGGTTTTTCCAAGAAAGGTGGTCCGAGTGACAGGATTCGAACCTGCGGCATCTTGCTCCCGAACTTATCGAGAACACTTTTTCTACTCGATTATAGCGATTTTGGCACTTTTTAATTTGTTTTACTTACTTTTTGGCACTCTTATCTCCGCTGTTTCCGGGTGTTCCATCGCCGCCTGTGGTAATCTATGTGGTCAAAAACTCTTCCCGCCCGGTTTTCGGTGAAGATTCACCGGTGTCGGATGGGAAGCGTTTCTCATTGCTGTTGGCTGCATTGTAACTCTGAGCAGGGTGTTATGCAAGTCGTTTCTGCGCAGACGGCAACTCAAAATTTGCGGGGCAATAAACAAAGAAATAGCGAAAATGGATTCTTCAAGAACATATAAGAGGATTGCTTTTGCCACCCAATTGTTATATACTAAAAATGCCGTGTGACATGTTTCTCTGAAGCGAGGGTTATGGACACAGAAAACCCATTTGATTTCAATGGATTTATGAACACCAAAAAATCTGCGCAAGCAATTAATTATTTATTATAAATAGTGCAGTGTGACATCTTCCGATGGAGGTATGTGTGCATGTCCAAAAAGGTTGTGACGCTTTTAAATAAATATGGCCCGATGCTTTCTGGCGAGCTTGCCAGAAAATTTGAACAGGAATATGGGGTTTCCAACACGGCGGCGCGCCAAGCCCTATCGCGCGCAAAAAAACCGGTCAATAAGATATGCACCCTTTCGTTTGATAAGAATCAGAAATTCTTTTATCTTGAGAGCCAATATATGTCTAACCGCTATATTGAGCGCTTAATAGATGCCATAAAGCGGTCATCCAAAATTAACTGGATCTATATCTGTGCATTTCAGTCTCAAAATGGCTTTGTGGCCAAGAGCATTTTGCCTTCTCTGGTATCATCCCCGATCAAGAATGTAAAAGGGCACAAGCTCCACCAGAGAGTGATTGACGATTTGCTGAAGTGCGGTATTATCGTAGAGTATAATGAGACACATTGGATGCTTGCCGAATGGGTCTCTATACAAAATCGCAGTATCGCCCGCGCAGCAGGTCTTGAAACCGTAAAGAAACAAGTTGTGAACGACTTTGCATCTTGGGCGCAGAACATTAACTTAATCGGTTATGATTCAGCCAAAGTGCTTTCTGCATCGGCGGAATTTGCAAACTTTCAGTGGGCGCTAACAGCCCCTGCATACATTCAACCTCTATATGATACCGAGAAAATTCGGCCGGGTTTTGTTGTGGCGGATATCTTTTATGGACGTACGGCCACGGCGGAAGACATCAATTTTTTTCTGGATAAGCTCTCTGTGATCCGAACCTTTAAAAAACTACCTGCATTTATGCCTGTGTTCTTGGTTGAAAATATAACTCGGGAAGCATTGATGGTGTTGAAAGAAAACAAAGTGATGGTAGCCCTCATAAAAAATGTATTTGACGAAAAGTATGCCGAGCTGTTAGCGGAAATTGTTAGTGTATTTTCACACTCCAGCGCAATTATTTCCAAGAACCCAGGAAAAATTGAAACGCTATTCAGCGAAATCGCAAAGGCAGAAGGCCGGTATAATGATATTATCGGAGATATGTTTGAACTCCTTGTTGGATACTACTATCAGCACATCGGTTACCGTTATTTGGAAATCAGAAAGCGAATACAAATCCCTGATTCAAATGATAAAAACGAAATCGACGTTTTGGTTGAACGCGACGGCGAAATCATTATTGTTGAATGTAAAGCAACACAGTCTGCTCTTGACCACATCTATGTTGAAAAGTGGTTGTCTCAGACGATTCACCGCATTAGAACTTGGGCATTGAGTCGGTACCAAGATGGGCAAAAATTGAAGTTCCAGTTGTGGTCATTGGGAGGATTTACACCAGAGGCAACTTCCTTATTAACTTCGGCAGCAACTCGCACCCGAAAGTATAAAATCGAGTTTTTCGACAAAAGTCAAATCATTGATATGGCCAAGGAACACAAAGTGCAACCGGTGGTAGAGGTTTTGCAACAACATTTTCAAGCACCGCTTGAAAAACAATTAAAAAGCATTTAAAGTAGACGTTGCTTACTATTTTACGTCATGGATAAAGGACTCAGATAGAGCTGTTAAAACTCTATCTGAGCCTCTGCGTACGCCGCTCAAAAAGTGCAGCTTGACCGCAGATGATGGTGCATCGTCGAATCTCAAATACGAAATTTAAAATCAAAGACCGCCGCCTAACGCAAACCCTAGGCGACGGTCTTTTGTTGAAATTGTACCACTAGTTTATCACTCTTTTATTGCGCCAGATACCTGCCCCGCAACGAAATACTTGTTGAGCAAAGTAAAAATAACCAGAGGAGGGACTGCTAAAAGCACTCCCGAGGCCATCAGCTCACCCCACCGAATCGAAAATTGCCCAACAAACGCCTTAACAATTCCAATGGGAAGGGTGGTTAGATGCTCCTTTGTAACCAAAGACAACGCAAGAACATACTCATCCCATGAAATAATAAACGCCATAAAGAACGTAGCAATGGAACCTGTAGAGCAAAGCGGCACACAAATCCTATAATATGCCTGAAACCGCGTACATCCGTCTAGACAAGCTGCATTTTCTAAGTCTTTTGGCAAATTGTCATAATAGCCCTTCATCATATAGGTTGCATAGGGCAGAGCCAGACTTGTGTTCGCCACAATCAGAGAAAAATAGCTATTGAGCAGCTTCGCATCTGCCATAAGCGAATAAAAGGGAACCGTCAACATCACAGAGGGAAACAGCTGTGCAATAAGAAACAGCGTCAAAATACCGTTCCCATGTTTTGGCATATATCTAGAAAAACCGTACGCTGCTAAATTCCCGAACAAAATGGCAATCAGGCTGCTGCCGCACGCAACGATTAGACTGTTTTTCAACAGTGTAAAAAAGGGGACATCTTGAAATAAGACCGCATCGTATTGTTGCAGCGTAACCGTTTGAGGCAGCAGGGATGGAATTCCGGAAACAATCTCTTCATTGCCCTTCAAAGAGGTAAGCAACATCCACAGCAAAGGCAGCGCCATAATCACAGCAGCAATAAAGACTGGGATCAGCAAAAGATTTCGATTTTTTCTCATCTGCTATACCTCCTTCTCTTCACACCATTTTTGGTTACCAGGAGGATTGTTCCGGCGGCTAACCCTACAAGCAGCATCCATACAACAGAAACACTAGACGCATAACCGAAATCGTACCGTTTGAATGCTACCGTATAGAGATACACAGAAATTGGCATAGAGGATGCCCCGGGGCCGCCCTGTGAAAGCAACCAGATAGGAGAAAAGAAGTTCATACAGTGCATGGCAGAAAGGCTCAGCAGCGTCACAACCACTTTCCGAATCGCCGGCAATGTAACGTACCAAAAGCCATGCCATGCCCTGCCTCCGTCAATCGCCGCAGCCTCGTACAATTCTTTGTTCACGGTCTGAAGGGCTGCGTAAATCATCATCATATGAAAGGGCGCACTCTTGTAGATATAGAGGATCAAAATCGCTACAGGTGAACGTACAGGATCTGTGAACCACGGAGCCCCTGGGGAAAGAATCCCAGCATTAGAGAGGAGATAGTCTATAACACCATATGACGGATTAAACAGCCACATCCACAAAAGCGTCAACACAATAGACGGAACAATGTATGGAATCAGAAAGTAGCTGCTGAATAAACGTCTCCATCCGCCAGTCAAGTGATTTACCATCAAGGCAAGTCCCAGGCCAATTAAAAAAGAAAGTCCTGTACCAATCACCACGAAGCCGATAGTATTGAGTAATACACGGCCCAAATCAGAATCGTTCAAAAGCTTGATGTAATTCCCGAACTTGTTATACGGCGTGCCGCTGCCCATATTGGTTAAAACCACATTCCGCAAACTCATGTCAATTGTTTTGCAGAGGGGATAAGCGATCAAAAAGATCACTAGCAGGAAAGCAGGCGCAATATACAGCCAGCCATAGAAACGGTTGGGAATTCTTCGCGTCTTTTTCATTTGTATTCCCCTTTTTTCGATTTTTCGGCGGCAGCGCAATTGCTACCGCCGAAAAACAGCAAGTCATTTATTCATTCTACAACGCTTTGTCCCAACATAGATCTAGTGGTATTTGCAGACTTTCTCAGTGCCTCTGCAGGATCTCCCCCGTTAAGAGCGTCCAACATAGCAACCGAAATATCCGTCAAGATCGCGTTGATCTGAGGATGGAACGGCAAAGCACGGCTCTCGCTCATAGCCTCAACGAACGTGCTATAATACGGATCCTGATACATCTCAAAATCAAAATACTCCTGAACGGGCGTAATGGCTCCAAATATAGAAAGGAACAATTCCTGCGCTTCCCGATTCGTCACCAAAAATTCGGCAAATTTCGTCGCTTCTTCTGGGTGTTCACTATCCGCAGAAACCCCCCAGACGTGAGCGTCAATCAGGGTATCTCTATTCCCGGTGACAGAAGACTTAGGCCAAGGCGCAGTCCCCCACTGATTGTCATAGGCTTCTCCTTCTCCGGACAGATCCTGGAGAATGGCACGCATCCAAGAGGATTCCTGCATATAGCAAATCTTATTCTGTGCAAATACTTCCCGTGCCGCGTACTGACCCACTCCAATCGGATAAGGCTGCCCCGCTTTTGCCACCTCAACCATTGCCGTCAAAGCCTGTACACCTCGCGCATCGTCATAGCACACATTTCCGTCTTCGTCAAAGATATCCCCGCTGTACGCCCACAGCCACGGAATAAAGGTTCTGCCTCCATCAGCGCCCTGTGTAAAATCGCGGGTAAAGGCATAAACGTTATTCCCGGCCGCGGCAATTTCCTTCAGCTGGTTCTCAAAATTTCCCCAATCATCAGGAATATCGTTTTCGGTCAACCCAACCTGCGCAAGGGCGTTCTTATTATAGAGCAGAGGGAATGTAAACGTATACCAAGTCAGCCCATAAAGGGATCCTTCAACCGTATAGGGATCCAACAGGCTCTCTTTTGACCAGGAAAGCGTTTGGACGGTCTCGTCGGACACAAGGGTATTCAAATCTGCCAGCGCACCCATAGCGGCCAATGGCGCTACCCAATCACTACACAGGAGCATCAGATCAGGGGCTGTCCCGCTGTTGGAGCGAATGGTCAATTGATCCAATGTATCACTCCAAGGAATACTTTCTACTTCCACTTTAATCCCGGGATTCTCTTTTTCAAACGCTGCCACCAGTTCTGCAAAGGGTTGCTTAAATTGTTCTTCCGCGGTGTGCCACTGAGAGACCGTAATCGTGACCTCTCCCTCGTTCCCTTCCGGCCCTGCGCAGCCCGTAGCAGAAAGTACCAACCCAATCACCATCAACCACAACGTTATTTGCCGCATCATTTTTTTCATTTTGTTCCCTCCAATTTCAGCCACAAAATTCTTCTCAAAAATGAGATACTTCCTCTGAATTGACCAATTTTCTCACTTCGGGATTCAAAATTTCTGTCATCTGATCCGCTACTCTGAAAAGCTCCTGGTTTTTCTGCTCCAGCCGGTCGCTGGCAAGCTGCGCCCTGCGCAGGGTTTCCGTTGCATCCAGCCTTAGAAGTCTCCTTCCCTCCATGATCATTTCTCCATCCACCATGACAGCATCCACGGAGGCTCCATTTTCAGTATAGACTAATCTACACGGCAAATCTGTCGTTGGGCACAACCTGGAGGTCGTCAAATCCAAGAAAATAATATCAGCGCGTTTTCCCGGTTCCAACGATCCCACTTCATGATCCATCCCCAGGGCTTTTGCCCCTCCGATCGTCGCCATGCGGATAATTTCATCTGCAAAGATCCAATCCTCCGGATTCAACTGATTGATCCTGTGAATCAGGGCTGCCAGCTTCATAACATCAAACATAATCTGGTTGGTGGCACTGTCAGCTCCCAGAGCAACATTGATTCCGCTATTTAACATTTTCCTGATCTTAGCAACCCCCCCGCCTAATTTAATATTCAATTCCGGACAATGGGTCACTGACACACCGCACTGCGCCAAAGTACGGATCTCATCGTCAGTCGCCCAGATGCAATGGGCTATATTCAGCTCAGGTCCTAAAAAATCAATTTTTTTCAAAAATGCGATTTCCGGCATATTCCATCTATCCTGTGTCAATCCGCGTTCTTTAAAATGCTCCAGCATATGGCAAGTGAAAATGGTATTGTATTCTTTTGCCAGTTGTGGAAACATTTCCAACAGCTGATCTGTACACATACTGGGAACAGGCGTTCCGGGTACTACTGTGATACGTCCCCCTCTCTCCGGACACAGCGCTGCCGCTTTGCGAAATCCCTCTATGAGATCATTCAAAGAAAGCGCTTTTTTTCCAGATGCTAACTGTCTGGCCAATTCTGGAATAGGGGTGTCCGTTTCTGGAAGAATATAATCCTGAGTCCGGTCAATCATGTCATAGACCAATTTACAGCGCATCCCCGTAGAGCGATATCCCTCAATCGCGGCGGACACTTGCTCCAGTCGTGGCGTTCCTCCGTAGTTGAATTGGTCTATACAAAGTGTGCAACCGCTTTCAATCATCTGAATAGCATGAACCTGCGCGCTTAATGTAATATCCTGTAAGGTACGGTTTTCCCCATGCGCAAATCCGTACCATAATGCGGTAATGGTATTGGTCCGATCCCCAGATCCCATCATCTTAGTCAAGGCAGATTGTGAGTGGCTATGGGCATTTACCAAGCCCGGCATCAGCAAATATCCGGAGCAGTCTTTTATTTTTGCTCCTGATGGAACAGTTAATGTGCCTGTGTCCCCAATTGCAACAATCTCATTCCCCCGAATCAGGATGTCTCCCTGACGATATTTTCTATTTGCTGCATCAACTGTAAATATGACTGCATTTTTTAATAAGAGATGCGAATTACATTCCATAGTTCTCTCCATAGTTCTCTCCCAAATTTGAAAATTGCTCTTTTCTTCGAGTTTGTACCATTTCCCACGTTGGGCAGTTTTCTTGGGCACCGGGTTGCTCTACTATATACGAGGAAACAACTGATCCAATACAAGCTGCCGCAGCATAAGAATAGCCTTTCAGAATACCAGCCATAGTTCCTGCTGCGTATCCATCGCCCGCCCCTGTAGTATCACATACCTGCTTTGGTTTTGCTGCTGGAACCCAAACCCCATCAGGTGTATTTTTCTCAAAAATTCGGCTTCCTGATTTTCCCATGGTCATGAAGACTGCCCTCACTCCAAGTTCCAGAAGAAAAGATATCGCCTGCGTATGTTTTCCATACTGCTTACATAAAAGATCTCTCTCAAAGGTGTTCAAAAAAATATAATCAGCAGAAGAAATCAGTTCTTCCGGATAGTGTCCTGGAGAACTAATCATAGACAAAGCAACCGGACATCCGCAGGCTTTTGTCCGACGAACCAAACGAATCAAAGAAGCAGTCTGAAGATTATTTTCCGGAAGAGCCAAACAAATCAAGGGGCTCTTGCCATCATTTATACAAAAGGGATCCTCTGTTTCAGGTTCTAAAATTTCAGTCATAACCGAAAATTTATCCTGATTGCTATCATAAATCTGATAACAATGACACATTTCCTTTTGAGAATGAACAACAAGTCGACCCAATGAAGGGATGCGGCTACGAAGCAGCCTATCTACATCGGCATTCTTTTGCCAATTTCCAGTTAAACAAGAAAGATGAACATCAAATCCAAGCCGATACATAACTGCGGCTATATTACAAGTACAACCGCCTAAGTAAGGGCGAGTAATATCTTGATGGAAATTCTCCTGTAAAAATACGCTATTCCGCTTAAAAGGCTCTTCAAGTAAAGCGATATGGTCTAAAACAATTTGGCCACCAGCAATACAAATCTCATTCATTCTTCCTATGGTCCTTTCTTTTGGAATGCAGGAAATTATTTTGCATTCCCCTCAATTGCTTGCAAGTAAGCCTCCGCTGTTTCTAAAATCCCGAGGTGATTCACTTGTTCAATTTTCTCATAGTATTGGGTAGGAATTTTGCGGAAACCATTTAACGCCCCTAAGATTCCTCCCGTGATGCAACCCTGAGTATCGTTGTCGCCGCCAACATTAATGGCCTGTCGGATGCCCTTTATAAAATCTCCTCCGCTGAGGTACAACACCCCCATGCACACAGGCACAATTTCATAGGATGGCATGTCGTTACCAAGGATATCATACAGCTCTTGTCTTCGCTTTTCTTCTGGCAAATCAGACTGTGCAATTTGGATAGCGACCTCACATCTGCGTGGAATGGAAGGGCAGTATACCTTTCGTCCCTTTTGCTCTCCCAGTCTTGCTCCTTCAATTGCTGCGTTTACAATTTTAGGGATCTGCGTCTCTCCCGCCGCACAGGCAGATACAGCGCAGGCAATTGCTCCTGCTGCTGAAATAGCAACATTCGTATTATGTGTAGAAATGCATGTCTGATAAACTGCATCCACTGTCTTCTCATAATTGCCAGGATAAAGAAATCCTACCGGAGCAATTCGCATGCAGGCTCCATTTGTTGTTCCAAATTTTCCAGTTTCCCAAATAGATTCCCCATCCCGAATTCGTTTCAACGCAATCTGCGTATTGGGCCCTGCCAAGCTTCTTCTATTCATCGCTTCCATTTGCTTGTCACTTTCCTTGACCCACTCTACATATCCATTTGCAAACGCTTGCGCATCCAATCCGTTTGCAATGTATGATTTAACAATAGAAAAACCCGCCAATGTATCATCTGTTACCATCCCAGCAGGCAACCCATAATGTACTTCGTCAATCTCCGGATCTTTGGAAGCATCTACAAAATCTGTCAGCAATCCTCCATGCAATTCTTGGGTAGCCTGAGCTGAAAAAAGCCCCGGCATTCCCATTGCATCTCCTACCGCCATACCCAAAAGACACCCTGCAATTTTGTCCAGCATTTTCTCGCGATCCATAGTCATCCTCCAAGAATTAAAGCTTCTCAATAGTGCGAACTTCCCATTATAATCACAAAGAGTTTCTCCTTATGTGTTCATTTTGACCAAATTTAAAAGAAAATTCTGTCTTGGAGGAGACACACGGCAAAATTTTATCAGAACCAGGGTTGTATAATTACAATCTCTTTGCTTGTCTTGTCAATTATGCCTTCACTTTGCAGCCGATTCAAGAAGGTAGAAACGTTTTGACGGGACACACTAATCATTTCTGCCATAGTTTCCTGTGTCAAACGAATGGCAATTTTAATTGTCCCCTGAGGGGTCCGTTCTCCGTATTCGTAGGCAATTCGATGGAGGCACTCCATCATTCTGTTTTTCATATTTGTGTCACTTAAAATCCGGCTTGTCCAAGCGTAGTACCGAACCGAAAAAGATAATTGTCGCATAAGTTCGATGCTGATATTAGGCCGATCCGTTAGAAGGTGCAACAGTTCCTCAATGCGCAATTGAATTACCTCTGTGTTTCCAACAGCTTCACAACTGGATTCGTGATTGCTCTGTAGCAGAAGCGGCACAATCCCGGTAATACTTCCTGTATTAAAAATTCTCTGTACAAACTGTTTTCCTGTATCTGACACATAGTTAATTTTCAGCTTTCCTTTAATAATCAAAAGAATAAGCTTAGCCGGCTCTCCCTGCTGATAAAGGAACTCCCCTTTTTGATATTTTTTTATTTCCCCCAGGTGATTCTCGGCAAGGTAGTCTCGTAATTCTCTCCAGTTCGGCAGAGATGCCAAATTATTCCTCAATGTATCCGGCATATACCCCTGATCTGCCTCTATATGTGAAATGTAATGATCTTCCGAAAGAGTATTCCTTCTTAAAATCCGTTCCGCCCAACCAAAAAATGAAGCGCATTTAATATTCTGCATTCTTGATGCAATTATTTTGAAGGTATCATAAGAATAGCAGTTTATATTTCTCTTTACTGTGCGCATACCCTCCATTTGAACTTTCCGTATTTTACGGAAAGTTTTCATTTCTTCTGGCACACGCATCAGATGATCACTGATGGTTCTGATATTTCGCCCTGTAATCATACTGATACCTTTTTGATCAAGCCATATCATATTTTCAGCAAAATAAACATCAGCCGTGGAGCATATTTCCACAAGTGGACACGTAATCCATTTAGCCTTATTCCCCATAATGATTTCCTCACTTATAAAGTTGCAAATTAAATTCTTCCTACAACAAAGTTTCCTTTAAATATCAGTAGGACAGCATCACAGGCTGCATGTGCAGGCAACCATAGCTATCGGTGAATGCATCCTTTTGTTGTTCACTTGGCTCCTGCTCACTGTATACCTTCAAGTAGCCATCGCCATCATAGACAAAGATGCCGAACTCTCCAACGGCCAAGGTCCCGCACTCCTCGCCCCAGACGATCTGACCGTCTTGATAAACAGGCTCCATACTATCGCCAGAAACACGTACGCCAAAATCAGCACCCTTTGGAACTGACTTCTCAGGGAAGCTAACCATTTCAAAGTTGCCCTCATTGAGGAATTCGCTGGTACCAGCGGATACTGCAAGATTACTCACAGGCACCTCTATGTACTTGAGAATACTGACCACCTTTGGTTACGGCTTATACTTCCCTGACGCAATCAGGTCATCCTCGTACTCCCTGACTTTTGCCAAGCCTGTATCATTAAGCACCGGTGTATGACTGCTGCAAAAATAAGAAACATCCACATCCAGATCAAGTGCATGACAGACAGCCACCAGCTGATAGGCGTTTGGTAAAGCACTGCCCTTTGCCCACTTATTGATGCCGCTGGGGGACATCGTTACCCCATACTGCCGCAAAAGCGCACTGAAATCGACGAGGCTGAGGCCAGCCTTGCGTCGTGCTTCATCAATGCGGCCCCCAATAACATTTTCTTGACGCTCTGTCTCTGCATTATAGTTCGCGTGATTCGTTATCGGGAGAGAAAGAATTTTTGCTTTGCTCTTACTCATAATAGCAACCGCCTTTTCTGTTTATGGCTTCAGTATATAGTGGAAAAGACTCACCGTCAAGGAAAAATTGACCATTACTCCACAAATTTGGCATTAACGCAGATAAATAGTCCATTCATGATAGAGGCGCACGAGCAAAATCAGAGGTGAAAACGCATGGATAATGAGCGTGTCATCCTACACAGCGACATGAACTCCTTCTACGCATCCGTTGAAATGATGCTTAACCCAGAACTCAAAGGAAAACCTGTCGCGGTGTGCGGATCAACCGAAGAACGTCATGGTATTGTCTTGGCCAAATCAGACTTGGCCAAGAAAGCCGGAGTGAAAACGGGCATGGTGAATTGGAAATCTCGGCAGCTTTGCCCAGGACTAGTCGTTATGCCGCCCCAGTACGACCAGTATCTCAAGCATTCTAAGCTGGCCCGTCAAGTCCATCGGGCACGGCATTACCTGTACTGCTGACCTGCAAACGCCGGAAGAAGTGTTTCGTGTTATACTGGAATTGAGCCAGGATGTCGGGCATCGGCTCCGCATCCACAAGTTGATGGCATGTGGTGTTCAAGTCTTCATCCGGACAAATGCCCTGTATGGCTCACAGTACCAGTGTACCGTCTGCCCGTCGATGAACAGGGTCAGGGAGAACAGTGTCAGCACAATGCGGCCCAGCTCACATACGGCGGACGCCACGCCGAACAGGAATGTGACCATAACATGGTATCGCAAAGACCTCCCAAAAGAAAAGTGCAGGATACACAGAAACTCTCTCCCAAGCAAAAAATGCTAAACGGGGTCTTGTTGTCAAATGCTCGGCCCATGTGTCGAAGTCAAACCACAGGCAAAAACCGCCGCCGCACAAAGTCTTTGGGAGAAAAGGCCCGCGAACCCCCCCCCGGCTTTGGATGGACAAGCGGGGAACCCTGTGCTAAAATGCTAAAATAAAGGGTACTACGGTCTTTGGGAGGTGCACCATGCCCCTTATCATCGTTCGCAATGACATCACGAAAATGCCCGTGGACGCCATCGTCAACGCGGCCAAGGAGTCCCTGCTGGGCGGAGGCGGCGTAGATGGCTGCATCCACCGTGCGGCGGGACCGGAGCTGCTCCAAGAGTGCCGGACGCTGGGCGGCTGCCGGACCGGCGAGGCCAAGATCACGGGCGCGTACCGCCTGCCGTGCCGCTACATCATCCACAGCGTGGGCCCTGTGTGGAACGGCGGTAAGTGCGGCGAGCGGGAAAAGCTCGCCTCCTGCTATCGCACCAGCCTTGCGCTGGCGAAGGAGCACGGCTGTGAGACGGTGGCATTTCCGCTGATCTCCTCCGGCGTTTTTGGCTATCCCAAGGATCAGGCGCTCCGGGTGGCGGTGGACACCATCAGCGAATTCCTCGCAGAGAACGACATGACGGTGTACATCGTCATTTTCGACCGCGCGGCGTACCAGATCGGCAATAAGCTGTTCGCGGACATCGCCGCCTACATCGACGACCACTATGTGGATGCCCACACCGACTCCCGCCGGGAGCGGATGCGCCGGATGGGCGTCGTCGAAAGCCGGATGCTGACCGCCTACGAGGACGCGCCCATGGCGACCTCCGGGCTGGACGAGGCGCTTGCGCATTTGGACGCCGGATTTTCGGAGACGCTGCTGAAGCTCATCGACCGCAGCGGCAAAAAGGACACCGAGGTTTACAAAAAGGCCAACGTAGACCGCAAGCTGTTCTCGAAAATCCGCAACAACCCGGACTATAAGCCCTCCAAGCCCACGGCGGTGGCCTTCGCCATCGCGCTGGAGCTGAGCCTGCCGGAGACCCGCGACCTCATCGCCCGCGCGGGCTATGCTCTCAGCCCCAGCAGCAAGTTCGACGTCATCATCGAGTACTTCATCATGCAGCGGGACTATGACATTTTCAAGATCAACGAGGCGCTGTTCGCGTTCGACCAGAGTTTGCTGGGGGCGTGAGGAAAATATACTTTCATAACAAGGAGCGTAACACCATGACTTTTATCTGCTACCCCAAATGCACCACCTGCCAGAAGGCGCAGAAGTGGCTGGACGAGAACGGCATTTCCTATACATTCCGAGACATCAAAATGGAAAATCCTACTTATGAAGAGCTGTCTGCGTGGCATCGGCGCAGCGGGCTGCCGCTGAAAAGGCTTTTTAACACCAGCGGTCTGCTATACAAATCTATGGGGCTAAAGGACAAGTTGCCCCAAATGAGCGAGGACGAGACGCTGAAGCTCCTTGCAGCAGACGGGATGCTGGTCAAGCGCCCGTTACTGGTGGGCGATGATTTCGTGCTGGTCGGCTTCAAGGAAGCCGAGTGGGAGAAACGTCTGAAAACTTCATAAATGTCGCCCCACAGGCGACCAAACCCTCCTTCGGATGCGCTACAATGGCAGCGTAATCAAACGAAGGAGGGCTTTTTTATGACGGAATTGGTTTTTATTTTGGATCGCAGCGGCTCTATGTCGGGACTGGAGACGGACACCATCGGCGGCTTCAACTCCATGCTCGCGCAGCAAAAGAAGGAGGCAGGCGAAGCTCTGGTTTCCACGGTGCTTTTCGCCAACGACAGCACGGTCATCCACGACCGCCTGCCGCTGAGCGAGGTGCCGCCCCTGACGGAAAAGGAGTATTTCACCTGCGGCTGCACGGCGCTTTTGGACGCCGTGGGCGGCGCCATCCACCACATCGGCAACATTCACAAGTACGCCCGCCGGGAGGATGTGCCGGAGAAGACGATGTTCATCATCACCACCGACGGCTACGAAAACGCCAGCCGCCGCTACGATTACGAGCGTGTGCGCCGCATGATTGAACGGCAGAAGGAGAAGTACGGCTGGGAGTTTTTGTTCCTCGGCGCAAACATCGACGCGGCCAAGGAGGCGGCACGTTTCGGCATCGGTGCGGACCGCTCGGTGAACTACAAGTGCGACGAGGCGGGCACGGCGCTCAATTACGAGGTCATCAGCGAGGCGGTGTGCAGCGTCCGTGCCGCCCGGCCGCTCAGCGCCGACTGGAAGCGCCGCATCGACGAGGACGTGCAGAAAAGAGGGAGGTAAGCGTATGTACGGAGCGATTTTGAAGACGCGCTGCGCACGGCGGTGTCCCTCGGCGGCGACAGCGACACCCTCGCCGCCATCACCGGCAGCATCGCTGAAGCGTTCTACGGCGTGCCGGAGGAGCTGCGGCAGGAGTGCCGCAAACGCCTGACACCGGAGCTGGCGGAGATTCTGCGTGAGTGGGAAAGTGGGCTTTACAACGAAAAAATCTGTGGTAGAATTTGAAATAGCAGGAAGCACGCCGGTGGTTTTTAGGAGGAATACACTGCGTTATGAAGAGGAGGTTGTTATGTCTGGATTTCCTGATTTCAATGGGGATGGGCGCGTGGATGGCATGGACTATTTCATTTGGAATGAATTAAACAACGGTAGCTCCAACAGACCGCCCTCCGGCGGTAACAGCGGCTGTGGATGCGGAACGGCGCTTATGCTCTTACTTGTGGTCGGCGTAGCCTTCATCGTAGGAAAACTTCTTGCCATATGACCAATGTGCCCGAAACCCTGCGGCGAGGGCTATATTCCGGGCTTTGCCTGGGCGCAGAAAGGCACCAATGAAAAGCCTATTGTGGCCATTCGGGACAAGAAGATTTTTTCCGGCTACGAAAACGCGATCCTTACCTATGAAGAGCTTCGGGAGATCGTGCAGGATCCCACGGCATACGAATCGTGGCACACGGCGCTTTCCACCGTCAACGCGGTCTACCTCATTGTTGACCGGGAAAACGGACGGAAGTATGTTGGCTCCGCTTACGGCAAGGGCGGCTTATTGGGGCGCTGGACACACTATGTGAAGTCGCTGCACGGCGACAACAAGCTGATGAAGGAGCTGCTCTGCGACTACCCGGATAGGTATACGCACTTCCAGTTCTCGATTTTGCAGCTCCTGCCAAAGGCCGTGACGCCCGATGAAGTGATCCAAACGGAGACCCTTTGGAAGAAAAAGCTGCTGAGCTATGAGCCTCTCGGCATGAATGCGAACTGACTGTTCGAATTCTCCTACCACACATCTGGCGCTGACCCACGTTTGACCCAGAACAGGATCGGAACGGGCAGGGCTGGACGGAAACAACGCAAAATCCGCCGAGCGAATGGCGGTAATATGATAAACTCCGGCATCCATGGCGCAATGTGCTGCTGGTTTTTTTCAATTTGCTTGACAATGCTTCTCCGTCCTTTCTGCCTGCGGTTTGGCTTCTGTGTCCTTGCTTTTTGGGGGAACGCAGGCTATACTGAGAACAAAAACGAGGTGTGCCTATGGATCTGCTGATGACACTGGATCGAAACTACGTCCCGCAACTGAATGTGATGCTGTTCTCCGCACTGCATGGCGACAGTACTGCGTATTTCGACGTATATCTGCTGCACGATGAGGGACTGTCGGAGGCGGACGTGGCGGAAACGCGGACACTGCTGGGGCAGCGGGGAACGCTGCACCTGATACGAGTGGACGAGGACGGTCTGGCGGACGCGCCGACCTCCGACCGCTATCCGAAAGCCATCTATTATCGCATCTTCGCGGCAAAATATCTGCCGGACACGCTGGAGCGGGTGCTGTATCTCGACCCGGATATTGTGGTGCGGCAGAGCCTGCGGGAGCTGTACGAAATGCCCATGGGCGCGGCGTTCTTCGCAGCGGCCACCCATATCCGCGGCCTTTTGCACCGTCTCAACGAACTGCGGCTGGATATGGACGAGAACAGCCCCTATATCAACTCCGGCGTCATGCTGATGAATTTGCAGGCACTGCGCGCGGAGCAGGATATGGAGGCGGTGTTCGGCTACATGGAGGCGCACAAGGGGCGGCTCATGCTGCCGGATCAGGACATCATCAGCGCCCTGTACGGGCAGCGCATCCTGCCCTTGGACCCCATCCGCTACAATATGACGGAAAAGCTGTTTTCGCTCCATCGATATAACGGGGACGGCATGACGCTGGAGGATGTGCGGCAGCAGTCCGCAGTCATCCACTACTGCGGACGGAACAAGCCGTGGAAGCCGGGGTATTTGGGGGAGTTGAATGTGTTCTATGAGGAGACCGTCTCCCAGATGGCAGAGAGCGGTCTGCATTAAAATTTTTTCTATCGCATATCGCGCAAAACGACAGAGTACGGCAGCGTCATGGCGCTGCCGCACTCTGTCGTTGCGTCTGTTATTGCGATGGTCACATGCTGTTTCTGCCGCACAGACAAACGGAGCCGGCTGAGGGATGGCGCGCCGATAGGAGAGAGAAATTTGTATAACCTGCATAATGCATATAGTGAAAAGTTGTGCGGTACGCTCGTGGTTTGGCGGAATCGACCGTTGACTTCGCTGGAAGGTTTTGCTAAAATTCACCCATCATTTTTGAAGCGAAGGGAGGCCGCCGCGATGACCAGGACCATGAACCGTAAGGTGAACAAGACCGCGGCTGCCGCCTGTGCCGCCGCTGCCTTCTGCTGCGCCTGCGCCGCTTCTTATACTGCCATTCTGTCCGTGCTGGGCGCCATGATTATGGCGTCCATTATTATTTGCGCGCTGGTACTGCTGGTACTGGCTGCCTTTCCCTATGCGCCATTGGCACGGATAACCGCATGATACGCTGACACATGATACAGCGAAGCGGCTCTGCCATTGGCGGAGCCGCTTTTTTGTATACCTCCGGCGACGGAGTGCATTTTATCAAACTGATGAAAAGGAGAACAAAAACATGAAAAAGAGAGCATTTGCCATGTTGATGGCTGTTGTGATGGCGTTCAGCCTGATGGCCTGCGGCAATGAGGCCGATAATGGTGGCAGCGGCGGCACGGATGACGCCGCCGAGACGATCAAGCTGGGCGGCGTAGGCCCCCTGACCGGCGGCTACGCCAACTACGGTCTGTCCGTGCAGCACGGCGCGGAGCTGGCTGCTAAGGAGATCAACGCCGCCGGCGGCGTCAACGGCAAGCAGCTGGAGGTCAGCTTTCAGGATTCTCAGGGTGACCCCGAGAGCGCCGTGGCAGCCTACGGCAAGCTGATGGACTGGGGCATGAACGTATGTCTGGGCGGTGTGCTGTCCGGTGAGACGGCCTCTGTGGTAACGGCGGCCAAGGCCGACGATATGTTCATTATGGAGACCACCGGCTCCGCCGACAAGTGCATCGACGGCAACGACAAGGCCTTCCGTATCTGCTTCTACGACTCCTATCAGGGCACGGCTGCGGCGGACTATCTGAAGGACAACGCGCTGGCCGATGAGGTGGGTGTGCTCTATCAGAGTGACAACGATTATTCCGCCGGTCTGTACAGTGCATTCGTGGCCGAGTGTGAAAAGGCCGGCGTGACCGTCAAGGAGACCCAGACCTTCACTGCCGCCACCGCCACCGATTTCTCCACGCAGGTGAACGCGCTGGTCAACTCCGGCGTGAAGGTGGTGTTCATCCCCATCTACGCGGAGGAGGCCTCCACGTTTCTGACCCAGGCCAAGGGCAAGTTCGCGGAGGACGTGTACTTCTTCGGGGGCGACGGTCTGGACGGCATCCTGGGCAAGGTCAGTCAGGATGTGACCATCGCGGACAACGTGCTGATGATGACCCCCTTCGCGGCGGATTCCGCCGACCCCAAGGTGCAGGCCTTCGTCAAGGCGTATGAGGAAAGCTATGGCGCCACCCCCGACCAGTTCGCCGCCGACGCCTACGACGCGGTGTACACCATCAAGGCCGCTGTGGAGGCCGCAGGCAGCACCTCCGGTGCGGATCTGGCCGCTGCGATGACCTCCCTGACCGTGGAGGGCGTTACCGGCACCATGACGTGGAACGCCGACGGCAACACCAACAAGGCCGCCAGCGCTATCCTCTATAAGAACGGCGTGGGTACGCTGTTCGGTCAGGAGAGCGCCGACGCTGCGGCATAACCAAGCCTTATTCTACCTACCTCACATAAGCCCTCCGTCCTCCCGGCGTGTGCCGGGAGGACACGCCGGGGCGACGCAAAGGAATGACGACTATGACGAACCTGATACAAACCTTGATAAGCGGCCTGAGTCTGGGGAGCATTTACGCATTGATTGCGCTGGGCTACACCATGGTCTACGGTATCGCCAAAATGCTGAACTTCGCCCACGGCGACGTGATTATGGTGGGCGCATACAGCGGCATTGTGGCGGTGGCGCAGCTGGGGCTGTCCCCGTGGGTGACGGTGATCGTCAGCATCGCGGTATGCGCGGTGTTGGGCGTTGTCATCGAATTCTGTGCCTATAAGCCTCTGCGGCAGGCGGCGCCGCTGAGCGTGCTCATCACCGCAATCGGCGTCAGCTACCTGCTGCAAAATGCAGCGCTGCTGCTATTCGGGTCGCAGCAGATGGCCTATCCCAAGCTGCTGAAGCTGCCCATCCTCACCGTAGGCGGCGTGCAGATAGATGGTATCACGCTGCTGACGCTGGCGGTGACGGCGGCGCTGATGGCAGCCCTGACGCTGTTTATCGACAGAACGAAGCTTGGCAAGGCCATGCGCGCCGTGTCTGAGGACAAGGACGCCGCCACGCTGATGGGTATCAACGTGGACAGGACCATCACGCTGACGTTCGCCATCGGCTCGGCGCTGGCGGCCTTCGCCAGTATGTTCTACGGCATGACCTATGTGTACATCAAGCCCACCACCGGTGCTATGCCCGGCATCAAGGCGTTTACGGCGGCGGTATTCGGCGGCATCGGCTCCATCCCCGGCGCCATGCTGGGCGGCATCCTGCTGGGTCTGATCGAGCAGATGTCCAAGACGTATATCTCCACCCTGTGGGCGGACGCCATCGTGTTCGCCGTGCTGGTGGTGGTGCTGGTGGTGAAGCCCACCGGTCTGCTGGGCAAGCCCATGCAGGAGAAGGTATGAGGTGAGGAAGATGCAACTGACACAGAAAAAAAGACGGCGGGGCGACCTGCTGACAGCGGCGGCAGTGGCCGTGCTGCTGGCGGTCATGGCCGCGCTGCTGTATAGCGGGAGTCTGACCCGGCAGGTGACAAATATGCTGATCCCCACGGCAGTATATATCGTGATGGCGGTATCGCTGAATCTGGTGGTGGGGCTGCTGGGCGAGCTGAGCCTGGGGCACGCCGGGTTCATGTCCGTGGGACTGTTCTCCGGCTGTCTGGTGGCCATCGCGCTGGCGGATACGGCGCTGCCGCTGGCGGTGCGTCTGCCGGTGAGTATGCTGACAGGCGGTCTGACGGCAGCGGTGTTCGGCCTGTTGGTGGGGCTGCCCACGCTGCGGCTGCGGGGCGACTATCTGGCCATCGTAACGCTGGCCTGCGGCGAGATCATCAAGAACATCATCACCAATCTGCACATCACCGGCGGGGCGCTGGGTCTGAATACCGCCGCCATCTATGCCGGAGCCAAGGAGCTGCTGCCCTATGGCGCGGTGCTGGTGCTGCTGACGGTGGCGGTGATGCTGAATCTGAAGCGCTCCAAGTACGGCCGGGCGATCATGGCCATCCGGGACAACCGCATCGCGGCGGAGTCTGTGGGGCTGAATATCACGCGGTACAAGCTGGCGGTGTTCGTCATCGCGGCGTTTTTCGCCGGGTGCGCCGGTGTGCTGTATGGCCACTCGCTGGCCAACATCAAGGCAGCCGCCTTTGACTACAATATGTCCATTGAGATCCTGGTCATCGTGGTGCTGGGCGGCATGGGCAGCGTACCCGGCTCGGTGGTATCCGCCATCGTGCTGACGGTGCTGCCGGAGGCACTGCGCGAGGTGGCAGACTACCGGATGCTGGTGTACGCCGTGGTGCTGATTTTGGTGATGCAAGCCACCAATAACCCGGCTATGAAGCGGTTCTTCGGCTCCGTCCGTGAGAGACTGATCCCGGCGAGAAAGGAGCGTGCGGCGCTGTGACAACAAAGGCAAAGCTGGTGAAGCGTCCCTCCTCCGTGCTGCTGCCGGAACGGGACGCAGACAAGTCCCCGGTGCTGGAGTGCGTGGGGCTGGGCGTGACCTTCGGCGGGCTGAAGGCGGTGGAGGACTTCGACCTGACCATCGGCCGCACGGAGATCGCGGGGCTGATCGGCCCCAACGGTGCGGGAAAGACCACGGTGTTTAACCTGCTGACGAAGGTGTATCAGCCTACGGCGGGCGCCATTCTGCTGGACGGCAAGGATACCCACAGCATGACCACGGCGCAGGTGAACCGGGCGGGCATCGCCCGGACCTTCCAGAACATCCGGCTTTTCAACGATCTGACGGTGGCGGAAAATCTGATGGTGGCCATGGGAGACTCTGTGCGTTATGGGCTGGCAGGCAGCATTTTGCACTTCCCCCGGTACGCCCGGGAGGAGCGGATCGCCCGGGAGCGGGCGGAGGAGCTGCTGAGCATCTTTCACATGGAAAGCCACGCCGATGAGCGGGCGGGCTCGCTGCCCTACGGCGCGCAGCGGCGGTTGGAGATATTGCGGGCGCTGGCGTCCAACCCGTGCCTTCTGCTGCTGGATGAGCCGGCGGCGGGCATGAATCCGTCGGAGACGGCGGAGCTGATGGAGAACATCCGCAGGATACGGGATACGTTTCAGATCGCCGTGCTGCTGATCGAGCACGACATGGATCTCGTGATGAATATCTGTGAGGGCATTTGTGTGCTGAACTTCGGCCGCATCATCGCCAAGGGTACGCCGGAGGATATCCAGCGGAACGAGGCGGTCATTGAGGCGTATCTGGGCAAGAAAAAGGAGGCGGCGTCATGAGCAGCGTGCTGCAGGTGGAGAACATCAATGTGTATTACGGCAGCATCCACGCCGTAAAGGACGTGTCCTTTCATGTGGAGCAGGGCGAGGTGGTGACGCTGATCGGCGCCAACGGCGCAGGTAAATCCACCACGCTGAACACCGTGGCGGGACTGCTGCACAGCAGGGCGGGCAGCGTCCGTTTTTTGGGTGAGGAGCTGCGCCATGTGCCCGGTCACAAGCTGGTAGGGCGCGGCATGGCGCTGGTGCCGGAGGGACGGCGCATTTTCCAGCAGATGACGGTGCAGGAAAATCTGGACATGGGCGGCTATTGCCGCGGCGGAGACAAGAGCGCCGACGTTGAGCGCGTGTTTGAACGCTTTCCCCGGCTGAAGGAGCGGCGCAGGCAGGTGGCCGGGACGCTGTCCGGCGGCGAGCAGCAGATGCTTGCCATGGGACGGGCGCTGATGAGCCATCCCAAGCTGCTGATGCTGGATGAACCATCCATGGGCCTTGCGCCGCTGCTGGTGGAGCAGATCTTCGACATCATCCGCCAGCTCCACGCCGACGGCACCACCATTTTGCTGGTGGAGCAGAACGCACAGGCGGCGCTGGCGGTGGCCGACCGGGGCTATGTGCTGGAAACGGGGCGTATCGTCACCGAGGGTACCGGCACGGCGCTGTTGGAGAGCGACGCCATCCGCAAGGCATATCTGGGCGATACAGGCTCTTGAATGTCCCGTCAGTGTCCGGAACCGCGTGACCGGGACCGTGACTTCGCTGCGTTATACATGGCAAAAACCACTGGTTTCGTGAGAAGCTGGTGGTTTTCCTTCACTTTTTGGCCGCAAGGATCCCGCGTCAGGCTGCGGAGAGGCTGCACAGGGACTTTTCAAGAGTCCCTCCCCGCAGAGCCGCATCTTTTCGCCGAGCCTTTCACCGAACATCTTGCGTTTCCGCGGATATTCATATATGATGTAGAATAGTGGGTGGTATCCATTCGCCCCCGCCTTGGGAATATCCGCAAAGAGGAGGTGAACGGTATGGCGTGCGACGAAACCTTATACCGTCAATATATAGACGGTGATGACGAAGGGCTGGACGCCCTGATGAAAAAATACGGCGATCCGCTGACCCTGTACATTGACGGTTACCTGCACGATGTCCACGAAGCCGAGGAGCTGATGCTGGACGTCTTTGCCTACCTGTTCACCAGAAAGCCCCGCATCCGGGACGGCGGGTTCAAGACGTATCTATACAAGGCGGCACGGCACATGGCGCTGCGCCGCAAGAGCAAGCGGAGACGCCTGTTCAGTCTGGACGAGCTGGCGGAGGAACCGGACGGACGGCTGCTGGCGGAGGAGGTTATCCGGACGAAGGAGCGGGACCGTATTCTCCATTTCTGCATGGCAGAAATGAATCCGGATTATCGGGAGGTCCTGTATCTCACCTATTTTGAGGACATGAGCTATGCACAGGCGGCGGAGGTCATGGGAAAAACAGTGAAGCAGATCACCAATCTGGTGTATCGCGGAAAAGAGAGCCTGCGCAGGCTGCTGGAACGGGAGGGCGTCACAAATGCGGAGTCATGAGGAACGGGTGGCGGAGGCAAAGCGGCGGATCGCCGCAAGAGAACATACGGACAGACGGCGGCGCGACAGGCGCACCGTGGCACTGGCTGCGGCGGCGTGCCTTGCGCTGCTTGTAGGGGCGTCCCTCGCCATGCCCGGCATCGCCGCACGGATACAGGTCAACGACTACGCCGGCTTTGAAACGGCTGCCAGCATCTTTCGGAACAGCGCCGCCCTCGGCTATATCGTCATCGGGCTTTTGGCGTTTTTACTCGGCGTATGCGTGACCGTTTTGTGCTTCCGGCTGCGGCAGATGAACCGCGAGGACGGGCAGGACGCGGAAAGCGAGGGGCGGCATGGAGCTGATTGAGAACCTACTGCAATTACTGGCTGCTTTCTCAGGTGCGGTGCTTTCGGGCATCGCCTACCGGAAAAGCCGCAGACAGGCCCATTTTCTGCTGCTGCTTTGCTTTTACGGCTGCTTTGCGCTGGGTGCCCTCTACTGGACGCTGTACCTGCTGCTGTTCTCCACCACGCCGCGGGTCTTCTATGTGTCGGAATTCGGCTGGATCGCCAGTGTGATCTTCCTGCGGATCCTGCAGGCCACGCTGTCCAGTCCGGAGGAGCGCGCCTTCCACTGCCGGGAGGCGTGGCTATCGCCGCTGGCCGGTGTGCCGCTGCTGGCGTTCTACTGCACCTATGGCGACATCCTCTCCAACCTGATCTGGTGCGGCATGATGCTCGTACTCTCCTTCTGCGCCATACGGGGGCTGGTCTACTCCAACGGACAGACGGGCACGGCGCGGAATATGCGGTATTTCCACATCGGAGTACTGTGCTTTGTGTGCGCGGAATACCTGCTGTGGACGGCGGGCTGCTTCTGGCCCAACACCTCCCCGGCCAGCCCCGCCTTCTGGTGCGACGTACTGCTGACGCTGGCCATTCTGGGGCTGCTGCCCGCCACAGGAAAGGCGGTGGAGGCATGACCTACATTGAGAACATCTTTCTCTGCATGGTGTCCCCCCTGCTGGTGGCCGCCCTGTGCATGGGCAGGCGGCAGCTCCGCTTTTTCCTGTTCTGCATTGCCGGGATGGGGGTGTGCCTGCTCTCGGCCTATATCAACACCTTTCTTGCGGCGGTGTGTCAGGCGGACGCTCTGGCCGCCACGGTGGAGATCGCGCCGGTGGTGGAGGAGGTCATGAAGCTGCTGCCGCTGGCCTTTTACCTGCTGGTGTTTGAGCCGGAGGGGGAGCGGATCAAGCCCGCCGCCATCACCGTGGCCCTCGCCTTCGCCACCTTTGAAAATGTCTGCTATCTCATTCAGAACGGTGCCGACCGCTTCTCCTTCATTTTCTTCCGGGGCTTCGGCACGGGGGCGATGCACGTGCTGTGCGGTCTGATCGTCGGCGGAGGGCTGGCGTATGCGTGGCAGCGGACGTGGCTGAAGGTCGCCGGCACCTGCGGACTGCTGGGTGCGGCCATCACCCTCCACGCCACCTATAATTTGCTCATCGCCTACGGCGGTGCGGCGCAGTACATCGCCTACGCCCTGCCGGTGCTGCTGATCGCGGTGGGAAAGCCCTCCATCTCCCGGTCTGTCCGGCGGGAATAACCGAATATCCACTCCTTGAGAGCCGCTTTTTGGCGGCTCTCAAATTTTTTTGGAAAATTTTGCGTGTGGGGTGAGAGTTTTCCCGATATTTTGTACCTATATGAGTAAGAGGCTTTTTAAGCCGCCTTGTTGAAAAAGCAGAGAGGAGGTTGCAGACGATATGTACGATACCGCAAGACGGGTCGCCCTTGTCAAAAAACGGGTGCGTGACAACACCCGCCGGAGGCAGCGGCGCAGCGTCTACGGGCTGTCCGCCGCGTGTATGCTCCTGTTCGCGGCGCTGGTGCAGGCGGAGGGCATGGCCATTGAACGGGGACAGACCGCCGCGCAGGGCGCCTTCGGCGCCATGCTGCTGCGCGAGGACGCAGGCGGTTACGTGCTGGTGGCCGTTGCGGCGTTCGCGGCAGCCGTCGTGCTGGTGATGACCTGTGTGCGGCTGCACGAGCGGGAGAAGCGAAGAAACCGCAGCAAGGAAAGAGAGAAGGAGAATACACCATGAAAAAAATACTATCCCTATTGCTGATACTATGCCTGTTCCTCGGCGCGCTGCCCACGCAGGCGCTGGCCTATGTGGGTGATATCCAGCCGGTAAGAAGCAACGCTGTGAAGCAGGCCAAGCTGAACAGCGGGTCGCTTGCGCTGCAAAACGACTATATCCGCGTGATCGCGCGGAAGGACGGCACACTGTCAACGGCTCCGGCGACGGAAAGCGCCGATCCCACAGACAGGCAGACGCCGTACTGCTACTTTGTCACCTATGGCTCCAGGCACATCACGCACCCGGCAAGTCTGCGTCTGAAAAGCCTGACCTTTGTGAACAAGACGCCCAACGGCACGGCAAAGGCCATCAGGGCGGACTATGACCTGACGGTCGATCTGAAAAAGCTCACCGTGAGCGGGACGACCTCCGTGTATTATGAGCTGGTGCAGCTTAAGGAGAACGAGTTGTCCGAGGGAAGCTGGGGTGTGATGGTATCCGTTGACAATATCCGGATCAACGCGCAGGACAGCGAGGCGTTCTTTCAGACGCTGAACACCGATGTGGGCATTTTCTGGGGCTATACCCTCAGCGGCTTTACCGCCATGGGGCATCCCAAGGCCGCGGACGGCCCCGCCCTCAAGATGGGCCGCACCGTTTTTAATTATGATAAACAGACGGCGCTTTCCACCGAAAGCTCCGTCATCACCGGCAAGCTGGAAAATGTGTCCACATATACGGGCTTCCCGCAGGGCCGCGACTGGTGCTACGACTACATCACCGAGGTCTATACGGACGGCTACACCTGGGCCAACCCCTTTGTGGGGCTGTCGGCATACTATAGCCACAACAAATCCAACACCATCAAGGTATATCTGCCGGACACGGTCAGCGTGACGCCGGCCAGCCGCCCCGCCGACACCCGGGTGGTGTGTGAGGACAGCTTGGGGCTTGTTTTCGGCAACAACGAGTCCTATCCGAGCTCCTCGCGCTTCCTCTGGGGTTTCCGCGATCTGGTGGTGAAGGCATCGGAGATCCCCACCAAGCCGGATCAGGTGGATCCCTCCATTCAGGCCAAGCGTCTGGCGGTCTTTGCCAAGGGGAACGGCGTGGTGGTGGAGCCTGTGGCGAATAATACGGCGCTGTCGGTGCTGAAGATGCTACACGGCGCCTCCCCCATCGGCTTCATTAACGGCGACTATGAGAGCAAGAACGGCTCGAAATTCACCTTCACCGGTGGGGCGGCGCTGCTCTCCCCCTCCGTCACCGCCACATGGGGCAGAGGCGGGAGTCTGGTCATCCACCGGGATGGAACGGTGGAGCAGCGGGGCGTGCATCTGAACGCGCCGTCCTTCAAGTTCTATCAGCCCAAGAGCGGCGCGGAGAGCAATTTGAAGATAAAGCTCACGAACAAGGGCTTCTCGTTTGACATTGATCCCGCCAAGAACGACGCCATCATCTTTGTGGACATCCCCTACGCCTCGGTGAAGCTGGAGCAGGCGGCGGCGGACGCCGCGGGCAACCTGATCTTTACCGGCGATATCGGCTTCCAGACCATCTTTAACGGCGCGGCCTTCTCGCTGGAAAAGCTGGGCTTCGGCTTGACGGAAAAGACGGCGGGCGGCCGGAAGACCTACGAGTTCAAGGTCAACGGCGTACACGCCAAGGGCAGCTTCGACACCGCGAAGCTGATGGCACTGGAGCTTGCGAAGGTCGAGGGTGAGGTCAATACCTTCAAGGGTGAGGAGCGCTACGCCTTCGAGCTGGAGCTGAACGTCTTCGACCTCTTTGAGACAGAGGCCAAGCTGGCGCTGGAGCGCAGCAAGAAGGACGGCTCGCTGATCCCCGACGAGCTGTGGTTCTTTGTGAAATCCAGCCCCGGCATCCCCATCATCCCGCCCATTCCCGTGGGACAGCTCAACGGCGGCGGCGCGGGCTTCAAGGATCTGGCGGCCACGGTGAACGGCGACTACTTTGCCATCCCGCCCCTGAAGCTGCGGGGCGCGCTGTCGGGTACCTATCTGCACCTGATCGAGGCCCGGGGCGATGTGGTCATCGGCCCCAGTGAGATCTCCCTCAAGGCGTCGGACGTGGGCATCGTCGGTCTGGGTAAGAGCGGCCAGCTCATCGACAGCTTCGGCTATGCCCTCAAGCTTAACGGGCAGGAGCGCAGCTACAAGGGTGTGACCTATGAGGGCATCTACTTCTCCGGCTCGGAGGCGCTGAAGCTCAACCTGCCGAACAATACGATCAGCGCCATCGTGCTGGATTCCTCCATTGAGCTGGGCGCCTTCGGCGGCGTGAATAGCAGAAAGGATACCGTGTTCCTCGGCGTAGGCGCCAACGGCATCGTCAGGGGCCGGGTGCAGATCCCCAAGGACATTCGTGTGATCGGCGGTATCGGCGTGGATGTCGGAAACATCAACCTCATTGTCGGCGGGCAGACCACCGCGCCCATCCGTGGCGTCAGCGTCAGCGAGGGCATGAAGCAGGCGTTCAAGAATGTGGACATCTACCTCGGCGCGATGGCCGGCGTGAACATCAGACTCTTTGATACGCGGGTGTGGGTGCTGCTCCCGAATATCATCGATACCAACTTCAGAAGAGGCGGCGGCTGGGACGTTGAGTTCCGCTGGATCAAGAGCCTGCCCAAATGGAACTGGGCGGATCACGGCGTTGAGCCTCTCGTGCAGGCGGCACTCTCGGAGGAGAACCCCGCGCTGCTTTCCGAGACGCCCGCCATGCTTGCAGGCGCAGGCGGCACATCCTCTGCGGCGATCACCGTCAACGCCGGCCCGGGGGAGACGCCGTATATCGTGCTGGCCTTTGACAACAGCATCACCGAGGCGGAGATCCAGGCCGCCCTGTCGGTCACGCAGAACGGTGTCGATCTTCCCATCAACTGGCTGGCCGAGGACGGCGAGATGGATCCCGCCGCGGCCATCAACGCCACAAGTATCGACGGTATGCAGAAAACAGAGGACGACGGCAAGGAGTACCGGCTGGCCATCCTGCGTCTGAAGGACGGCGGGACCTATTCCGTCGATGCAGGCGGGCTGACCTTCTCCGACGAGGAAGGCTTCAGCGTTGAGCCGTTTGAGTCGCTGGTTATGACCCAGAACGGCTACGCGCTCTCCGGTGAGGTGAAGTATCCCGCAGCAGGGACGGCCTACGTGCTGCGTACCTATCTGGGCAATGCCAAGGGCGATGCGGCCTACCTCGTGGCGGAGGATACCTTGACTGACCCCGCCAACATTTCCCTCAGCATCCCGGACAGCGGCGCACTGGTTCCCACAGGTGAATACTACGTGACCTCGTTCCTGATGACGGAAAAGACATTCACCCTCGCGGACGGCTCGACGGAGACTGCGCTGATGCCCGTCGGCAGCCAGAGCTTTGACACGCCGCTCTCTTACACCAACACCAACCAGCCGGACGCCCCCGCCAATGTGGATCTGACCTTTGCGGGCAATGAGGTGATGCGAGCCGCGTGGAACGCGGTGGACGGCGCCGACGGCTACCACGTGACGATCTACCGGCAGGATGGCGCCGATTGGATCGATACCGGGTATGGCTACGACCTTGACCGGAACACCACCTCCCTCGACATGGCTCTGACCGTGGGCGGCAACGCCGTACAGGTGTCGGAGTCGGGCGCATCCTCTGTTCCCGCCGAAAACCTGTCCGCCGACAAGACCTATAAGGTCGGCGTCCGCGCCTACAGAACCATCGAGGACGGAAAGTATTACAGCACGGAGACGGAGTCCGGCGGCGAATATCTGCCGAAGTACACGCCGCTGCACCTCGCCCTCAACGTGAACGGCGTGGACTGCGAGGCGGATGACAACGGCGTCTACCACGCCTATGTGGGCGGCGACGCCAGTCTCCTCAACGTGACCTGCGCGGAGGCCGACAGCATCCGGGTCACGCGGATGGATACCAATGCGCCCCTCACGCCAGATGCGTGGGGCGGCTTCCCCCTCCCCGCGTTCACGGGAAGCCTGATGCTCCGCGTCAGCGGCGTCAAGGGTCTGGATGTGACCGACGTATTCCTGCTGGTGAGCGTGGATGAAACGCCTCCCGTGCTCACGCTCTCCGATCCGTTCTTCTATGCTGATGCAGACAGCGGTGCGTACACCATCACCGGTACGGCGGATGCGGGCAGCCTGATCCTCTACGGCCGCAATGAGAGCGTCTACGCCGGAAGCGACGGCAGCTTCGAGATCCCCGGCGCACTGGACGGCGATCTGAACACCAGAGTCCTCCCCCTCCAGGCGCAGGACAGCGCGGGCAATCTCTCTGCACCGCAGTTTGCGCTGGTGACACGGCGCGGGACGACGTACACCATCACCGTCACGGACGACGGCAATGGCACCGCCACAGCGTCCGCCCCCATCTCGGAAGCGGACATGGAGATCACCCTGCGCGCCACGCCCAATACCGGCTATCACTTCAAGGAGTGGCAGGTCGTCAGCGGCGGTGTGACCATCACCGACAATCGGTTCATCATGCCCGCCGGCGATGTGACGGTCAAGGCGATCTTTGAGGAGAATACCGCCGCCTCCGAATTTACCGTCACCTTTGACGGCAATGGCGGCACGCCCTCCGTGGGCAGCATGACCACCACCGGTCAGAAGCTGGCGTCTCTGCCTGACGTCTCCCGCAGCGGCAGCTACCGCTTCGACGGCTGGTACACCGCGGCCAGCGGCGGCACGAAGATCACCAAGGCCACTACCTTCTCCGCAGACACCACCGTGTATGCCCAGTGGACCTATACCGGCAGCAGCCAGCAGGATACCTACTGCCTCGTCACCGCAACGGCCGGAGCCGGCGGGACCATCTCGCCCTTTGGCAATGTCCGCGTCCGGGAGGGCGAGAGCCTGACCTTCACCATCACGCCGGACAAGGGTTACGTCGTTTCCAGCGTCAAGGTCGACGGCAAGAGCGTGGGTGCGGTAAAATCCTACACCATTATGAATATCCGGGAGGATCATACGATCGTTGTCGTCTTCCGGAAGGCCGGCAGTCCCGTCAGCGGTGACAGCGGCGGTCTGCCTATGTGGAGCGCCCTGCTGTGCGCCAGCGCCTTCGGACTGGCGTGCGCCGCGTTCCCCAGAAGGAAACGGCGGATCGGATGACCGGGCAGCAGGCGCAATGCGCCTGTCCTACCGTTCCCCGAACGCACAATACAGCAAAGCGCCCGCGGCCAGAGGCCGCGGGCGCTTTTGCCGTCTGTGTATCAGCCGTTCCGGGAGACGGTGGTGATCGGAACGTGGGAACGCTCCGGCAGCCGCTCCCTTACTGCACCGCCGCGTTGTGGGAATAGTCCCGCAGCCGCCCGGTGTACAGCCGGGTATGGGGCAGCTTCAGGAAGTGGATGGGCTGGACGATGCGGGCGCGCAGCTCACCGGCCCCGCGCACCTCCGCCTGCAGCAGCATATCCTCCACAAATTCCGAGCAGTAGTAGCAGTCCGACCGCTTCCAGAGGACGCGGAAAAACGCCAGCAGCAGCCCCAGCAGGTTATAGGAAAACTGCTCCCGCCGTGCCCACATGGCCTCCAGCGTCGTCTCCAGCGCGGCATACCGCTCCTCGGTGATCTCCACCGCAAGAATGACGGCGGTGGTATTGGAGAAGCGGCGGAATGTCCCTGCATGGGGAGATTCGATGACAAAACCGCCCCAGAAAGGGTTGTAGGGGTGCCTGCGCCCGAAGGAGTACATCTTTTTCAGATCCGGAGACAGGCTGAGGGAGGCGTGGTTGTACTCCGCGCCGGTGACACGCTTTAGGATACGGGACAGGACCGTACCCGTCTGGCTGATGACGATAAATATCTGTTTGTTGTTTCCGTTCATATCGCACCTTCGCATTCCGGAGGGCTTATAGGTCTCCGCGATGTTCGGTCTGCCGGACACGCTTTCCGGCGCTTTTTTCATTGGCTTTCCGGGCATGGCTTGCCTATTCTACAAGGCCGTATTTCGTCTTGATACGATCCAGCTTCTCCAACATTGGCTCTGCCAGCACCCATAGGAAAAACACAGTGGCAGCGGCGTGGACGCAGTCCACGGGGAAACCGGTGATGTAGTAGCTCATCAGCACCTGCCAGCTCAATTCCCGGCTGGACAGCAGGGCAGCAACAGGGTTCATCAGCCCGCCGTAGAGGACGATGGCGGCAATAGCGCCGTAGATGCACAGGGCGGCGCGGCTGCGGCGAAGCCAGCCCTTGCGGAACAGGACGCCCGCCAAAAAGCCGATGATCCCGGCGGCAAACATCTGGAAGGGCGTCCACGGCCCCTGCGAGAACAGGAAATTGCTGGCCAGCATGGTCATGGCGCCCACCAGAAAGCCCGTCTCACCGCCGAAGGCCACGCCGGAGATGATGGTCAGCGCCACCACCGGCTTGAACTGCGGCAGCATGAAGAAGGCGGCGCGGGCCGCCACACCCAGTGCGCACAGCACGGCGATGATGGTCAGCTCCCGGGCCTGGGGCTTCCGCCCCTCAAAGACCATGAAGAATGGCAGCATACACGACAGCATGACCAGCAGCGCCATCAGGTAGTAGTTCTTGACGTCGAAGTAGTAGCTGCCCACGAACAATATGGCGGGAACGCCCACCAGAATCAGGGCGGCCGCGGCCTTCGTCCGCTTGGAGAGCTTCCGCCGCTCCATCGGCGTCTGCACCTGTACCGGCGGCGGTGAGCGCCGTCCGATGGCGGCGGCGGTGACGAACAGCGCCGCGATGAACAGGGCATACTCCCACAGCGCCGACCAGCCGGCAGCGGACACAGCGCCGCCGCCTACCAGCGCCGTCAGATCGGTATTTTTGGCGGCGTGCCAGAAAATGACCAGCGCCAGCAGACCCGACACAAGGGCGATGGCTCTGCGCCACCACGGCAGCCTCGGCGGCTGCCACGCGGCGGACTCCTCCGCCACCGGCGGCAGCGGCGCATAGACCTGCTCCAGCACCGGCTCCGGCGGCACGGTGCCGCCGATGACTGCCATCACATCCTCCGCCGTCACCGCCTGCGGGCAAATATCCCGCGCCATGCGGTCAGCGGAGGTGGTATAGAAGCTGTTTCCGGAGAAAAACGGCCGGGGCGCGCCCTCCGTCACCACAGCGCCATCGAAAAACAGGGCGCAGCGGTGGGCGTAGCGGGCGCAGAATTCCACGTCGTGGCTGACCATGACCACGGTGACGCCTCCCGCCGTCAGAGAGCGGAGAATGGCGGCCAGCTCCTGCTTGAACTCGGCGTCCAAGCCCTTGGTGGGCTCGTCCAGCAGCAGGATCTCCGGGTCAAGGAGCAGCACCTTACACAAGGCGGCACGCTGCTGCTCGCCGCCGGACAGGTCATAGGGGTGGCGGTCCAGCAGCGCCGTCAGGCGGCAGAGCGCCACAGCCTGCTCCATCCGCTTCTCCCGCAGGGCGGCGGGTATCCCCTGCCCGTCAAAGGCCTCGTACAAGTCCTCGCGGACGGTCTTTTTCACAAACAGCGCGCGGGGATCCTGGGGCAGCACGCCCATGCGCCCGGTACGGCGCACCGCGCCGCGATAGGGTGTCAGCGCGCCGCTGAGCAGGTGGAGCGTGGTGGTCTTGCCGGCGCCGTTTCCACCCAGCAGCGCCAGCAGCTCCCCCTGATACACGGTGAGGTCAAGCCCCTTCACCACGTCCGGGGCCTCCGGCTCATAGCGGAACCACAGGCCCTCCGCCGTCAGCACCGCGCCGCCGCGCCGATGCTGTTCCTCCGGCGGCAGGGGCAGCAGCGGATGGTCTGCCCGCCAGCGGTGCAGGAAGTTCCGTCCCTCCCGGACGGTGACGGGCGCGGGATCGCCGCTTGCCACCGAGGCCCAGATCCGCATGGCGGCGGGCATGGCAAGGAACATCTCGTGCCCCCGGCTGCGCAGGGCGCGTCCCACCTCGGCGGGGCTGCCGGTACACAGCAGGTGCCCGCCGTCCAAAACGGCGGCATGGGTGGCAAGGGGCAGCGCCTCCTCCAGCCGGTGCTCCGTCAGGAGAATGGTAGTACCCAGCTCCCGGTTGATGCGTCCCAGCGTTTGCAGGAAGTCGGCGGCGGCGATGGGGTCCAGCTGACTGGTAGGCTCGTCCAAAATCAGCACCTTGGGCTGCATAACCATGACGGAAGCCAGACTCAAAAGCTGCTTCTGTCCGCCGGACAGCTGCTCCACCGACTTGTGGAACCAGTCCTGAATGCCGAAAAATGACGCCATCTCCGCCACGCGGCGGCGGATGGATGGGGTGTCGCAGCCCAGACTCTCCAAGCCGAAGGCCAGCTCGTGCCAGACCTTGTCCGTTACCACCTGCTGCTCCGGCGACTGGAGGACGAAGCCGATGTCCGCCGCCTGCTGCCGCAGGGGGATCTCCCGCAGGGGCGTTCTCTGAAAGTATACCTCCCCCTCGGTGATGCCGTGGGGCGCAAGAACGGTTTTGAGCTGCCGCAGCAGCGTGGATTTGCCGCAGCCGGAGGGGCCGCACAGCACCCAGAATTCACCGCTGCGGATGGTCAGCTCCACATCGGTCAACGCCGGGGTGCGCTGCTGCGGGTAGGTAAAGCCGAAGCCGGAAAGGTGAAACAGCTCGCTCATATCAGGCCCCTCCTTTCTTGAGACGGCGGAAGCGGCGCTGCGCCGCCCACGACATCCCGGAGGGCGTCAGGCACAGCAGCAGATACACCGCGAAAAAGCTGGCGGTCAGCGGCCGGGCTGGTGCGCCCAGCAGCATGGGGTAATACTGGAAATACAGGCCGCCGCCCAGCACGCCGGACAGCAGGTACAGCCCGCAGAAGCCCAGCCACAAAAGGAGGCTCCTGTCCCGGTCGTCCAGCCGGTAGATGGAAAAGGCGGTGCGCCCCGGCTGGCCGTAGCCGCGGCTGCGCATACTGTCCGCCGTGTCGATGGCGCTCTCCAGACTCCATGTGACCATGATGGAAAAGACCTTCATGGCGTTTTTGCACCGCTGAAGCAGGCTGCCGTTTTCCGTATCGCGTCCCATAAAGCGCTGGGCCTGCGCCACCGTGCGGAATTGGCGGCGAAAGCGGGGCACAAACCGCAGGGTCATGCTCAGCACCAGTGACAGCGCCGGGATGATGCGGCCAAAGAGATAGATGAACTTGTCGGAGGTCATGACCGCGCTGAAGCAGCGGAACCACAGCACCACCGCCGCCAGCAGCAGCGCCGCGGCCAGCCCGTAGAGGATGCTCTCCAGCGTCAGCGGGTTGCCGGAGGGCAGATAGGTCAGGATGGTGACGCCCTGATGGACGAAGGCGGGGTTCACCACCGCCGCCAGCAGCGCCATGGGGATGAGCCAGCGGGCGCTGCTCCCCAGCTCCCGCAGGCCGTAAAGTTCTGCCAGGTAGCAGCAGGCGCCGGTCAGAGAGATCACAAGGCAGGCGGGGTGCATCAGGCACATGGAAAATGCCAGCACCAGCGCGAAATAGAGAAAATTCACCGCCGGATGGCAGTCGGAAAACGTGTCGCGCACGGTCGCACCTCCCTCCCTGTTATTTTAGCGCATACAAGGAAATTATACCGTGTTCGCCGGAATGCGTCAATCCCCGAAGGCCGCGGAGTTTTGGGGGTTTGTATTTTCGGCGGGATATGCTATAATTCTCTCTGTAACATTTTTTGCAGGGAGGCGAACGCATGGAGCGAAGGGAGCTGCGGCAGAGGCTGCACCTGTCCGGTATGGACAGCCGCGCCGCGGGCATGGCAAGGGTGCGTGGTCTGGGCTTTGAGATCACCGAATTCTGCTGGGCACCCCGGCTGGAGCAGCCGGACGCCATGGCGCTGGTGCGCCGGCAGATCGAGGGTGTCCGGCGCCTATGGCTCCATGCGCCGTTTGCCGAGCTGTCCCCCTGCTCCATCGATCCGCTGGTGCGCGCGGCGGCGCTGCACCGGTTCCGCCAGACCATCGAAACGGCGCAGGCGCTGGGTGTGACGCGACTTGTGGTACACGGCGGCTTCATCCCGCTGGTGTACTTCCCGGAGTGGTTCGTGGAGCAATCGGTGCTGTTCTGGCGGGAACTGCTGGCGGACGTACCGGAGGACATGGTGCTGGCGGTGGAGAACGTGATGGAGCCGGGGCCGGAGATGCTGGTGCAGATCGCCGGGCAGGTGAACGATCCCCGGCTGGGGCTGTGTCTGGACGTGGGACACGCCAATGCCTCCACCAGCAAAACGCCGCCCTTGGCGTGGATCGCGCCCATGGCGCCGTGGCTGCGGCACATACACCTGCACAACAATCTGGGGGACTGGGATCTCCACGACCCGCTGGGGCAGGGGACGGTCCCCATGGAGCAGGTGCTGGATACGCTGCTGGATCAATGTCCGGCGGCCACCTTTACCATCGAAAATCAGGACTGCGCGCCGTCTCTCGACTGGCTGGCGCAGCGGGGATATCTGGAGGAATGAGCATGACAGAGCAGGAACTGCGGGCATATATCGAGGCCATTCGTCCCGCCGACGAGGCGGCCATGGACGCGGCGCGGCGGCGGCAGGCACAGCTTGCCAAGCCGCCGGGCAGCCTGGGGCAGCTGGAGGAGCTGTCCATCCGGCTGGCAGGCGTGACCGGGCAGGTATGCCCTGCCATGGACAAGTGCCGCGTGGCGGTGTTCGCCGCCGACAACGGCGTGGTGGCCGAGGGCGTATCCTGTACGCCGCCGGCGGTGACCTTGCAGCAGGCGGTGAACATGACCTTCCGCAAGACCGGTATGTCCGCCATGGCGGCGGCCTTCGGCGACGATGTGGCGGTGGTGGATGTGGGCATCGACGGCGATGTGCCGCCGGTGGGCATCCTCGACCGGAAGGTACGGCGCGGCACCGGCAACATCGTCCGGGAGGACGCCATGACCCGCCGGCAGGTGCTGGAGGCCATAGCCGCCGGTATGGAGCAGGCGGCGCTTGCCAAGGCCGACGGTGTGACGGCGCTGGGCATCGGCGAGATGGGCATCGGCAACACCACCACCTCGTCGGCGGTGCTGGCAGCTCTCACCGGCGCGGATGTAGCGGCCGTGACAGGCCGGGGCGGCGGGCTGACCAACGAGGGCTTCCTGCGGAAGAAGGAGGTGCTGCGGCAATCGCTGGCGCTGCACCGCCCGGACAAGAACGACGTGATCGGCGTGCTGGCCGGGGTGGGCGGACTTGATCTCGCCGCCATGACCGGCGCGTTTCTGGGCTGCGCCCATGAGCGGGTACCGGCAGCGGTGGACGGCTTCATCTCCATCGCGGCGGCGCTGTGCGCCGTGCGGCTGTGTCCGGCGGTTCGGGACTACCTGTTCCTGTCCCACGACTCCTACGAGGTGGGCTACCGCATTGCGGCGGAGGAGCTGGGTCTGACGCCCTGCCTGCATCTGGGGATGCGGCTGGGCGAGGGCAGCGGGTGTCCCCTGCTGTTCCGCGTGCTGGAGGGCGCCTGCGGCGTGATGCGGGGCATGGCCACCTTTGACGAGGCCTCCATCGAGGACGGCTATCTGGACGAGATACGGGCGGTGGACGCCTTTACCGTGGAGGCAACATGAGACTTCTGTTTATCGGCGGCTGCAAAAGTGGCAAGAGCAGCACTGCCCAGCGGATCGCCAAGCTGCTGGGCGAAGATGCGCCGCTGTACTACTGGGCCACCATGGAGCCCCACGACGACGAGGATCTGGCCCGCATCCGGCGGCACATCGCCGACCGGGACGGCTGGGGCTTCACCACCGTAGAGCGCGCCCGCGACCTGCCGGCGGGACTGGCTGCCATCGACCCGGCGGGCACGGTGCTGTTTGACAGCGTAACGGCGTGTCTGGCGGCCCAGATGTTCGACGGCGGCGATATGGACATGGACGCACCCCGGCGGGTAGCCGCCCAGATCGCAGCTATCAGCCGCCATCCGGCCAACTTTGTGTGCGTATGCGACGGCATTTTCGCAGGCGGCGAGGACTACGACCCGTGGACGGCATCGTATGTCGGCGGGCTGGCGCACATCTGCCGGACGCTGGCGGCGGAATTCGATGTGGTGTGCGAGATGACCATGGGGCTGCCCCATGTGTGGAAGGGGGAGCTGCCCCGTGCGTGACTGGGTATACGGCTTTTTCATGGCGTGGGGGATGTTTTTGGCCATCCCCTGCCCGAAGAAAATATGGAGCGAGACGGCGCGGCGGAAAATGCTGGCCTGCCTGCCGCTGGCAGGCGTCGTGGTGGGCGCGGTATGGGCGCTGTGCGCGTGGCTGGCGTGGTATCTGCCCCATCCGCTGGGCGCGGCACTGTGCGCGGCGGCGCCGTGGCTGGTGACGGGCTTCCTCCATCTGGACGGCTTTATGGATGTGTGCGACGGCGTTCTGTCCCGCCGGGACTTGGAGACACGGCGGCGCATCCTGAAGGACTCCCACTGCGGGGCCTTCGCGGTGATCTGCATGGTGCTGCTGGCCATGACCCAATGGAGCGCCTTTTTGTCTATGGAGGCCGCTCCCCTGCTGCCGCTGGCGCTGATCCCCGTGGCCAGCCGGGCGTCGGCGGCTATGGCGGTGCTGACGCTGCGGCCCATGAGCACCAGCCAGTACAGCGCCATGGAGCGGGGCGGCGCGCCGGTATTTGTGGCGGCGGCGCTTCTGGCGGCGGCGTGTGCGCTGCCGGTCGTTCTGTGGGGCAGCTTCGCCCCGCTGGCGGCGGCCATCGGCTACGGACTGGCAGTGTGGTACGGCTTCCGGCAGTTTGACGGGATGTCCGGCGATATCTCCGGCTTCGGTCTGGTGCTGGGCGAGCTGTGCGGCGCGGTGGTATTGGCATTAGGGAGGTAAAACGATATGGAATTGGTGATCGGCGGGGCGTTTCAGGGCAAGCTGACGTGGGCGCTCCGACACTATGGGCTGACCATGGACGATGTGTGCGATCTGGCGGTATCGGAGCCGCAGGCAGGCGCGAAATGCTATTGCCACTTGGAGGCGCTGAGCCGCCGGGAGACGGATATGGCGCGGTATCTGCCGCTGTTTGAAAACGCGGTGGTGGTGTGCCGGGAGGTCAGCGGCGGCATCGTACCCATGGACGGCGGCGAGCGGGCGTGGCGGGAGCGCCACGGCACCCTCATGCAGGAGCTGGCCCGCAGGGCTGACCATGTGACCCGCGTATTCTGCGGACTGACGGAGGTATTGAAATGAAGCTGACACTACTGCGGCATGGCGACACCGCCGGAAGCCGGGACGATCTGTACTACGGGGCGGCGGATATCCCCGTCCTGCCGGATTCCCTGGAGATGCTGGCGGAGCGCGCCAAGACCGGCGTGTACCCCACGGCGGCACGGTACTACACCAGCGGCCTTCTGCGGACGGAGCAGACCATCCGCGCACTGTACGGCGACGTACCCCATACCCAGCTGCCGGGTCTGCGGGAGATGGACTTCGGCGATTTTGAGATGAAGAGCTACGCCGAGCTGAAGGACGACCCGGCGTTTCAGACATGGTGTCAGGACGCGGAGCACAACGCCTGTCCCCATGGGGAGAGCGCACCGCAGGTGCTGGCGCGGAATCTGGCGGCCATCCAGCCGGTGCTGGATGCGGGCGAGGACGCGGTATGCGTCATCCACGGCGGCGTCACCGCCGGGCTGCTGATGCAGTGGTTCGGCGGCATCCGGTACGACTATCCGGTGGCGCCGGGTACCGGGTATCAGGTGACGTTTGAGGGCGGCAAGCCGGTATCCTACCGGCCCGTGCCGTAAAAGCACGAATAAGGGGAGCGGCGGGCATGACCCGCCGCTCCCCTTCTGCTATCGCACCGGCTTGCGTCCGGCGGCATAGGCCGCGTTGATCTCCGCCAGTTCCTTTTCGCCGTCGATATACGGCTGATAGATGCTGTCCACTCGGCCGCCGCCGGTATTGCCGCAGCCGTTGCAGCCGTCGCAGCCATCGCCGCAGACGCTGAGCGCCCGGCGCACGATCTCCTCACGCTGTGCGCGGGTGGTGTCCTTGATGAGCAGAGACTGCATAGGCGTGTCCCCCCTTTATCCCGCCATGGCCAGCATATTCTCCATGAGAATGCCGTAGCCCTGTGCGGGGTCGTTCAGCAGCACATGGGTCACAGCGCCCACGATCCGTCCGTTCTGGAGGATGGGGCTGCCGCTCACGGTTGATGTCAATATGGGACAACAAATAATTTTTCAAGAACTATATTCGACAAATTCAATTGCAAAATCAGAAAATCTCCAATTTATTTGAATTTTTTGCCTGTGGAAAACTAAAACTTCACAAACTAATTCCCGCATAAGAGCAGGGTCTAAAGCGCTTATTTCATGGTACGAAGAGAGGACGGAGGTTTGCCGTTCTTCCTTTTTGGCGGTCTCCTCCTCCGCGCAGAGCAGTTCCCAATCGCTTTCCAACTGGGCAAGCTGCCGCTTCTTTTCGTTCTGTGCTCGGAGAAGGCTTTCCCGTTTTTCTGTAAAAGCCTCTTTTGATAGCCGGCCACCGACATGCGCTTCGTAAAGAGACATAAGCTCCTCCTGCTTGCGGTGGATATCGGCCTGTACTCTCTGCATCCTCGCGTTGATGGCGCGGCGCTTGGAGGCGTGACTCTCAAATTGACGCTGGAAGGTCTCAAGACGGGCATCCCGCAGCTGGCACTGCATATTGATCGCACGGATCAGAATGGCTTGCAAGTCGGCGTCGGAGATACAGACCTCGGCACAGCCGCTTTCCGGTACATAGCGTGCCGACGCGCAGCGCCAGTTCTTGTTGGAGGCTTTGCCCTTCACCAGACGGTTTCCGCAGCAGCCGCAGACGAGATAGGGCTGCAGCAGGCTTGGCGTGTTTCCTGCCGGCGTTTTCGGTGCCGTTTTTTGCACGGTGCTGTGGGCGAGGAAGTATAGCTCCCGTGATACGATAGGCTCGTGTGTATGGGGAATGATAGGACGCTCCGCTTCGGGGAGCAGCTTCGTGCGGTTGCTGCCGACCTTGACCACATGGGATTTGAACGCCTCCGTATCGCCGGTGTAGATGCGGTTCTGAAGAATATTCCGGACGGATTCATATGTCCAGAACTTCCGCACCTTGTAGCGGCCCCGGACTTTTGCCAGATAGGCGGAGGGCGTTTCGGTGCCGGACGCATTCAGCCGCTGTGCGATCTGCGTGATGCTGATGCCCTGCGAGGCCCACTGAAATATCTGCCTGACGACATCGGCGGCAGGCGGATCAACTACGATAGTGTTCTTCTGCTCACCCTTCTGATAGCCGTAAGGCACCGCGCCAAAAGCATATTCGCCATTCAGCTTTTTGCGGTCTGTTACGCTCTTGATCTTGCGGGACAGGTCGCGGCTGTACAGCTGGTTCAGTAGGTTGGTGATACCCAGCTCCAGACCGCCGGTGGATTCACCATAGTCGGCGCTGTCAAAGTGGTCATTGATGGAGATAAAACGGACGCCATACGCCGGAAACACAAACTCCAGATAGTGGCCGCCCTCCAGAAAGTTTCTGGAAAAACGGGAGAGGTCACGCACAATGACAGTCTTGACGCTTCCAGACTTTACCAGCGACAGCAGCCGCTGCATACCGGGACGGTTCATATTGGTGCCGGTGTAGCCATCGTCTACGATCTCCTCAACGGCTCCCTCCAGATTGGGGTTGGATGCGAGGAAGTTCCGCACGCAGAGACGCTGCGCGGAGATACTGAAGCTCTCCGTGGCGTTTCCTCGTGCGGCATCGCCATCCTCCGAGGAAAGGCGGTAGTAGCAGATCATGAGATCGGAAGCCGTCTTATCCACAGTAAGCAACCTCTTCTGTCAGGGTGTGATAGGGGCGCAGTGAAGCAAAGGGGTCAGCATAGTTGAGCTGGATTGTGATGCTGCGGTCCTCGTGAATAGAGATGCGCTCGACAAGCGTATCAAGAAGCTCCCCTGTTATGGCCGGGAGCCGCCGGTATTCCTGCATGGCGCGTACCCATGCCTGCGCGGTGGATAAGCCCTTCTGCATCTGCTCGATCCGCTCCTTTTGCGCGGCTTCCGCCGCGAGAATGCGGTTGAGCTCTGCCCGGTATTTCTCTTTTGCGTAGAGAAATTCCTCGCGGCCGATCAGGCCGGTGGACAGGTCATGGATCAGCATATCCAGCTTCCGGTCAAGGCTCTGCCGCTGGAGCCGCAGGCTTGTGGCGGTATTTTGCTTTTCCCGCTTTGCCTGTGTCAGTTCGGCGGAATGGTCGATCTCATGGATCAGCCACTCTACATCAACCGCCAATGCCAACTGCTGGTCTAAGACGTCGGTGACAGCGGCAAGCAGCCGTTCGTGGCGAATGTAGTGGCCAGAACAGACGGTGTGTGCGGAGTAGCGGTAGCGGTTGCAGTCATAGAACAGTCGGCTGGGTGAGTGTGCACCGTGCCGGGCGCAGCCTTTGCCGGCCCCCATGGGACTGCCACACTCCGCGCAGAACAGCTTACCACGGAAAAGATCGGCCTGCACATCGCCAATATCAGCACATACGCGATAGGCGGCGCGGGACGCAAGAACCTCTTGATTGACCTGTTGTACCGCGTCAAACAGGTCCTTGCTGATGATCGGCGGATGTGCGTTTGGAATGACCGTCCATTGTTCCGTGGGCTGACGCTTCTTTTTCTCGTTCAAATGGTTTCGGGATACTTTCCCATAGGTGCGGTTGCCGATATAGACGTCGCTGCCGACGATCTTGCGGATGGTCGCCCTGCTCCACAGTGCGTCCCGATACGCAGCGGAGCTGTTCATTCCACGCAGATAACGCAGCTGAGCAGGGGATGGGATATGTTCCTGATTCAGCTGTTTTGCGATGGCGTTGAAGCTGACGCCCTCGGAACGCAGGGCAAAGATACGCCGGACGACCGGAGCGGTTTCCTCATCAATGTCATAGGACGCGGCAGCGGCGTTCCGGAGATAACCGTAAGGGATACTGCCGGACGAAGGCAGATAGGTGCCGCTGCGCATCTGTGCGTGGATGCTGCTGCGGATCTTGCGGGAGATGTCCTTGGCGTAGTTCTCGTTCATGACCATTTTCAGCGGCATGGTGAGGGACGCGGCAGCGCCTGCATCCTGCACGAGACTGTCATAGTTGTCGTTGACGCTGATAAGGCGCACGCTCATGGCAGGAAATATCTGCTCCACCAGTTCGCTGGTCTCGACGAAGTGGCGTCCCAAGCGGGAGATGTCCTTGATGATGATGCAGTTGATCTTGCCGCTCCGCACATCCGCCATCATCTGACGGAACGCCGGACGATTGTAGTTCATCCCGGTATAGCCGTTGTCAGCATACCGCTCTACAATTTGGATATCGGGATACTCCGCAAGGAAAGCGTCGGCGATTTTCGCCTGGTTGCCGATGGAATTGCTCTCGGTATCGTCGCCGTCCTCCACAGATAACCGGCCATACTGTCCGGCCAGATAGTGAACTGAAGTCTCCGGCAGAGGTTGTTCCGACAGATATTTGCTTTTCCGTGCCATGCTTATTACCCCACCTCCTTCGCCGCTGCTGCGATCATCTGCTGATAAGACGCCAGCTCGTCGGCGTAGTTGAACTGTATCGTGATCTGCTTGCCCTCGGATACCGTGATCCTGCGGATCAATCCGGCCACCATTTCACGGGTAAGCTTGTCAATTTTCCTGAATTTGGTATATTCGGCGACCCAGTTCCGGGTGTCTGCCGCCCCCTCCTCCAAGGCTTGCCGCCGTTCGTGCAGACTGACAAGGGCTGCCTGCAATGTGTCGATCCGCTGCGTATAGCGCTGCCGCATCATGTCATACTCCGTGCGGGAGATCAGGTCATCGTGGAAAGCCTCCAACAAGCGCATACGATATTCCTTCTGCTCGGTGATCTGTTTTTCCTTTTCCTCTATAGTTATGTCGAGCTGTCGGTGTTTAGCGGCTCGGATGCTCTTTTGGCCGATCTCGTGAATTAACTGGTCAATGTCGACTACTATCTCAATTTGCTTCTGAATGGCCCGCAGCACCACGTCCTCTAAAGCGGCCTGCGAAATGGAGTGGCTGCTGCACAGCTTAGAGCGCTTGTGTGTGGAGCAGACATAGTAATAAAATGTGCGATTGCCTCGCTTTACGCTGCGCCTGCACATGGCGCGGCCGCAATCGGCACAGTACAGCATACCGGCCAAGGGCTGTACCACATCCTCAGAAGGAGATGTGCGGGTATCCAGTGACAGCAGGTGCTGCACCGAAGTGAACAGCTCCTCGCTGATAATGGGCGTATGGTTTTTCTCCACAACGCACCAATCCTCTTTGCTGCGCGGCTTCATCTGTTTGATCTTATAGTTGGGCGTCCCCCGTTTGCCCTGCACTAACGTCCCGATATAAATGGGGTTTTCCAGAATAGCCCGCACCGCAACAGGTGACCATGCGATATTATCACCAACCGCCTGAAACCCAGACTGATATTTCAGTCCCTGCTGCTGCTTATATGCCGCCGGCGGCAGAACGCCCTCCGAGGAGAGGTAATTGGCGATGGCCTGCTGGCTGTAGCCCTCCATTTTCAGTTGAAAGATGGTGCGGACTACCATAGCGGCATATTCGTCAATAATGAGCTTATGCTTGTCGGCAGGGTCTTTCAGATAGCCATAACAGGCAAAGGCGCCGAGAAATTCTCCCGCCTTGCGCTGGACACGGAACTGCGCCCGCAACTTCTGGGAAAGGCTGCGGCAGTACGCCTCGTTCATGATGTTCTTGATGGGGATGGAAATATCATCACACAGCGGCGTGTGTTCACTGTCCAGATCATCATTGACGGAGATAAACCGGATGCCCATATCCGGGAAAACGGTTTCCAGATACTTGCCGGTTTCGATATACTCACGGCCAAGGCGGGACAGGTCTTTTACAATGACGCAGTTCGCCTTCTTTTCACGGATGGCATCCATAACGCCCTGAAAGCCGGGGCGGTCATAGTTGGTGCCAGTATAACCGTCGTCTACCCGCTCCCCCACCAACGTGATCTCTGGGTGCCGCTGCACGAACTCATGGATCAGCTTCCGCTGGTTGTCGATGCTCTCGCTCTCATAGCGTTTGCCCAGCTTTGACAGGCGGAGATAGGATATGCCATACCAATGCTGTCCGGAGAGTTCTTCGGTTTGTGGGCAAAAAAATGCAGCCATAAAACATACCTCCTAAAAATTCAGGAAAGCGGTTTCTGGCTGTCATTGCCGGGCGGCAACATTATTTTCACTGACGGGTCTATTATGCTTTCCCGCTTTGCTTTTGTCAACTGGGAAACGTTGGAGACTCAGGACAGGCTGCACGCATAGGCCCGCAGGCGGTCTTGCAGGCTTATATCTGTGTTGGAATACGCAAGCTTCACCACAATGCCGCTGTCCGTATAGCAGTACGGGTCGCCTACCTGCTCTACATACTGCTTAATGCGTTCGGCGCAGGAGGCGGAGGTGTCGATACTCACACAGGCGATGTTCTTTGGCGCTGTATGGGTGGTGTGGCTGACGCTCGGACGGTTTGCTTCCATGAAGATTCCTCTTTTCTAATGGCGTTGTCGGTAGTATTGCCAGATCTCGGTGTTTTATGAAAATGCTGATAAAAGAGCAACGCCTCCCGGCGTGATGCCGGGAAGCGTTGCCTATGATTCTGTATTCTAAAGAATACCAGCTTCAAAATGCCCTTTCAAGGTAAGACTTGGTGAACAATAGGTGAAGCCTTTCAGAAAAAGATGGGAACACCGGACCTCTACCGCTGCAAATCGGCAGTCAACGCATACATTTCCGCCAGTTCTTCGACCGCCTGATTGCGGATCTTATACAGGGTTCTCGTTGTAATTTGGGTTTTAGTGCTGATCTGCTGCCATGTGTGGCCCTCGAAGTAGGCGAGTCGAATGACCTCGGCCTGCCGCGGTTCCAGAAGTGCCACATAGTGCTCCAGGCGGCTGATCTCCTGCTCCAGCGGCACAAGGCGGCTGACCAGATCGTGTGTCAAAGAGGCATTTGCCTCATCCGCCGCACTCTGGAAGTTCATGGCGATGTAAAGCGTCTTGTTGGACACACAGCCGGAAGGCCGGCCCTCGCCATCACCCTTGGCGAAGTTCATGGCCTCGATCATTTCATCCGGCGTCACTCTGGTCGGATGCTCCAGCTCGTAGCGGAGCTGCTCAATCCTGCGCTTGGTGGCGCGGTAGCTCTGCAAAAGGGTTAGAACGTAATTCGTTGATAAGTTGCTCATAATATCCTCCATAGGTTGAATTGTTATTTTAGAATTGAGAAAAGTGGCTTTGGAGGATTGCGGCAGCGGTAATGAATATTCTTTTGCAATTGCTAATGAATATATCGCAAATTACTAATTGTTTATGCTATATGACCTTAATTTTAATAAAAACAAAAGACATTACTTGGAGGGCTATGCAGAAATCAATTAATAATCGGAAATATGTAATAGCACGAAGAAAGCTGACACCCGCATTACAGTTAAAAGTAATGTGGGTGTACAGTACTGCGGGAACTTAGAGCACAAAAAAGGAGCCCCATTCCTGTGAATAGGGCTCCTTTTTAACATTGGCTAAAATATGAAGTAAATACTGGAAAGAAATATGTGAAAGCCAAAGCTTCAAAACATTCTTTCCGCTAAGGTGGGCCTAGGAATTATACCAATCTGCTGAATCAATCATGATTCCAGATAGCAATATTAAAGCTTTATCCTTGTATGGTCGAAAAACTTCTTGATGTACGCTCCCTTCAAATAAATCATCCCAGACACCATTTATGTATGTAGATGTCATAGCGACGCTAATATCAATAGGGCAGCGTTTGGGAATCTTATTTTTAAATTCTTGTGAACCATTTGTTGTATACCATTTGAGACGGCCGCTTTCATAGCATAACAATACCTCATCTGCTGCTTTTGAGCATTGAATAGACTTGATAGCAGCATGCGACATAGAAATATCAAAATAGTCTGCAATAAATGAAATGTCTGAAAAACACAGCGACCTATTGGGAAGCAATGGCAGTAATTCAGTGGCTGGCGCCAGTAGTTCCGTTGCAAAAGAGTTAGCTTCTTTTTCCTGACGAGACGAATTGACCTTCTCGGAAAGAGGCACAGAAACATTTGAGCAACAATATAATTGTTCTTGGTGCATAAGGAAATGTCCAATTTCATGTGCAACGACAAATTCTCTTCTATGTTGGTTCTGTATATTTGAACTGACAAAAATTAACTTCAGTCCGTCGCTACAAACTAGATACCCATCTTTTTGAAGAGGTTTATCTGTGATTGTTGATATTCCGATTCGTTCACATAACGCAAAGGGATTGTAATGAGACGCTTTCCCCATAAGGCACTGTACAACATTGATTGCTTCAGCACATACGTCTTTAACCATTATCGCTTTTTCTCTTTTCTATTTCTTTCTTTATAATAGTTAAGTCCTCTGTATTTACCTTTCCGCCTTTGGCTGCCATAGACATAAAATCGGTATTGCTGCTCGAATTCATATATGCAGCAATATCCTGCCGAAGAAACCGCCATTCTCTGCCGACTTTGTAAGCTTTAATACGACCATCTTTAATCATATTGTATACTGTTTGATTGCTTACTCTGAGATATTCTGCGGTTTCTTCTAAGTTCAAAACGTCAATTGCAGGAGATTGCTTTTCACTTAAAGCTGCCATGAGTTTTTCAATCATATCGACTTCTTTGTCTGCATAAACCTGTTCGCCACAGTTTGTACATTGATATGCTTCAATTCCTTTGAGTTCAATCTCTTTTCCATGAAAACGAAATGTCTTTGATATTGTACATGGTTCCATCCTTGAACCACATTCATGACAGATCTTATAATTTGTGCCAATCATTTTATTCCTCCTATTTATTACCTTAGTTGCGTTGCCATCATTACTCTTATAATTGTAGAGGCACAAGTGTTTATTTAAGGTTGTCTAATGTTCTGTATTTCCCCGCCCGTAGAGGAGCGGAGGAATACAGAACACAGACATAGATGATTGGGAGTTATACTTTACGTACTAGCCACGGGTTTTCATTGATATGTTTTTCCCACTTATGATCCATTACCCGTTCTACCGTAATGACCCGTATTTCAGGAATCGGATAAAACAGGATGACTAGAACAATGATGATAGCATCTTCAAATGTGGGATCAGAAATCAGTGCACGTTCATCATCGTGTTCTTTCCCCGGTGTTGTTGAGGGTGATTGTGTCTCAATCAACTGATTAGTCGGGCTGGACAGAACAGCTTGGACGGTCGCCCGACCAATATGGCGGGAAAGCATCTGGTCAACAGCATGGCTCGAATATGAGATTTGACTGTTGTTCGCAAGACATCGCAGATAATGCAGGTCAGTATTAACCATATGGCACCTCCATTTATAACAATTTATAATAGATTATACCAATTTTATCAAAAGATCACCGAGATGTCAAGCACATAAATCAACAGTAGGAATCTAACAACTATTCTGTACAGCTTATGCGGCCTTCTTCGCCCGAATTGCTTGGGCGCGGAAGGACAGCTCCTGTGATAAGAGCTTCAGGGTGGCGAAATCATCGTCCAGCCCATCCAGCTCACGGCGCAGCACGTCTTCATAGTGCTGCTTCTTTCCCTCCAGACTCCGGATCTTCAGCACCCAACGGTCCATGACGCTGGGGCTCTGGCAGCCGCTCTTAATAAAATAATCGGCGCGTTCCTGATATTCCGCGATCTCCTTCTTGACGGCGGAATAGAACTCCTCCGTCATTTTCTGACGCTGCTTGGCGTCGTCGATGATGTAGATGGAGTTCGCCATCAGGTGCGTCTGATTGCGGCTGAGTCGGCTAAGCTCGGCGACAAAGTCCTCGAAAATATCCACCTTCTCCATATTGTGCCGCGGCACAAAGTAGAGATGTCCGTTGACACTGAGCTTGGTGGATTCCAGTATACGGAGAAAATTCACACAGATGGTCTCCACCTGTCTTCGGTTGGCGCAGCGCTGGTACAGCTCAAACAGCTCCTCTGCCCTACGGCAATAGGCCATGGCGTCGATTTGGCTGTCATAGGCCAGATTGTCGTAGCTGAAGATCTGGCTGTCCTTATCGTAGCTGATGTTGGCCAGCTTCTCATATTGGTTGGTTTCCTGGTGCATGGTCTCCTTTACCAGTTCACGGGAGATGATGCTGTCGGAAATACGCCGGTTATCCCGGCAATAGATCTGATAAATATGGCGTTCACCGTATTCCTCGCTGATGATCCTGTCCCGCACATCGCCGGTGGCACTGCGGAAAGCATCAGACACCGACAGGCGGTTGCCGCCTGCGTAGGGGATGTTCATATCGACACAGAGCTGGCGCAGATCATCCTTGTCCACTAAAACACTGGGCAGAGAGAAATACAGCAGCTTTCCCAGCATATTCTGATGATCGCCGGATGCGGCGGCAGTCATGTTTTCAAATTTGAGTTCTGTCATATAGCATGTCCTCCTCATTGTGCCGCGATGCGGCTGAGATAGTAGTCGTCGATCCCCTTATACGCCGGATTCCAGACGTATTTGGAGTAGCGTATGCCACGGATGCTCTGCACCTCCTGGCGGATGGTCAGTATGGCGCGCCGCACCTGCGGATTGCTCATCTGATCCATGTCCATTGCCTCCACCACCTCGGTCACGCCAAGGCTTATCAGCGTATCTTTCAGCCCGTGGAGGGCAAAGACACCACCGATGCAGACGAACAGGGCGTCGTTGTCCAGATAGCTGGCCACGTCGCCTTTCAGCGGCCCTTCCGTGATATAGGCGCGTTTACTGGCGGTGTTGCCGGTGACGTGCGTCCATGAATAGCTGCGTGTTCCGTTGGGGGCATTGCGGCTGGAGAGCCATCGGTATTTCCGGCCCGGCTCACCTTCGTCGAGCCGTATCTTCATACCCTGTATCAGACCGTCCTTATCACGGACAGGGATCAGAAAACCGTTTGGTCCGGACAGCGTCCATTCCCCATAACTGGTACGGAAACCGGGAATACCTTGCAGGTCATGCCCGGTGCTTCGCAGCAGCGAGGCCAGCAGCTTTCGGCCTTCCGGTGTCTGCGGCATACTGCGATATTGGTTTTGGTCGATGCGGTCGTCGGAAAGGCCGCGTTCACGCAGGTTTTCCCGATGTTCTGCCGAAAGTGTCAGAAGTGAGAGCATATCCGTATATACCTCATGCCGCTGTGCCAATGGTTTTGGCTGCGGCTCTGTATTTTGGGAGCTGGGCTGTTGGGGCATGGGGTACACGTTGCCGCCCCTGCTCAGCTCCATATATGCCTCTTTGTTGGTCAGACCGTGCAGCCGGGCATACAGCGAAACGCTGTTGCCGGACGCGCCGCACAGGTTGCAGCGGTACTGGTCTGTATCCACATTGAGGCTCAGATGATATTTCCCCTTGCCGTGGTCACCGCAGAAGGGGCAGCTTGCCTCGACCTCCCGACGCCGAAGCGTCGAGGGGTCAAGGACAAGCCCGCACCGTCTGGCCGTGTCTACGATGGGGATCTTTTCATAGGCACGAGCCAGAGGGCGCACCTCCTTCCCGTGCCGCTTATGCGGCGGCAGGCATCGTGGTCAGGATCGGCTTCACCGGTCTGACGGACAGCTCCACCTTGCTGACACATTTTGCCATGATGACCTGTCCCGTGGGGCGCACATTGGCGAGATCGTCCACCGACTCCATGTTATCCACGAACTGCGGATAATTCCTGCCGGTGAGCCGCTTCATCAGCTCAGACACCTCCATGCCCGCGCGGATCTTCTCCGAGAGGGAGAGCCAGTCATAGCGCCGCCCGTTATAGGTGAACTTGAAGGCGTCCTTGACCTCGCCGGTGGATTTCACCACGTCGTAGAGTGAGATCTCCACACGGTTCATCTTCAAGGCGGAGAATGTCATTTCCGCCCGCTTGCTGATGTACTGCGCCAGATATTGCAGCTTCAGTTTACACTGGTCGATCTCCGCACGGGTCGCCTTCAATTGGCTGTCCAGATCACCGGATGCGGGTGTGGCTTTCTCAATGGCGGCGATGTCCGCACGAACCTGCTGCAATTCCTCACGGCAGGCAAACATACGGTCATATTCCTCCTGAGAGAGCGCACCGAACTCCAGCTCTGCCGCCAGCGCCTGCATTCGCTCCTGAAGCTGCTGTGCCTCGGGACGGGTTGCATCCGGTTCAGCGGCTTCCTTTGCCTCCTGCAAGGTTTCTTCCAATTTGGCAATATCGTCCTTCTGGAATTGCAGAAACGTATCCCGTGCTTTTTTCTCAAGGGCTTGCAGCTCCTCCAGCTTGGCACGCTCTGCCTGACCTGCCTCTACGATCTGCTTGATAGATGTCCGAAAAGCATTCTGCATCGCGGGCAGTTCGTCCGCCGTTACGGCGCGGCGGCAGGTGGGGCATCGATAGCCGGGCTTGAGCTGGCTGTACTGCTCCTTTTCCTGCTGATATTGGCTGCCCAACTGACGTATCCTGGCGTTGACCTGCGCGGCGGCCTCCGCATACTTAGGCGTGTAGACCGCTGCTTTTCGAGCGGTCAGCTCCTGCGTCAATGCAAGGATGCATTCATCCGAGGCTGTGGGTATTTGCCGTTGATTCGCCAAATCACTATATTGGGCGCTGAGGTCTACCATTTCATCGTTCAGCGCGGCAATATCCACACCGGCAAACTGCTTACTTTTCAGCGACTGCTCCTCATTCTGGAGAGCATCCTCCTTTTCCCGCAGTTCCCGCAGGGCGGTCTTACTGTTTTGTTGCTGGGCGGTGGTCATGTCCTGCTGCCCGGTGAGGTACAGGATATTGTTCTCCAGTTCCCGAATGGTTTCCCGCAGCTTTCGGCTCTCCACCTCCGGCGAGAGCAGCGGCTCATCCCGCAGGGCTTCCACGGCGGGGCCTGCCATCTGCGCCAGAATGTCCTCCTTGGTGAGCGCGGGCAGATACCGTTGGAGAAGGTTCTTGCCATCGTTGCCCAGTTCCTCGATAAAGTACAGCGGGTTGAAAATAGACAGGAACACGTCCCGTTCTCCGAAGAGATCGGTGAGATCTACCTGCCGCACCTCGCAGCCATCATAGGTGATGGTCATACGGTTGCTCTTGCGGGCGCGGGACAGCTCATGGAGCGTACCGTTTTCATCCATAAAGCGCATGCGGATGAACAGATCAGGATTATCTTCGCTGTGGAGCCGGTCAATGCGGTGCTCTCCGAAGAAAGGCAGGCCGGTAACAGCAAAGGCGATGGCGTCCGCGATGCTGCTCTTGCCGCGTCCGTTGCCGCCCGTAATGACGGTGGGGTCGCCAAAGGTCAGATCGGTAGGTTGACTGTAGGACTTAAAGCCCTCCATGTGCAGGGCCGTGATCCGAAACGATTTGAGTTTTTCCATCAAAAGCTCTCCTTTCTCATGCGGCATCCTTCTGCTGAATGACTTCAAAGCTGTCCAGCAGATAGAAAACCACATTGTCTTTCTTCACCATACGTTTTTCCACATGGTATAGCTTCGCGCCCTTTTGCAGCTCAGGGTGATTCCCCATGGCGTATGCGTAGCAGCGTTTGCCCTCCGGAGCTTCCAGAATGAGCTGCGCGGTCGTCCCCGCAGCCTTGGCCTCCAGTACGGTGTATTCGCAGGCAGGAAACGGAACAACGGTCGTGTCCTCCTGTGGCTTGTGCGGCTCTTTCTGCGCCGTGGGCTTTGCTGTAGGGGCAGGGGACTGTTCCTCCGCACGCAGAGCGGGGATCAGAAGGGACTGGATGCCGCAGGCTTTCGCCGGCGTCAAACCGAGACTTCTCAGCGTCTCCAGATACCGGGCGTCCAGCTTACCGCGCTCTGTGGGTTTGATGATGAAGCTCTTGCCCTTCTTCTCCACATTGACCCAAACGGTGTCCATACTGTAGAGAACACGACCGATGCCCCACTGGTTGGCGGCACGCTTCATGGAATCGGATAATCCGCCCTTGATGGGTTCGATGTCCGAGTCCTCAGCGCCGTCCCATTTGGTAATCCAGCCGCGCTCCTCGAAATAGAGGGAAATGCCGCAAAGCTGCGACTCCCGTTTGCCTGTACTGTGCCACGGCTTGAACTCGTTATGCCAGCGGTCAGGCCCCATAACGTCGTCCAGACGGTTCTGGATCGCACGGTTGGTCACATAGGGTACAGCGATGCCCTGCATCCGATCCTCATAGGCGATTTGCAGCCGCCATTCCAGATCCTCCGCCGCAAAGGGCGCGGCCAGCCGTGACAACAATTCTCTGGGATCGTTCATTTGCTACCTCCCATTGATGAAATCAGAAAGTGTTTTGCCGCTTTCTACCAGTACATCCGTGTAATAGTAGGCGGGTTCCTTGTCCTTCAGGTGCTCCAGCAGTTCCCTGTGAGACATGTGCAGCCTGTTATGGCTTTCCTTGAAAAAATCGTCGTTGTTGGGAATGCCCAGCAGAAAGCGCGGGAACTTCGACAACTGTGTCTGACTCTTGAAATGCGGCAGCACATTGTTGCCCACGCAGACACGCAGATCGTCATAAACATTGGAGAAGGGATAGTGATACATTTTCGTATCTCCCGTTGGCGGCTCATCCGCCACAACGCCCATAGAGCAATCTACCGCACGGCCATCCCGTAGGGTTCGTATGCCGAACACCATGCGCGGGATAGGAAAATCCAAATACTCGGTATCGCCATAGAAGATGTCGGCCCGAAGCTCCGGGTTCCAGAGTACAAAGTATTTATCCTCGCCGCAGAAGCTGACCTGAAGACAATTTGGCGGCAGCAATCCGCTCCGCAGGAAGTGTTCCTGGTCAAAGCTGCCATAGATGGTGTTGTAAAAATCCAGCGGCGATATTTCCTTATAGCTGACCACACCGTTTTTCTTGTGCTCCTCTACGATAAATCTGCCGCTTTCGGGCGAGACGCGCAAAAGGATCTCGCCACTGTGATCACGGTTTACGGCTGTTTCCATACTTACGCAGCCACCTCCATTTCCTGCTCCGCAGCGGTCACCGCTGCCAGCTCTGCTTTCATGCGGTCGATCTCCGCGCCGATGTAGGTCATCAGGTCGATGATGGAATTGGCAAATTCAATGGGGTCATAGTAGTCAGGCGGCGGCCAAAGATAGATCACACACCCGGCCTCGCACGGCACGATTTTGAAATCGTACAGCACATTCCCCATAAACATCTCCACCGCGTCACGAAGCTTATTCCTCCCGGTACATTCGGTTGTTCTGAAGCGAAGGGTCTCTATCTGCGCGATAAGCGTCAAAAAATCATCCAGCTCCGACTCCATTAGAAGGTAACAGGTATATTCCTCCCCGTAGAAATCGTTTGGATCGTCTTCAGGCAGATAGTCCACGCAAATGTACTCCACAAGAAGCATCACGGATAACTCAAATATGTCCTCGGTGTCGATCTCGCCACAACGATAATCACGCACGAGGTCGGCGAGAATACTTTTATTTCTCTGCCAAATATATTTCAGTATCCGCAGAAATCCCAAGATCTGCCATTCATATTCATGATCATACATAGGCCACCTCAGAAAAACGTGCGTACACATTTTGACGCTGCGGCGATTTTTTTGACCTTGGCGTTGAAACCTTCCGCCCAGTTGGCGTGTACCCGCTTCACTGCCTTTGGCATATTGGCCGGAAGGACGTGCTTCATCTCGAAAGCGGTAAGATCCAACTGCTCCAGATTGAAAGTCTCGTTCTCGGAGAGCTTGTCAAACACATGCTCTTTCAGATAAGGACTGAACTCCTGCTCCTCAAAGATGGGATAAATTTCCGGGGCGGCGATGGCTCTTTGGAAGAACAACTCCGGAACAAACCGGATCGAAGAATCGGTCATTTGTCCTCCACCTCCTCCGCATAGAGGCGCACCAGTGAAATGGCGTATTGCTCCATGTTTTTTGCGATGTCCTCGGCCAGCTTGTCCGAGATGGCGGCCTGCTTGACCGCGGCAAAGTAAATGCCGGAGTCAGGAAGGATGTCTCCGCAGGCCATACCCACATGCCACGCGGTGTGTGCGGCTGCGGCAGCCTCGCTATTTTCCTTGGGACTCATCACGAAACCGTGTATGCTGCCGTTGTCCATTTTCTTCTCCACATCTAGACTGTTCATAAGGCCGGATAGATGGAACTCCATGGATTCCTTCTGCACAGTTTGGCCGTAGGAGAAAAAGTACAGGAACAGCGCCGGGTCTGTACGGCCCAGTACCACGCCCAGCGGTGTGTAGGTGGCTTGACGCCATGCCTTTTGCGCCGGTTCAAAACGGGCGTACAGCTTCCCCAGCATAGGGGTAAGCAGATGTGTTGTTTCCGCCCAGACCTGTGTGCGTACCGCGTCATCACTCCCCTGTAATTTATCCACAGGATGAACGATGGCTAATGTTGTTGATCTGCTCATAATCAGTCCTCCTCATGTCAGCGCCTTGAAGCCGTGAGGCGTCAGGACGTTGAAGATCATTTTGTTGGTAATGGTTTCTTTGACCTCGCTGCCAATATGCTTACCGTTGGCAGCGAATCTCTCGTCAGTTTCTCTGCGGATCACCTTGACGATGCGGCCCTTGATGATATGGGGCGAGTCACATTGGATCAGCCCGTTTATCATGCCGGAGCCGCCGATCAGTCCGATCTGGCTGATGGACAACGGCAGCAGCGGGTGCTTGACGCCGCTGTCCAGTTGACTGCGGGCCATGAGCTGCTGAAAGCTGTCACACCGGCGCAGCTGCTGCTCCAGTTCCTTCTGGTTGAACCGTTCGCCCTTGAATACCTTGACCTCGGTTTCGTTGGCAGGCAACGCATAGCGCGGGCTGTTCAACTCGGTCAGTGCCGGTATCCGGTCAGGATAAGCGGCATACTGCTCCAGCCATTCAGTGTCCTGCGGCGTAGTCTCACGGCGCTTCCGCATGCCCATGACCACAACCTGCTTGAACTTTTTGAACTCTCCGTCTGTAAAACGCCAGACGGTGATATTCTCAAAATTATCGCAGAGGATACGGCAAATATCCGACGTCAGACGGTAGTAAGGGATCACATACAGCAGCAGACCGCCGTACAGCAGATGGGGAATGCTCTCGATGAGAAACCGCTTTTCGTGCCGTGCCTTGCTGCCGCTCTCGTTGAGAACGGAGAGGTACGGCGGGTTCAGGAACAGCAGGTGGAACGCCTCACGGCTGATGTCGCTATGGAAGAAGCTGCCGAAGCCTACACGGTGCAGACGGGTCTGCGCCTCCTCCGCACGGCTTTCATCCAGTTCCACCCCATAGGCATAGCAGTTGTTGCCCTGGGCGATCTGCCGCAGCGCCTTTCCGCAGCCGCAGCAGGGGTCAAAGACATTGGTGGTCACCCCCTCCGGAAAAGAGATGCCTTGCAGCATCAGCGCAATGTTATCCGGAGCAGTGGGATAGTACCCCAGCTTCACGTTGTTCATAAGCCGCCCGATGGTGGCCGCATTGACAGTGTTTTTCTCCGGGAGCTGCTGTGCGAACCGGCAGACCGCATCATATACCGGGCGGTAGCCGGTGCTCATCAGGTCGAAGCCCTTAAAGCCCCGCAGCAGCTGTCCCGCCATGGTTGCCAAAGCATAGCTCTCCAGCTCCATCAGCAGAGGCTGCGCGTCGGCCAACGCCTGTGTCAGATCATCGCGGACGCGGCGGAGTGCGTCATAGGTATCACGGGCGGCGGACAGATCCGTTTGCCGGTATTTTTCAATACGGGCGCGGAATACCACCATGGCCTGCATCGCTTGCGGGATCTGTTCACGCAGCTCGCCGATCCGTTCCAGCACATAGTAGCGTTGGCTCTGTAAATCTTCACTCACGGTATGTCACCTCGCCATCTGCATAATTTGCAGGAAAGGCAAGGAACTGATGCGTTCCTTGCCTTTCTCCCGTCGCTATATTTGTGACGGTGTATGGGTAGTGGTTCATGCGGCCTTTTGAGACGCAAAGGCTTCTGCCGCAAAGTCAAATACGGGCGCGTTTTCCTCCGGCGTACCGGGGACGAGCTTCAGCGTGTAGCCGCTCTCCCGTGCCAGCTTGAACATGTTGACAAAGCGGGAGAGTTCTTCATCGAAGGGCTCCTTGGCAGCTTCCGCAGTCTTGCTCTCCTGTACGGGAGGTGCATCTTCGGTATCCGTCGTATCGGGGCGATACGATGCGTCCACCGCGTTGGTGTGGACAGGATACGCGAACAGGGACAGCCAGAAAGCACGCCACATGGACGCCAGCAGTGTCCCCAGGAGGGTGCGCTGCCGGGTGGGCAGGTTGATGATCTGCTTGGCCTTCACCTCGTCGATCTCACTGATGGTAACGGTCAGGCGGCCAGTCTCCACATACGCCGCGGAGCAGAAGCAGCTCACCACCGCACTTTCGGAGGCGAACACCTCGGAGGACTCCACCACCTTGGCGATAAGCCGGCGGCATACAGTGCGGGCTGTCTCAATGCAGCGGATACGGATGATGTCCGCCTCCACGGTTCCGGCGTGGATCACGCCATCGCCGTCGATCTGCTTTGCGACTACGCCATAGGTCACTTCCAACGTACCCTCTACGATGAGATGATCCGTGGACAGGCTTTCATAGTGGACAGTTTCACCCTTGGGGATATAAATGGTTTTCATGTTCGTCGATTCCTTTCATTATTTGTTCATGCGGCGGCACGGTATCTGACGGGCAGTACCAGTGCCACATCATCTGTGCCCTCTGCTGTGATGGTGACAGGCGAAACAGGACTGAGCACATGAAGGCGTACCTTCTCATGACCAGAAAACTGCTGTAAGGCGTCCCACATATAGGAGAGGTTAAAGGCAAACGCGACCTCGCTGCGGACGGGCAGCTCGATTGCCGCCCGATACCGCGCGGATGGTGTTTGCAGCGACAGACACCCGTTTTCAAAATAGACCACAGGTGTGGTTTTCGCAGGGGAAACACATTCCTTCAGATAGGTCAGCCTTTGCAGAAATTCCTTGCGGTCAACCACATAACTCTCCCGTTCGCTACGGGGGATGGCAACCTCCGGCGTCAGTGTGTCGCAGGTTTCCAAACGGCGGACATAGGCGCAAAACCCATCTGCCGCGAAACGGACATACCGGACGCCCACCTGAACGGACACGTTTTGATCGCCAAAGGCTTTCAAGATCCACATGGCGTCCGCGGGAACAACGAAGGTCTTATCCACGGTCATGGCGTCGTTTGCGCAGACGGCCAGACGCTGGCCATCCACACAGTAGAGCTGCTGCCGGTAGAAGCGTACACCGCTCATCACGGGACGGCTGTCACTCCGCCGCTGGGCTGCATACTTGATGCGGCCAATACAGGTGAGTAGCTGTGCCGCGTTGGCGGTATACGCCTGCTCACAGGTAAACCGCGGCAGCTCCGGATAATCCTTCAGCGGGTATCCGGTAAACTCCGCACTTTTGTCGGCACAGGCCATGGTAATCTGCGGGGATGAAACTGCTGCGTCCGCGCAGGAAAATGTCAGCGAGCCACGGAAGAACTTCCCTGCCTTCACGATGGACTTTGTGCCGGAGAGAACAACGCCAAAGTCGTCCCCCTCTGCCGGAATCTCCGTCTGTATCCATAGCTCCAGATCTGTGGCGGTGATGGTACATACACCGTCACGAAATTGAATACTCGCTTCGCTCAGTGCGGGGATCGCACTGACCTTCAAGAGTGGAATTATGCGGTTCAGCGCCTTGAAAAATGCGCCGGAATCTACAGTAGCTTTCATGCTGCACTCCTATTCTTTTCTAATTTTGTTTTCATGCGTACAGTCTTCGCAGAAAAATCTGCTTGCCGCACGTTACATTCTCCGCGGACGAGGATGTTGTAGACCATATCCACCACGATCGTAGCGGCGGTGATATTGGCGGCTATGCTCTGCGGATCTGCCAGAGATGCTTCCGCACAGGAAATCTCCGAAGGGAACCGATCCTGTGCCTTCAACAACTCAGGAAATATGTTCGCCACTGGTTTTCGGACGGTATGCCTGTCTATGCGGACACCACATACCACTTGACCGGAAAACTCACCGTTGCCGCTGTCGATATAGATAAGGTTTTCCGCTTTCAGGAACGCCTTGTGGCAAAGCTGGCGGGACTTATCGTTATCTACGGCGCCGATGAGAATGACCTGTTCTCGCACATCGGGACGGTGGCTGTATTCTTCGGTTGCCCAGCCATCTGCGTGAATGAGTGCGGTGAGCGTGTCCAGATCCTCTACGAAGGCGGGCAGGTATTCCGCTTCCATACCGAACACGGAGGCGTATCGCTCTGCCAGGATCTTTGCCTTGTTTTCACCCAGATCGGCGGGAGAAAAGTTCTGACGCACGAGGTTCTTGAACTCCACCTTATCGCCGTCACAGATGATAAAGCGGCTGGGCCGATCCAGAGCGTACAGGAGCCGATAGATGTGCGGCGCGATATGTCCGCCTGTTCCGCCTGCTCCCAGCATGACGATTTTCACCGGTGTATCTGTAGGCAGCTTCATTTCAGATCCCCCAGCAGAAGATCCAGTGCCTTCCAGCCCCAGATACCTGTTTTCTCCGCTTTACGAGGCGAGACCCTTGAGACCGGCACCTTTCCGTGGCTTACTTCAGTGCGCCATTCGGGCGGAAAGGGTTCTTCCAGCCCCTCTACCACCGTACCGGGGTCGATGTCCACGAAAGAGCCGCCGCAGCAGATGCGCGCCGCGATCTCCGGATAGAAATGATCCAGATGGCCCAGCACCATGTAGATGCCGGTTCCGCGTTCATCCGCGTCATCAATAGAGGAGAAAAACGCCTCCATGCTATTGTGGGAATGAATGTCGGCATAGTGGATATAGCGGCTTTCATCATCGTAAGGATTTTCCTGCAAACTGGCGTGGATGCCCGCTTTGCTGACGTTCTGCTTGGGGACGTAGGCGAGGTATTCCTCCTTCCACTTGTCCCAATAGATCAGCACCAGCGCCTCATACTCCTGCCCATGCTCTGCCATAAAAGAACGGAAGAACGCAATGATCTGACGCATCAGCGGCAGCGGGATCAGGGGCAGGGCCGGGGCAAACCCGGCCGCAACCGCCTGAAAATCCATGATCTTGTGTTTTGGGGCGATAAATTCACCCTGCTCGGTCTTGTGCATCTCATAGATGTGACCGTCATTGCTGGGGATCAGGCAGATGACCTTGTCCGAATTGCGGGCGGCCTCTACGGTAGGAAATGTTCCCTTGTAGGCGGCAGTGCCTTTATTCTTCATGGTCACCTTGGGACGCACGATACAGTCCGGATTCTTGTCCTTGGCTTTTTTGAGCGCGTCCAGGAACTCACGGGAACGCTCGATGGACTCCTTCATGGAGATGATCGTTGTTCCCTTGGGGTCTTTGACATCCTTGCGGATAGTGCCATACTCCACCGACCATGACACATTTTTACCTTCCTCCAAGTCAAGAAAATCCTCTGACTTACGGATGCGAAGCTCCTCGAACGTCATGGTAGGATCTTCAATGACCTCCTTTGCGCTTTTGTGGCAAAAGACAGGCTTCTTTTCAAAAAGGCTGGCTTTTGCGTTCTCCACGGTCTTTGCCTCGAAGGCTGCTTCCAGCGGATTGCTGGGTACATTTTCTGTGGCTGGGATCGTCGCGGGAGGAATGGTCACTGCTGTGGGCTGCGGCGCCGCAGGGGTCTGCTCCGCTTGGGGTGCTGCGGGGGACGTAGGCGGCTGTTCCACGTGGGGCGTTGCTGCCTCTGGTGCGGGAACGGCCTGCTGGGGTACTTGGAATGGGTTGGCTTCGGGTGCTGCTGCGCCGTTGGGTGTGCCGGTGCCAAAGATCTCGTTGATGTCAAGACCTTCCTCCGCGCTGATCTCCTGAAACGGCCACATGCTGTTGCTGTCACTCATGGTAACGGCTCCTTTCGTGTTTTGGGACAACAAAAAAGAACGCAACCGCCCCGAAAGGCAATTACGTTCTTCTTGATGTCCAGTTTTTTACATACTTCAAGTCTTAGTCAGAACGAAGAAGGGGTCTGACCTCCTTTCTCGCCCGTGCCTGCTCTGCTCCGTCCTCAATGCCTAATGACCTTAAGTACAAGGCTATTGTAACGGAAAGCTGCCGGGGCTTACAGGTGGAAAGTGGCGCACCCAATAATAAAGTACTTTTGCTAGTTTGTGTAATGAAGTTTATTTCGGCCAAACATGTCATGACATGCCACATTTTGACACATTACTATAAGAAGCTTATTATTTCGAGTTATTTTTTGCATTAAAAATTTGCTGCAGGGAGGACTTTATGCGTAGAATAATATTTCACAATAGTGTTTCTGAACAACCAGTATACAAGTTTGTACTTCAGCAAAAGATAGCCGAAGTGTGCAAAGCAATTGGGTTTGATGACTCTGATATTACTTGGATAATTTTCGATAATAGAAACTTCAATTTAATCAAGCATACTGCAAATTATGGTTGGAATTTAGGAGAGCTGTTCACTGTAAATCATGGTGAAGATTATGGATACTGTTACCCCGCAAGAAATGAAATCTGGATTTCTACATTTACCTTACAACAGGCTGCTCCTGCGGCGAGGAAAGTCTATATCAGCTCAACTCCGTCCATATGCAAAAGGGACATATTAGCTGATGTTCTTATAGACGAGATTACCCATATTCAAACGCAGTGTGATCACAATAGTATAAACTATAAAGCCAAGCTTGGCGAAAACAAACGCAAATATTATCAGAGAATATAATACTATCCGAAGTGCATTAAAATCGTATGTCTCCCCCAGCGGTATCTCACATTGAGTTGATTAACAAATCCTCTATATCTTTTTTGAGGTTACTACAATGATGGAGAAATTTACTTTTATAGATTACAATCAGTTTTCCTCTTTTATGCAGAATAAAGATTTTCAAGCAAATAATATCGTCTTTTGGACAGGTGCCGGTATAGATTGCGATACTCCAACATGTCTTCCGCTAGGGGCTGCTCTTACAGAGAAAATTCTATCTTGGACGTGCGGTGATATGGGAGCAGAATTGTTCAAAAAATGGGGTGAAATTTGTAAAGCAGTAAATTCTCTATGCTGGCCAAAGGAAAAATTACATCTTTCGTCAATACCACGGTTAGAATCCATTCTGGAGAGAGTTCGACTGTGCGAAAAGCAATCATCAATAGATGGCTCCAATAACTCTGTTATGACTATGATTAGTGGATTTAGTGATGCACCGCCAAATCCAAGTCATTATGCTTTAGCGAAAGCAGTATCTGAGGGGGCTAGTGTTGTCACAACTAATTATAGCCTATGTGTTGAAACAGCTTTTGAAAGATTGACGGGGAAAAAGCTTTCCCCTGAAAAGGTTGATAACACATCTGTATATATTTATAGCATCCCAAACGAGGCCGTTGGACGCATTATTCATATCCACGGAGTAGCTTTTGATAAAGAGAGCATAGGTATATCCTTATCATCTGTAAAGAACGAATTACCCTCTCAGGTTGTTGAAATTATTAAAGGCTGGCTGCATGAAAGCAAAACTTTTATTTTTGCTGGGTATAGCGCAAGCGATGTGTTTGACGTTAATCTTTTATTTAGACATATGTATGACGAGAGAATCCACGGGAGCGATAGTTTTTTTATTCAACATTCAAAGAATAACACCCCCCGTTTTCACACCACAGAAGAATTAGAAAAAGTAAAAGCGGTTCTACTTCCATTCTCTTATCAGTATGTGCTTGATGCAAATACAGCAAAAGTACTTGAGTTGCTATTTCCTGTTAATCTAACAGAGATTCACAAATTAAAAGATTTTGATTGGGTACGCCTTGGCGAAATGGTTAATTATTCTCAGGGACGTAAGCTAGATCTATTCGTGGATTTGTGCCAGTTTTTTGGAATTGATACCTCAAAGGTTTTGGAGCAGCCCTTGTTATATTCATCTAAGGAACATCAAACTAAAGGTTGGTACTCAACCTATCCCAAGCTTGCAATGGCGATACTACAAGGGAGAATATTAGAAGCTATCCAATTTGCTGTTTTGTTGATGCGTAAGGAAAGCAGTTTTTCTGGTATCTATCACTTGCTCCGCCATTTGTTAGCTGGGGCCGGAATTTTCTTGCCCTTTTCTCAAAAAAGACTATATAAGCGGGTTCAACAGGTATACTCTGCTTATGGCTCTGGAAATGCGATTGGATGGGATGTATCTGCAGATATAAACCAGTATACCGATTGGGTAATGCAGACGATTTATCTTCGCAGGACAGAATCAAATATCAAATCTTTTATGGAAGACACGCGAAGACTCGGCATGTGTATGCAACGAGTCTGTAAAAAAATAATTGAACAAGGATATGCGGGTGTTATCGAAGTCAACCAACTACATTTGGCTTATAGAAATGCTGCCGTATTACTCGCAATCTATGGAGATTTGTCAGAGTTTGAAAAGAGCTACGAGCTTCTCGATCGCTCAACATATTATTACCTTGAAGCAAGTTCAATTGCCGGGCTTATTGGCAATCTAAATGCGGGCTTATTCATGGCTATTATAGAAAAAATGCGAAACGCTGGTACCACAGATGAATTGATACTCTTTTACTACGATGCCGCCTCGAGGCTTTGTGACATAGCTGGAACAAAGCGCTATGCTCGCTTTAAGGATAAATTATGGACTTTTTATAAGCGCGTAAGTTGTGAGTGGTAAACAGAAACATGCCGACACCGGCGCTGGGGTAACGATTTTAATAGAGGAGTTCTTCTATTATGGAACCTGTTTGACCATAAAAGGAAAAACAAGTAGCGAATGAGCTACTTGTTTTTCCTTTTACCCTCTATCGAGGAATTATTAATGCGCTTACAATCTCGCCTTTCGTCAATTCACTGGTTCGGTAAATCTTCTGACAAAAGGGTTTCAGGCTGAAATCCATGTCCGCCTGCCCTTCGTCTAGCAAAATACCTGTTACCGTGAAATGATATGCGGCCTGTACCGCCTGCAATTCCTGCTGGCAGGCATCGGGCAACTCACATTCACCATCCGTGATGAAAACCACATCGGCCTTTTCAAAGCCCTCGGTGTCCATCAATCGGATTGCTTCACGGATGGGGCGTTCAAAGTTGGTGCCACCACCGAGAAATATCTCCGCAGCGGTCAGTTTATCCTCCAGCGTATATTCACCCGGGCGGAATATGTCCACCTGGCAACTGCTGCTTCCGGCAAAATGGATCAGCGCAAAGCTTCTTCGGCTCTCGGCTGCAATCTCCAGCAGGGTCATGGCTACCGCCTTCCCCCATGCCGTAGCTTCGCCTTCAGTGGAACCGGACTCATCCAGACAGCAGATAATGTCGCCCATACCCTTATAAATAGGTTCGCGCCGACGATACTGTTTGATCTGCTTTTGCTGATACTTCCGCAGGAATAGCGGGATAGTCTCCGGCGTGGCCAGCATGGCAAGCTCCGAAGTCAGCGCACGGGACAGGTTATTACCTAACTCCAGAGAGTAGGTTTCGCCCCGTCCATAAGCATAGCTGTTGTTCTTGGCCTGCGCGAAGATCTCGCGGAAGCGTCCCAGATACTTGGAAATATCCTTCAGCACCGTGCTTTTGCGTACCTTTTCCAGCAGTGCAAGATTCTCAGGCGTGCGGCGCATATTCGAGGGTTCATCGCTCCATGCACCGATGATGCTCTGTACCTCCTGTGCCCGCTCTGTGGCAGCCTGCACAGCGGCGGATACCGCCAGATCGACTGCTTCCGTTTGACGCAGCATGGTCGTGTCCAGCATCTGAGATACAGCCTCCACCTGCCGCTGCTTACTGTCCAGCCGATTGGCAGCATTTATCAGTGCCTGCTTACCCGGCTCGGTCGTTTCTCCTGTAGCTTGGACATCAAGCAGCTTAGCGAGCTCCTCTGCCGCGGCATCCCGTGCCGTTTCCAGCTTTTCGAGGGTGTTCAGCGTACCTTTATCACCGCCCAACTCGGATAACAGGCCGTCCAGTTCTTCAGCGGCGCGGCCGGTGAACTCTGCTGCCGCTTCATAGGCGGGTAGGCTGCGACCCTCGCAGATATTCTTCAGCGTGGGATAGTCGTCCTGCTGGACAACATGATTAAGGATGGGCGCGTTGAATTTCTGCGCCACAGCGGTGAGCATATCCATGTCGTTTCTGCGCGGAGCCAGCGAATACAGGGATTGAAACACATCGCGGGAGAGGGCGGGAAAAGACTTGAGCCTCTGCGCCGCGGCGTTCTCCGTCATATCCATTTCTGTATCATCCTCGCGTAGTTCAGCGTATATGCTGTCTTCCAGTTTGCTGGAGCACATCACCCTGTCAGTCTTCTGTGCCGGTTTTCTCCGAAGTGCCGCAAGCTCCACAATGGGAGAACGCAGTACATCCGCTATTGTCCGAAAGGCTTTTCGCCTATTGGTATTCATAAAGCATCTCCTATCCGCAGAGGGGAGGTGTGAGCCTCCCCCCTGCTAATTCATTATCCCATAGGATCAAAACGGCAGCTCTTTGTCAGAACTGCCCGCAGCGGATGGGAAATCATCCAGCGGTGGGAAATCCTTAAAAGCGTCTGCCTCACCGTGCCCAGACGATCCTTCGGCCTGCGCCGGACGGGAATCGCCGAAGTAGACATTATCAGCGTTGATCTCCGCGCTGCGGCGCTTGTTGCCCTCCTTATCCTGCCACTCGCGGATCTGGAGCCGCCCCTCTACCACGACCATGCGGCCTTTGGTAAAATACTTGTTGACAAATTCTCCGGTGGCGCGCCATGCCACCACATCAAAGAAGTCGGTCTCCTTTTCTCCGGACTGCGATTTGAAATCGCGGTCACAGGCAATAGAGAAGCTGCATACCGGTGTACCGCTGCCGGTGCGGCGCAGCTCAGGATCATGGGTCAAGCGACCCATCACAATGATTTTGTTCAACATAAATCGTTCCTCCAAAAATGTAGTTATTGCAGAGCAGCCATCTGCTCCAACGGGATATAGGTGAAATTCACCGCATTGTGGGCGGCCATGCTGATGGCCTCCAAATCGTTCAGGAGCTTGTTCACCATGTCCTTTTCAGTGTCAGACTGTGCGGCGGCACATAGCTCCTGCTGCCGTTTATAGAGTTGGAGCAGCTCACCACGCAGCTTCAGCAGTGCCTTGCTGCCAGCCTTGGGATTGCCGCCATCCGCAACAACGGTGTTGAAATCCTCTTGCGCCTCCACCGCCATGGCAAGAATACTGTTTACCTTATCCTGCAAGGGATTGACGCACAGACGGGTCAGCGTGTTTTCTACCGTGGGCCGGTCACTGGGTGCCTGCCAGAGATAGCACTTGAGGATCAGCAGGTCTTGGGACTCCACCTTGTCATGCCCTTCCAGCCAAGCCTTGGCCTGCACCAGAGGGTAGTAGTTGAGATATTTACGGTCTGACACCTCGATCCCGTTGCCACGCAGTTCACAAAGTACATCGTCAGCCAACTCGTTGATGGCATCCGGCACAGGGATGGCAGCCACCTCCTGTTGCATGGCGTACAGCTCGGACAGTGAGAACGTGGCATTTACCGATCCATCGCCGCCGTTTTGCTTGCTCTTGAGGACGGCCAGACGCTTATCGCGGTCAGAAATATCCTCTGTCACCACTTTGATCTGCAAACGGTCATATAGCGGCGCGAGGATCTGTTCCTGCGGATCGGCAAAGTTAGGTATCTCGTTGGACGCGGCAAAGAAGGAAATTGCCGGAATGGGATAGGTGCGCCCCTCGTTGGTATACTTTCGTTCGTTGAGTGCTGTCAGCAGAGAGTTCAGCACGCCATCATTGGCCTTGAATATCTCATCCAGAAACACAATGTCCGCCTCCGGTATTTTACCGGCGGTTTGTACCACGGGCTCATTCTGATGCAGCGCGGCCACGGCCTTTCGGTAGCTGAGCAGCTTATCCGTCGCCTTTTCCAGCATGGCAAAGGTGTCCGGCGTATCTTTCCTCGCACCGAGACCATCCACCATACTTTGAAGATCAAAGCGCAGGTTTTTATGCACGTCATCATCCTGCAGCACAGCATCCGGCACGCTGCCGGGTATCAGGCTGGACAGGTCGATGCGGCCAAAAAGCTGATCCTCATCGGTCTGCTTGGAAAGCAGCCGTTCAAATTGCCGCGCCCCGGTGATCCGCTGGCGGAACAGGTTGATGGACAGGCTCTTGGCCTGACCGGGCTTGCCGAGGATGAACAGGTTGTTTCGCGTCAGCAAAGCAATGGCGATCAGCTCAACCAGTTCTTCACGCTCCGCCACCTGACTGTTGACATCCTGCATTACGGCCAGCATTTTATCTCGCAGTGTCATACGCTCCACCCTCCTTATGCGGCCGCCAGTGCTTCATCCTGGCGGTACAGATCCGGTGCATCAAGGGAGATGAACTCCTTCCCGCAGAAGTCTGCGGGCGCGTAGGTAATGCCGTACAGCCTGCGGGGCGTTTTGCAGCTGAGCAGTTCATACTTGAGCTGTGCCAGAATGTGGATACGCAGCACGCCCTTGTCAGGGTCAAAAGTCTCTACTGCCCGAATGAGCCGCAGCGCCAGCTGCTGGTACACTTCCTCGTAGTCCAGACGGGCAGCGCGGATCAGCGCGTGATTTTTTCGCATCACGCTGTTGATGCACCAGAGGTGTTCTTCCACAATACGGTTTCTCTCAAGAATGGAGTAAGTATTTTTCATGGTGATGTCCTTTCGTATCTTCGCTGATGGGTGCCCACAAGCGGCAGCAGCCATTGTTCCAGTCCTCCATCAGCATCGTATGTGTGTATTCTTTCGAGCTATAGACGGGGTTCTTGCAATGCTGCCGCCGTTTTGCTTTCGGGGCAGGACTGCTTGCATCCGTCGTATAAAACGCGTAGGTGCAGGTATCACAGCTTTTTTTGATTTCGTTCAAATAACGTCCTCCTTTTCTTCGTTACTTCCGCGGCACAGATCAATAAGCTTCTGGCACTGGTGCATCTCAAAACCGCCAATATGCGCCTTCCGTTCGGGAAGGTGCATTTTCTTTGCCAGCCAGCGATACGCCTGTGTCCGGCTCATACCGCGCTCCGTCCAATATGCGTCGAAAACCTGATGGGTTTCGATGCGTTTGAGACGCAGCACCTCATTGGCCAGATCACCAAGAGGGCGAACCGTCCCCCTGTGACAGCCTACTCTGGCGTTGCAGTTCTGACATTGATATAGCTTTTCGTCTTTCAGGCCCAGTCGCACGGCAGAATCGCCGTAGACGCTTTCTGCCGGCACAAGGCGGACAATACCGCCGCAGTATCGGCAAATATGGGGTATCTCCAATCGCACGCCCCCTTACGCAGCCTTTGTAGCTTTTTTGCGGGGCGGTTTTGCTTTCGACGCGGTCATGCGGAGCTGTGTCTGCATATAGAACGCATCCTCCGTGGAGAGCGTCAGCATTCCCGTCTGGGCGATACCCAGCGTAACGGTGCCGCGCAGTGCCCGCAGGCAGCGTTCCAGCCGATCCACCGCAAAGCAGTAGTCACCGAAAGGCTGTCCCGTCAGAGGAATGACCGTCAGTGCCGCGTTGGAGGAACCGACCCCGCCGGTGCAGCGAAGGGTCAGCCGATTCCCGTCAAAGTGCAGGATCGTCCTGTTGTCCATACAGGCGGCAGTGGCCGCCTGTAATGTGCGGCGCAGCTCCTCGGAATCGCTCAGCACCGTAAATGTGTTTTGTGTCCCCGCAATGAGACTGTCCGTGTCCACATAGCTGCCGTGCATGAGCCGTGCGGCAAACTGAAAGCCCTCTTTCACAAAGACGAGTTGCCTGTCGGCCATGCCAACGGAAAATGTATCCTTTTCCTCGCAGAGCTGGGCCAGCTTTTCCAGGTTGGCAGCAGGAATAAGAAACGTCTGATCTCCGGTACATTGCTTATCTCCCTTTGCGGAAACAATGCAGACGCCATCGCTGCCAACGGCACGCAGGCCATCAGCGGTCAGGCGGAGGTTTACGCAGCGCAGCATGGGCATATTGCTGCTGTTCGGGTCTGTGGCAAACGCCGCACGGCGTACCATGGACGGAACACCGCTGAGCTTCACCATGCTTTCAGGAGCAGTGATGTTCATGCGTGGGAAACCTTTGCCGCTGGCTGTTGGTACCTGATAGTACGCATGGTCACTGGATAGTGCCAGCGTATCCTTGTCTCCCTTGCAGCACTCCACCGTATTCCCCGGAAGATTGGCGAGCATGGCGGAGAGCAGCTTGGCGTCAATGGCGAATGTGGTATCACCGCCCTCATAGGCCAGCAGCGGTACGTCCTGCCGCAGCGTTACCTCCATATTGGTGGCGGTCATGTGCAGGCAGCGCATCCCTGTGTCGATCTCCAGCAGCGCACACTTCAGCACCTCTAGTGGTGATGCGGACGGCGCCAGCTGCGCGGCACGCTTGGCGGCAGTCAGAAACGCCGCCCTTTCAATGGTAAAATTCAAAAATATTCCTCCTTTACGCGGCAGTATCGAACATACTGAGCTGGTTCTCCAGTTCGGTGTGTTTCGGTTTCCTGCCGGTTCTCGATGCTTGCAGCAGGCCATCATAGAGCACCTGCCGCGCTGCGGTATCTGCGGCACGGACACTTTCGGGCTGCGGTACTTCGACCACCCTTTCCTCTTGAATAGTGACCGGCTCCGGAAGCTGCTTTACTGCGCGGTGCGGGTTGATAATGGCCATCTTCTTGAAGGTGGCGGCAATATCCTCCACGTTGTCCTTAATGCCCAGCATCAGTTCCCTTGCCATCTGCGAGGTCATGTCCTGCACGTCACTCATGGCCGCCAGTCCTTCCTCGGAGAAAGTCCCCTCGATCAGCCCGGCCACAGCCAGCTTAGAGGCCATCAGTTTCATCGCCTTCGCCTGCATAGTGTCGGCGTAGTAGAGCATATAGACCTCGACTCTTGGTGCTGTCTGGTTGATGCGCCATGACCGGCGCGACGCCTGCCGCAAGGTAAACAGGTTATAGCCCATGGAGTAGAAGATCAATGTCGTAAATGCGTTCAGGTCAAGGCCGGTCTCCACACATTTGGGGTTGGTGATAATGACCTGTGTGCCTGCGGACAGCCTCTTGCTGAGCCAATCCTCCCGCTTTTCCGGGACGATCTGTGTGCTCAGGATCTCCGTTCGGATACCTTCCTCACGCAGCAGTCCCAGCAGCTTTCGCTGGGTATCTGTCCGTGTCCAGCTGGTGTAGATCATTACCCTCTCGCCTGCGGCGATCTTGGCCCGCACGATCTCCAGCACCTTCTCCTCTTTCGGGAGGACGGTCTGGAAGTCTGCCATGTCCTCCGGCTTCACGATGGTGCAGCCGCTGATGGGGTGGATGATCTCCGGCTGGTCATAGGGCTGATCCGGATACACCGTCAGCAGATTGAGATAGGCGGACAAGATCTTATTGGCCGCCTTACGGTCATTTCTCAGGACTGATGTCAGTTCCCGTTCCACTTCTTTGTATGCCTCTTCGATTGGCTTCGGCATCGTCAGCGGTATGGGAATTTCCTCGTAATCAGGAAGATCCTTGCCCATATCGGACAGCGACAGGAATGCCGTACACTCCAGCAAGAAGCGGGAGAATACCAGCGGAGAAACACCAGGGAGCTGCCGTGAGCGTTTTTTGCTTTTGGCACTGCGGCGGTTGGAGTTATAGTCCGCGTCGGTGATCTCATAGGTGTTTTCCACCACGCCGTATTCCGCATCGAACCGGGAAGGTGCATCGTGTGGCTTCCCATCCTTCCGCATCAGTCCGGGGACGATACGGTACAGAAGATGAAAAATGCCGGAGCTGTAACCGTTAATCAGCGTTGCGGTCATGCCGATGAATTTCCGGCTGATGCCGTAAAGCTCCGCCATTGCATCGCCCTGGCCGCTGTCATTGTTGTACTCGTGCAGCTCATCACAGAGAAAGCTGCCGATCCGTCCACGGTACTTTTTCTTGAGGTAGGTACTCAGCGGAAAGCGGCGGTGCGCGCCCTTGATGCAATACGGACGTTCCGGATGCTCCGCGAGCTGCCGCAGCTGATCCAGAATGTGTTCGTTTTTCGTGCGGTTGAGGTGCATGGCAGCCTGTGGCCGGAATACCCAGCCATACCCGCCAATTTTTATCCACGGCATTTGACGCCGGTCATTGACCGGCGCCCAAAGCGGTGTGCCGCAATGAGGGCATAGGTGGTTCGCCAGATGCTCCTTCTGGAAGAAAAACTGATCCGAAGGTACCATGTATCTTGTGCCGTCGCTGCTGGTCTCCATCTCAATGAGCTCCAGACAGTCCGGGCAGACAAAGCCGCGCTTTCTGCGGCTCCATAGCACGGCAGGATAACGCATATAACCGTCTCTGGCACGCTCTTTACTGAAAACGGCGTATACGTTTTTATCCCCGCGCTGGTACAGGTCAAAGAGCCGATCCACGTCGGTGATACTTTTGACCACCATGCCATAGGTATCCGGAAGCGTCTCTGCGATCTCGCGTACCCATTTTCCTGTGACGTGAGAGGGACACATGACAAGGTTGAAGGATTTACCGGTTCCGCGGCCGTTGAGTGCGTTCAGTGCTCCTGCTGCAGCTGCACTCAGCTTGGTCTTGCCGCTGCCGCATTCCGCCACAATGAGTGCCGTTTTTTGTTGGCAAAGCTGCCGTTTGACAGCCTCCGCCACTGCAAGCTGGGCGTCATAGAGGGAATAACCGGCTTTTTCGTGGATGTAATCGTTGACCTCCAGGATTTCTTCCGAAAGCGGCTCCGACGCCGGATCGAACTTGGGAACGAACTGGCTGCGGATACGGCCAGCCACAGTAACGCCAAAGGTATTCAGATAGCTGGTCACGCTGTTTACCTCCGCAAAGCCGTCTGCCGCATCAGGGACAGCACCAGGAATGGTGATACGCCTATCTTTGAGTCCCTGCTCCAGAATGTCCGTTACGTTTCGGTCCTCTGGCAGCAGCGTCAACGACCATGCTTCCATGCGCTCAGTGAAGGAAAGCACTTTCATCTGCCGCAGATCGCCGCGGGCAATGAGAGAATCCAGCACATAGTCCTGAAACTCAGGGATCAGCGGTGCGGCGGTTTTCCGGTCTACCTCAGCGAATAGACTCGCACGGTCTCCGGGCGGGCAAAAGATATAGCATTTGCGTGGGTTTTCAGGGACGTCCTCATCGCTGTCGTCGGCAGTATTTTCCTCCGTCTGGCTGTCATCGTTGGCCATCAGGGTCGCAACGGCATATATCCCGTCGTGGGACAGCAGCCGTCGGTAGCCTTTGGGCCTGCAATCCAGATATAGGGTCGTATCGTCCTGTTTCAGCTCCACCGACGCGCCGCCGTATATGGCGTCCGATAGAGCCCGCACGACTTCGGGATAACCGCCGAAGCGAATGGCGCTGATCGTCTGCTGCGTACCGCTGTCGATGATAACGGTATCCGCGTAACCGGTCAGCCGGATCTGAAATTTCGGGTCACTGTAGCTGATTTCCATCAGCTTACTTCTTATGGGTGCCATTCATTTTGAAATCTCCTTTCTTCCGGACAATGAAAAAAGACCGTAACTGCCCCGAAAGGCAATTACGGTCTTCTTGATGTCCTATATTTTTACATACTTCAAGTCTTAGTCAGAACGAAGAAGGAAAACTTACCTCCTTTCTCGCCCGTGCCTGCTCTGCTCCGTCCTTTATGCTTTCACCTAAAGTACAGGTTTATTGTACCGCAGGGAAAGCAGAGCGTACAGGTGGAAATCTATCTCTCACAGCAAAGGCTTTGTTCTTTCAAATAATTACCACATAGCCCGTCATGTTTCGGCATTTTTTGACATATACTCTTATAGATTAAGAATTTAGGGCATCTGTATTCGCTCTAACGTGCAAGAAGGTGAAAAATACAATCAGAAATGAAACCCTTTTAAATTATTATTATAGCACATTGAGTTAGCGGTGAACGCCGATACGCCAAGATATCGTATCATCATAACCAGAACAGCAAATATGATAGGAGTTGACTTTATGAGATACCAATTTTCGGAAAGCAACCACTACCGGATCATCGATACCTTTTTGGATTCAAAAAAAGATTTTATCATCCTCGGTCTTTGTGGGAAAACCGGATCGGGCTCCACAACAATTGCACAGATTCTGCAAACACCGTTTGACAGACTCAACCTTCCCCAGCCCGGAGATGCCGTAGGCGATATGCAGGAAGCGGCCGAGTACCGCATTCTTTATACTTATGCGCAAAAGCACTGGAGATCCTTCTTTCGAATTAAATCCAGTGCACTGATTACGGCGCATATTTTAAAGAAATGTCCGGGAGACTTTTGTGCGTTTTTAAAAGAATTGGTTCCTTCTACTGTGTATAATGAAAAAGAGGGGGCGATTCAAACATTCATAGATGGCTTTTTTAATGAGAAAATGCAATTTTCCCTATCTGAGTTATTTCAGATGGATCCTAAGGACAGCGAACATCTTTGCGAGTGGTTTTCCCGCGATCAGATTCTAACGGATGAGGAAGGCAAGCCTTATTCCTTTACGCCCAATGTCCGGGAGAGTACACTCCCTCCGGTCAGGGAAGAAGATTTTAAAGAGGGAAACCTAACACTAGAAGATGACAGTAGCCTCCCATTTTTTTATCATAAAGAATCTTTTACAGTCATGCTGACCACTCGGGATTTGTGCAGTATGTTCTGGGCGCACAAGCAGTTACGTCAACAAAAAACCAGTTTCAAAAATCCTCTCTGGATTTGCCTCCTGCGAAAATTCATTTTTGAATATCTCCCAAGGCAAACGGCAGACCTGTGGGAAAATGTGGCAAGCATTGAGCATGGGCTAGAGGTAGTTGCTTTGCAGCGGCTGGGGAATAACCTCCGAATCAGTGGCGAGCCCTATGGAAAAGACTTCTCCAAGGAGGGATATACCACCGTTGCCGCTGACATTAACGATTCCATAAAACTATTAAGCAGCTATCTAGCCCGACGCAAGCAGTGGGTTAACGAACTTCCCAATGACAAGCGGGCGCCATATCTGGCAGCGCAACGCTCTTTTGTTGTGATCGATAGCATCAAAAACCCCTTTGAATCCATGTATCTGAAAAGCCGGTACACCAATTACTATTTGATTGGAACCTATACAGAGGATCGCACCCGCCATGAGCGACTGCGGGAAAAACAGCGCTACCCTAACACCTATATTGAGGCAATTGACATCATTGAGCAGCAAAGTGCTTTTCAGAAAAAATGGAAAGACGTGGAAGCGCTTCAGGAAAAAATTGGTGACTTAAAGGAACTCATCGCCTTTCAGGAGATGGCCAAGCAGCTTCAGGAGATTTCCAAAAATGCCTGCGCAGGTCCGGAAAATGCAGATTTAGATAACCTCTTAAGAGATTATAACAACTTTGCCGAGTCTGTATTCCAAACGCCATCAGAGTTTGAATGCCTGATTAGAAAAATGAACGGGCTGATAAATTTTTTGGAGACTCCGCCGCAAGGCAATATGGAAACCAATAAGAAAAACCGGTCTCCCATTTTACAGTCATGGAGGGATAACTACAAGACCGCTCTACGCAAATGTGGGGATATGCGGGAAGAGTATGAGGTTGCTGAGGTAGTACTGAGCACCATGCGAACAGTGAAAGCGGCTAAGTTATACGCGGAAATCCCCTTTATTTTACAAAATGTAGAGGGTTGTCTGAGAGATGCTGACATTTTTATCAACAATGAAACAGATAACGAACGGCTTATTCTACTGAAGAAAAAACTGCTTCGCTATGTCTCCCTCATTATGAATCCCGGACTAGTTCTGCCAACACCTATTGAGCGTGGAATGCAAATTGCCTATACAGCAAAGCTAAATTCGGGTTGCATCTCGCGCCAAGTTGGTGCAGCAATCACGGACGATCAATACCATCTACTCTCCGTCGGCTGGAACCAGCAACCCGAGATGCAGCTCCCGTGTCTGTATAGAGATTTATGCTCCTTGTATTACCAGTGGGCTCCAGACGCATACAGCGATTTTGAATTGGATAACCAGAATACACTACAAAAAAGCATCCAAGCTCCGGTCACTAAACTACTGAGTTTGCCAGAGTGCCCGCTCAAACTACAAGGGAAGATGCCGGCATACTGCTTTAAGGATCTCTATAACTCTATCACCGGTGTTAAGAATCAAGTACACCCTCGCTCACTCCACGCTGAAGAAACCGCTTTTTTAAATCTGGGTCAGCACTCTGCCAAAGGCGGAAACCTCTTTACAACCTCTAGTCCCTGCGAGCTTTGCGCTAAGAAAGCCATGTATATGGGGATCAAAAAAATTTACTATATTGAACCATACGCTGGACTATCCTTCAACCATGTACTAAGCATCGGGCCGCGGGACGCTCGCCCAAAGATGCTTTTGTTTACAGGTGCGGTGGGGCGAGCCTATACCCAACTTTACACACCGCTGATGCCCCAAAAGGACGAGTTGACCTTTTGGATGGGTGCCAATTTAGACGCAAACCTACTAAAAAATATTAAGAAGAATATTGTCAAGAACACCCCGGTTTCAGCTGAAAGCGGTTCGGAAGCCACAACTGATACGCCGGCTACATTTGTCAAAGGAGGCGGAGAGGATGACACCTCGCCCCGATTTCCAGGCACATGAGGCCTGTGAGCCTACACATTATACGGCAAGGGAGCTCCTGGCCTGTCGGCGTGAGCTCCGAGACATTTTGATCGCTCCCTTTAGCGAATCAAAGTGCAAGGGGATTGGCTACAACATTTCGCCCTCAGAACTTTGCTACTCGGTAAAAAAGAAATATCTTCTCCAGGTTCATCGCACCGACCAGGAGACATATGTTCTAATCCCGCCTCACGATATGGTTCTTACATTGTCCTACGAATATCTTCAGGTCAGTTCGGGGGTCGCTGGATGCTTCTTGTCTCGCTTACGTCCAGTAACGCAAGGACTCGGAAACATTTCTACCACCCTTGATCCTTGCTGGAAAGGGATGCTTCTGCTTGCTATTAATAATCCATCTTCCAAAAAGGTCAAATTAGTCCTCAGCAAAAAGAAAGACGACATAATGGAACCTGCCGCAATCTCAACAATGATCCTATGGAAAACCGCGCCGCTGGACGACAATAGCAGCGGAGCACTTACATTTCGTTTGGACAACCCCGCTATGCGGACGGATATTTGGAGCGAATTAATTGCCGAGCCGTATCGCTTTTTCCGACCGCGGCATTATCAGCAGTTCCGAGAGTTAATCCATACGCTAACTTGCTATCAACCCACCAACAATCATCCGAATTGGATCATTCAGATGCAGGATGCTCTGGATCAACTGCAGATCGCTGTAGAATCAGTGCCGAGGAAAGATAATACAATTCGTGAAACATTACTGATGATCCATCATTTGGAATGTGAACAAATGTCCCCAGAGCTTTCAAAAAAGCTCGGAGACCTCTATCGTTTTGGCGCGGAAAACTCTTCGATAGACTTGCATAACAGCTTTCATGTTGCTACAGAAAAAATTATCGAGAAACTCTCCAACTCAGATACTGCACAACGCAAAAAGGATACCGAGAGTTTGATGGACATTATTCGGATGATTTATAATGAATGCAACTATCAAAAGCTATGTTGCCAAGTAGAGGATATTCATCGGATTATCGCAGAAAAAACGCAATATCGTTGGCGTCTGGATGGGTTTAAGCGAGTTTGGCATCGATTCATTTGCCCCAATGTTAGCGCATTTTTGGCCACCTTTTTAATAGCCATTATGGTCTTTATCGGGAAAGATTTTAATATGAAGAGTTTTCTTCCCAATGTTATAATCTGCATTATTCCGTCGCTTCTTTCTATCGTCTTCAACTGTAAAAAGAACCGCACATAGTGAATGATTTGTATCCAAAAAAGAGTGAAAGCCTCCGGCATGGCAGAGTTTGACTTGCCATGCCGGAGGCTTTGCTTGTGCACAGGTGGTCTATGTGCTGCTATCGATCAATTTACATTAGTGCTCTCCGGATCATGTGTTCACACATATTTGGTGTATGTACGGGTATCTGACGCTCCTTCAGAGTCTTTGACAAACAAGGTCACAACAATTTTATACTGTGCGCCTTTTGTCCCCTGATAAGTAATCGTGTTATCGTATGTCACCTTATTCGTTGTATTCATTCCGGCGGAGTACTGTCCATATGATTTCTCGAGTGTCCACGCACTTCCGCTTTTAACATAGAAATACATGCTCTGAGCGCCAATGCGTGACATTATCCCTTTCCCTGTAATAGAGAAAGTGACATTGATCTCTCCGTCGGCATCTGCGCTTGCAACGCAAGAATGGGAAATAATCAGCTTGCTGGCTCGCGTTTCCATAGCAACAGCGGTAGTTGCCAGCATAGCAATAAGGGTCAACGCAAAAATGAGTGATATAATCTTTTTCAACATATACTTTCTTTTCATATGATACTACCTTTCATAAATGGAATCTACAACGGGTATCAAATCACGTTCCGGCAAGTCCGTGTCAACTACACATTCAAGATTGCCATTGAACCATGTGACACAGCTCGAATCCATATTCGTGTAGAAATAATGGACGATCCCATCTTTTGTATATTGGGTAACTGTGTCCGTATCCTTTTCAAACCTCTCTGTATTTATATCCGAGATCTGCCGGATCTGCAATACTAAATAATGGGTTTCGCTTTCGTATACTGCACAGAATTTAACAAAGTTACCGTGTTCGGATTTGCTTACATCTACAGCCGTGGTTTCAAAACCTTCCGGCAGCTTCGTGGGCACTACTTTTTCTGTTATTCCATAGGCCGCCAAGGCATCTTCGATCCTGCTATATTGTACATCCTCCTGCGGCTGCGGTGCCTTCGTCCCAACTTCTTGGGGGATCTCTCCCTTATACGCATTCTCAAATGTAAACACCTCGGATGTCCACTTGCCGACCATTTGGAAGAACCTTGCAAATCCGCCAACAGAGCAGGCGGCCAACACAAATGCACACGCCAGGGCCGCGGCAATGAGCAGCGCCTTGCGGAGAATGGTTTTGTGAGATCCCTTTCTGTGTGATGCTTTTTCAGGCTCTAATGGTACATGTATGCTTTCTGCCTCGCCGCTGGGATATAGCTGAAGACCCTCACCTTCTGTCGTTGCATATGTGGAGAAAAAATCCTTCAATGCGGTAGTAGCAGCTTCCTTGTCGGCACCGCCTTCACGTTTTTCAATCACCTCCAAGATGTACATAACCATATCCGGATCACCACCATCGGCAGTTTCCATATCTTTTTGCAGGTGGTCTTCCAGTTCCTGCGTACTCAATTGGTCCAGATAGGAGTACATACCATCATTATTTGTTACAGCCATACTCTGAACCTCCTTCATTTCATGTATGTTTATCGTGGAAATATGCTGACATAAAATCAAAATTAAAAATCAGGAAATTCCTCCCTGATTCGCTTTCGTATTCGCTCAAGACGTTTTTGACTTGTCCAGACGGTAATTCCAAGCTCTGCCGCCGCTTCTTTGTGACTGGCGTTTTCAATTATGATGCGCCGGAATAGTGTGATATCATCTTCGTTAAAAGTATCGTGGACGAATCTATGGATGGCCGAAAGAGCATTTCTTGCAAACAGCTCATTAACAAAGTTATCTGTTGCAGCAATATCTTCCGTTTTGCCGCCGTGGCCGATAATCATGTTGGCTTCCCGCTGTTTAGCACGGGTATAATTCCAAATCTTGTTTTTCAGGGTCTGCATCAGCCAACCTCCGATGTTCTCGTGGCTGACTAATTCATCAAACTTGCTCCAAGCATCATGAAAAGTATCCTGCACAAGTTCTTCGGCGACCCCGGCACTGTTCCTATTTGCCTTGGCATAACGTAGTAGTTTAGCCCAGTTATTGACGTAAATATCGCTAAATACTTCACATTTTTCGCATTGCTCCGGTGCCATATCTCTCACCCTTTCTCTCTGTACGGATCTTTATAGCACCCACATCCCACTGTCGCTTTAAAATCTCTTCCGCACCAGCTATTTTAAAAAATGGTCATTGACATATTGGAGAAGATCGAATAGTTGTCGCGAGTTCTTTTCATCCACAGACACAAGCATTTGCGCAATGTTCTTTTTGGCATTATTTACGGCACTTTCATAAATCAAAGCGTCCGCACTGACGTGTAGAGCCTCAGCCATTCTTACAAGACTGTGGATACTTAGCATCTTGTCACCACGTTCGACCTGCGTAATATGCTCAACTGAAATCTCCGCTTTTTCTGCCAAGAATTCTTTCGTATAACCGCAAGCCTTACGGGCATCCCTAATATTCTTGCCGATAGTACATTGTAGTTCCTTTTTTGACACGGCCATGCACATATACCATCCTTCGAAATTCCTATTGGTACTCATTATATTTCCCAAATAGGATTGACGGAATGTGCTACCAGAGTCTATTATAAGCCCTGCCGGGATTTATCGCAATGAATAACAACGAAAAGAAGTCTTTTTTGTCAGTACACCCGCTTTTGTGAGATACAGATATGATATACAGCAGCTAATCATTATTGCAGACACTCGCGAGTACATCAAGGACACAAGAAAACCAATTTATTTTTTCAAGAATTCTTCCACAATAGGGCACGATTCCACAGCTCCCAGTTTACAAATTGGGGTTTCGGAGCGCGAACCAGATCCAGCGGTCTATGGTGATATGATTAACTATCAATTTTAGTTTTCTTCATATCATTATAAGCAACAAGCTTTGTGTTCAACTGCAATAGTTCAAATTACAACCATATTGGAATTTGAACCTAACGACCTCCTCGATGAGCTAACTTAGAGCAAAGAGTTCGAGACCGGAAAACGGCTGCAAGTTTACAATGCTTTCATTCTGCGGTATATTTTATATGAGCGTGTGCAGAGGAGAATATCTCATATGCCTGAACATAATCAATGGTTTATCGAATTATATCGGGAACATTCCGCCCGTCTGTTTAAGCAGGCCTACTACATTCTACGGGATCGGTATTTGGCCGAAGACTTGGTGGAAGAAACATTCTTAATACTGCTATATAAACAGAAGGATCTACTCACCCACCCCAATATCGGCGGTTGGTTGAGTCAGACGCTCAAGCACTTAATTCTGGATGAAACAAAGTCCGCGCGGCACAGGCTTGAAATACCGCTTATCCACGACACAGCCGCATTTGCTGAAGATACTTATCACGAGCCTTTAGAGAATTCGTTGCCAAAGGGACTGTCCCCAAAGGAACGAGAAATTTTGATTCTGCTATTTGAGGAACAACTGTCATACGAGGATATTGCGCGGCGGCTCGGCATCTCGATCTTGAATTGCCGAACCAGAGCCTTTCGTGCGAAGGCTCACTACAAGGAATTGATAAAAAATGTCACTGATGACCCATAAAAATTTAAATTCAATGTAATATTACTAAATGTTCAATCAATATAGGAGAGAGGAGGTGCAAGAAGATGCCAGAGAACAGAACCCACCCTGTGAATCGCAGTCCGAAAGAGGACAGCTCTCAAATCAACGAGCATCTTAATACTATGCCGATCGACAAACTGACCGATGCGCTGGCAGATATGTGGGATGCTGCAGACGATTTCACATATTCAGCATCTGAGATGGATGCGTGCTTAGAGGAAATCGAACAAACTGAGGTCGCTCCCGAATTTGATGTTGACGCGTCTTTGAACCGATTCCTCGAAAAGCATTCACGTCTGGTCGAATGCGCATCTCGCACATCTAAAAAAAGCAGACCCAACACCTCTCGATGGAAACCTTCTGTTGCCGCCGCTGTTGCTATCTTGGTTGTACTGGGCAGTTTGGTAACTGTGCAAGCCGTTGGCATTGATGTGTTTGGTGCCATAGCCCGCTGGACGAATGAAACTTTTCGGTTTACATCGTCCTTACAGAATAGCACCGACCCTGATACCGATACTCAAAACACAAATAATCAGTCTCCCGACGGAGAGTATACTTCACTTCGAGATGCCTTAGATGCTTGCGGCATCAACCAGAACATGGTGCCAAAATGGTTGCCCGAGGGTTTTGAGCTTGCCAAAGTCTCCGTTTCTTCTCAGCCAAGCCCGATGAGTATTCGCGCGAAGTACACATTTGGTAACCGTAATTTCTCTCTGATAATTTTCTTGTACGATTCAACTGATGCGGTAGATTGCACGGTTTTTGAAAAGGATTCTGCTACGGTAACTACCTACGAGAGAGGTGAACTCACATATTACATTATGTCTAATAACCAGAGGCTGACTGCGGCGTGGATGCCAAATGATCAGATGGTTTGCACCATTGTTGGTGACTTGTCTGTGGACGAGGTAAAGCAAATCATCGACTTTATGTAATAGGAGGATGTAAATAACAAATGAAGAAACTTGTGCAGTTAATTTTTGTTTTGGTTTTTGCGTTTTCTCTTTGTGTATGCACAGTTGAGGCGGCAACTCCATTAAGCGATAACATCAGTTTGCAGAGAGCAAGTGACTACTTCGATACATATACCATTGATACAACCAGTGGGGCAAAAGGTGAAATTGTTGTCAATTTTAGGATTTATGCCACTGGCTTTATGAGTTCAATCGGCGTGAAGAAGATTATCATTCAGGAAAAAAACGGAACGCGTTGGCAAGAAGTTCATACAAAGCAAGGCACCGCCCATAATGGCTTGTTGGATAAAGGTGCAGACGAATTCAGCGGTAGCTATACATATAATGGTGAATCAGGAAAAACATATCGTGCGATTGTAACGATTTATGCTGAAGATTCATTGGGCAACGATTCTAGAACAGTTACCACTAGGAGTGTTATCACAAAATAACATCTGTGTTTGATATAATCCAGTCATTATCGCATGTCAAAAGAAGGCCCGCTATCATAAAGATGGTAGGTCTTCTTTTTATCTGCATTATCCATGTGCCAACGTGACAGCGTATCCCGTATATTCGGGATAAAACGGAGGACGATCGGTTCTTTAGGGGATCTTATAAAATTGTTGAAGCATCCCTCTGCTGCCTACCTAGTTGTCGATGCAAGGAAATAGGTTTTATGGCTTTTCTGAAGCGTATCAACGATATTAGTCATGGTAGTAACATTTAATGTTGCTATGCTTCACTCCAGATGAACCTCTAATTGTGTGGTATTAAAAATTTTTGGAGAAATGTGTAATATTTGTGAGTTCTGAATCAACATATTTATGAAGGCGAACCTACCTAACGTTAGTGTCCGGTTACAGGAATCAATGGGTACCTGCTTCCTGTGAATCGCAGAATATTAAACGAAAGGGGGCGTTATCAGAATAATCGATATTATGATACCCAAAGGAAAAGGTTCGACTTTGAAAACAAAACAATATTTGGAATTAGGAAAGGAAGGCGACATAATGGAAAAGAAGATTTTCAAGAGAGTATCCGTTCTGCTGATGGTGTGTATGCTGATGGCATCTACCGTGGTCTCTGCTTTTGCGGCAAATGTCCAAGATACGGATTATTATGAGACAAATGTTACTGCTGGTAACGAAAGGCCGACTGCGAGCAGATACAAGACGAATACCAGCAAGGTCTATGTATATCCGTCTTATTCCCCCAGTTCAAGAACCATGGTAAAAACCATGTGCAAAGATGCTGGAGTAATTACGAATAAAACAAACACTTCTTTCGGCTATGCCGTGTTGACCAGCGGCACAAAGTATGCTATCAGCAATTTTGTGTATGAGCAGGGCGATTATACCACTGGTTATGGCGTCAACATGTGGCTTAGAATCTCTCCCACCGCTGGCAAGGGAACGTTACGGGGAGTCTGGAGTCCCGACTGGACAGGTGCCGGTACCGGGGTTGTTATTATTTAACTCACATACGGTCATGCGGTCACTTTTGCAGATGGGCCAAATTTAGGTTATCTGCTCTAAACAGTAATTACATCAAATAACTGAAAGCAAGGGTTGCCAGAGATCATAGCACAAATGAAATCTGGCAACCTTCTTGTTTTGCTTAATACGGAAGCGATATTTGGAGGAGTGCAATCCATATGATAAAACGAATAAGATCTTTAACTCTGATTTGCATAGCTCTGATACTTGCACTATGCTCCTGTGCTCAGTCGCAGGTAAATAGTGACAGACTCACTGGCAGTGAAAAATCAGAAAACTCAAATCTGTCGAATTCAGAAGAAGTGGTTGACGAAAACGATACTATTCTTGGAAAATACGTGGATGCAGATAGGGTATTTAAGCAAGATGATTTCTTTGGATACGGCCATGTCAACTTCTATGTAAACGATATAAAACTGGCGGATAACATGTCAGATGCTGGGATCGATGAAGCAATCTATCAATTATCAGGCAGCCCTTCTTACGATTATTATATCACCGTATCCCTCACTATAGAAAATGTAGATGTACCGGTAGATGATGGAACCATAGACGACGAGTTCGTCAAATCCCCTTTAATTAACAGTTTTCGCCTACATAGGCAGGCAAAAAACGATAATGACAGTAGGGATTATGAACTTGCATATTTTAATCGAGGTGGAGTAGCAAGTTCAGATACAAAACGATATTTTCAATATCAGTTGCCTAATATTGGCGAAACGTTAGATGCTGTAATTGGATTTGGATTATGGGATCATGAACTTTCTGACATTAGGAGCAATAACGATTCACTTTATTTGCGCAATACATACATGCCAGGCATGATGCCGATTGAAGTAACGCTATGAAAAATCTTTTGAAAATAGAACTGAATAAGGCTTTCTTCAGCAAATGGTTTGTAGTTGCTCTGCTGCTTGGTGTGGTGCTTGCGATCATCAGCGCATGGCAAACGGCAGTGGCCTTTTATGGAGAAAATGGGCCGCTTGCCTATATTGAATACTGCATGGGCAAAAGTGTAATACCGAAAGATGGACTGGATGGTATGACTTTATACAACCGTTGGTTGGGGGCAACACTGGATATCGGTTCAGTAGCATTTTTCTACCTCGTTCCGTTGCTTGCAGTGCTGCCCTGCGGTTGGAATCTCTCAGAGGAAATCAATAGCGGATATTTGAAGGTGGTCGTTCCGCGAATCGGTAGAAAAAGATTTTTCTCTGCAAAACTGCTAGCCGCATTTTTGTCCGGCGGTGCAGCCGTGGCCATACCGCTGCTTTTTAGCTTTGCTATTACAGCCGCCATCGTTCCAGCTATCACGCCGCATCCCTATAACAACATATACTACTGGGTATATCACGGCGATCTGCTCTCCTCGCTGGCGTTTTCCCATCCCCTTGTGTACGCGCTTATATATATCGTCATCGCATTCACATTTTCCGGGTGCTTTGCTTGCCTTCCGCTGCTCGTGGCTCTCCGCAGTGAAAAGCGCATTGCGGCATTGATAGTCCCCTATATCGCGGTGATATTGTGTGATGCCGCGCGCAATTTCCTCAACTACATCTGTTACATTGAGATCTCGCCGCTGAATCTCATGCGCTCATTGCCTCCGGAGAACGCATCAAAGCCCTTCGTCTTAATTTCGTGGCTGGTGATCTTCTCCGCCGTTATTCTCATTTTCGGCCTTAGAAAAGGGGTGAACCATGAAATTGTTTAAGGCAATACGCTATGATCTCAGATTTGGTATATACGAATCAGGTAAACGGTATTTACTGATTGCTCTGTTTGCTGCATTTGTATTTGTGTGTCTGATTTTCGATATGGTTCACATATCCGTTTTCTTGACAGGTAATGTAAATGGCGTTTGGCGATTGCCTATTTCCCTTGGTGATGTCCTTTTATTCGAACTTGGAGGATATCTTCCAATATCGCAAAACATTGGGGAGGGATTCTCTTTCCCAACGATATGGTTTTTGTCAATCATCATTCCTTGCTATCTGACTCTCAGCTATACTACCCGTGACTTGAGCGGCAGCGGTATACAAGTGATCACGCGCCTGCAAAGCAAGGGACGATGGTGGGTATCCAAATGCATTTTGAATGCAACCACTATCATTCTTTACTATGCCGTCATTTACATAGTCATTGCCGCGCTTTGCCTTGTGTTCGGGTTTAGCCTCTCTTTTATGCCTGACGAAACAATGTTTTCGGCAGAGTTTAATGCAGTGTTCTTGGCATCGCAAACAACAAATTCCCAGATGTTCCTCGCCTTGTGCCTGATGCCCTGCATTACGACTGTGGCGCTAAGTTTGGCGCAAATGACGATAACCCTTTTCATAAAGCCCGCATTTGCCTACATTGTGACCTGTACTTATCTTGCAGCCAGCGTACTATGCGTTTATCCGTTTTTCATCACAAACTTCGCTATGCCGGTGCGTTCCTCGGCAGTTGGGGTCTATAATTTTGACCTTGGATCTTGCCTCGTTGGTGTAATCATTATCGTGCTGGCGGTGATTGCAATCGGCAGACATAGAATTTTGAGAATGGATATTCTGCAAGGAGGAAAAGAATGAATATCGTAGTTGACAATGTGACAAAGACTTTCGGAAACACAAATGTAATTGAAGATATACGTATGGAGATGCAGTCAGGCCATGTATATGGTTTTCAGGGTATTAACGGCTGCGGCAAGACAATGCTGATGCGTCTGATCTCCGGTTTGATCCACCCGACAAAGGGCCAAATTTTAATCGACGGTGAAGCACTGCACGGAGAGAACAGTTTTCCCAAAAGCATGGGACTGCTGATTGAAAATCCCGCCTTCCTCAACAGCTATTCGGGGTATCAGAATCTGGAAATGCTTGCCAGCATATCGGGAAAAATTGGGAAAGAGGAAGTCCTTCGGGCGTTGGAGCGAGTCGGTCTCTCGGAAAACGCCAACAAAAAGTATGGCAAATACTCCCTTGGAATGCGGCAGCGTCTCGGCATTGCATGCGCAATTATGGAACGACCTGAGCTAATATTGTTGGACGAGCCGTTCATTTCGCTGGATGAAGCAGCGATCGATTTAGTAGCTGATATCATCCGTCAAGAGAAGGAACGTGGCGCGCTTATTATCCTCGCGTGCCATGATTATGGGTATCTAAGCGGAGCCTCAGACGAGATATTCAAACTTGTTGGCGGAAAGCTTGCCCATCACCTTACAAAGGGCGAAAACGATGTGTTTTCAGAGGTATCACAATGAAGCGAAAATGGATCATTGGCGTTGCCATGGTTTTTCTGCTGATCGGCTATGTGTATAGGGTTTACACAGTAAATACCTCAGATGCCGTGAAATATGCCACACCAACCGTGCTGAAGTATCAGTCCAGCGAGGCGGTTGAGCTGAAGCCCGGTTATTATAACATTGGCTATATTGATTTGAGCGGATATTATATCAACGTGACAGGGGCTCGCATCCAAAAAATGTCGGATTTCTTAGCTGCCATTGGCTGCGATGACTCATTTTACGACGAACAGGGCATAGACCGTAAGTACCAATATGTTTATCTTGTTGATGCCTCCTTTTGGTTTGACGGCGATAACGACCCATTGAACAATGCAGTTGATTTGACGAGCTTTAAGCTGGTAGGTGATGATTATTACTGTGACTTCAGCTTTGAGGTCAATTCGCTGGCAGGGGTCAACCCTATTCTTGAGGGGAACAGTATGTTTTCCATTGGCAGTGGCAAGCGCATTGAGCTGCAAATGCCTTTTCTTGTTGATTCGGAGTCCGTCAATGGCACTTCAGAAAACTATCTTCTGTCACACCCACCAAAGCTTATGGTTTCACAGTACCCGTATGAGGTATATGTATCGCTGCCGGCAGCAAATAGCTGACAACACGGCATGAGCGCAATGCCCTCAAACCGGCATTAAAACGGATGCGGCCGCGAATTCATTGTGCTCGGTATGTATTACCCCAAGAAGAGAAGCGTAAGGTAAAACTATAGGAAACGACCGCATATTCATCATAGTCACTGAAGAAAAAAAGAGGCAGGTACGAGTGTTGATAGCTCTCGTCCCTGCGTCTTTTGTTTCATGGTCTGGCTCTATGCCGAATATAAACCGCTATTCACGTATTGACGCAATTCCGTACACAGTACACCACATACCTCTCCCGTCCGCCGTTGGCGTAGGGATGACAGGTCAACAGCGTCAGCAGGTCGCGGTTCGGTTGAATTTTGATTTTCTCTACCTCGTGGGGCTGGATGATCTGAATGTCAGCTACGGTGTAGGTCAGCGTCTCCCATAGATTTGTCAGCGTAACGGTATCTCCCACCTGCAAGCGGTCGATATGCCGGAAGTAGTCCGCACCTCTCCATCCTCGGTGGCCAGCGATAACACAGTTGGTGTTATCTCCGCCGATGGGTGCGGAGGTATTGCCCAGCACTGCCGCGCCTGCGGCAAGGTGAGCATCGGACGCGCCTAAGTAAACGGGCATGGTCATCTCTATGGTAGGTATCTCCAGCACGCCTATGATCTCATCCTCGACACTGTAGGCAGTCAAGTCGGCGGCGGGCTCCTCGCAGGCTTCAAGGTCGGTGAGGTTGCACTGCTTTTCCGCGTAAAGCTGCCGGTTGTACTCCTGTAGAGCCGCCAACAGCTCAGGGTGCTGCTCCGGCTTTCGTTCTTTGAGGAAGCTCTGCACGGCAGTGTCTGTATCGGCTTGCAGCCTATGTCCTGTGAACACCGGCCACAGCATCACACAGATGCCCGCCACCGCCAGCAACGCCGCAAGTATGAAGGATGTCTTACGCATGGCGCACCCTCCTTACCAAAAAGTAAGCACCACCGATTACCGCCACCGCGCCAAGGCCGATGGCCAGGCCGGTAAGGTAGTGCCGTGTCCATGAGGATGCGGCTGGTTTTTCTGCGGCGGCAGTGATTGCCTGTTCGGGGGTGTACGGAATGCGGTGGCCTCGTACCAGCAGCCTGTGCGTGTTGATGCCAAACGGCGTGCAGGTCACCAACGTGACCAAATCCTTGCCATCCGCAATTTGCAGCAGACTCGTGTCCGTGGGCAATACCGTGTTGATGCTGTCCACTTTGTATGCCAGCGTATCGCCCAGCACATGAATGTAAAACGTGTCGCCCGCTGCAAGCTGGTCGATGTCCGAAAACAGCTTAGAACTCGCCAGTCCGCTGTGGGCCGACAGCACCGCGTGGGTGCTGCTGCCGCCTACCGGCAGAGATGTACCGACCACATGACCCACGGCACGCTCCAGCGTTTCCGCGTCCGTGCCGTGCTGCACGGGCAGATACACGTTGATTTTAGAGATGTCCACATAGGCCATGACACCGCCCACCGTGAGCTGCCGGGCATACGCCAAGGGAGGGGCGGATGTCCCTCCCTCAGTGATAGCTGCGCCGGACAGCATAGCGTTGTACTGCTGTGCGGCTTCACGCTGGGCGGTCAGCTCGGTTTTGTCGGTGTCTTCGATGGCGGCGGTATAAGTGGTTTCTATGTCCGAATGATACCTTTCGCTCAGAAGTTCTCCCACCAATGGGTAAAGCAAAAGCCCCAGCGCCATAACGCCGCAAGCCGCCGCCAGTAACCAGCGTTTCACTGCTCGTTCTTGTGCTTACGGCTGCGGATCACGATAAACGCCGCCGCGCCCAGCAGAGCCACTCCGCCGATAGTGAACATCCACGTGCCATAGCCGCCTGTCTTGGGCAGGTCGAAGCCGGGGTTGTTGACCACAGTCAGCGGCACAATGGCGTTGCCGTCCGTCATGCTGACATCCTTGCCGTTGACGGTGGCGGAGGCGGTCAGCAGCTTAGTGCCGCACTTCTCACACTGGCCGCTCTCAGCGGTCTTGATAACGATTTTGACCGCTTCCTTCAGCAGCACATAGCCCTTGTCGGTGGCAATTTCGGTCAGAGAATAGGTGTCGTCCTCCAGCCCCTTGACCACGATGTGGCCGCTGCCGTTGGGAACAAAGGTGGTAGCATCGGACTTCTTGGAGGCAAAGCCCTTGGCGTAGTACACGCCGTCCTTCTGTTCGGCAATCACGAATACATTATCGGTGTCATTGTGCAGCCTAAACTTCACATTTCGCAGGTTGCCGCCGTTGTCAGAGAACTGCTTGAGAACGTCAATGCCGTAGGTGTAGACATGGCAGCAATCCTTGAGGGTGTCAAAATAGGTAGTGTTGGTACGCTTCCAAGTCAGTACGACCTCGTTGGGGTTGTCGGTATCACCCATCTTGGCGTCGGCAGTCAGGGTGGCGGCATAGGAGATACGCATGGTGCAGTCAGAGTAGCCGCGCTTGACGCTGTCGGTATATACGGTGGTCGCCTCGTTGATCTCGCTCAGACCGGTATCGGTCATGCGGATGGTTATGGTGTTGGCTGCGTCATCGTAGGTCACGGTGAACTTGCCGGAGTTTTCATCCCATGTGGTGATCTTGTCGGTGCAGCCAGCGCCCTTAAAGAACTCGATAACCACGTCGTTCTTGTTGTAGCGAATGCCCTTGGACATGGTATCGACGTAAGTATACTCGCTGAGAGCGGAAGCCTTGGAGGTAATCGTGGGCAGGGTGCTGATGATCTGATAGTCCACGGTGTCACCGATAGATGCGGACGCGGTATGCTCGTAACCATCGGTGATGTCGGTCAGGCTGCCGTTGTTCTTGCCGGTGGAGTTCTTGGCCTCACGCACGGTCTTTTCGAGGTCAGGATTTCCGGCCTGATTCTTGGGGTAAACGGTCACATCGTAATTCCATGCCGTGCCGTCGATGGTGGTCATGGGCAGGGACACGAGGAAAGGATTGCAGGTGCTGGTGACATTTTCAGGGACGCGAGTCTCCACGACAAGGTACAATCCCTGCTCCATATTGGAAGCAGAAGTGTGTCCGGTGGCATCCGTCTCGGGCATAGCCACGCCGCTCTTCACAGCCGTTTCCAGAGCATTTTTCACTGTAGTGGCGTTGGCAGCCAGTGCAGCGGCCAGCTTGTTGTTCAGCATATCGCTGGTGAAGTAGTTGACGCCGCCTTTGGCCTTGTGAGCGTCTGCGCCGGTCATGCCGATGGCGGACAGTACGGCATTGGAGCGCGCAGAGCCATCGAAGCCATACAGCACATCTACCGTGCGCTGACCGTCTACCAATTCGTTGCTCATGGCGATGTCGGCCACGCGGAGGTAAGTAAACTCCACACCTTGGATGGCATACTTTGCCAGCTTGTCCACGACGGCATCATCATGCAGGCCGGTAGAAACATAGGATTCGGCATCCCATGCACCCTCTGCGCTGGCCGTGGTGATATCGTACTTATAGATGTTCATCGATGCCTTTTTGCTGGGGTCGATGGTAGGTTCTGCGAACGCTGTGGTGATAAGGCCCAGAGCCATGATAGCGACCATGAGCATGGCCAATACGCGATGGATCTTTTTCATGTTCAGTTGTTCTCCTTTTCGATGTTAGATTTTTTGCAAAAATAAACACCTGCCATAAGAGCGAGTGCTGCAAACAGGAAATAGGTTGTAAATCCCGCACCGCCCGTGAAGGGCAGTACGAAGCCTGCATTGTTACAGGCGGTGATGGTAATATCTCGGTCATTGCTGTCTAACACACCCGTGAACAGCGGCTCGGTCAGCAGCGTGTACCCTGCGGGAGCTTTGGTTTCCGTCACGCAGTACTGCGCACCGATTTTAAGATTCTCCCACTTGGCGACGCCTGTTCTGTCGGTGGTAATTCTGCCCACCGCTGTCCAGGTCTGACCGTCTGTGGAAGTCTCCAGCAGCAGCTCCGCACCGGTGAGAGGGCTGCCCGTCACATCCACCTTGCGGACGGTGATGCTGCCTTTTGCCCGCGCATTCGTCCGCTTCGCCGTAATGTTCAATGCCGTGGCTGTAATGGTGATCTGATACTTGGTGCTGTCCACTACATAACCGCTGGGGGCGCTGATCTCCTGATAGCTGTACTTTCCCTGCGGCAGATCCTTGAACACCGCCTTACCGTCCGCGCCAGTGATGGCGTCTGCCACCTTTTTGCCAGCGCTGTCGCACAGCCGGTATGTCACGCCTGCCAGTGCCTTGCCGGTTTCCGCGTCCACCTTATTGATGGTCAGGCTGCCCTTCTCCTCCACGGCTTTGATTTTAATGTACGCCTTCACGGGGTCGCGCCCCACGCCGGTGTAACCGGCCATCGCCTGATACCGTCCCGTCCGGTCATACCAGCAGATCACCGCTCGATCCGGATCGATCTCATAGGCACTGCCGGTGGCCGAGTAGGTTTTCTCGGTGTCGAGATTCTTGGCCGCTGCTGCCGTCGCCGTGATAGTCAGGGTGTTGCCCTTCCGTGTGAAGGTAATGCCGCTCCCGCTGTTGGCGGCGAAATTGTATGCACTCAGCACACCATTGGTATCGGTGACCATAGCTGTATAGCTGCCCGCTGCGTTCCTCTTCAGCTCAATGGTGTCGCACCAGCGCGGTGCGTACTCTGCAAAGCTGGGGATCATCGTGGCGTTCTGCATCGCCGCCGCGATCTTGTCATACCACAGCCCGAAGGTCGGGTAGTGGCTCGTGTCCACGCAACCATAGAACGGGCTGTATCCCCAATCATCGTAGGTATAGGCGCTGCGGTATTCGCAGATCAGCTCCCAGATGATGGCCTGCGTTGCCGCCCACTTTTCCGCGTTAATGATGGCACTGCTGTTCCGGTCGCTGGACGCCGCGCCGTAGTCGGCACTGGGATAGCCCAGGGACATTGCCAGCGCGATACCGCTCTGCACAGAGGCGGGCAGGTTATACCAGCTGGCACTGGATCCCTCCTTGTAGGTGCCGCTGTCGTCCGAATGAACGCCCGGTTCGATGCAGTAGGCCACCGCGCCATCCGCATATTTCATGTGGTAGAGGGCGCTGCCGCTGCCGAGGCCGCTGGTAGCCGAGATGGTCAGATTTGTAATGGACGGCGTTGTGCTTTGGCTATAATCATACTGGCGAAATGTGATCTGGCTGGAATAGACGAACTCTCTATATTTGACAGTCACACTGGCAGCATAGGCGGTCACCGCCAGGGCTGCCGCCATGACCAGCGCCAATACAAGGTCCAACAACATTTTTTTGTGTTTCATGGTTCCTCCTTCGGATATAAGATGACCCCCTCCGTGTTGGAGGGGGTCTTGTATGAAGTTACCGCTTAGCCATCGTACAGGACATAGATGAGCAGGCTTGTGCCGTCCTCTACGATGCAGACGTTGCAATGGAAGCCCGCGTCCGCGATGCTATCCATGCCCGCCTGCATCATGAGCTGGCGGAAGGTGTAGTCCACCATGTCCCGCGCCTTGGCCTCCAGCGCTTCCTGCGAAGCGTCCGCTGCCACCGATGCAGGGAAGCGGTAGGCACTGTTGTCCAGCGTCAGGCCACTGTCCGTAGTGACGCCGTACTGCACAGCGGCATAGGCGTTGGCCGCTTCAACAGCCGCCCAGCGGTCTGCCGGTTCGGGTTTCGGCTCAGGTGCAGGGACAGGTTCGGGCGTAGGCTCTTCCTCCTGTTTCTCTGCCGGTTTCTGTGCAGGTGCCGGTGTGGGTGCGGGAGCAGGTGTATCCTCCGGCGCAGGCGGCTCCGGCTGTTTGGGTGCAGCAGGCGGCTCCGGCGCGTCGGACTGTCCCTCACCGGCGGGCGTAGTCGAAGTTTCCTCCGTCTTGGCAGAAGGTGTATCCGTGTCCTCGGCGGGGTTCGGAGTTTCCTTGTCATCTGCGCCCTTGACCTCCTCGACGCCCTCCTCAGCGGGCAGGCTGTCGACATCTTCCTGCGCCTTGTCCTCCGCGGGCGCGATGGCCTGTGCCGCGCTCTGCACCGCCGCCACCGGCAGCATTGTCGATGCGGAGCTGTTCCCCGTCTGCCCACAGGCCGTGAGCAGCAGAACGCCCTCCAGCGCGAGCAGTGCTAATCGTCTTTTTATCATTTTCTGCACTCCCTTCTTTTCCTGTTGTTTTTATTTTAATCATGCTTATCCCCGGAAATCAATAGGTCCACAGCCTTTATTTTGGGCGGCATAAGTATTTAAAATAAAAGCTTGACAATTCTCTTGGCTCTACCATTTGGAGAGGATCTTTCCGTACATCTGACGCTTGTTGCTGTCAAACCGCTTGACCGTCAGGATCACGGTGTCTCCGATCTCAAAGTCGCTGTCCTCATACTGATAAGCATAGGAGCACATGCAGACAGTGCCATCCGGCAGGTTGCAGAAGACACCGCCGGCATACTTGCCGGAGATCACAGCCTGCCGCCGGCTGTTGACAGGGTGACGCCGCTCGGCCCCTTCAAAGGGATCGGACAGCGCCGCCTTCACGGAAATCCTGAGCCGATCCGCATCGGCGTCGTAGTCCGTCACTACGCAGTCCAGTTCCTGCCCGGGGCGGTAGACAGCGCGCAGATCTGATACGGACATATAGCAGAGATCCTTCTGCGTCAGACGAATGTCATGGCCATAGCACTCCACTGTACAGCGGACGGGGCCAACATCAATGACACGGCATTTCAGCCGTGTACCGGGTGCGTTCAACTCTGCCCGATGGGCAAAGTAGGAACGGCGTGTCTTCATAGCCGACTTACGGGAAGCCAGCGCAAAGCCGTTTTCCCTGTCCACCTTGATGATGTTGAAGGACAACGTCGCGCCCATGATATGATTCAGGGACATTCCGGGCCGCCCCTCTCCTGACCACATTTCCGTTTCGGGGATCAGGATACGTACACGGTACGGAACGACGATGGCGCAGGACAGCTCCCGTTTTCGCACCTCGCCGGTCCTGCGGCTGCGTACATTCAGCGAGAACATATCCACACCGATCACCGTACCGCTGAGCGGGCTGCCGCCGCGATAGGACGCGTAGATGGCGTTCCATTCCCGGCGTTCCTCCTCAGATAGATTGCGATCCAGTTTGTGGAAATCCAGATGAAAGAACTTCTCGCGGTCACTCATTTCCGGCTTCGGCGCAGGCGCTTCCTGCTCCTCTGCGGGAGGAGCTTCAGCCACGGGCGACGAGGTATCTTCTCCTGAAGTAGCTTCTTCGACTTCTGCGGTGGTTTCCGGAACGGGTGGAGAGCCTTCCTGTGATGCGGGATCCTCCGCAAAGTCTACGGTCATATCCGCATCATCGGAGGACGGTTCTTCTGCATCTTCAGATGTTTCCGTTGGGGCCATTTCGGTTTCGGCGTCAGTTTCTAATGGCACAGACGGAATCTCCAAGCCCTCTCCGGGCGGAGTACTCCCAGTCAGGATGTCAGCGGGCGGCTGCTCCACGGGGTCGGGTGTCGTTTCTACTGTGGATTCCGTGACCTCCACAGGGGGATCAGACATTGGTTCGGTCGGAACGGTCTTCTTTCTTGGCATTTGGTTACCTCCTCGTTTTAGAATGTCGTGTTTTTATTCGCAAAGAAACGGTGTGTACCGTCCTTTTGCTTCTGTGCAATGATCTGGCGATCCGGCAGTTCCTTGCCTTGCAGGGCGAGGGAGTGTTCCGGAAGCCAGATGAGCCGCTCTTTTTCTCCGATCTCTATACGGCGAAAAGAGGGTTCGCGTTCTGCGGTCAAAGCTGTCACATAGTACGCGGTCAGCTCATCACCGAAGAGGAAACAGAGCAGCGCGGGCAGACTGGTGGGGATAGAGAATTGAAGCGGACACCCGCCTGTGATCTCCAGCATCACGTCGATGCTCTCCAAAAGCAGCGGATTTGCCGTTTTTGTGATAAGACGTATCACATCGTCTTCCACACAGACAGCGTGAGAAATCCCGATGAGCTGCCGCAGCATGGGCGTCAGATGCTCCGGACGCATGGTCATTACCCGTTCTCGGTACTTGCCATACAGCAGCGCGAGAAGCTGGTTGCGCCGGATACAGCCGACCTTGCCTAAGATCTCCATGATGCACTTTTGCTGGTTGGTCAAAAGCATGGCTATATCACCTCCTATGGCCCGCCAAGGCTGTTGAGGTAAGGATCGATGACCAGATCGCTTTCACCCTCCGTGATACAGTTGAACAGGACAGCCATGGTGTATTGGATCGAGTTGCGGATATTGCGCTCCTGATTGGCCCGCAGCCGCTGCTCCGTATCGCGCAGCGTTAAGTTGTCCAGATCGTGGAGCCTGTGACGCACCCTGCTTTGCGGCAATGTGGCGTTGCCTACCCGAAAGCTGTCCGAATAAAAAAGCCGCTCGATGGCCGTTTCAAAAATGCGGGCCATCTCCGGCTCAAAAGAGGAGAGCTCACAGGCATCCAGAATGCCGGTAAGCTCTTCTTCGTCCGGTCCCTCCGTGACGGATGGACTGACTTCAATATAACTCTCATCGTTCTTCCTCTTATCAGTATAACTTGGCTGCAGATTCTGCGGTTCTGCAGGCGCAGCATCTGCGGTTCTTGAACTGCTGTTTTCGCCGTTCTTGAACCGCCTATCCTGCGGTTCTGGGGAATCAAGAGCCGCAATATCGGCGGTTCTTGTGCCGCATTCCTCCGGCTCCATAAATGGCGCGCACTGGTAATCCGGATCATCCATGGGCTGTACGCAGGCGAGATAGATCTGGTTGGCGTCGCCCCGTCCGCAGCGTTTTTCCCAAATCAGGTGAAGCTCCGCCAGCTTACGGAACGCGGCAGACACCCGCTGCTCACAGATGCGCAGCTCCTGTGCCAACGCTTTGCGGGGAAAAATCACAAAGACCTCGCCATTGTCATTGACCCAGCCGTTCCTGCGGGAGAGCTGAAAGCGGTTCAGAAGGAAGGTGTAGGCCACCTTGGCGTCCAGGCTCATCTCCGCGTATCGTGGGTCGGAAAATAACCACCGCGGCATTTGCAGATGGTGGACGCTTTGTATATCCGTTTGCTTCATGAGCGCAAACGCAGGGCGCTGGTTCAGTTTTGCGGCTTTCATACCGAGCCCTCCTCATATCGTTTTGTTATTCCGCCTGTTGCCGTGGTGTAGGCTTCAGCTCCACCATGCCGAGATCGTCGCCAGCCACCTCATAGGTAAAATCATCGTCCTCTGCCATAGAGATCGGCAGCTCTGCCTGTGGGGCAGGTGTCCGTTCTTCGGCAGGAGACTTTTCTTCCTTCCGAGGCGCGGCGGCCGGTTTCTCCTGTGCCTTTTGCTTCCATGCGGGGATATAGTCCACCACGCGGCAAGTCGTAAGTCCGGCGAAGTCCGGTAATTCTTCCGGCGTCAGCTTATAAAGCAGCGCGGGGCGGTGGCCTTGAAACAGTGCCAGACACCTTTGCTGATCTAAGCGCAGCACCTCATCCGGCTGCATCAAGTCCCGCTGGATATTACTGCGGGTCTTGGAATAGGGCCGGGTGCTGTTGTAGATGGGTGAGAACAGCGGCTGCATGGGCATCTGGTTATTGGTGACAGCAATGGTGACCTTGCCGCATTTTTCCGAGATGTACTTGGCAGAGGTCAGGTCGTTGCAGCCCATGTAGATGGTCTGGTTAAAGGTGTTGAGTTGATTTTCCCATTCCTTGCCGGGATACCGCTGCTGCCACTGGCTGAGGCTCTGTACCACCACCTGACACGCGATGTTGAAGCCGCGCACACTGTTCAGCGCGTCGGCAATGCCCTCCATGTAGCCGATGTTGCAGTATTCGTCCAGGCAGAAGTTTACCAGCACCGGCAGCCGCCCGCCCTTGCAGTGGAGCCGTGCGTAGTTGGAAAGCTGTGGCATAGCCAAGGAAAAGAATAGTGAACTGAGAAAACGGTAGGCACTGTCCTGTGCAGAAATGATGATGAAATACGCGCAGGGCCGCTGTCCCGGCAGCACGAGGTCTACGTCGTGGTTGCGGGTGATGGTGTCCACCAGTTTGTTCTGGAAGATGGCAAGCCGGTTGCCAAGACCGGTGATGATGTTGCCCCATAGATTTTCGCGGGCCTTCAGGAACAGCCCGTGGTGGCCTTTGGCGGGGTGGTCAGGCGGCAGCGACGCCAGCGTGCGGTTCAGCTCATTGACGCTCATGGTGGCAAGGATCTGATACACGTCGCCCAAACCCCGCTGCTCGATGGGCAGCAGATCACCTTTTTCATCCCGCAGATTGCAGACGTAGTGGATCAGGGCCATCAGGAGATTCAGCTCCGCACGGCTCCAGAAATCGTCGGCCTCCTTGGGACTGGAGGTATTCTGGATAATGGTGTTGGCCACCGCCTGCACCAGATCCGTTTCTGTGTCCAGGCCATAGAGACAGTTCCAGCCATCTGAGTGAGCCATGTCCAGAAAGTTGACTGCTTTGACGTAATGGCCGTTTTCCCGGAAGTAGGGGGAAAGCTGCTCGAACAGCTCCCCTTTCGGGTCAACACAAAATACGGATTCTTTCCGTTGGGCGCAGCCCATCAGAAAAGGCAGGATCAGGCCGCGGGTCTTCCAGCTGCCCGGTGCGCCGATGCAGAGAAGATTGTTGTTTTCGCCGGGTACCATGCGGTGTGCCACATAGGCGGCGTATTTGTCGGGGTCTTCCGGCCGCTCCTTGATCTTGCCCAGCAGCATCCCAGAGACGCTTTGTATGGGACCGATCTCCAGAAAGGCTTCCATCTCCCGCTTGGTGAGAAAGCCGGAGGAGCCGTGCGTCCCGTCCGGGAGAATATCAAAGCCCCGTGGATCCCGCGTATACTTATAGCCGGAAAACCAAAGGTACCCACGCTTTGTCACAAGGCAGAACATCAGCACGAAGAACGCGGTGGCTTTCAGCCCAAAGCCGGAGAATATCGCCAGCCAGTTGCGGATCGGATCGAATATCCAGATGGCGGTCACATCCTGCCCCGTGTTATGAAAGACGGCGTCAATGCCGAGACGCATGGAGTTCAGGAGCATTCCGTAAAAATACCAGCACTCCAGCCCAACGGGGATGTAGAGGGGCAGCATTTTCTTATGCCGCTGGAACCATACGCCCCAGCGGGCTTCAACGGTATCCTCCAGCTTTTCCAACAGCTTTGATAAGCGGGGCATGGATCATCTCTCCTTTTTCTGTGACATAGGGGGTGTCCGGTGGACGGTAGGGCTTCGGCGTTTTACCCAGCAGCTGCGCGATGGCATCCTCGGTCAAGGTAAAGACCCGTGCTTTTCCGGTGTCCCTGTAGTGCGGGCCCCACACCTCTGCCACCTGCTGCGGCAGGGCGGCCAATACGATCTGCGAATGGCCCTGCTCTTGCGCCAGCGTGTAGGCGGCATCCACGCGGCGCAGCTCCATGTCCGCCGCCAGCACAAAGGGTTGGCCTTGAAACAGTGCGTCCCAACAGGGACGGTCAGGCGGTGGAGGGCGGTAATGGCCTTTCAGAGCCAAGCGGGTTAAACGCTGGCGGTAATCCGGCTGAGCCATGATCTGAAGCTGTGTCACACCGGTATCGTCGCAGGGCAGAAGATAAACCGACTGCTGGAACCAGTGGGCAGCGGCGCCGTAGGTCATGAGCCTGCTTTCCTCTCCTGGTGTGGGCTTATCCAGCTCGGTAAGCATATCCGAATAGCTTTCGCCGCAAAAAAGGAAGCCGCGTGTTCCGGGCAATTTTGCTGTATTGTTCTGAAAGGCGGACAGCTCATCCATGGGGCAAAGGCAGCCGATGTCCGGACAGACATAGTGCGCGGCACAGAGCAGATCGCCCATGTGGAGCAGCGCCGCCGTGCGGGTGCTGCCCCATGGGTTACGGCCACGCCCGCGACCGGCAGAGGTGAGAAACAAGGCATTTCCCTCCGCCAGCTCATCCGGCTGTGTAGCATAGACGTTGATACCGGACTGGTAGGCTGTCAGCAGCAGAGAAGCAAGCCGCAGCCGCCGCACAACGGCATCCGCATGGTACGTTCTCAGCGTATCCGGCAGCCATATGTTTTCCGCCAGCAGCCGCCGCCCCTCTGCGGTAAAGATCATAGCCTCACTTTTGCTATGGTATTTGATGAGCTTCATCGCCAGCAGGTTCGATAGCTCTGTCTCGCTGACGACCCGCAGCAGCTGTGCGGGTCGGATATATTGGCACCATCCCAGCAGCCGCAGCGCCTCGATCTCACGCACACAAAAAACCATTCGCACCCTCATTCCTGTGAACGCCGAAAGCGCCCTTACACCGTGCCGGTGTAAGGTCACTTTCGGCGCCTTTCTCGCATCAAATCTGTTGGCTTCCCGTAGAAGGCAGTTTTTCCGCCGCTGCGGGCAGGCACAGGAACGCGGAAAAGCTTGTCGGCAAAAGGCTTTACGGGGCGTATATACCCAACAGATTTTGCTTTCTAAGGAAGCACAGCACTTTGATCCATTTTGGTGGAAAACCTGTTGGGTATTTCCGCCTTAATACAGCCCGGTAACACTGTAATCTCCCGCCCGTGCAGAGAAGAAATCCGGCGCGTCCTTCATGTCCAGTACGGTGATGTGACACACATTCTGGCAGCTCCGTGTGGAGAGCAGTGCCACCGACAGCGTATACTGGTCATCGTCGGGGATCACCCTGCCCTTGATGGCGTTGCTGACCGCTTTCCAGCCCTTGTTGTCCTGGTCGAAGATATGCCGGCCATCCACATCGCTGTATTCCTCAATCACCAGCAGCGCGCTATTGAAATGAGGAAGCTGTCCACCGCAGGCTTCATAGGCGTCCAGCAGCTCCACCAATGTTTCCGTCAGCCATGTGGGCGGCTGAAACCGGCAGTGGGGCAGCAGGGTATTGATGCGGATATGAAGCCAGTCGATGCCGATACGTTCCACGCTGCCCACCACCTCCAGCGGACGGAGGGCGCGGCCCCGTTTATACCCGCCTGTGCCGGGACTCTGCTGTTCGCAGAGGCGGCGAAGCTGCAAGGCAGTATCCTCAAAGCTGCCACATAACGCCTCCAGCATTTTCTGAAAGGTGTCAGGCGGCAGATTGTCCGCTTGGATCAGCAGCTTGCGGGCGTCTATGGCGGCGTCTTCCGTCAGGCGCTGGATCTCCCGTAAATCAGTTCGTTTGCTCATTTTGTTCCTTTCTTCCGGGCCTGCCGGTCGGTGGGCGATGTGGTAATGGCGTCATACTCCTTTTTCGTGACATGGAAGGCCACGGGAACGTGATTATACCCGATGCACAGCAAGCCCTCGCCGCGCCGGAAACGTGTGATCTGCCGTACCTCTTCTTCTGAAAGGTTGAGGATCTGCTGGATAAGGCGGGCCTCCTGCTCCTCCATCTGCATAACGAATTTGATACGGCTGGAGTCCAGAATGCCTTTGCCGTATTTGCCGCCCTCTAGGCTGAATAAGTCCTGCATACCCTGCGTAGAGGTGATGGCAATACCGCCAAGGCCGCGGATGGTCTTGACCATCTCCTGCACATAGGCGGCGGCCAGCGGATTGGAACCGGCGCCTACCAGACTCCACAGCTCATCCGCGATCAGGGCGGACAGCTCGCCGCCCGCATTCATGATAATGTCGTTGGCCACGTCGATGGCCCAGTAGATACCGGGCAGGATCAGGTCATCCGGCATACCGGAGGTGTCCAACACGATATACTTGTTGTCGATGCTGATGTGATTGCGGCGGCCCATGGCGGCGGCAGAGCCGGTCACATAGCGGGTCAGCACCACTGCCAGATGCTTGGTTTCCGCCTTTTCCAGCAGAACATTGTACCAGTCGGGGATGATGGGCATTTCCTTGAATGCGCCGTTTTCGTCCACCACGGAGGCGTTGTCGAAGGTGATCCCATAGCGGTCGTAGCACTCCACCAGCGAGGCATCCAGATAGTTCTTGTCCTCCTCCGTGAGATCCTTCTTTTGCAGGGAGTACCAGATGATGAGCCGGGAGATCTTGTCCGCCAGCACGGAGTCGTCCCGTGCCGCCAGCTCTTGTATCCCAGCATAGGCATCCAGTGTCTTGCGGCGGATAGCCATGATATTGGGGCAGTCCCGCGAGGAAGGGGACAAGCGCAGATACAGGCCGCCCAGCTGCTCACAGTTGGGGCGGAACTCGTGGCCCTTCTTGGGAATGACGCATACCACACGCTTGCCCTGCTCACGCAGGCGTCCGGCCAGACATTGGAGCGTTACGCTCTTGCCGGCGCCGGAGTTGCCGCCGATCCACCAGTTGCCGTTGGTGTATTTGTAGTCGTCGTAAGGGTCGAGGAACACTGGGGACTTGTTGTAGAGATTCAGCCCCAGAAAGATGCCGTTGCGATCGCTGTGCTCATAGGACACAAAGGGGAACGCCGCAGCTACGCCGGTGGTCAGCACGTTGCGGCGGCTCTTGCGCTCAATGTCGGCATCCAGTGCGACCAGCGGCAGCGCGGAGAGAAAACCCTGCTCGTTGGCGTAATCGCAGCGGCGGGCGATCATGTCCACCGATACACACAGCTTCTCCACGGCGGTGACGCGCTGCTCCAGCGTATCCGGATCGTCCGCCACCACTTCGATAAGGGTGTGCATATAGTAGAAGTCCTCCCCCTGTCGGTTCATAACGTCCTTCAGGTAGAGACCGGAGGTGATGGCACTGTCCAGCTCCTCATAGTCCTGGCGGGTATCGCCCACGTCCCGCATCCGGCTGCGGTTGAGCATGGTGGTCTGTGCAATTTTGGAGAGTATCTTTTCACGGTTCTGGCGGGTAAAGCTGAAGCTGACATTGACGCCCTCGCCAGCCTCCACCAGCGGTGCAAGCCAACAGGAGCCGACTGTGGTGCTGTAGCCATAGCCGGTGATGTAGAGATAGGCATGAAAAACGCCGTCCACTACGATGTAGTCACGGCTTTTCGTATCAATGGCGGTGGGGGAGAGAATGTCCAGAATGGTGGTAGAGCCGGCTTCCAGCTCGGAGAGATCCGGCCTTTCCGGGCCGAACAGCAGCCGTTTCAAAAGCGGCTGCTTCTTGATAACAGGCTCGGCATCTGCCGGTGGTATAGGTTTCTTTTGCTTTTTCATGGTGATACTCCTTAATAGTGATCTATTTCAAAAACATAAAATGAAACGCATCAAAAACGCAAAACAAAATCCTTCAAAAACACAAAACGCGACCGCATCATGTCTGCGCCTCATATACGCCATGCACCGCCGTGGTCATGTCAAACACGCCCTCCGGCAGTTTGACGCGCTGGCTGGTGCGCTTGTTGATGATCTCATAGAGCAGCTCCAGCGCAAAATCGTCCGCATAGCGCGGCTCCTGCACCTCCAGCTCGCACAGATCCAGATAGCGGCGGGCAGTGTCGGCCTCCTCGTTGAGCCGCTGGATAATGCCCTGTACGGTGTTGGGGGACGCCCGCATCTGCGATTCATACTGGAATACCATAAAGAACCGGTGCTGCAAGGCATTGCTGGCCACACCCATGCCGATGTCCTGAATGTTGTCCTGGATCATGTCACGGCAATAGGCGTTGTCCTCGTTCTTTGCGTACTCCTGCATCCGCTCAACGTAGCGTGATATGTCGGCAGGCAGCGTCCGTGCCTCAAACTGCATGTGATCCGGCGCGATCTTCAGATATGCGGCAAAGGCTTCCACGATGGCCTGCCGGTCCTCAGCAGACTTCAGGTAGATGTTCACCGGTACGATCTCAAGGATCTTGATAAAGCGGTTGTCCTTTGTGATAACCACGCCGCCGATGATATTCTTGACGGGCAGCCAATCCTGAATGCTGCCCTGATAGCTGGCGGTAGCGTTGGTCTCCACACCGCCGCCAAATAGTGCTTTTTTGATACTCATGCCGTTGCCACTCCTCTGAAATACATCATGCGCCTGCGGCAGTGCCATGCCCACCAGCCCTTCAGCCATCGTGTCAGACTGTCATCGCTGACACCCATCAGCCCGAAGCCGCCGATGGGGACGACCAGTGAAACGGTCACGATGATCTTCGGCGTCAGGGAGAAGGGCAGATATGTCAGGCACACATACAGCACCGGCAGGCATAAAAGAAGGGCCTCGATGAGATTGCGGATCTCAAACAGGCCCAGGATCCGTCCAGCATTGGTAAAGTTGACAGGGATATAGTAGGTGTCAGTGTTCATCCTCGACCTCCTTTGCGGGCTGCAAAAGCCGCCCTTTATAGGTTTGATATTCTTGCTTCAGTTCTTCCGGCGCATCGTCCCATTCCGCCAGCAGCCGCTCCATACCGAGACAGAGCAGATGCTCGTGGTACTCGGTGGGCGGAATATCCGTCAGTTCCATGCGGCTGAGATGCTGGTTGCTAATGTTCATGCGTCCGGCAAGAGCTTTCAATGTGATCTTATATTTGATGCGCAGAACACGCAGGCGGGTGGGAACGTACATTATCCGGCCTCCCTGTATTCGATGTAGGGGATGCGGCACCAGCCTTGCCAGCCGCGTCCGGCGACCTCCGTCCGTACCACGCCGTACTTGGTACCCATGGCCTCCACCGCGTAGCCGTTGCCTACATAGACGCCGATATGCCCCTGTTTCCATAGGGCGATGCCCACAACCTCCGGCATGGTGTCCATTGTTCCCGCCATACCGGCCTTCTGGGCGTTGGCATACATCTGGTCAGCACCCACATCGGGCATTCCGTTCGTGCCGTAGTTGATGGAGCCGCTGGCGGCGTCAAGCCACCCATATCCTTTGATAAGTCCGATACAGTCCACTGTGCGGCGGCCCAGCCAGTTGGCGCGGATAAAGTCCTCATATTTCCCGACGCCCTCCGGGTACTGCTGGAGCTTATAGTTGAAAAGGGCATCCGTCAGGATATTGCCATAGGTACCCCAGCAATAGCCCCAGTTGTTCTCCCACGCCTGCATGGCGTAGGCGGCAAGGTCTACGTTATTCTTGGTGGAGGGGCTGACAAAGCCGGACGTGTCAATGGTGTTGCCGTAGCTGCCGCCATGCTCATAGTCTCCGGTATAGCCGGTGTCGCCGCTGTAATTGGGGCGGTATGGCGCGTAGTATTCCGCGTATTCCTTCAGCGCGTTACTTTTGGTCAACACCTCATACAGCGCACCCGCCCATGTGCGGGCATCTTCCTCAAAGGAGAGCTGATCCATAAATGCCTCCGGGTCAAGGTGGTCGATTTTGATGACCAGCGTCCGCTTGAGCAGGCCGCCGAACTCGAAGATGTTCAGTGTCGGCTCATAGCGGAGCCGGGAGGTCGCCAGTGACAGCACGGCCTCCGTGGTCATTACCTCCAAGTCCTGTTGATAGGCCACGGAGCTGATAGCAATGAATCGGCGCAGGTCATCCTCGTCAAAGTCGCTGTTGATCTCCACCCCATCGATCTCTATGCCCGCCTCTTCATATTGCTGGATAAGGCTTGTCACGATGGCGTCGATCTGCGTGTTCTCAAAGTCCTCCAGATCCATATAGAACCCGCCCAACGTCATGGCTTGCCCTGTCATGCGGGAAACGGAAGCTGTCCCGGAGGAAGCAAAGCCAAAAAAAATATTGGGGAGATAGGCAAAAATCAGCATAGGCAGCGCGATCAATGCCACCAGTACCCAGATTGCCAGCTTGGCGAGAAACGGCGCGGCCTCCTTTGCCGCCGCCACGGCGGCGCCGTGGACACCGCCCGCTGCGGCTGCCTTGGCGATCCTCGCGGCACTGACAATGCGCCGTGCCATGTCGATACCGCTGTGTTGGCGCTGGTTATCCTGCATGGCTATCGTCCTTTTTCTTGTCGGTCCGCTTGCTGCTCTTGGCGTCCTTCGGGACAGAGCGGCCCGATACGGTGGGCTGTTTCACCTGCGTAGGGATATGCGGCGTCTGCTTGGGCGTACCTTGGGTATTCTTCGTGGGGCTGACGGTTGGCCTGCGGGTGCTGTGGCTCATTCCTGCGGTATCGGGACGAACTCCACTGCGCTGACCTGTGACCGATGTAGTGCGGGCGGCACTCCGTTCCTGCGGTATCGTGCTGGAGCGTGGTGCCTTGGTCGGAGCATTGGCAGACGCGGGAGCCGGACGCGCGGTTTTTCCCGCCACAGTGGAGCGGGCGGGGCCGGTATTCCTGCTGTATCGGCTCTCAAAAGCAGAGGTCGCCGTATGCTGCTGGGCGGCAGAAGCGGTGTGCTGCTGCGCACCCGCCTGCACATGGCTGCTGCGGCTGACGGCAAGGCCCGCTTTTCCTGCGGTATCGGATGGGGCGATCTTCTGCTCGCCGGGAACGTGGCTCACAGGACGGCGTGTACCGGGCATGACAAAGCTGCGGTCTGCCGCTGCGGACGCTGTCTGCGCGGCCGGTTCCGCACCGAATGCCCGCGGCTCAGTCTGACGCGGCGAGCTGCCGGACTGCTGCTCGGAACGTCTGCTGTCGGCAAAGGTGTTGACTGTGTTGACGCCGCCGTAATAGCGTCCGCCGCTGGCGGGCTTGCTGCCGGACTTGGTCTGCGTCTGTGCGCCGGTTTTTCCTGCGGCAGTGTTCTTGCCTGCGGTCTGCACAACACGGGAGGCCATCGTTCGCGCCACCGTATAGGTCAGCACACCGGGGAAGGTACGCCCCAGAGAGTCGCCGGTGATGGCGGGGTTCAGCCCGATCCGCGTGATGATGGCATCGCTCTTCTTGGCTACCTTGACTACGGTAAGCACCATCACGATCCATGGTAATACCGCTATCCCACTGGGGCGGAAGGACAGGATCGACAGCAGCATTTTGACGAACACCACATTCATCACCATCAGCAGGCACATGGAGCCGTACATACGGCACCAGCCGGAGAAAATATCCGAGGTGCTGCGGCTGCCTCCCACGCCAAAGGCCAGCGGTGCCATGATGGTCAGCACCGCCAGAATGAAATACCTCTCCGCCATCTCAAAAAACAGTTTACAGGTCTGAAACATGACGATGAGACCGAAAACGATGACCAGCAGCCACGAAGCGGTCAGATCAACGAAAAATCCTTCATCCGGCAGTTTGATGGCCGCGGCGTCCGGCATCTGCACCATGTCGATGATAACCGAGGTCATATTCAGGCAGATGTCGCAGATTTGCGGACTGGCCACCAGTAGGAAAGAAAAGACAAAGGTGCGGGTGAACAGCAGCTTGGGGTCGTCGGCCTCGAAGCCTATACCGGCCACCATGCTGCGGGTGGCCTGAAACACCAGATTGCCCAGCAGCAGAGCCCAGCCCACACCCAGCATGATCTGCCGGATGGTCGTGATGATGGGCATATATGTTTCCAGATAGGCAAAGTCGAGGCTCATCAGGTCAAAGAGCACCGAGGAAAAGTATTCCCAACACTCTAATATCAGCCCGTATATCCATTCAAAAAAGCCCCGAAAGAGCAGCTCAAGCATAGTCGGTCACCCCTCCCATTCGAGGAATGTGATATTTCACGGCTCCAGTGTGGCAAGTCCCTGAAACAGCGGGACAACATAGGCGATAAATGCACCGATGCCGTTGATGATGGCCCACGCCAGCCAGATGCGCTTCAGCCAGTCCCATGCCTGATCCGACTTCTGCTGGGTGTTGGACATCTTCGCACCGATCACGGCGATGGCGGTCATAAGACCTGCCAGCACTGTGCTGACCGAGGCGATGTGAGTATAGATGTCCTTGATGATCCGGCTGGCCGCTGTCCACATATCCTCCACGGCGTAGACGGGAACCAATAAAAAAAGCCCTGTCAAAAACAGGACACAGCAAAAGAGATAGACCTTGTATGCGGTTTTCATGTTCATTCAGTTTCCTCCATAGTGGCAGATGGTTCGTTTTCTTGCAGGATATCTGATAAATGCGCGGCAAAGGCACGCATGAAAATGGGGAGGATGTCCTTGCTGCCTGACAGCCACCAGATGGGGTCAGGCAGACCGCGGCGCATGGCGTCATAGGACATGGATAGTGCCAGCAGTGCTTGGCGGGGCCGGTTTTCTCCTTCCTCGTTGATGATGTGCTGGCAGACGCCGGACGCGCTCTCATGACTCTCTACGGAGTCGCAGAGCTGGTCGTAGTAAAGTCCGGCGCTGACATAGGCCAGCGGTAGGATAATGTGTTCATCCGGCGTTCCATCCGGTGTGAGCAGCCCCATCCACCGCAGCCGCATGGCGGCGGAATCATCAAAGGGGGTGGTAATATGCGGCGGCATTCGTTGTGCGTGCATGCTGATCCTCCTTGTGTGTAATGGTTTCATAAAGCGACAATGTTTACCCTGTTATGCAAAGCGGGCGTTATATTAGTGCGTTAACGACTGATGAGAGTTTTTGTGTTGAACTTTTATTGAGAACTTTGTCATAAATTGATAAAATATGTAATAACTCATTGGAGGTGAACGCAAATGACTGAATCCGAACTTTATGCTGGCATTGCAACAACTTTGTTAGATAAATTTGCCGGACGCATTATTAAAGGGCTAACAGATCCTGTGAAGAAAGCATGGGAACAATTCAAGATTGATTTTGATATTGTTTTTCGCGATTATTTGAAGAACTCGGTTGAAAAATATGGTAAAATAAAGACAATTTTATATCGTACAGAACCTAAACCTCTTAACGAGTTTTTTGAATGTCCAAACTTGCGTAAGGGAAGCAAGACGATTATGAGTGGAAAGTCTATAGATGATCTCCTCGATATTTCTCATTTTCTCATTATCCAAGGCATGGGCGGAATTGGAAAGTCTACATTTTTGAAGTATCTTTTTTTAGATGAAGTATCTAAAAAGGACTATATCCCCGTCTTCATTGAACTAAAGGATATTAATCAAGTTGATGGTGAATATGAAATTAGTGATTTTATATTCCAACGGCTTTATACCTTGGGGGGAACACTAAAAAAGGAGTGTATGGAATATGCGCTCCAATCTGGGTGTTTTTTATTTTTGCTTGATGGATACGATGAAATCTCCACGGACAAGAAGGATGTGTTTTTTCGTAAACTAGATAACTTTTGCGATCGGTTTTCAGAGAACTATTTTGTTATTTCTTCTCGCCCATACAGCGAATTTGTAGAATTTCAAAGATTTTCCGTTTTATCTCTTTGTAACTTGAATAAAAAGCAAGCGTTATCTTTAGTGAAAAAAATCGAATTCGATTCTGAAATAAAGCTTCGTTTTTTGAAGTCTCTTGATCAGAATTTATATGAACGACATAAATCATTTGCCTCAAATCCGTTATTGTTAAATATAATGCTGTTGACCTTTGACAACTATGCGGAAATACCAGAAAAACTGCACTTATTTTATGCAAATGCATTTGAAACCTTATATTCAAAGCACGACGCTACAAAGTCTGGCTTTCGGAGGGAACTAAGGAGCGAGTTATCATATGATAACTTTAAAAAAGTGTTTGCCCAGTTCTGTTTCATTACTTATTATCAAGCTAAAATTGAATTGACGTATGATGACATTGTGACAGTACTGAACAAGATTAAAGGCAGCAACGGCATTACTATATTTAGGCCAGAGGATTATTTATATGATTTGGTAAATTCAATTTGCGTACTATATAGAGAAGGCGTAACTTATAAATTTACACATCGTTCATTTCAAGAATATTTTTCTGCTATTTTTCTGAAAGAACTATCTGATCAGAATATGGAAAAAATGGGAATTAGCCTTGTGAAGAAGGATTATTTTAGGGCTTCGCATGATAGTGTCTTCTTTATGCTACGCGATATGGCCGAACAACGTTTTGAACAGAATATTTTGTTGCCGTTCGTAGTTGAATTTGAGACAACATGCTCGGATACTGATAAGTACGATTTTTATTTTGAAGAATTATCACCTGAGATCTTTTTTGATGAAGTCGATTTCGATGGAGAAATTCACTTGGTGATATGCGCGGACTTTAACGTCGAGGCAGTGGGTTTTATCTATGCTATGGCACGGCATTATAGAGACACCACCTCGTCACATGTCAAGCAACTAAAAGATGCGGAAGATGAGCTGAGAAACTTCTTGATTAGTGAAAGAGACTATAAAATAGAAGAAAAGGTAGATTTAACTGAGTATAGAGATGATTCTAAATTATATTCATTGTTAAAAGCTACTTGGATTGGAGATTATCTAACCGTTATGGCCAATTTAAGAGAAATGCTTGAACATAGACGCAGAAAAGAAGAGCAGGATTTGTTTGAGCTACTTGATGAATGATTGCTGTCGAGGGGTGGCATCGACTTCCATTAACATAATGCAAAGGGCTCGATACCTTGCGGTATCGAGCCTTTTTGTATAAAACGGTTATGCCTGTGGCGTTAATGCTTTGATGGCTTGTTGGTTATGCTGCTTGCCGATCAGGTAGAGAAACGCATAGGCGGGAATGCGATAGAGGCTTGTAGCGCCTCGTTCAGATAGTCCGAAGTCTGTTGGGTTCTTTGAAATGACGTAGCCAGGGGTATCCGCCATGCCGTAGATAACGATCCCGTTATCGTCCTTCACGGTGGAATTATTTCTCATCTTTGCCTCAATATACTGAATTGGCTGGCCTGCGTACTGAACGGCCACATCGATCTCGGCCCCTTTGCTGTCTCGAATATAGCCTACTTCGTAGAGCGTGTTTTCGCTGACAAAAAAGTCTTTGACATGCTTAAATACCGCTGTTTCTAATGCAAAGCCCAGTTCGGAAGGCTTGGTATAGATGTCGGCTCCCAGCACGACCGCGCCGCGAATGCCGCTGTCTGCAACATAAATCTTGTTTCTAGCCTTCAACACCTGCTTGCCTTTGATATTCAACTGAGGACTGATGTTGATGAGATTGGCGTCGGCCAGATACCCGATATATTTCTCTACCGTAGGGCGGGATACCCCATCAAACTCTTTGCACATTGCTTCAATATTGATGATACTGGAGGAGTTGTAACACAAATAGACGAAGACTTTTTCAAGTTCGTCAATACTGCGGATATCATGGACGCGAGGTAGGTCATGTTTAATAGCTCGATCCATAACATCTTCACGAATCAACTTCTGCGCATATGGAACATCCTCTGTTTTTACCAGTTCAGGGAATCCACCGATTTGCATATAGCGCATCAGATGGATTTGCAGGTCGGACAGTCCCATCATAAGCTGTGTTTGCTGCTGCTTACTTAGCGTATGGATGCGAAATACATCATCCACGCTCTGGGCCTTGCTGATTCCCTTTAATGCACAGTACTCATAAAAGGAGAGCGTCGTAACTTTGATAACAGTCCATCTGCCGGCACCGCTTTCACGCACGTCGTCTTCGATGGCGGCACTGGCGGAGCCGGTGGCTACTGACCGCATATCCGGATTCATGTCATAAGCCATTTTCAGATAATTGGTCCAGTCCTTATCGAATTGAACCTCATCTACAAACATGTAGAAATGTGCATCATCTGAAATGTTGTTTTTATAGATGTTCAATACCTGATCCATCCCGGCCATACGGATCAAAGGATGATCAAAGGTAAAGAACAGAATGTTCTGTGGCTTCACGCCCTGCTCCAGCAGATCGTGGATAAGCTGATACATGATTGTGGTTTTCCCGGTTCGTCTTGCGCCACTCATCACAACGATCCTGCGCAAATCGCTGAGAAGTGATTTGCGGCAGGTGTAGTAACTGCTGCGGTGAAACTCCTTGACAAACGCTTTCGGTACTACGCCATTCTGCCACCACGGATTGAATGTCGTTAGAATTGAAAGTATATTTTCTTGACTGACAATCGCCATATAAACACCTCCAACGGAGTCATTATATGTTGTATCATACCGCTAATTTGAATTATTGTCAATAACAATTATAAATATACTTTGAATTAAAGGCGAGAAAAACGAAAGCATATTTTCTTTCAGACTATCAAAGAAACTGACGATAACTTAGGTGATACTACCCAAGCTACCAGAACTGCTTTTATCTGGAGGGCGTTGCACGCTTATGTGCCGTTTCCTTCAGAAACTCTAAAAACATTTCCTCTAATTCCGCCTCGCTGCCGATCTGCTCTAAGTATGGTGCAAACTTCCTGCGGTCAAAAGTTATCTTCTTGGATGGTGCGGAACGCTTCTGATCTGCGGCAACACGGGCTTCCCGCCAAGCGGCGTAGATGACCTGCTTATCCGCAGTAGGCGGCGGGCATTTCTGCGTAATGTGGTTCAGGGTGGCCTTGTTCAGCCGATACCCTTCAATGCGGCACATCTCCACAAACGCCTCCTGCGAGGCTTCATCGTAGTCGGCGATCATATCCGCGCAGTTCAGCGACAAGTGCCGGGGATTGTTTTCCAGAACGTCCGCCAGAGGCGGGATCAATCCGGCCAGCTTGACAGCCTTGCGGATCTCATATTCTGTAACACCAAAGAAATCCGCTACGATTTCTCTTGTTAGGAACTTCTGGCGAAAATCGCCAGAAGTTCCTAAATCCGTCCGCTCGCCTTGACGCCGCTTAGCCTCCAGCATAGCTTTGTATGCCTTACCGCGTTCGATGATGGTCAGTTCCTGCCGCCGCAGCAAATTGGTGGCTGTGGCGATAATAATGGCGCGGGCATCGTTGGCCACAACCACCTCAGCGGGAATTGTGTCATGCCCGGCCATGCGCCATGCGGCGGTGCGATTGTGTCCGGCCAGAATCTCATATTCATCGCTGCCGGGGATACTCCTGACAATAATGCGCTCCAGCAAGCCCTGTTCAAGAAGCTGCTGGGCAAACGCCCGCAGTTTGTCCGGGGAATATGGGTGAAATCCGATATCGGTGGTGAAAAAGGGACGCAGCTTATCTACCGGAAGCTCACGAATCGTAGAAGCTGCCGCGGGAAGCGGGTCGATAAGGCTCTCGTAAGCCCTGTTGCCGATTTCCATCTCTGAGACCTGCTGGGCAGCGCTCATGCGCTGCTTCAGCAAATCTTTCATGTTGTTGCTCTTAGCCAAGCGACAACACCTCCCGCGCCAGACTGCGGTAGGACTCCGCGGCGGGGTTCTTCGGCGCGTAGTCCAGGATACTCATACCGGCGGCGGGGCATTCCGCCACCTTGATGGTCTGCTCAATGGGGCGTTCAAACACATGAAACACCTCCCCATAGACTTCGCCAACTGTTGCCCGGACGCTCTGGCAGAGCTGTGGACGGGATTGATACATGGTCAGCAGGATGCCGGCGATTTTCAGCGTGGGATTGAAGTGGGCCTGCACTGTGCGTACCAGCTCCAGCACATCGGGAATGCCCTCGCTGGCGAGGTAGTGAGCTTGCACAGGGATGATGCAGTAATCCGCGGCGGTCAGCGCGTTGACCGTCAGCAGCTCGTGTTTCAGTCCGCAGTCGATGATGATATAGCGATAGGTGTCGCGCAAGGTGTCCGTGATATGCTTGAGCATTGCTTCACAGCTGCGACCACTATCACCATAGGGCTGATACTGAGATAGCTGCATGATTTGCAGTCGGGCCGCGGCATCTGCCAGCCTGCGATTGGCAGGAACGATGTCCATGCCGGTATCGTTATGTAGGATAGCCTTTTGCAGATGCTGCGCAATGTCCTCCGGGTAGTCGATGGCGGCCAGCAGCAGAGAGGCCAGTGTGTGCTTCATCTTACCAGCGGTATATCCCAGCGCAGCGGTCAGATTGCCCTGCGGGTCGTTGTCAATGAGCAGGACTTTCTGCCCTTCGGCGGTCAGCGCGGCGCCCAAATTCAGCGCGGTGGTTGTTTTCCCAACGCCACCCTTGGAATTCGTAATGGCTATGATGGTTGAATTCTTCATAAAAAGAAGCTCCCTTCAAAAATGAGACCTGAATCGATCTGCTTGAGATGATCACCTCCCTTGGGCAGCTGCGGTGGATTTCGTATTGCGCAAATACGGCCTATTTCATGTCAGTGAAAATAGGGACAACGCCAGAAACCCTTGTAAAATCAAGGTTTTCCTGTGTTGTCCCTATTATATATCACTCACATGCCCTGCACGATGCCGCCGGTGGTGTCCAGCAGCCGCTGATCCGTCACGCGGAGCAGCAGGTTGCGGGTGGATTGGCTGCCGGGGAACACCCGGACGATCTCCACCGTGTATTCCGCCGTGTCATCATCGGAGATGGTGGCCAGAATGGTGGCAGGGCCGGGCTTTACCTGACGGGCTGTGGCGACGGGAACGGGCGTACCCGTCTGGAGGAAATCAGGATCCGCCACCGTGCCGAAGATACCGCCGTCGCTGTTGATGGAGACGGTACCCACGTCACGCTGGACGGAGAAGTCGCCCTTCAGCTCGCCGGGGTCGCCCTTGACGCCCTTTTTCACCGCCTTCACCGTGGTCTCCATAATGGAGCCGGAGGCCAGCGGCATCAGCTTGGCGGTGTCCACGTCGGTGATGCCGTGGCCCAGCGCGCCGTAGCTGCCGGTGGCCGGGTCGTAGTAGGTCAGCGTGCCGATACCGGCCATGCTGTCGCGGATCCACGCCCCCAGCTGCCACGCGCCGTCAACGCCCTGTGTGGGCACGGCGGTGACGGTCAGCGTCCGGCTGCTGCGCCGGACGGTCATGACCAGCGGCTCGCAGCCGTTGTCCTGCAGGAGTGCGCGTACCTGCTCGGTGGAGGTGATCTTCGTGTCACCCATGGAGAGAATCAGGTCTCCTTCCTTCAGGCCGCAGTCCTTTGCAGGACAGGGATCGCCCTCCGACAGTCCTACCACCAGCGCGCCGTCGGCAAACAGCTTGATGCCCACGGCCTTGCCCAGCGGGATCACTGTCCGCTCTCCGGGGGCGGCCCAGACCAGCTGGAGACACAGTGAGAGGGAAAAAACCAGAGCGAGCAGCCTTGCGGTGCCTTTGCGGAGGCTGCCTGTGCGATGCGTTTCACGCAGTTCATACAAGCGTCTCACCCCTTTGTGGAATTGTCGCCGGCGACAGCGTTACTTTGTGCCGGAACGGGGTGGGTCATGCGGTGTAAATTCAGGGTGAATTGCCAGCGGCAGCCCGGTATTTTATGGTTTTTCAGCTGTTGTCCCTGCGGATGGGAACACGGTGCAGCAGGCGCTTTAATTTTTTGCCGTCAAAGGGGATGAGCGGGTAGAGGTATCCCTTGCCCACCAGCGGCTTGGTGACCGCCATCATCACCAGTATGGCCGCCACGCCGGCGAGCAGCCCCCACAGGTCAAAGAGCCAGACGAGCAGGAGCAGCAGCATCCGGCACAGCTTGGTGGCGTAGCCCATCTCGTAGCTGTGCTGGGCGTAGTTGGCGATGGCTACAAAGGCCATGTACACCAGCACCTCCGGCACCAGCCAGCGCGCCTGCACCGCGAAGTCCCCTAAGATCAGGGCGCCGATCATGCTGAAGGAGTTGCTCAGCACATCCGGCGTGTTGAGGGACGCCAGCTTCAGTACGTCGATGATCAGCTCCACCAGCAAAAGCTGGAGGATGAGCGGAACGTAGTATTCGTCCTGTATCAGCAGGAAATGCAGGTTCTCGTGGAGGGTATCGGGGTTCTTCACCAGCAGGTACCACACCGGTGTGACAAACAGCGTCAGCAGCAGCACCGCCATGCGGACGATCTGGAGATAGGATCCGATGAGGGGCGGGAAGTAGTAGTCGTTGATCTCCTCGGTGAACCGCAGCAGCGTGGTGGGCAGCAGCAGCGCCGACGGGGAGTTGTCCACCATCACCACCACGTCGCCCTCCATGATGCAGGCCGTAGCCACGTCGGGGCGCTCCGTATACCGGACCTTCGGAAACGGGTTCCAGAACTGTCGGGGCGACAGGGCCTCCGCCACCGATTCCTGGCTCATGGCGATGGAGCCCACCTGCATATTTTTCAGCTTTTCCCGCAGCTCCGCCAGCAGCTCGGGGTCGGCCTCCCCGTCCATGTAGCACAGCACCACATCGGTGTGGGAGCGGTTGTCCAGCTGCACCCGCTCCAGCGTCAGGCGGGAGTCGCGGATGCGGCGGCGCAGCAGGGCGGCATTCTGCATCAGGTTTTCCACAAAGCCGTCGTGGCTGCCCCGGAGGACGCGGCTGGTATCCGGCTCCTCGATAGAGCGGGTGGGAAACTGCTTCACGTCCATCAGGATACCGCCGTCCCAGCCGTCCACCATCAGCAGCGTCTTGCCGGAGAACACGCCCAGCACCGCCTCCTCCTTTTTCAGGCAGACGGCGGCGTCGCAGGCGGTGACAAAGCGCCGGAGAAATGCATCCGGCGTTTTCATATCCGTCAGGTCGGGCGCCGCCAGCCACTGGGCGATGATACGCTCCAGAACGCCCTCCTGCGCATAGCCGTTCACCACCCACAGCCGGGCGCGGCGGCCGCCGATGGTCAGGTCGCGGGCCGTCATGTCGAAGCAGCGCCCTACGCCCAGCGCATTGTCCAACGCCGCCGTTCTGGCGGAAAATTTCTGTTTCATGCCTTGCGTCCTCCCCGCACATTTTCGGATAGTATGGGAAAAACGACGCAAAAGTATGCAAAAACGGCACGCCCCGGGGCGTGCCGTTTCTTGCGTGAAAATCAATTTTCGTATAGAATGTCGCGGGCCACCGGCTGGTAAAACAGGCGCTCCGCCTCGTTGAAGTCCCGCGTCTGGCCAAGGATCCACATGAGCTTGGCCACCGCCGACTCCGTGGTCATGTCGTAGGCCTCCAGCAGCCGCAGGGTGCTTTTCAGGCGGCCGCCCACATGGTACACCGTCAGGTCGCTGCCCTCGTTGGGTACCTGCGTGGTCATCACCACGATCTTGCCCCGCTCCACGCCGCGGCGCACCGCGTCGTAGAAATCGGTGCCCTCGTATTCCGGCAGGCCGCCCACGCCGAAGGACTCGATGATGAGGCCGTCATGCCGGTCCAACATGAAGTCGATCAGCTCGCTGGACGTACCGGGGATCAGCTTCAGCAGCCCCACGCGGCTGTCCAGCGTATCGTAGAACAGCGGCCGGGGATAGCAGGCGCAGCGCATATATTGCAGCAGATGACCGTCCTGCACCACCGCCAGATCGGGATAATTCACGCTGGAGAAGGCGTGGAAGCTCTTGGAGCAGGTCTTGCGGGCGCGTGTGCCAAGGATCACCTTGCCGTTGAACACGATCTGGACGCCGCCGCAGCCCCGGCAGGCATACAAAAACGCATCGGTCAGGTTGCGCTTGGAGTCGGTGCCGTCAAACCAGATGGGCTTCTGGGCGCCGGTGAGCACGATGGGCTTGGGGCTGCCCTGCACCAGATAGCTGAGGGCGGCGGCGGTGTAGGCCATGGTGTCGGTGCCGTGGGCGATAACAAAGCCGTCGTAGTCGTCGTAGCGGGCACGAATGGCGGCGGCGATACCCAGCCAGTGCTCCGGCCGGATGTTGGTGCTGTCCAAACTGTACAGCTGGAGGCAGTCCACATGGCAGAGCGCCGCGATACCGGGAATGAAGGACAGCAGCTGCTCCGTGGTCAGCTCCGGCGTCAGACCGGAGGGCGTCTTTTCGGAGGCAATGGTGCCGCCGGTGCCGATCATCAGGATCTTTTTCATGGTCTATACCTCCCGGTCGTCGATGGCGGCCAGCCCGAAGGCAGCCGCCTGCTCCATTAAACGGCGAGACTGGGGATCATCGCCGCACCTGTCCCGCAAATTCTGGAGGAACAAGCCCCGCAGGGTGTCTTCGCCGCACTTGTCCCACAGCTCCTGCCGGGCGGTGGTCTTATCCCGCACCTGCAGGGCGTAAAAGCGTCCGGCCAGCGCGGTCTCGATCCGCTCCGGACGCACCGGCGCGGCGGGACTGCCGGTGAGGACGATGCGGCACACATCCTCGCCCCACCCCTGTGGGATGGCGGCCAAAGCCGCCTCCGCCGGGTCGCCCTCCGTCACGTCCACCTCCATGATGCGGTAACGGCGGCGGGCAAAGGGGATGAACGACAGCGCCGCCCCCTCCGGCGACACCTCGCCGGCGAGGAAGCCCTTGTCCCCCAGCTCGTCAAAGCCCCGCCCCTCCAGACAGCCGCAGTAGCCGTAGGGTACGGTGCCGACGCGGAGAACGCCGGAGCAGCCGTGGACATGGCCCAGCGCCAGATAATGCAGGCCGGAGGCGGCTACGGCGGCGGTGGTCAGCGGGCGGTAGCGGCTCTCAGAGCCGGTCAGCTCCCCGTGGATCAGACCGATATGCACCAGTCCGTCATCGGGGGCGGTAAAGCCGGACAGCACCCGATCCTCCGGCTCCTCCGGTGCGGTAAAGGCAGCGCCTTGGACGGCGCAGCCGTACTGGGGAAACGGGATGGCCTGCATCCTGTCCTCTGTAAAGATATGCACATTGTCAGGCCACAGCGTGCGGGCGTAGGCGCTGCGGGCGGTGTAGGGGTCGTGGTTGCCGGGGGCGACGACCACCTGCCCCCGAAAGCTGCCCAGCGCCTCCGCCAGCAGGCGGGCGGTATCGCCGCCGATGGCGGCGCCGTCAAAGAGGTCGCCGGCCAGCAGCATCAGCTGTATGTCGTGGTCGTTGGCCCAGTCCGCCATACGCTGCACGCTCTCCCGGCTCTCGGCACGGCGCTGGCGGGCCTGTTCCGGTGTCAGGGCGCCGAAGGCACTGTCCAGATGGAAGTCCCCGGCGTGCAGAATGCGCACCATCACGCCTCCTCGTCCTGCCAGCCCTTGCACACGTCCACCCACTGGACGAAGTTCTTCCCGCAGCAGTGCTCCAGCTCATCGCAGGTCAGCTCAATGGCGCTGGCGGCGCTGCCCACAGCGGGGAACACCGTCTCGAACCGCTTCAGGGACACGTCCAGATAGGTCTTGACATCGTCGGGCAGGGCAAAGGGGCATACGCCGCCTACGGCGTGGCCGATACGCTCCACCGCCTCCTCGGCGGTGAGCATCTTGGCCTTGGCGCCGAAGAAGTGCTTATATTTGCTGTTGTCCACCTTGGCGTCACCGGCGGCCACCACCAGAATGGGGTCCTCCCCCACCTTGAAGCTCAGGGTCTTGGCGATACGGGCGCCCTCCACGCCCACGGCCAGTGCGGCCAGCTCTACCGTGGCGCTGGACACGTCGAACTCGCGGATACGATCGTTGACGCCGTAAGGCGCCAGATAGGCTTTTACTTTTTCCACAGACATGATGCAGCTTCTCCTTTTATTTGATCTCTATACGCTCCACGCCGGTGCAAAGGCCGGTGTCGCTGTTTAACGTAAAAATGCAGCCCTGCGCCGAGCAGGGGCCGTCCGCCGCCTGATAGCGGCCGGGCTGCCCGCCCAGAAAGAACTCCATGGATTGCTCCGGCCGGACGCCCAGCACGGATTCTACCGGGCCGGTCATGCCCAGATCGGTGACGTAGCCGGTGCCCTTGGGGAATACCCGGGCATCGGCGGTGGGCACATGGGTGTGGGTACCCCACAGGGCGGAGACGCGGCCATCCAGATAGTAGGCCATGGCCAGCTTCTCGCTGGTGGCCTGCGCGTGAAACTCCACCAGTGTGAAGGTGGGCTTGTCCAGCGTTTTCAGCAGGCGATCCGCCGTGGTAAAGGGGTTGTCGGCGTTGAAATCCAAGTCGCAGCGGCCGATGAGCACCAGCACCGCCACGGAGAACGTGCCGCAGTCATAGACGGCGCAGCCCTGTCCGGCGGCACGGCCCGTAAAGTTGGCAGGGCGCAGAATGTAGCGGTTCTCGTCCAGAAACGGGGCGATCTGGGGCTTGCCGAAGGTGTGGTTGCCCAGCGTGACCACGTCGGCGCCGGCCGCCAGCAGATCCTCCGCCTGCGCCCGGGTCAGGCCGGTGCCGGAGATATTCTCCCCGTTGACCACGGTGAAGTCGATGCGCTGTTCCCGCTTGAAGGTGCGCAGTTTCTTTTCCAGCAGCGCAAGACCCGTCTCGCTGGCCACGTCGCCCAGCGCTAAAACACGGTATTCCATAGTATTTCCTCCTTTGAGGTCAGTCGTTCCAGCCCAGTATCTTGGTGAGCTGGCGGTTGGCATAGTAGTACGCGGAGGCCGGATAGTTCCGCAGGTTGGCGGTGTTGGAGCACAGCAGATAGTCCACGGTCTGCCCGGCCTCGTCGGTAAGTACGCCGCAGATCACCGTGGTGTGGTTCCGCGGCTTCTCCACGCCCATGGTGATGATATCCCCCACCTCGCCGGTGAAGTAGGGCGCGTTTACCACCGCCACAAGGCCGGAGCCGGTATGCTCGGCTGCCAGATCGAGGAAGCCTCCCACATTGACCCACGGCAGCGAGACGCTGCGGCTGCTGTTGTAGAACCAGCCGTCCTCATAGCCGCCGGGAAGGGCGGGGATGCCGCCGGCGGTCAGCACCTGCGAGCCGAAGTTCATGCAGTTGCCGCCCACGTCGTCATAGGCCTTGTACGCATCGCTGCGCTTGGCGCTGTATGTCAGCATATAGTCCAGCGCCGCGGCGCGGTCATAGTCGTGATCCCATGTGACGGTGGGCGTCCACGGCGCACGGGGATCCGTCCTGCGCGCCTCGATGCACGCCAGCAGCAGCGGCAGGTTGCGGTCGGTATCGGTATTGGCATCATAGTCGGCGTTATAGTAGGGATTGTCGTCGGAGTCGTGGGTCACGATGCGCCAGCGGTCTCCGCTGATGCGCCGGAGTTGAAAATCGTGCTGCACGTTCCACTGCTCGGAGGGCAGCCCGCCCAGGCCGGCAAAGTAGACCACGCTGCTCTCCAGCACCGTCAGCTCCGCCGTGTCGCCGTCCTGTGTCAGCTCCGTGCAGCGCAGAGAGTAACTATAGGAATCGGCGCGGAGGTCGATAGGCGCCATCCGCCGGATGGCCGCCAGCGTGCGCCAGACCGTCCTGTGGTAGGCGGACTGGGCGTGACCGGTAAACAGGGCGGCGGGGTCGATGACCTGTAAATTGCAGACGGACTGGTAGTAGCAATCCATGAAGTCCAGCAGCAGGAGCTCCTGCCCGGTGGTCATGCCGTGGGCGGCTGCGCCGGAAATGCGCTCAAAGGCGGCGCTGACCGGCTGCGGCTCACTGCCCCAGACAGACTTGTGCTGCCGGGTCCAGACCTCCGTCTCCGGCACAGTATCGGTCACATCCACCGGCTCGGCCGGTTCCTCCGGCGCAGGGTCGTCCCCCACGACGGTCAGGCAGCCGGACAGCGACAGGGCCGCCGCCAGCAGCAGTGCCAGCAGGATCAGGCGTTTCATCGAAGCGCCACCTCCCTTTTTCTCAGCTAAAAGGTATTATAACAAAAGAAGCTCCGGAGTGCAACGCGCTCCGGAGCTTGTGGGGGTCTTTATTTTGCGTATTCCACGACCTTCGTCTCCCGCAGGACATGGACCTTGATCTGTCCGGGATACTCCAGCTCGTTTTCGATGCGCTTGGCCAGCTCCCGCGCCAGAATGACCATCTCGTCCTCGGACACCTGCTCGGGCTTGACCATGACGCGAACCTCGCGGCCCGCCTGAATGGCGTAGCTCTTCTCCACGCCGGGATAGGTGCCGGTGATCTCCTCCAGCTTCTCCAGACGCTTGATGTAGTTCTCCAGATTCTCGCGGCGGGCGCCGGGGCGTGCGGCGGAAATAGCGTCTGCCGCCTGTACCAGACAAGCCACCAGCGTCTTGCACTCCACGTCGCCGTGGTGCGCCTGAATGGCGTGGATGATGTCTTCCTTCTCCCGGTACTTGCGGGCGTACTCCACGCCCAGCGCCACATGGGTACCCTCGAACTCATGGTCAAGGGCCTTGCCGATATCGTGGAGCAGACCGGCGCGCTTGGCAGCCTGTACGTCGGCGCCCAGCTCGGCGGCCATCATGCCGGCGATGTGGCTGACCTCGATAGAGTGCTGCAGCACGTTCTGGCCGTAGCTGGTGCGGTAATGCAGGCGGCCCAGCAGCTTCTGCAGCTCGGGGTGCAGACTGCGGACGCCGGTCTCCAGCACGGCGCGCTCGCCCTCGGCGCGGATGACGCCGTCCACCTCGCGGCGGGCCTTCTCCACCATCTCCTCAATGTGGGTGGGGTGGATACGGCCGTCGGCGATGAGCTTCTCCAGCGCCAGACGCGCCACCTCCCGGCGAACCGGCTCAAAGCAGGAGACGGTAATGGCCTCCGGGGTATCGTCGATGATGAGATCGGCACCGGTCAGCGTTTCCAGCGTCCGGATGTTGCGGCCCTCACGGCCGATGATGCGGCCCTTCATCTCGTCATTGGGCAGGGGTACCACGCTGACGGTGATCTCAGCCACATGGTCGGCGGCACAGCGTTGGATAGCGGTGGCCACGATCTCACGGGCGCGCTGGTCGGCCTCGTCCTTGGCGCGGGCCTCGATCTCCTTGATCTTCAGCGCCGTCTCATGGGTGACCTCGGACTCCACCTGTGCGATCAGGTAGTCCTTGGCCTGCTCCGCCGTAAAGCCGGAGATGCGCTCCAGCATTTCGGTCTGGCTGCGCTTGATGAGCTTGATCTCCTCCTGCTCCTTGTCGGCGGCGGCGTGCTTCTGGGCCAGCGCTTCCTCTTTCTTTTCGATCATCTCGGTCTTGTGATCGAGATTTTCCTCTTTCTGCTGCAAACGGCGCTCCTGCTTCTGCTGCTCGGCGCGGCGTTCCTTCACTTCCCTCTCGTATTCGCTGCGGTTTTTCAAAATCTCTTCTTTTGCTTCGAGTAGCGCTTCCCGCTTCTTGTTCTCAGAGCTTTTAATTGCCTCATTGATGATGCGCGTGGCTTCTTCCTCCGCGCTGGAGATTTCTTTTTCCGCTACGCCCTTGCGGTAGCGAATGCCGAGGAGGAAAAAGACCACCGCCGCCACAACAAACGCGGCTGCCGCCACGATCCAACCTGTTGCGGTCACTGTTCATTCCTCCTATGTTGTGATGGGTTTTATGGTGCGGCACAAAATATGCCAATAGAAAATAATCGAAAGGGACCCCTGTCCTCCCGATAATAATCCTATACAATATTAAACACATTATGGTCAACTGTCAAGGGCAAACGGCAAAAATCCCCGGTGATTTTTGGGCAGTTTCCTGATTTTGCCAACAACCGGCGCTACTGGATATACGCGGCGGCAGCGTAGCCCAGCTGTCCCTCCCAGCCTACGCTGTACCACTGCCCGGTGCGGCCGTAGACCGTCACCGCCGCGCCGGACGGCAGCTGCGCGATGACCCGTCCCGACGGGGATGGATATTCCCGCAGGTTCAGGCTTCCCGACTGGGTCCGTACCGTGCCCCGCCATGGCGTGATGGGCGTGATGAACGGCAGGCCAAAATACTCCGTCAGGGACAATACAAGATTGGCGGCGATGGACTGGACGCTGCTTTGTATCCAGCGGGCGTCGGCGTAGTTGTCGTGGTATCCCAGTTCCAGCAGCACGGCGGGCATCCGGGGCCGCCGCACCTCCCCCAGCGTGGTGGTGGCGCGGGCATAGACCTTCTCCGGCAGCGGGTAGATGGTCTGAAGATTCCGCACAAAGATGTCGGCGGCGCGCTGCCCGTTGGTGCTGCCGGGGTAGTAGAAGGCGATGATCCCCCGGACGACGCCCTCACGGCTGCCGTCAGTGCTGGCGTTGGAGTGGAGTGCCAGATAAAAATCGTAATCTCCGGCGTTGCCCCGCCGGATGGAGCTGGCAGCCGTCATCTCCGGTGTATTGCGTCCGAAGCGGATGGTGTTGGCGGTGAGATACGGCTCCATGGCGTCGGCGATGAGGTTCATGAAATACTCCTCGCTGCCCGCACCGGTAATATATAAGTTATACTCCTGTGTGCTGGGACTTAGAAACACACTTGGCATGGTCATTCTCCTTTCCATATCATGCACTATAAATATATGGAAAACGGCGGGAAGATGTGTTATCATGTTGCCCACGAAATGAAAGGCGGTATGTACCATGAAAGCTGCACGTCCCTATCCCAAGATCATCATCACCCCCAAGGGGGAGGCCGCGCTGACCGGCGGACACCCGTGGGTCTACGAGGGCGAGGTCACCGCCGCGGACGGCGCGGCGGAGGACGGCGGACTGGTGGACGTGGTGAGCCGCCGGGGCAGTTGGCTGGGCTGCGGGTTCTACAACAGCCGCTCCAAGATCCGGGTGCGGCTGGTGAGCCGCAACGCCAACGACGACTTCTCCGACGCCTTCTGGGAGCGGCGCATCCGCTACGCGTGGGAGTACCGCAAGGCGGTGATGGGCGAGGCAGACAGCCGCTGCTGCCGCGTGATCTTCGGGGAGGCTGACCTGTTCCCCGGTCTGACGGTGGATCGGTTCGAGAGTGTGCTGGTGGCCCAGACGCTGAGTCTGGGCATGGAGCGCATCAAGCCCCGCCTGTTCCCCCTGCTGGCAAAAGTGCTGCGGGAGGATGGGCAGGATATCCGGGGCATCTACGAGCGCAACGATGTGGCCATTCGCGAGCTGGAGGGCATGGTGCAAGGCAAGGGCTGGTATCCCCTGCCCGGTGAGGCGCCGCCTGCGCAGACAACGGTGGACATCGTGGAAAACGGCATCCGTTACACCGTGGACTTTAAGAACGGCCAGAAAACCGGCTTCTTCCTGGATCAGAAGTACAACCGTCTGGCGGTGTCCCGGCTGGCCAAGGGGCGGACGGTGCTGGACTGCTTCACCCACACCGGCTCCTTCGCCCTCAACGCCGCGCGGGGCGGCGCGGCCCACGTCACCGCCGTGGACGTATCGGAGTTCGCGGTGCAGTGCGCGGCGGAGAACGCCCGCCGCAACGGGCTGGACGGCGTTATGGACTGCATGGCGGCCAATGTGTTCGACCTGCTGCCCCAGCTGGAAAAGCAGCCGCGGAAATACGATTTCATCATCCTCGACCCGCCCGCCTTCACCAAGAGCCGCAAGACTGTAGCCAGCGCCATGACCGGTTATAAGGAGATCAACTACCGCGCCATGAGGCTGCTGCCCCGGGGCGGTTATCTGGCCACCTGCTCGTGCAGCCACTTCGCCACGGAGGAGCTGTTCATCAAGATGCTGCGCAGCGCCGCCCGGGACGCGGGGGTGCAGCTGCGGCAGATCGAGGCGCGGCAGCAGTGCGCCGACCACCCCATCCTCTGGGGCGTGGAGGAGACGAATTACCTGAAATTCTTCATCTTCCAAGTGATCTGAAATGTAAAAAACACCGGCTCGATGAGCCGGTGTTTTTCTGTATTTTATCAGGCGGCGGGAGCCTCCTCCGGTTCTGTGTCCGGAGCTGCGGTGTAGGCGGTGATGCTGTAAATCGGCTGGGCTATGCCTCCTGCCGCGGCATAGCAGCGCACCGTCACCGCGTCGCCCACATTCAGCAAAATCAGCTCCGGGGTGTCGGCGGCCTTGCCGCTGTACCACACACCGTCGATTTGCAGGAAGTAGACGGTGTTGCCGTCCATCACGGCGCTGCGGATATCGCTGACGACGCCGCTGTAGGCGGCGGTAAGTGCCATTTGCTCCTCCGGAAGGGTCCCGGTCTCTTCGTCGATGAGATTGCCGTTGAGCAGCATCTGGCGATAGTTGCGCTCGCAGTCCGCCACAGTAGCGCCGGTAGCCACGATCTGGTACTGGCTGACATTGACCATGGCGTACATCTTCACCAGCTGCGCCGCGTCCTTCAGCGCCATGAAATAGGTGGGCTGGTCGGAGATGTTCAGCAGCAGCGGGAAGGTCGCCGTGTACCGCATCTGCTGCACCTGTCCCTCGGCGCTGTCCATGGCGGAGTATTCCTTGGCGCCGGCCACCAGATAAAAGCGCGTCTCCTTGGTGCGCTGGTTGGACAGGATAAAGCCGATGTTGGACTGGTCGGACACCACGGAGGTAACGCCGGTGTACATATACACGTCGTCCCCGATGGCGATATAGTTGTAGCCCTCGGTGGTGACGGTGACGTCCCGCTGACCAAACAGGGAGTTGATGAAGCCGTTGACATAGGTGCCGTGGTAGTCGTACTGCTGCATGATCAGCTCGGCGGTAAAGACGTGGTCCACCCAGCTGGGCACGCTGCCCACCTCGTAGTAGGCGCTCTCACCGGTGACGGCATTGACCAGCACCGCGCCCACGATGTCCCGGCCGCCGAACAGACCGATGGTGTGGCTGACGCGGGGACAAACCCACCACGGGTCGCCGTTCTCGTCGATCTCGAAGGCGGGATCGTCAAACATGAAGGTGGGGTAGTGGAACCGCAGATGCCGGTACAGGTTGCGGCTGAAATGCTCGGCTGTGGTATAGTGGATCCCCTCATCCAGCCGCACCACCTCCACGTTCTGGGTGACCATGTCGATGATGAGGTAGGCGGGCAGACCCTGGGCGCGGTTGTTCAGCCACTTGATAATGTCGCCGTACCGCAGGGGCGTTACCCGGACGGGGCGGCCCTGATAGTTGATCTGGGTGTAGTCCTCCGCCACCTCGAACTGGGACACCATATCCGCCAGCTCGCCCAGCTTGCGGTCGCCCAGCTTCATGGCGGACTGTGCGTCCAGCATGGGGATCTGGTCGTAGCTGATCTCCTCCACCTCCGTGGCGAAGTCACCGTCCTCCACCGTCAGCAGATCCCGGTAGCTGCCGGCGCGGAACAGCTGCCAGCCCAGCACGGCGCCTACCAGCGCGGTAACGGCGAGCCCCACGGCGACGATAAACGGGATGGTGCACTGCTTCTTCAAAAAGCCCACATATCCCTTGACGCCGTCGCCTTGAAAGCCGGAGGTCAGTATGGCGCACACGGCGTACACCGCGCAGCTCAGCAGCACGAAGATGTAAAACTCCTCGCTCTTCAGGTTGATGGGCGGCAGCACCACATAGTAGTACACGGCGGCGAAGACCAGCGTCACCGCCAGATTCAGCAGCGTGCGGCCCAGCGGCGTTCCCACGGGCTTGCGCTCCTTTTTAGGGCGGGGCTGACGGCCGAAGCCCTGAAAGTTGGGATCGTTCCAGTTGATGTTCATAGGCAGCTTCCTTTCTGTATCAGTTTGCGATTTGGAGATAGTATACCCCATCGCAGCGGATTTGTACAGAGGGCGGTTTTGCGGTGTGTGCAGTCGCTTCCGACGGCAGGGGATATTCCGCGCCTCGGCGCGGGTCACTTTTGGCCGCAGTCCCAAAAGTGACCAAAAGGACTGCTTAAAACCTGCGGTTTCAAGACTTCCGCCGCGCCCCGCACATTGCCCCTTGCCATTCCGCGTTCCACGCGAGCGGTACAGGGCGCAAGCCACCCGAAATGCGGCATTGACCTGCGCCTATCTCCGCTGCCGCTTGATTTGTAAAATATAGAACTGCGCACCGGCGCATTTCAGAGCAAAAGCGGCAGCGCACAGAGAAATACGTCGATTCCACGTTTCGGACGGATCGGAACGCACCGGCCAGCGGCGAAAGGAAATCCAAAAACCATTGGTTTTTGGCGGCGTTCTTTCCCCCATTTTTTTCGCTGCTGAAAGAAATGGGGCCGTCGGAGACAATCCCGCACCAGGGCGCGGAACATCTCCCTCCCTTCGTTCAAAAATTGTTTACACTTTTGGTCAAGAAAAGTCAAAAACGGGTGTTGACAAGTGAAAAGAACGTGCTATACTATGGTCAAGGTCAAAGAAAGGCAAAGTCAAACTTGATTTTGTAGAAAGGTGGAAGACACGCATGGGTATCTCTGATATCATCGCCGGATTCATTCAACAGGAGCTGGAGGAGGCCGGCGGTGCGCTGGAGCTTCAGCGCAGCGATCTGGCACAGCGGTTCAACTGCGTGCCAAGTCAGATCAACTACGTCATGTCCACCCGCTTCTCCCCCGAGCGCGGCTACATTGTGGAGTCGCGGCGGGGCGGCGGCGGTTACATCCGCATTACGCGGGTGCAGGTGGACCGGCAGACGCTGTTGATGCACGTCATCAATTCCATCGGCGGCACGCTGGATCACGCCAGCGCACGGGCCATCACCCAGAATCTGGTGGAGTCCGAGGCTATCAGCCGGGAGCTGGGGCAGGCGCTGCTGTCCGCCACCGGTGAGCGGGCGCTTCATTCCGTCGCTAAGGAGCAGCGCAATACGCTGCGGGCCGATATTTTTAAGCAGATCCTGATCCATTCAGTCTGATTTTTCAGCAAGGAGGTTACGATTATGAGATGTGATCGTTGTGGAAAGAACGAAGCTACGTTCTACTATAAGAGCAATATCAACGGCAAGGTGACGCAGATCCACCTTTGCCCCCAGTGTGCGGAGGAGTTGGGCTACACCGATTCCTTCCGCTCCGCCGGCATGACCGGCGGCCTGTTTGGAGATTTCTTCTCCCGTCCCTTCGGGATGCTGGAGCCGTTCTTCAACGGGTTTGGCTCCCGGATGCTCACCGAGTTCCCCGAGCCGGTGGACGTGCTGGGACAGGCGCGGGAGAGCGTGCCGGCCGCAGAGGCGCACAGCGACCTGCTGCCCAAGGACGAGCAGGACGCGCTGACCAAGCAGCGCAAGCGCAACGCGCTGCAAATGCAGCTGAATCTGGCAGTGGAGGCGGAGCGCTTCGAGGAAGCCGCCAAGCTGCGGGATGAGCTGCGGGCGCTGGAGCAATAAGCCTGGCGCGAAACACCATAGCTAAGAGAGGAAGTGCTATTTTATGAGCGAGAATAAATTCACCCCCCGGGCCGAGGAGGCCCTGCGTCTGAGTCAGGAAGCGGCGGAGGAGATGGGCCACGGCTACGTTGGCTCCGAGCATCTGCTGCTTGGTCTGATCCGTGAGGAGGAGGGCATTGCCCACCGTGTCCTCAGCGAATATGGCGTCACCGACGAGATGGTCTGCGACGTGCTGCAGCGCAGCGTGGGCAAGGGCTTGTCCGGCACCGCGCCCAGTCAGGGTCTGACCCCCCGCGCCAAGAGCGTGGTGGAGCTGGCTGTGTCCGAGGCCGCCCGTATGGGCAGCAGCTGCATCGGCACGGAGCATCTGCTGATGGGCATTCTCCGCGAGGGCGGCAACATGGCGCTGCGCATCCTGCGCACCATGGGCGTCGACTCCAAGAAGATGTACAGCAGCATCGTGCAGAAGCTGAACGATACGCCCCATACCGTGACCAGCGGCGCGTCCACCGCCAACCGCGAGTCCGACAAGAAGAACAAGACCCTTGCTGAGTTCACCCGCGACCTCACCGAGGCTGCACGCGCCGGCAAGCTGGACCCCGTCATCGGCCGCGAGAAGGAGATCCAGCGGGTCATCCAGATCCTGTCCCGCCGCACCAAGAACAACCCCGTTCTCATCGGCGAGCCCGGCGTCGGCAAGACCGCCATCGCCGAGGGGCTGGCCGAGCGCATCGCCTCCGGCGACGTGCCTGAGGAGCTGCTGGACAAGAAGATCCTGTCCCTCGACCTCAGCGGCATGGTGGCCGGTACCAAATACCGCGGCGAGTTTGAGGAGCGTATCAAGAACACACTGGCCGAGGTGAAGAAGGCCGGCAACGTGATCCTGTTCATCGACGAGCTGCACACCATCGTGGGCGCCGGCTCCGCCGAGGGCGCCGTGGACGCCGCCAACATCATCAAGCCGGCATTGGGCCGCGGCGAGATCCGTGTCATCGGCGCCACCACCCTCAACGAGTACCGCAAGTACATCGAGAAGGACGCCGCGCTGGAGCGCCGGTTCCAGCCCGTCACCGTGGGTGAGCCTACGCCGGAGGCCACGCTGGAGATCTTGAAGGGTCTGCGTGACAAGTACGAGTCCCACCACAAGCTGACCATCACCGATGAGGCACTGGAGGCTGCCGTGCAGCTGTCCAAGCGGTATATCGGCGACCGGTTCCTGCCGGACAAGGCCATCGACCTGATGGACGAGGCCGCGTCGCAGGTGCGTATGACCGCAGAGGCCTCCTCCCCCGACCTGAAGGCGCTGGAGGAGAAGATCACCGCCCTGCATCGGGAAAAGACCGAGGCCGTGGCGGCGCAGGACTTTGAGAAGGCCGCGCAGCTTCGCGACATTGAGAAGAACTATCAGGAGCAGGTGGAGATCGAGCGGGACAACTGGCGCAAGCAGCTGGCGCAGAACCGCGGCAATGTCACTGCCGACGATGTGGCCAAGGTGGTGGCTGGCTGGACCGGTATCCCCGTCACCCGTCTCACCGAGGACGAGAGTATGCGTCTTCTGAAGCTGGAGGAGAAGCTCCACCAGCGTGTGGTGGGACAGGATGAGGCCGTCAACGCGGTGGCCAAGGCCATCCGCCGCAGCCGTGTGGGTCTGAAGGACCCCAAGCGGCCCATCGGCTCGTTCCTGTTCCTCGGCCCCACCGGTGTGGGCAAGACCGAGCTGTGCAAGACGCTGGCTGAGGCCATGTTCGGCGATGAGAACGCCATGGTGCGTATCGATATGTCCGAGTACATGGAGAAGCACACCGTCTCCCGTCTGGTGGGCTCGCCTCCCGGCTATGTGGGTCACGAGGAGGGCGGCCAGCTCACCGAGAAGGTGCGCAGAAAGCCCTACTCCGTGGTGCTGTTCGATGAGATCGAAAAGGCCCACGAGGATGTGTGGAACATCCTGCTGCAGATCCTGGAGGACGGCATCGTCACCGACTCCCAGGGCCGCAAGGTGGACTTCAAGAACACCATCATCGTCATGACCTCCAACGTGGGTGCCAAGAACATCACCGCCGACGCGGCGCGCCTTGGCTTCGACGGCAGCGAGAAGGGCGAGAAGGAGTCCGAGGAGGTACGCTTTGACCGCATCCGCGACGCGGTGATGGCCGATCTGAAGCGGACATTCCGCCCCGAGTTCCTGAACCGTATCGACGAGATCATCGTGTTCCGTCAGCTGACGGAGGAGAACATCCGCCAGATCGCCCGCCGTATGCTGGACGTCACCGGCGCGCGCATGGCCCAGCAGGGCATCACGCTGGCAGCGGACGACGACGCCGTGGCCGAGCTGGCCCGGGACGGCTTCGATCCCCAGTATGGCGCACGTCCCCTGCGCCGTGCCATCCAGAGCATGGTGGAGGACGCCGTGGCCGAGAAGATGCTGGAGGGTCAGCTGAAGTCCGGCGACACCGCCCACGTGCGGCTGCGGGACGGCAAGGTGGTCATTGAGAGCGAGGCGGCGCACGCCGCCGAAGCCCCCGCCGAGACGTCCAAGACCCCTGCGGAGAAATAAAGCAAAAAGGAAGCACCCTTTTGGGTGCTTCCTTTTTGCGTAGGGTGCCTCCCGAGCGGTCATACGCACCGCAGGCAGTCTGAAAACGGCAGAAAAAATACGTCCGGCAAGGCCGGACGTATTTTTTGTGCTCTTTGCAGCTTACAGCTGGGCCAGCGCCTGCTCCAGATCGGCGATGATATCCTCGGCGTTCTCCAGACCCACCGACAGGCGGATCAGACCTGCGGGGATGCCGGAGGCCGCCAGCTCCTCCTCGGTGTAGGTGGAGTGGGTCATGGACGCGGGGTGCTCGATCAGCGTCTCCGCGTCGCCCAGGGACACGGCCACCGTGATCAGATGCAGCGCGTTGACCAGCTTGACGCCGGCGGCGCGGCCGCCCTTGACCTCGAAGGACAGCATACCACCGAAGTCCCGCATCTGGCGGGCGGCGATGTCGTGTCCCTCGTGGCTGGCCAGACCGGGATAGTAGACCTTCTCCACGGCGGGGTGCTGATCCAGGAACTCCGCCACAAGGCGGGCGTTGAGGCAGTGCTTCTGCATCCGGATCTCCAGGGTTTTCAGGCCGCGGAGGATGAGGAAGGCGGAGAAGGGGTCCATCACCGCGCCGGTCATGTCCTTCAGGCCGAACATCCGCACCTCATTGCAGAACGCGGCGGAGCCTACTACAAAGCCCGCGATCACGTCGCCGTGGCCGTTGAGGTACTTGGTGGCGGAGTGTACCACCACATCAGCGCCCAGCTCCAGCGGTTTCTGGAGGTAGGGGGAGGCAAAGGTGTTGTCGCACACCACCTTGATGTCCTTATTGTAGCCGTGGGCCACAGCCGCCACGGCGGCGATATCGGTAATTTTCAGGTTGGGGTTGGCGGGCGTCTCCAGATAGACGGCGCAGGTGTTGGGCTTCAGCGCCGCCCGCACGGCGTCCAGATCGGCGGTGTCCACAAAGGTGACCTCCACGCCGTAGCGGGTCATGCCGTGGTTCAGCAGGGCGAAGGTGCAGCCGTACAGGGTGCCGTCGGCCACAATGTGCTTGCCGGCGGCGGCGATGCTCCACAGGCAGGAGGAGATGGCGCCCATGCCGGAGGCCGCGGCCACACAGGCCTCGCCGCCCTCCAGCGCCGCCACCTTGCTTTCCAGCACGGAGACGGTGGGATTGCCCAAGCGGGTGTAGATGTAGCCGCCCTCCTCGCCGGCAAAGCGGCGGCCGCCCTGCTCACAGCTGTCAAATACAAAGGTGGACGTCTGGAAAATGGGTGTGGTCAGCGCGCCGTACTGGGAGTCCTTGACGTTGCCTGCGTGGATCGCTTTGGTACCGAAGCCGAAGTTCTGATCGTTCATATACGCATCCTCCTCATCATAGCGGGCCGCCGCAGCGGCAGTTTCATGGTACTTTTACATTCTAAAAGTACCATAAATACCGCAGAGACTGGTATTTCTAAAATTCCATGGCCTGATATCTATATTTCAGATAACAAGATCAGTGCACAAAGTATTCTCCCTTCCGTAAAGAAAATATAAATCAGGAAATTTTGCCGGTCATTTTGCGAAATAAGACGAAGTAGCCAAGCATATTTCACCAGCACGCCGCATAGACTGTTGAAATCGCATTATAACAGTTTCTAATAGTGAAAAAACGGGTGCATCGGCGAAGAGAGACGGTTGCCATTTTTGGCAGAATGTGGTATAAGTGTAGGCAGAACACACCTCCGGCTCTGACCGGACGGCATTTATTATCATGTTCAGGAGGGTCACACCATGAAAAAGATCATCGCCACCACCAACGCCCCTGCCGCCATCGGCCCCTATTCTCAGGCCATCGACTGCGGCAGCTTCCTTGTCACCTCCGGTCAAGTGCCCTTTGACCCCGCCACCGGTGAGTTCGTGCCCGGCGGCATCACCGAGCAGACCCGTCAGGTGCTGACCAATGTGAAGGCCATTCTGGAGGCCGCCGGCCTCACCATGGACAACGTGGTCAAGACCACCGTGTTCCTGCAGAACATGAGCGACTTCGCCGCCATGAACGCAGTATACGCCGAGTTCTTCACCGAGGGTCAGTATCCCGCCCGCTCCGCTGTGGAGGTGGGCGCTCTGCCCCGCGGCGCACTGGTGGAGATCGAGACCATCTGCGTCAAGTAACTGCATATCCGCACAAAAACAGGCCGCATCCCCATGGGATGCGGCCTGTTCGTTATAGCTATACTCCCTCGCCGATCTCGGCGAGACTGCGGGTCAGGATGGCCACAAATTTCTCCCCCGTCTCCGTCAGCGGCACAGAGCGCGGCTTGATGTAGCCAAGGCGCATCTCCCGGACAGAGCCGGTCAGCGGAATGGTCACCAGCCGGTCGTCGCCGTACCCCTCCGGCATGACGCCGCTGCCGGTGGAAACGCAGTTGGTGTGGGCGATCACATTGTACGCCGTGGCCCGGTCACTGACACAGACCACCTGATCGAACTGGGCGCCGGTACCCACCACCGCCTCCTCCGCGTACTGGTAATTGCTGTCGGATTGGGTGAACACCACATAGGGGTAGGCGTACAGCTGCTCCAGCCGCACCGACGGCTCCGACGCCAGCGGGTGCCCCCGGCGCATGAAGACGCGGGGACGCAGCTTCGCCAGCTGGAAGAACTCCAGATCCTTCTCCCGCAGGATGCGCCCGATGAAATGCTCCGTCATGTCAGAGACGAAGATGACGCCCAGCGCGCTCTGACGGCGGAACACCTCGTCGATGACGGCGGCCATCTCCATCTCCTTGAAGCTCACCTGAATACGCGGCTCCTCCAGCAGGTGGAGGTACTCCACAAACGCCTTGGCGCAGAAGGGATAGCGCTGGGACGCCACAGAAAGCGCCACCCGGTTCTCCGCCTTGCGCTCGCTGTAATAGCGGGTGATGCGGCCGCTGCGCTCCACGATGGGCGCGATCTGCGTCACCAGCTCCTGTCCGTCCTCCGTCAGCGCCACGCCCCGGTTGCTGCGGCGGAAAATGGTGATGCCCAGCTCCTTCTCCACCTCTAAAATGGCGGTGGACAGCGCCGACTGGGACACGAACAGGTCCTGCGCCGCACGGTTCATGGAGCCGCAGCGCTCCACCTCCAGAACATAGCGCATCTGCAAAAGCGTCATCTCCACCCCTCCTTTTTTCCAGCATACAGGACACGGCGGCATTTTGCAAGAAAAAGACGGCATTCGATTGACACCCCCCTCCTGCTCCGTTATACTACTTGTGTATCAAGAGGAGGCGTATTCTATGAAAAAGTGTTTCACATTCCTGCTGACGCTGGTACTGACCCTGAGCCTGACAGCCTGCGGCAGTGCGAGCAAGCAGCTGGTCGGCACGTGGCACGGCAGTATTCTTCCGGGCATCACGCAAAAGCTGAACACCGTGGTCAGTGAGGCTTTGGGCACGGAATACACCTCCCAGCAGGAGGCTGACCTGTGGCTGAACGCCGTTTTCAACAAGGACGGCACCTTTACCATCTCCTTGGACGCAGATGCCACCGCCGCGTCTCTCACCGACTATATGGAGGCGCTGCGCCCCACCATTGCGGAGCTGTGCTATCAGGAGGCGGAGAAGCAGGGTATGACCCGTGAGGAATACGACAAGGCGCTGGAGGCATCCGACCTTACCGTGGAGGGTCTGGTGGACACCATTCTGTCCGCCCTCGATCCCGCCGCTCTGCTGGGCGCCATCGCTGACAGCAGCATCACCGGCTATTACAAGCTGACAGGCGGCCGCCTGTACCTCAGCCAGCGCAGCGGCAGCTTTACCGAGGAGGACTCCACCGGCTGCGACATCGACAGCAACGGAACCGTCATGCGCTGGAATGACGACAATGGCCTGTTGAGCAGCGCGGAAATGGTCGGCATCACGGCGCCGATGCTGTGGGCAAAGCAGTCATAAAACGCAAAAAAGAACAACCCTGTACGGGTTGTTCTTTTTTCAGCTCCTGTTCCGTATGGCTCAGTCGCCCATGGGTGCGCCGCAGTGAGGGCAGAACTTGTCCTCGCTGACCGCGCCGCAGACGGGGCATACCTTGACGCCGATCGTCTCCTCCTCCACAACGGGCTCCGCCTTGTAGGCGGCCTTCTCTGCCTCCATCTCGGCGATGTGCGCCTTGGAGGCGTTAACGGCGGCCACCACATCCTTCACGGCATCGGGGATCTCGCCGGTGTACTCGGAGATAAACCACTCGCCGATGGCGCGGTAATTCTTCTCCAGCTCACGCTGCTCGCTGAGGATAGCCATATTCAGTTTGGCGGTATTCGTGGCGGTCTTTGCCTTATCCGCGGCGACCTCCGCCAGATCCTTCGCCTTATCCACGGCAACGTCGGCGTAGCCCTGTGCCTTCTTGCTCAAGCTGTTCAGGTTGTCCAGAATGCTCATGATGGTTCTCCTTTCAAATATTGGTGTTCTATTGGTGCTTAGTATACCGCGTTTTTTCCGCCGATGCAAGCGGACATTGCCGAAATTTACACACTGTTCACGGGGTGCTCAATGCTCGATCCAGTCTGCCGCCCGGGACACCGCCCGCTTCCAAAGCCGGTAGCTCCGGTCGCAGTCCGCCTGCGTCCCCTCCGGCAGAAACACCCGCTGACTGCGGCGCAGGGTCTTCAGCTCCTCCAGATCCTGCCAGACGCCGCAGCTCAGGCCCGCCAGCGCCGCCGCGCCGAAGGCGGTGGTCTCCACCATCTCCGGACGGTCCACCGGGATACGCAGCAGATCCGCCTGCATTTGCAGCAGAATATCGGATACGCTGGCGCCGCCGTCCACCCGCAGCATGGTGATGTCGCACCCGGCATCCTGCCGCATGGCCATCATCAGGTCGGTGACCTGATAGGCGATGCACTCCAGCACCGCGCGGGCCAGATGGCCCCGGCCGGTGCCTCTGGTGATGCCCAGCACCGCGCCCCGGGCGTACATATCCCAGTAGGGCGCGCCCAGCCCCGTAAAGGCCGGCACCACCACCACGCCGCCGCTGTCCGGCACCGCAGCCGCCAGCGTGTTGATCTCCGGCGCGGAGCTGATGATGTGCAGCTCGTCCCGCAGCCACTGAATGGTGCTGCCGCCGTTGAAGACGCTGCCCTCCAGCGCATAGGTGGTCCTGCCCCCCACCTGCCACGCCACGGAGGTCACCAGTCCCGCGCGGCTGCGTACCGGCGTATCGCCTACGTTCATCAGCGTGAAGCAGCCGGTGCCGTATGTATTCTTGGCCTCGCCGGGGGTAAAGCAGGTCTGCCCGAACAGGGCGGCCTGCTGGTCGCCGGCAGCGCCGCATACCGGCACGCCCGCCAGCTTTTCCAGCCCCTCGATGCCGGGCTTCACCGTGCCGTAGACCATGCTGTTGGGTACGGGGCGGGGCAGCATGGCAAGCGGTACACCCAGAATACCGCACAGCTCCTCATCCCAGCACAGGCGGTGGATGTCGAACAGCATGGTGCGGCTGGCGTTGGAGTAGTCCGTGACGTGCTGGCCGGTGAGCTGCCAGATGAGCCATGTCTCCACGGTGCCGAACAGTATTTCACCCTTCTCCGCACGCTGCCGGACGCCGGGTACGTTGTCCAGCACCCAGCGGATCTTGCTGCCGGAGAAGTAGGCGTCGATCAGCAGGCCCGTGGTGGACTGGATGCGCTCATCCAGTCCCTGCCGCTTCAGCTCCTCGCACAGCTCTGCCGTGCGGCGGCACTGCCAGACGATGGCATTGTATACCGGCTTGCCCGTGGCCTTGTCCCAGAGAATGGTGGTCTCCCGCTGGTTGGTCACGCCGATGCCGGCGACAGCCCCCGCCGGAAGCCCCGCCACGGCCTCCGCCGCGGCACGGCGCTCCGTCTCCCATATCTCCATCGGGTCATGCTCCACCCAGCCGTCCTGCGGATAGTGCTGGGTAAAGGCGTGCTGCGACATGGCCGTGATGCGCCCCTCCCGGTCGAAGACGATGGCGCGGGAGCTGGTGGTGCCCTGATCCAGTGCAAGGATGTGATCGGACATAGCTTCTCCTCTTTTCTTTTTCGTTTTTGTGTGGTACACTGTCTGTGAAATGATACCGTCCGCCGCCTCCTTCCGCCGTCCGGTCAGACCGGGCGGGGAGAACCGGCGGCAGAAACGGTCGCCGATAGCCGTCTTGCGGCTATTATACCACGAAAGGAGCGGGATTTCCATGACGAATATGACCGAATTCACTTTCCTGTCCACCGACGGGAAAACGCAGCTCCACGGCATGCGCTGGGAGCCGGAGGGCGGCAGCGTCCGCGCCGTCCTTCAGATCTGCCACGGTGTGGCGGAGCATATCGCACGCTATGACGCCTTTGCCCGCTATCTCAACGGTCTGGGCATCGCGGTGGTGGGTCACGACCATCTGGGCCACGGCCTGTCCCTGCCGGAGGGCGGCACCCCCGTCTATTTCGGCGAGGGCAACACCTGGAACACGGTGGTGGATGACATCTATGTCCTGCACCAGCGCATCCGCCTGTGGTATCCCGATGTACCGCTGTGCATCATGGGCCACAGCATGGGGTCGTTCCTGACCCGCACCTACCTCATCCGCTACCCCGGCACTGTGAAGGCCGCCGTCATCATGGGCACCGGCTGGCAGTCCAAGGCGGTCATCGCCGGCGGCATGGCCGTTGCCAAGGCCGTAGGCGCCGTGGTGGGTGAGAACGGCACCAGCGATCTGGTGACGAATCTGGCCTTCGGCGCCTACAACAAGCTGTTCGCCCCCAACCGCACCAGCTGCGACTGGCTGTCCGCCGATGAGGGCAATGTGGACACCTACATGGCCGATCCCCTGTGCGGCGCCGACGCCACGGTGGGTCTGTTCCGGCAGATGCTGCTGGGTATCCGCTTCAACCAGAAGCTCAGCAACCTGCGGCAGATGGATCCCCGCATCCCGGTGCTGTTCGTCGCCGGCGAAAAGGACCCGGTGGGCGACTGCGGCAACGGCGTGCGCCGGACGTATCAGGAGTTCCGCCGCGCCGGTGTGCAGGACTGCACCCTGAAGCTGTATCCCGGCCTGCGCCACGAGATCCTCAATGAAAAGGCGCAACAGCAGCAGATTTTCGAGGACATCGGCCAGTGGCTCACCTCCAAGCTCTAAGAGGTACGCAGCGCCGACGCCAGACGGTGCAGGGAGAGAAGGTCGATATCCCCGCCCCGGCGCAGCACCCGGGCGGACAGGAAGCAGTCCGCCACGAACACCAGCAGCACCACCAGCGTGACAGTCGGTGGGATGCGCTCCGCCAGCGCCGACGCCCACGGGTGGACATACCGCACGGCCAGCGCCGCCAGCGGCCCCCATACCAGCGCGAACGGCACGCAGACCCGGCGGTTCAGATCCATCTTGGTGGCGCTGTAATCCCAGAACAGGACGCCCAGCAGCCGCTCATAGAGGAGGTGGACGACGTACTCCACCGCCGTGGCTGTCAGACCGCCGTACAGCGCCAGACGCCAGAATGTGCCGGTCATGTCCGGCGGCAGATGCAGCACCGCCAGCATGGCAAGGCCGTACACCGGACACAGCGGCAGCAGCAGAAAGCATTTCCGCACCTGATGGGGCGAACGGCGCACCGCTGCATACAGCTTCTCCAGCACATACCCTCCGAAGCTGTACAGCAGAAACAGCCAGAACCAATAGAAACGCATACGATATCCTCCGCCTGTAATTTTTCGTAGTTTGCGCGGCGGAGGCACCGACGATACGGGAGGAACGAGATATGACGGAATGGGAAGCCCTGCGGGAGGAATGCCTGCACTGCCGCGCCTGCACGCTGGCGGACACACGGACGAACGTGGTCTTCGGCGTAGGCGCCGAGAACGCGGAGGTGCTGTTCATCGGCGAGGCGCCGGGCGCCAGCGAGGACGCACAGGGCGAGCCCTTTGTGGGCCGCGCCGGTAAGCTGCTGGACGATATGCTGGCCATGATCGGGTTGGACAGAAGCCGCATCTACATCACCAACTCCGTCAAATGCCGCCCGCCCCAGAACCGGGATCCGCTGAACACGGAGAAGGACGCCTGCCGCGGCTATCTGTCCCGGCAGCTCGCGCTGATGAAGCCCAAGATCATCGTGTGTCTCGGCCGTATCAGTGCCATGGAGCTGATCCGTGAGGACTTCAAGATCTCTCAGGAGCACGGGCAGTTCTTTGAGAAGGACGGCGTCCAGATGATGGCGCTGTACCACCCCGCCGCCCTGCTCCGCGACCCCCGGAAAAAGCCGGAGACCTTTGAGGACTTAAAGCGTCTGCAGGCCAAGATCCGGGAGATCTGCGATCACACGCCTATTCAGTTTGCATAAAACTGCCATGAAAGTCGAACACATCGCCCTTTATGTAGAGGATCTGGAAGCAGCCAGAGTATTTTTCATGAAATATCTCGGTGCCGGCTCAAACGACGGATACCACAACCAAAAGACAGACTTCCGCTCGTATTTCCTGACCTTTGATGACGGTGCGCGGCTGGAGCTCATGCATAAGCCGGACATGACGGACATGCCGAAAACTCCGTCCCGCACCGGCTACGCGCACATCGCATTCAGCGTGGGCAGCCGGGAGCGGGTGGACGCCCTGACCGCGGAGCTGCGCGCCGCCGGATATGAAGTCGTCAGCGGCCCCAGGATCACCGGTGACGGCTATTATGAGAGCTGCATCGCCGTTATTGAGGGAAACCTCATCGAGATCACCGTATAAAAAAGAGAGGTGACGCGGAGCGTCACCTCTCTTTTTATGCTTCTTTTAATACGCCACGCCCCAGTAGATGTCGGTGGTAGCGGGCTTGCCGCACATAACGCACTTGCCCTCGGTGCCGGACTGCTTCAGCGGCATGCAGCGGCTGGACACGCCGGCCTTCTCCTTCATGGCCAGCTCGCACTCCAGACTGCCGCACCACTTGGTACGGGCGAAGCCGCCCTTGCCCTGCGCCATCTCCTTGACCTCCTCCCAGGAGGTCATGTCAAAGGTGTTGTCCTCCAGATTCTTGGAGGCCATGGCGTACAGGTTGTCGTGGACGTCCTGCAGCAGCTTCTGCACGGCGCTCTCCAGCTCCGTCAGCGGCACAAAGGTCTTCTCGCCGGTATCGCGGCGAGCCACGCAGCACTGGCCCTTCTCCATATCCTTAGGGCCGATCTCCACACGCAGCGGCACGCCCTTCATCTCGTACTGGGCGAACTTCCAGCCGGCGGACTGGTCGCTGTCGTCCATGCTGACACGGATACCGGCGGCAGTCAGACGGTCACGCAGGGACGCGGCGGCCTCCAGCACGCCCTCCTTGTGCTGGGCGATGGGGATGACCACCACCTGCGTGGGGGCAATGACGGGGGGCAGCACCAGGCCGTGGTTGTCGCTGTGGGTCATGATGATCGCACCGATCAGGCGGGTGGATGCGCCCCAGCTGGTCTGGAACGGATATTGCAGGGTGTTGTCCCGGCCGGCGAACGTCACGTCGTAGGCACGGGAGAACTTATCGCCGAAGAAGTGGCTGGTGCCGGACTGGAGGGCCTTGTGGTCCTTCATCATGCACTCGATGGTATAGGTGGCCTCGGCGCCGGCGAACTTCTCCTTGTCGGTCTTGCGGCCCTTCACCACGGGCATGGCCAGCGCGTTCTTGCACATATCGGCGTAGCAGTTGAGCTGCTGCTCCGTCTCCGCCTCGGCCTCGGCCGCCGTCTCGTGGATGGTGTGGCCCTCCTGCCACCAGAACTCGCGGCTGCGCAGGAAGGGGCGGGTGGTCTTTTCCCAGCGGATAACGCTGCACCACTGGTTATACAGCATGGGCAGCTCGCGGTAGCTGTGAAGCACGTGAGCCCAGTGGTCGCAGAACATGGTCTCGGAGGTGGGACGGAACGCCAGACGCTCCTCCAGCGGCTCGCTGCCGCCGTGGGTGACCCATGCCACCTCAGGCGCGAAGCCCTCCACCAGCTCGCCCTCCTTCTTCAGAAGGCTCTCGGGGATCAGGACGGGCATGGCCACGTTGACGTGGCCGGTCTTCTTGAACTCCGCGTCCATGTACTTCTGAATATTTTCCCAAATGGCATAGCCGTAAGGTCGAAGGATCAGAAAGCCCTTGACACTGGCGTAGTCCACCAGCTCCGCCTTCAGGCAGATGTCCGTATACCACTTGGTGAAATCCTCCTCCATGGGAGTGATCGCTTCCACATTTCTCTGATCCTTAGCCATAGATACATACCATTCCTTTGCTTATTATAGAGTAGATGCCGACTTAGTATTCTACCCGCCGGAGTCGCCGTTGTCAAGATTCCGCAGGAAAAAGGCCGCAAAAAGACCGCCTTTCGGCGGTCTTTTTCGCGCAAATCGTTCTTATTCGTTGCCGGGGAAGTCCGGGATGGTGGCAAAGCCGCGGGCAAGATCCTCGTCGGTGGGGACGGTGTCGCTCATCACCCCGTCGTTATACTTGCCGTAGGCCACCATGTCGAAGTAGCCGGTGCCGGTGAGGCCCAGCACGATGGTGCGCGCCTCCCCCGTCTCTCTGCACTTCAGCGCCTCGTCCATGGCCACGCGGATGGCGTGGCTGCTCTCTGGCGCGGGCAGGATGCCCTCACAGCGGGCGAACAGCTCCGCCGCCTCGAACACGGCGGTCTGCTCCACGCTGCGCGCCTCCAGATAGCCGTCGTGGTACAGCTGGCTGACGATGCTGCTCATACCGTGGTAGCGCAGGCCGCCAGCGTGGTTGGCAGAGGGGATGAAGCCGTTGCCCAGCGTGTACATCTTGGCCATAGGGCAGATCTTGCCGGTGTCGCAGAAGTCGTAGCGGAACACGCCCCGGGTCAGGCTGGGGCAGGAGGCCGGCTCCACGGCGATGATGCGGTAATCCGCCTCGCCCCGGAGCATCTGCCCCACGAAGGGGGAGATGAGGCCGCCCAGATTGGAGCCGCCGCCGGCGCAGCCGATGATGGTATCGGGCTTGATGTGGTACTTCTCCAGCGCCGCCATGGTCTCCAGACCGATAATGGACTGGTGCAGCAGCACCTGATTGAGGACGCTGCCCAGCACATAGCGGTACCCCTCCCGGCTGGCGGCGGCCTCCACCGCCTCGCTGATGGCGCAGCCCAGAGAGCCGGTGGTATCGGGGAACTCCGCCAGAATTTTTCTTCCCACCTCGGTGGTGTTGGAGGGGGACGGCGTCACGTTGGCGCCGTAGGTACGCATGACCTCCCGGCGGAAGGGCTTTTGCTCATAGGAGCACTTGACCATGAACACACGGCAGTCCAGTCCCAGATAAGCGCAGGCCATGCTCAGGGCCGTACCCCACTGCCCGGCGCCCGTCTCGGTGGTAACGCCCCGCAGCCCCTGCCGCTTGGCATAATACGCCTGTGCGATGGCGGAGTTCAGCTTGTGGCTGCCGGAGGTGTTGTTGCCCTCAAACTTATAGTAGATGTGGGCGGGGGTGTCCAGCTTCTCCTCCAGACAGTAGGCGCGAACCAGCGGGGACGGACGGTACATCTTGTAGAAATCCCGTATCTCCCGGGGGATGGGGATATACGCGGTGGTATCGTCCAGCTCCTGCTTCACCAGCTCGCCGCAGAACACGTGGCCCAGCTCCTCCGCCGTCATGGGCTGGAGCGTGCCGGGGTTCAGCAGGGGCGCGGGCTTGTTGGTCATATCCGCACGCACGTTGTACCAGTTCCGAGGCAGCTCGTCCTCGCTGAGGTAGATCTTGTAGGGGATCGTGGTCGTATCTTTCATCTTAGTTGCCTCCTAAACTATAATACCGCGTGGTGCGGGGTCTTGCTGTTTGTACGAATTATGCGAAATAGTCGATCTGCATGGCGTGCTTCACCTTGTCCAGCGTCTGGGCCGCCGCCTCCTTGGCCACGCCGCTGCCCTGCCGCAGGATCTCCATGATGGCGTCGGGATCCTTGGCCAGCTCCTGACGGCGGGTGCGGATGGGCTCCAGCGTCTCCTGCAGCACGTTGTTCAGGAACTTCTTCACCTTCACATCGCCCAGACCGCCCCGCTCATAGTGGGCCTTCAGCTCGTCCAGATTGGCGTAGTCCGGCAGGTAGCGGGCAAAATGCTCGTCTGTGCAGAAGGCGTCCAGATACAGGAACACCGGGTTGTCCTTGGTGTTGCCGGGGTCGGATACCTGCAGGTGGTTGGGGTCGGTGTACATCCCCATGATCTTGGTGCGGATGTCGTCCGGCTCGTCGGACAGGTAGATGCAGTTGCCCAGGGACTTGCTCATCTTGGCCTTGCCGTCGGTGCCGGGCAGACGCAGGCAGGCGGCGTTATCGGGCAGCAGCGCCGTGGGCTCCACCAGCGTCTCGCCGTACAGCTCGTTGAAGCGGCGGACGATCTCGCGGGCCTGCTCCAGCATGGGCAGCTGATCCTCGCCCACCGGCACGGTGTCCGCCATGAAGGCGGTGATGTCCGCCGTCTGGCTGACGGGATAGGTCAGAAAGCCCATGGGAATGCTGTGGTTGAAGCCGCGAAGCTGGATCTCCGCCTTGACGGTGGGGTTCCGCTCCAGCCGTGCCAGCGTCACCAGATTCATGTAGTAGAACGTCAGTTCCGTCAGCTCGCTGATGTGGGATTGCACCAGAATGGTGGATTTGGCGGGGTCGATGCCGCAGGACAGATAGTCCAGCGCCACCTGCATGATGTTCTCCCGCACCTTCTGGGGATGGTCAAAGTTGTCGGTGAGGGCCTGTGCGTCGGCGATCATGAAGAACAGCTTTTCAAATTTTCCGCTGTTTTGCAGCATCACGCGGTTGCGCAGAGAGCCGACGTAGTGGCCGACGTGAAGGCGTCCGGTAGGGCGGTCGCCGGTGAGGATGATCTTTCCCATGATGATGTTTCCTTTCTGTATGAAAAATTTTATGAGACAACAAAAAAACGTCCTGTCCCATGGAATTCCATGGGACAGGACGTAAGCTACGTTCCTGCGGTACCACCCAAATTGGCGAAATGCCCGCTCTGCACGCACGATCATGCGCTCCGCCGGGGTAACGGCCGCGGCTGCCGTCGGGTATTACTCGCCCTTGCAGGCTTTCTCCCCGCCCTCGTAAGGCCATTCGCCGCACGTTCCGCTGCCGCGCTCCCACCGCTGCGCCGCTCTCTGAAAGTTTCCCGTGCAGGTACTTCTCTTACTCAATGGTTTCTGAATATGGGGCTATTGTAACACCTTTTTCCCGGATGTCAAGGGGTTTTCTCACAGTGCCCGCAAAAACTCCGGCTTCAGGTCCCGCCGTCCCGCCAGCGCCGCGCCGATCTGCCCCAGCAGAGCGTCCCGGTCGCCGTTGAGGGTACCCTTCAGCGTCAGGTAGTTGCTGGCGTGGTTGGCGCGGAACACAGTGCCCTCACTGTCCACGTTCTGCAGGAAAAGCTCCGTCTCCTTCAGCACCTCTGCCGGGGTGAGCAGCGTAAAGCTGCCGTCCTTTACCCACGTCTCCAGCGGCGTTCCCGGCTCCACCATCAGTGTCAGCAGCCCCAGATAGTCGGGCTTCATCTCGCTGACGGCCCTGGCGGTGTCCACCGCGTGCTGCCGCCACAGCTCCACGCTGCCGAGACCGGAGATGGCGGTCACCGACAGGGCAAGGCCGCACCGCCGGGCCTTCTGCCCCGCCGCCACGATGGCAGCGGCGGTATGGCCCTTGCTCATCCGGGTCAGCACCGCGTCACAGCCGGACTCCAGCCCCATATACACCATCTTCAGCCCTCTGTCGCGGAGCAGGCGCAGGTCGTCCTCGCTCTTGACCTGCAAGCTGGCGGGCGAGGCGTAGCAGGTGACCCGCTCACATTCCGGGAACAGGCCGTACACCAGCCCCAGGATCTCCACCAGATCCTCCGTGCGGCGCATGAGGGCGTCGCCGTCAGCCAGAAAGACCCGCTCCACCCGGCGGTAGACCCGCCGCGCCAGCTCAAAATCCTCCCGGATCTCCGCCATGGGGCGCATGGAAAAATGCTTGTCGTCGTACATATCGCAGAAGGCGCAGCGGTTGTGGCTGCACCCGTAGGTCACCTGCACGATGAGGCTGTACGCCTCGCTGGGCGGCCGGTAGACCTTGCCTTTATAGCGCATGGGATCACACTCCTTTGCGGGTATTATGACACAGTTTTCGCCGTTTGAAAAGTGGTATGTTTCCGCCTCCCCCGGCATAGGGTGGGACATCTCAACAAACGAGGTGTTCAAATTATGGAACTGAATTACAACCGCGTCCATCTCTGCGGACAGGCGGCAGACGCCCCCGTCCTGTCTCACATCAACCACGGCTGCGCCTTTTACCGGTTCACCCTGTCGGTGCTGCGCCTGTCCGGACAGGCGGACAAGCTGCCGGTCATCGTCCCCAAGGCGCTGCTGGACACCGTACCGGTGGCGGCGGGCGATACGGTGACGGTCATCGGCCAGCTCCGCTCCTTCAACAACAAGAGCGGGCAGGGCAGCCGTCTGGTGATCTCCGTGTTCGCCCACCAGCTCACCCCCGGCGGCGAGAGTCCCTTCAACCAGATCCAGCTGTCCGGCGTGCTGTGCAAGACGCCGGTGCCGCGGCGGACGCCGCTGGGGCGGGAGATCTGCGACATCATTCTGGCGGTGAACCGGCGGTATGGCCGGGCGGACTACCTGCCGTGCATCGCGTGGGGCGCGGTGGCCGCCCAGACGGCGGATATGCACACCGGCCAGCGGCTCACGGTGGAGGGCCGCGTCCAGAGCCGGATCTACACAAAAAACGAGAACGGCGTGCTGACGGAGCGAACCGCCTACGAGGTGTCCATCATGCGTCCGGCCGAGGTGGAGGAGTTTCTCATACATATTCCCCGTTGAAAATGTGGGATATGAATGGTATGATACTGTAAAAGACAGCTTTGTACGAAAGAGAGAGTATCATGCAGCATCACTTCCACTTCCATCTGCACCACCATGCGCGGCATCACGCCCGCTACGATGTGGACATGACGCAGGGCAGCACCACGCGGCACCTCGTCCGCTTTGCCCTGCCGCTGCTGGCGGGCAATCTGTTCCAGCAGCTGTACAACATGGTGGACACATGGGTGGTGGGCAACTTCGTCAGCAACGAGGCCTTCTCCGCCGTGGGAACGGTGACGCCCATCATCAACACGCTCATCGGCTTCTTTCTGGGGATGTCCAGCGGCGCCGGCGTGGTCATCAGCCAGTACTACGGCGCCCACCGCCCGGAAAAGGTCCGCGAGGCCGTCCACACCGCCATGCTGCTCACCGTCATCATGGGCGTGGTGTTCACCGGCGTGGGCATCGCCATGACGCCGCTGATGCTGGAGCTGATGAAAACGCCGGCGGAGGTAGCGCCGGATCAGACGGCGTACCTGACCATCTACTTCGCCGGGATCATGGGGCTTCTGCTGTACAACATGGGCTCCGGTATCCTGCGGGCGGTAGGCGACTCCCAGCGCCCCTTCTATTTCCTGCTGGTATCCGCCGGGGTGAACACGGCGCTGGATCTGCTGTTCGTGCTGAAATTCGGCATGGGCGTGGAGGGTGTGGCCTATGCCACCATCATCGCCCAGGCGGTGTCCGCCGTGCTGACCATCGCGGTGCTGATGGGCTATGACGGCAGCATCAAGCTGTCCCTGCGCGACCTGCGCATCCACTGGAGGATGCTGAAGAAGATCGTGGCGGTGGGCATCCCCGCCGCGCTGCAAATGGCCATCACCGCATTTTCCAATGTGTTCGTGCAGGGCTACATCAACCACTTCGGCGCGGACTGTATGTCCGGCTGGACGGCCTACACCAAGATCGACCAGCTGGTGATCCTGCCGGTGCAGTCCCTGTCGCTGGCGTCCACCACCTTTGTGGGGCAGAATCTGGGCGTGGGCAACGTGGAGCGGGCCAAGGGCGGCGTGCGCCGTGCGCTGTACCTGTCCTTCGCCGTCACCGCCGTGCTGCTGATACCGGTGCTGACACTGGCGCCCGACATGACCGCCTTCTTCAACAGCAAGCCGGAGGTGGTGTCCTACGGCGCGCTGCTGCTGCGGCTGCTGTCGCCGTTCTACTTCTTCTTCTGCATCAACCAGATCTACTCCGGCGCGCTGCGGGGCTCCGGCAACAGTCAGGTGCCCATGCTCATCATGCTGGGCTCCTTCGTGGTGTTCCGGCAGATCTACCTCTATGTGATGGCCCACTTCATCTCCAACGAGATCGTGCCCATCGCCATGGGCTATCCCGCCGGATGGTTCGTGTGCAGCGCCGTGACGCTGCTGTACTACAGGCACTGCAAATTTGACAGCCATCGGCTGGTGGAGGATGTCTGAATGGACAAGTGTGAGACGTGTGTGTTCTACCTCTATGACGAGGAATACGACGACTACGTGTGCGACATGGATCTGGACGAGGACGAGATGGTGCGTTTTCTCGCCTCTGACACGGGGAGCTGCCCCTTCTGGCGGCCCGGAGACGAGTATATCACCGCAAGAAAACAATAAGGCCACGGAGGGGACGGCTCACGCCGTCCCCTCCGCTTTTGGGGGAAATATGTATCAGAAGTCCAGCGAAGCGGTAAAGCTCCCGTCCTCGCAGGTGAACAGCGCCGCCTCGGAGTAGGCGCAGTTGTCCATGGCGTCGCGCATCTCAAACACCATGACATACTCGCCGTCCGGCAGATCGATCTCATAGAAGGCGGTGTCTGCGGTGACGGTAAAGGTGTCGATCTCGTAGGGCTCGAAATCATCCTCCCCGTACAGGCTGGAGGCGTACCACACCGTGGTCAGCTCATCGCCCTCCTCCAGCAGGCGCAGCCCCTTGCCGGCCATGCCGCTGTCATCGATGCCCTGTCTGGCTCCCAGAATGCGCCATTCTTTCTCTGTAAAGTCATAGACCACTTGCAAATAGCACGACTCCCCGTTGAGCAGGACGGGCACGGCATAGATGTTATAGCCGTCGCCCTGATAGCTCAGCTCCAGATAGACCATATTGCCGTCGATACTGCCCCACACACCCCGGAAGTTGTCTCGGAAAATGCCGTTGTCCCAGTCGGCAACAATATCGTCATCCGTTCCCAGCAGCAAAAGCACATCGCTGTCCTCATCCATATAGTACAGGGAGAAATAGACGGACACCAGCATCTCATTCGCCTGCGGCCCCAGCTCCAGCGCAATGTAGCCGTCCTCGCCGCGTGTCAGGGGCGCGCCGTCCCAGTCTGTATCCGGCAGGCCCTGTATCGGCTGCAATTCCTCCGTGTTGATATACAGATCCGCCAGATACGCCTCGCCGTCCGCACTGAGCTGACCGGTCAGCGCAAGCTGGTAGAAATGCTTGAACGCCTCCCCCGCGCCGATCCCGGTATAGCCCGCCAGATCGTCCACGTCGCCGTTATAGGAGTAGTAGCAGGACAGGCCCGTAGCCTCCCGGCGGTATGGCCCCTTGACCTGATAGAGCACGCAGTCCTCCAGCGCGTCCAGCACCCTCTGCGCCGAGGGCAGCAGCTCCGTGTCGCTCTGCCGTGCCATGTGGCCCAGATCCACCAGATTGGTATAGCCCTGCTCACGGGTGTTGCCGCCATAGTTCTCGCTCTGTGCCGCCACGCGGGCAAACCGGGTAAAAAACGCCGGGTCGTCACAGGCGGCGGCCAGCGCCTCCGCGCCGAAGCTCTCATAGGCGTCGAGCAGTCCCTCCAGCCGGGACAGGTCGGTCAGAGACAGGGTGGCATCGTCCGCCGTCCCCGCCTCCACGCAGCCCCGGAAATAGGAGTCGCAGATCACGCGGCCCAGGATGGCGCCGTCCATCGACGGGTTGCGCGCCAGCGCGCCCAGCCAATGGGAGTAGTACCAGCCGTTGGCCGGTTCCGTCTCCTCTGACGCCACCAGATAGCGGCTCAGGTCGCAGAAGGTGTAGGCCACATCCACCGTGGCCATCAGGCAGGTGTCAAAGCCTACCAGCTCCAGCGGCTGCTTTCCCGGCTCCAGCGTAGGCTCCCACACCTCCGCAAAGGCCGCGTACATCTCGTCCAGCGTCAGGGAATCATAGTCATACAGCTCATCGAAGGACGCACCCGCCACCGAGCCGCCGCCGTGGTTCCAGAACACCACCGCCGTCTTGTCGGCAGGGTAGTTCTCGCTGGCAAACCGCAGGAAATCCGCCAGCGTCTCGCGCTCGCCCATGCTGGCGGAGGGCTGCTCGTCCACCAGCCGCAGTCCTCGGCTGTCGTACACATAGCGCTGGAGCACCGAGGCGTCCACCATATCGTTCCACCACTCCACCGCGCCGCCTGTCTCGATGACCACGGTCACATTCTCCGGCAGCCGTACCTCCAGCAGTTCAAGGAGATCGTCCGTGGCGAAGCCGCCCTCCGACTCCAGATCGCTGCCGCAGAGGTACCAGTACACGGCCCAGCTCCCGCCATCCCGTCTACCGCCCGGCATGTCCGGCGCGTCGTCCCAAAACAGCTCCCATAGCTCCTCGCCGCAGGCGGACATGGTCAGCATCATCATGAGCGCCAGCAGCAGCGCCCCGCACTTTTTCAGATTCATGTGCCTCCTCCTTTTTACGTCTGCGTTCACCGGCGCGGTACGCCGTTTGTTCTCTTTTTCGACATTATACCATACTTTTCCCAACGACATAAGTCCTGTATTCTATTTTTTGCTGCAAAACGGTGACAAACGGCAGCAGATATTACCAGTCTCCGCATCGTATATTCATCCGCCGACGGGAAAAGCTATGACTGCGATACCCAATCGAGCTTATCGCTCAACAACCGGAAAGGAGATTTTCAATATGTCCAGCAAGAACAGCAACAAGCTGAACATCCCCGAGGCCAAGGCCGCGATGGATAAGTTTAAGATGGAGGCCGCCAATGAGGTGGGCGTCAACCTGAAAAACGGCTACAACGGCGACCTGACCAGCCGCGAGGCAGGTTCTGTCGGCGGTCAGATGGTCAAGAAGATGATGCCCATACGAACTGCGAACTATACCCGTAAGGACAGGACCGCTGCGGGGCATGAGATAGAGGTTCGGTACATAGCGGGGATTGTTGTTTAGATTCTTGAATCGCACAGATGCCGCCCAATGGCCATTCAACCACAGGGCGGCATCTTTTATAGCGGAACAACAAACAAATCGACGATCATTGACACTATAGCAAAATTATCAGCAAAATATTGCTTTGCCAGTATTTATTACCCCACTCATATATCCTAAAAAATCATTGTAGCCTAATGTCCACCGATACACGCCGGGAGCAATTTCTTTTAGGTTCCACCGTTTGATTTTGTCACGCCTAATGGATACAGATTGCCTCTGCAGCGTTTTCCAGTCACTTCTTCCATGTGCAATTTCCTCCGCAAGTGACAAATTTACAACCGCAGGAATGGTATCTACATCGATTACTTCAAACTCACGATCTACAGTTCGAAACTGCATCGCATTTTCCTGTTCCATGAGCTGTTTGATCGTTTTTATGCAGCTGTCATCTCTGATGATCCCATCGTTCATAGAACGGGTGCTGAGTTCCGGAGTGATCGGAATCTTTCTTGCAAAGTAATCCTTCAGAACATCAGCTGAGCATTCCAAGCTTTTGTTCTGGCTCAACATAGAGTCATCTTGCAAAGAAAAACTCCACATCTCTGCATCTTTAAGTTGGCCATGCCGGTTAACTCTTCCTGCCGCCTGCAAAAGGGAAAGCAACGAGGACATTTCTCTGAAACCTGTTCGGAAGGAAAAATCTACGCCTGCTTCTACACATGAGGTGGCAACTAGTGTCCAATCTCTGTCGGAGGTGTCTTTCAGACGCTGCTTGATTCGCTTGATCGTCTTACTACGATCCTCTGGGGTTAATGCAGTTGATAGATGTTCGACACATCCCCGGCCATACTTTTGTGCCATATCCGATGCAATGACAGCGGCACTCTGAACCGTATTCAGAATCAGCAGCCGCGGCCCAGGAGAATTTGCCACCCACTCAATCAGATCCCGACGACTGACAGGGGACTCCTTGTTAAGAAATGCAATGCGATTCTGCTCATACGCCATCAGCTGGTTCCGAAGATCATAGCGGACTAATTCCGTTACTTTGGGCTGTGCCATGCCTATTTCCTTCAGACGATCGAGCTCCCAATAGCGAACAAGGGAACCTGATGCCAACACCCAATAGCAACTCCATTCGTCTGCCAAAACGTTCAGCCAACGCCATGCAAGGGGGAGAAGTTTGATGGGTAGTGCGTTATGTGCCTCATCCACAAAAATCACACTTCCCGGCAGCTCGTGAAGTCTTCGAAGCGCAGAAGGCTGACAGGATGACAGAGTTTCAAAGAAGGCAACTGCTGTTGTAACAATGATTGGCGCTCTCCACAAGGATGTTAGATAACGAGTATCAAAATCTTGAAAATCAGCGCGGGAATGCAGCTCTGCAACAACTTCTTCCGGATTCTCTTCCGGCAGTACCAACGCCTTTCGATAAATATCAACTGACTGTTGGATGATGCTGGTATACGGTAATACAACAAATATGCGGCGAGAGTTTCGCTGGGAAGCTTGCTGCAAAAGATGCGCCATCACAGCAGTTGTTTTTCCAGAGCCGACAGGACTATCGCACATTGAAAATCCACTGTTGATTTTTGCATTTCGGCACGCTTGATACATCTCACTACGCAGGAGGCTGCGTTCATCACCTCCACCGAGCTGGGACACATATTTATCCAACGCGGTAAGCCGCTCTTCTGCGCGTAGCAGCGGCATTTTTTTGCCTGTAGGAGCTTGTCCGTATGCGAGAGCAGTATCGCTGTGGTCAGCATCAGCGAGACAAGAAAGCGCCATACGGAAAAGAACATTTTGATCACCGTCATATGGCTGCGTTTCTTTGACAGCTTGAGACCGAAAAATCATCTCATGGCGACGAAGCAGTTCATCCAGTGTTTCGTCAGTTCGTTTCCGCACCTCCGCGTGTTCATCACGAAAAATTGCTTCTTCCCGTAGAGATTCGGTCTCCAAATCTGGAAGCCCTCTGTGGTGTGAATACACCATCAGCGCAGCATACAGACTATCTTGGCTATCTTGAGACTTCAAAGCGGCGCTTCCGGCATCTACATGATTGATTGGTAAATGGCGCTTTCCTCTATCCGAGCTATGCAGCACGTTTTGGTTTTCATCATCCAATTTTCCAAGATCATGCATAAGTGCACTTTTCTGCACGATTTCAGTCAAGATATCTTTGGCTTTTGCTGTATACTGCTCAACGCCTGCTACATACGCTGAAGCTTTTGCGTATACACCCCGAATATGTGCTTCGTAGGTTTGCGGCGGACAGCCGTCCCGGGAACTATGTGCAAGAAAGGCTTCCATCACAAGGTTACCAGATCAACACAGCTTTCAACCCGATCAAGAAGTTCCTGTGGCAAGGTGATCTTATCCTCATAATCATTCCAGGATGTAGATGGGTCGTTGATATTTCCGAGCTTTTTCGGGGTTAATGCGTCAAGCAGCAGATACTCGGGACAACTTCCCAGAATGTTTTTATGCTCGATGTACCATGCGTGACGAATACGGACGTCGGGACGGATTGCAGAGCGATTCTGCTCATACGCATGAGGAATCAGCAGCTTCAAAAGCTCAATGTCCACGGCGGTACAACCACTTTTACCGGCATAGTTCGGATTGACAAAGAACGGCATACAGTATACGCCGTGTGCAACAATGCGATAGGCAAGCGGCGCCATGCCCGCGTTTTTCCCTTCCTGAACGCCGGCCTTGTTTGTGTTCGTTTGCCGAAGAATTTCAATCGGTGCAACGGACACACCCATTCCGAATTGGACGACACCGGTTTTGATAAAGCCCTTGTCTCCTCCATCTTCAAGGAATGTGTTGCCGAAAACACGGGCATCCCAATATTTTCGAACAAATGCACTGTCCATGAATTTGGAAGGATCATTTCCCATCTCTGCCTGAATTTGTTTCCTATCTCGTCCGCGATGCTCCAAAATTGAATACCGCTCCGCATTCCCGCTGAACTTTTCAGGAAGTGCTTTGAAGAATGGAGCATCGTGATCATCCAGCAGGTCACGCAGTTTTCGTTTGAAAGAGACCGGAGAAATTTCCCCACAGCCGTTGGGACGCTGCCGAGGATCACTTTCACGGTCAGGATCACCATTGGGGTTTGAATTGACAACTTCAATCACCAGTAGACCGGTTGCTCGCTTGATTTCTTTACTCATTTGTTGAATCCTCCTTAGAATTTTTTTCACTTTGCTCCTTCTTTGGAAACGCCGCCAGATAACCAATAAATAGCTGTGCCTTTTCTTCATCACTGAACCGGGTTTGGGGTGCCCAACTGTTCTGCAGCTTATCCACGATTTGCTCGCAAATCCGATACAGCCACCCGGCACGCCAGCTTTCTTTGTCGGCTTCCATAATTCCTTTCAGACGATAGCTTTTTGCCCACGAATAGTATGGCATAATCCTTTGACTCAGAATGTTCAGGGTACGAATCGGCGCTTCCGCTGCACTTTGAAACAGGGTGCCCCCCACAAACTGCGGTGGAACCTCTCCGTTTCGTACCACCTTGCAGTATAGGGCGTGCAGTTCATCTGCCGCTTTGAGCAGCTGACCATAGAGATACGGTAGACTTTCCATATATTTCTCCTTTCCGATACGCTCGCGATAGAAGAGAAGTCCCATCAGCGCCAACATATCTTTTGCTTTTTTCTGCATTGGTTGACTCCAAGCATTTTTTGCGCTAAGATTTCCGAAAAATGAGCCGATACTCATTGCACTCTCTGATAACCTGTGCAGATCGGCAGAGACAGACAATTTTGAGTCCATTAGAATTTCTATTCCGTGATATTGGGGAACTGGTTTGAACTTGTCCGTTGCCACTTCACCGCTCTGCTTCCAAAAACGGTTGAGAACATCTGCAATATCCAAAGGATACAGTGTTTTTGGTGTCCCAAACGGAAACGGCGGGAGATTGGCACACCCGAGTGTCCATTCTTCACTGCATTTTTCGAGTTCGTATGGATCTGTTTGGCGGGTATAGACAACCTTGGTACGCCCACTATTCGTTTTAATATCAATCCGTCTAAGGACAAAGATCGTTATCCATTTTGCGTTGGAATCTGTCCCAATTTCTTTTGTTTGCTTCAGTTCTTGGATAAATTGTCTTGCCTGAGAGGAAAATGCTATACTCTTATCGCCGTTTTGCTTGAACATCGCAGTAAATGAAACCGGTTTTTTCGGCAGGAATGAGGGATACGCAAAAAGAATATCCCGCGGTTTTCCATCCAAAGCGTCGATGCAAATCCATGTTTTATCTTTGTTTTCTGCTTTCCCAATATAAAATAGCGCCTGTTGCAATCTCTCTCTTGTTGCATGAGAGGCAGAAAAAGTAGCGCTTCCCTCTTTACCATATCGATGTAACCAGCACGCATCAGGATTCATCGTTCGTATCTTGACATAAAACCCGGCACCGATTTTCACATTTGGCATGGGAGTATCATTTTCTGTATATGGCAGATGGAATGCATCAAACGAATCTGACTTATCCTTGCGGATACGGTTCCTTTCTGCAGAAATAAGTTTTGCATTGAGTTCTTCTGTGAATTTGCTGCTTGTAACCGGTGTCCCATGCTCATAGAGCTTCTCTGCATTGAACAGAATGGACAGTTCTCCGCAATTTACTTTTGAAACCTGATCCTTTTCAACACAGTTAAACAGCATATTCAAGGCGATATCGACATGATCTATATTCTTGAGCATTTGGAGTCCGAATTTTGTCAATTTATCGTGCAATAAATTGGGATCGGTAAAATACCCGAGCTCTTGAAATAAAATATCGAACGCTTCCGAATGATCCCGGGCCAAACGACCATGCATTTTACCGGCTAAAGCAAGTGCCTTCTTGTATTTCCTGTTAATAAAGTTTTCATTTAATGTCCAGTTATTATTATGAACCGTACAGGCATCCCGTAGCATTGAAATAGTCTCAGAATCCATCTTTTCCGTGGTCTTTTTCATAGCAGAAATGAGTTGAATAAGATTTTTATCATGAATAAAATAAAGAGGTGCGAGTTTCACACAAGGAAATCCGCCGCTACTAGTTTCGGTATAATTGCGGATTACCGCTTTCTGCATATTCAATATTTGTGAAAGTTTCAGCACTTCTCCGCTATCAAGAGTTACGCAGATGCATTCTTTATAAGAAACTTCATTGTAATTTAGAGCATAAGATTCTTCCTGTACGCCATATCTCTCCATCACTTTTGAAAGTTCATACAGCTCATTGATCACAGGCAATCACCTCTTTTCGGATATTCAAGCACTCCGTGATGAATACATAAATCCGTATCAAAAACAGCCTGATATTCGGAGCGGTATCCCTGTTGAAACATTCCGCGCAGCATGGATGGAATATGAATATCGGGAAGCTCCATACAAACCTGTGTGCTCTCACGAAATGGGCCAAAATAAGATGGTGTAAATTCGCTCCACCCCAAAGACAGCGTTGCATAAGATTGACCTCGCAGCAAACGCCGATTGAACATTTCCTGATAGGCATGCCCCGGTGAGGTCGTGTGGCGATCCCATGTAAGTGCGCTCTGTGGAAGCTTTGACTTATTCGGATTTGGAACCACATCTGCATATAGCCGATAGCAGACATCAGTCAGCACCGTAGCAAACAGTTGATAATTGTTGCCCTTCTTAATGGAGTCACTTTTACGAAGTGGTCCTCCGTAATTCGTTGCATAGGAATGATAATGCGGGACAGAACACAACTCTACTTTCTTGGGAATTACAAGAACAGCCGGGCCCCAAAGAACACTTTCAAACAGGCCGCGCACGGCGGAATAGGTTGGTGCCGGATAGCTGCACGGAGAATCACCGCTGTCTGGTCTTGTCCAAAGCGCAGTATTTCCGGCAATTTCCATGGAGACTTGATATAATTTCAGATTCATGTGCATCGCTCCCCTCTATTTTTACGTTATAACATATTGCCATATGGAAATAAAGGAATACGGAATAAACATACTACACTTTTCTGTTGTTTCCGCATCTAAAGAAAGACTGCTCCCCAATGATGCAGGCTTCCTTTTGTTTTTTCTCCGCACCGGTGGCAAACTGTATTTTTACAGTTTGGGTACCGCCGTGTGAAGAAAAATGTAGGTGTCCAGAGGAATGCAATCCCTTTGGCTCTGGGTTTCCAATAGGGGCGAGCAGCATTCCTGTTGGCACACGATTTTGCTCGGCAAAGTCTAGTGTGTTATACCTTTTGCGACCGCTGACGCTGGAAAGGGGCTGTCACCGTACCGGACAGACCATTTCCTGTGGCAGCAGAAGGACGAATATTTGCAGGCACGGGAGGCTTGCGGATATTCGTTCTTCGGGTGTAGGCGATGCGGCAAAGCGCAGGGTGGAGACCGAAGCTGTGCTGCATCGCCGGGGAGCAAAAGGTATATAAAGCCCGCCGAAGCGACGCATTTCCCCGAAAGGTCATCGATCATTCATCCATCATTTCATCGATCTTTTTTGAAACGGCAATCCATGCTTCTATGATGGATGCAAGCAAAAATGTTCGCCGCTGCTCATACCACCACGGCAGTTTCAACCACACGTTATCCAGGGCTTGCGCTTCAGTTCTCTTCGCTCTGCTTTCAGACAGATGAAAACGCTTCGCCGTCTCCGTCAGCGGATGTTCTGTATCATCCTCGAAACCAAAGCGGTAACGGAGATACCGTTCCTCTCTGGCTTCGATCATTTCAAGCGTACGGTGGATATCGTCGTGACGCTCCTGTGCCAGATAAATTTGCTCCGGTGTCTGTCTGGTAGAATCAGCAATGAAATTATGCATACTCCGAACTTCGTCTTTTGCAAGCTCGTCCAGAGAAATAATGCTGTTCAGATTCTTCGCCTCAAAGGGCACATTCTGTGAACGGATGTAGTCAATCATGGCGTTCCGTATTGCGGAAGCGGCGTATGTCAGACATAGGTTTCCGCTGTCGGGATTGTAGCTGTCTATACAGCCAAACAACCCCAGCGAGCCTTCCTGCACAATATCGTCAAGTGAAATTTGCAGAGATCGGTTCAACTCCGCTTGTGCGCTCCACACTTCGTATGTTGTCTTTTTGATGAAGCGGAGATTGTTTTCAATCAGCAGATTCTGTGCATCGGCGTCTCCCCGCTTGGCCAACGCACAGAGCTGTTCATTGGTTATCGGGTCTCTTTTCATGGTTTTGTACCGTACCGGTCATTGCAAGGAAGATCTGCTTGACCGCTTCTGTGTCAATACCGGGCAGATGGGAAACGGACTGTGCCACCGCTTCACCAATCTGCTCTGCGGTGATTTTGCGATTTAGCTTTTTCTGCCCTTTGGTCAACTCGGCATATATCTTTTTCACTGCTTGCGAGGTCAATTCACGGTTGGCAGACAGATCGTTACCGACCTCTTTCTTTACTGCTTGCACAGCAGACATGAACGAGCGCTGGATCGCAGTCAGGTCTGCCTGATATGCCGGGGTCTGCAATTTCTTTACATCGTCAACTGCTTCCGGTTGGCTTTTCAGCATGCCGGCGACGGTTGCGTACAGCTGATTCTGTGCCGCAAATCCCTTGGCAAGCTCGTCATCCAAGTAACCGGATATCAGATTTGTGGTATTGGAAAATTCGGGACTTTCAAGCAGTGCATTGACCACCTGTGGATTCACCTTGTGGGTATACAGATTTCTCGCCGCCTGCACCGACAGGCCAAGCTCGGCAATATCATAATTCAGGCGGTCAGGGGTATCGACCTCACCAAGCAGGAAGTCGGTGGAGACATTGAACACACGGGCAATACGGATGATATTTTCGTCACCCAGCTTGTCCGTCTTGCCGCTGATGAAACGGCTCAAAGAACTTTCCGAACAGCCAATGCGCGTAGCAAGCTCCGCCTGTGTGATCTTTCGGGATTTCATCAAGTCCTGTATGCGGTCACGGATTTTTCCGGGAAGATAAACCTGTTCCATTGCGGCACCTCTTTTCTAATGGTGTGTTTATTACTTAAAGAGAGAAGTAGTAATTGCGGATTTTTTCAGCCATCAGCTTTCTGCGCATTTCAAGGAAATTGGTATAGTCCGCAATATCCATTTCCTCAAATCCGACAGGAATACAGTTCTGTTTCAGATTTTTGCGAAGCTCAACCTCATCAACAATGCCACCATAGATAGGCTTCTTTGTTCGACACTGATCGAACACTTTTTTCATATAGACACATGGTGCATCATCGCTGATTTTGATATTGATCTCCTGTTGGAGGAAAACATAGTTTGCAATCTGGTTATACATCGATTGCGGAACACCATTTTTCGTCAGATAGTTCTTGGGGAAAAGATGGTGAATGTCACCTCTGTTTTCCATCATAGTCTCCACATCAACCTGTGTAGACAGGAAACCTCTGTCATGGCTCTTTACCTGCGCAACAAGGAACATATTAAAGTACGGACTGCTTGCGACAGAAGTGTTCAGGCGCTGTACAAGGTTGACTTTCCAAAATGCATCTGACAATTCACCTGCTTCCGTAAGTTTGAGATATTCCATGGGATCATCGTAGGAGAAAAAGCGTTTAATATCGTAGTCAAAGGAAGATTCAGAAGAGCCGGAATAACGACCTGTCAAAATCGTCAGTGCCAGCCAGCGACGGACAATATGCTCGATTTCATTGCTGTCGATTTTCCTTTCACGCAATGCGAGGTAGAGTGCATATCCAAAGTTCAGCACATTCTGGGAACGAATCAAGGATTTGCGAACAATGCCGACAGAGCGCACTATCATCAAATAGCGCTCATAGTTATTCTGATTCACGGCTTGCAGAACCGCTTCGTGAAGCTGCTTGAAAGAATCTTCCTCGATTTCAATTTTGAATTCTCTTGTTTCAAAATCACGACCTGACAGCAAGCTAACAAGGTCCGCCAAGCGGCCTCGTTTAAATTTATAGGTGAATGCGACACGCAAAATGTCGTTATATGTAGTTTTATATATGGGGTTGCTCTTAGCAGCTGCCCACTTGATTGCATCAAATTCCGACAAAGCAGCAAATGCGGCATCGTTGTTTTTGATATCTTTCAAATCTTCGGGCGATTCAAGCAAGTGGCAGAAGTAGTCGATCGTCTTTCGGGTGACGTTGCCACCATAGGTTTCGTTGGAGGAAATCTTGGACATGGCAAAGTCTGCCTGAGAAAGTACAACGCCTTTAGAGTTAATACGAATGAAAATTTCCGTAACGCTATCGATATCCAAGTCCTCAGCCAAAGTAATAACACCAAGGCTGTTATTCTGAATACCACGAAGCCGGTTAACGATATTGTTTACCTGTGACATTTGATCTGTAATCTCATTCTTCTGGCAATATTCCATTACGAAGGAGAATGTATCAAAAGCTGGCTCCATAACAGGGGCAATGTCAGGAATCCACTTGCTGCTTTTCAAAATGGCATTGTTTGCAACTTCGAATTTCTCTTCGACGGGGTTGAAAGCAATAGATATACGTTTCCATTTATAGTGGTCGTCCAACACCTCTTGCCCAACTATTGCGGCAGCCATTGCCGTAATACGCTGCTGCCCATCAATCAAAATCTTTTTGCCGGATGACTTCGTTCCGTCTTTCAGCTTAACATCCGGGTTTTGCCATACAATGATATATCCTACTGGAAATCCCTTATACAAAGAGTCCACCAAATCTCTGACTTTAGAGCTATCCCAAACAAAAGGGCGCTGCATCTCCGGGATTGCAATGCTTCCAGATTTTATATTTGAAAGCAATGTTTCAACTGTGTAGTTATTAACGCTGTAACGTGCCATACATTGTCCCTCACTTCAATCTATATCTCTTACCCGCGCCTCTGCCGATAATTTCGATCAATCCATTTTCATTCATCTGACGGGCGAGCAGATAGGCTCTCGTCTTTTTGACGTTCAACAGTTCCTGCAGATCTTCGTCGGTCATTTCGCCGTACTCTGCCAGATAATCCATCACAGTTTTCATCTGGGGTGTGATGGCTGCAGTGGCTTTACCGGTTGTCGCCGGTGCATCTTCGCTTGCAGCACTGGCAGCATTCATATTCGGCAGTACGATTTTGAAAGCATTGGTCGTTGCCTCGATAGTGGGTTGTACAGGACAGTTTTCGTACAGCTTGAAAATACGTCGAATACCTGTACCGTAACTTTCAATAAGACGCAGACGGTGAAATATCTCTGCCAGTTTCTTGTTCCTTGGCTGAGAAACGCCGATGCGAATATCCTCAGTAGAAAGGCCAGGGAGAAGTCCGCCAAGCGAAATAAACTCCATCTTTCTGTCATTCACATTGATGATGATGCTGCCGCTGAATCCGTAATCACGATGCACAAGGGCGTTGAGCAAAGCTTCACGAATAGCTTCTTCGGGGTAATCCTGCTTATCCGTGCGAACAACTCCTTTGATCGTGGAAACAGTCTTATTGCACAGAGCAAGATAGTTTATCGCATCATCAAGCTGCTTGAACACGGAACCTCCGAACTCCTTGCTGTCACGGAACTCTGTGCAGAATTCATCTTTGAATACGGCAATTTTGGTCGTGTGATGGCATTGGTCTGAAAGCAGCAGAGCGAGGTTGGTGTAAATATCGTTCTGCGTGATGCCAAGCGCACGATATTTCTCGACGGAAAACTCCACACCGTAGCGCTGGAATGCAGTTTTGGCAGCATCAAAGGTCAATTCCTGTTCCAAACTGCGGGAATCTTCGTAGGTATCTCCGTCTGATTCTTTTATCATCTGGCGAATCTGTTCAGGAGATGCCTGAACGCTGGATGTGCCCTGACGAACATAAACGCCGGTGGGCTTCATACCCTTGGACTTCAGATAGTATGGCTTATAGCTGCCTTCACCGACTTCAATCCGAATTACCTTATTATCCTGGAGGACATACCGCACGAACATGGTCACATCCGGTGCGATTGCATCACGAATGCCGTTGGTCAGACGGGTATAGGTTTCATCCACATTGTCAATGCCAATCTGGTTGCCTTTATCATCAATACCGAGATAGATCACGCCGCCGTCCGTATTTGCAAATGCGATGACCTCCTTATAAATGTCATCGATCATCTGAGATTTATATTCAATGCGCTCGCTTTCATATTGCATATACAGCACCTCCATTGTAGCTTACTTATATTATACTCATATTTTCATGATTTTCAACGGAGCGAAGTGAAAATTCACTTTTCATTCACTCCGAGCTGTGAAAATCACTTTAACACCGACTCGCCGCCCTTCCGCACTTGCATTTCTGCAAGAAACGCGGGAGGGCTTTTTTGATTTCTTGCAATACCTCCTGATTTTTTCGGTCTAAGGCTTTTTCTCCGTATATTCAGTTGACAAAGAAATTTGTCGGAAATATTGAAAGGAGAAATGCCTATGACAATTTTTGAAGCCGTGAAAACAACGGTCGCGCCGAGAATGGCGGCAGAACATTTCGGGCTGAGTGTCAGCCGAAACGGGATGGTCTGCTGTCCCTTTCATGATGACAGGCACCCGAGCATGAAGTTGTATGAGGATCATTACCATTGCTTCGGGTGTCAGGCGAACGGTGATGTGATTGCATTCACGCCGAAGCTGTTCAGCATCACACCGCTGGAAGCAGCGCAGAAGCTTGCCATTGACTTTGGCATCCGTGAAGACAGACCGTCCGTACTGGCGAAGTTAAAGATGTATACGACACAGGCTGAAAACGAAAAGCTTTGCTTTCGGGTGCTCAGCGAATTCTACCGCAGACAGCTGATTCTGTCAGTTAAGAAAAAGCCGCTTGATTGCGAGGATGACCCCTTTCTCGCGGACAAGCTCTGCGGCGAGATCGAGGGGATCTTCCTCTGGTGTCTCGAAGGCCTGCGGCGCTTGCAGGCCAATAGCTTCCGCTTCACGGAAAGCTCGCAGACGAAGGCAAACCGCGAGGACGCGCGCCGCGAGGACGACAATGTGCTGCTGTTCCTCCGCTCCGAGGGCTACATCCGCCTGAAGGCCGACAGCACCATCCCGTCCGCCGCGCTGTACGGCATCTATTGCCTGTGGTGCAGCGACAACGCCTACAAGCCGCGCTCCGCGCGGACGGTGAGGATGACGCTCAAAAGGCACGCCGACGAGTTCGGCCTGGAGCACGACAATCACATCCAGAATGCCCTCGGCAAGCGGGTCAACGGCTTCTGTGGCATCGAGGCGCTGGCCGCGCCGCCGGTTTTATGAGCTCAGACACGAAATTCTCCATCCCATCCATCCCAAGCATCCCCAAAACCCCGGATGGATGGGATGGATGGGATAGATGTTTTCAAGTTCAGCTGTGAAGGAGGTCGTTGACCGGCTGGCTGACGAATACGATTGGAGCGACAGCGTCTCCAATCTGTCTGCAAAATTGCAAAGGGAGAGCATCCGCTATAAGGAGGTCGTGGAGTTGGCCGACGTGCTGGACTGCGACATCGTGTGGGTGAAGCGAGGGGAACGCCGATGAAAGCACAGTACGCCATTCTCCGCTTTGCCAAGTACAAGGGGCCGGAGATTTCGGGTATTGAGGCGCACAATGAGCGCACCAAAGAAAAATATGCCAGCAATCTCGACGTGGACACGTCCCGCAGTCACCTGAATTTCCATCTGGTGACGCCCCAACGCAAGCATCGCGCCGAGGCGGAAAAGCAGATCGCGGAGGTTGGCTGCCGCACGCGGTCAGACAGCGTGCGCGTGGTGGAGGCGCTGGTGACGGCCAGCCCGGAATTCTTCAAGGGCAAGAAAAAGGCGGAGGTCAAAGACTATTTCACCGAGGCGCTGGCGTTCATCGAAAAATATCAGGCCAAGGGCACGATCATATCTGCCGTGGTGCATATGGACGAGAAAACGCCCCATATGCACCTTTGCTTTGTCCCGCTGACAGCGGACAAGCGGCTCTCCGCCAAGGAAATCGTCGGCAACAAGAAAAAACTGACATGGTGGCAGGGTGAATTTTGGAAGCACATGGTCGGGAAATATCCCGATCTGGAACGTGGCGAGAGTGCCAGTGAGACCGGACGCACTCACATCCCGCCGAGGCTGTTCAAGGAGGCCGTGCACCTGAACCGAATGAAGGATCAGATCATGGCGATTCTGAATGACAGCAATCCCTTCAATAAAAAGTCCAAGGCAGAGGAATTGGAAACGCTACTGGACAAGTACGTTCCCGGTGTAGAGGCCATGAGGACAAAGCTGAAAAAGTATGACAAGGCCTACAAGGCACTGACCGCCGAAAATGCGGAACTGGAAAAGGAACTCAACTCTGCATCCCGTGAGAGCATTCAGAAAAAACTGGAGATTCAGCGCAAGCTTTCCGAGCTGGATGAGCTTCGCCGCACCGCGGATGCCATCCCCCATGAGGTTATCCGTGCTTACACAGCACAGAAATGCATGCATCACGGTCGAATGAATCAGGAAATCTGAGGCAATAATAAACACGAAACGGAGGAATTCTATGGCAGAAATCAAGGAAATGAAGCCGGGCATGACTGAACAGAAAAAGCAGGCTGTCATCGAACAGCTCTGGCTGACTTATTACAATGATACGCTATTTGCAAAGGGACTGATCACGGAAGAACAGCGCAATAAGATGCGTTTGATGATCAAGAGCCGTACTGCTGCAAAGACGCGATAAGATAAATAGGGCGGCAATTGTGAGATACGGTTGCCGCCCAAACTTTTTTTGACAACTTTTCAGATCATCTTGAAAAGTTCGTTTATTTGCGATATAATATTTGTAGATGATGATACAGCGAACTTTTAGAAAGGAACCATTATGGATATACATTCTGTCAGACAACAGCTGCGGATGAAAAGCATCTACGATATTCCGCTTCGGGTAACCTACTATGCCCGTGTTTCTTCGGAATCGGATGAACAGCTGAACTCTCTGGGCAACCAGATCAGTTATTACGAGGATTTCATCAGGAAGAACGCTGCGTGGACATTCGTGCCGGGATATATTGACGAGGGGCTGTCCGGTATCTCCACCAAGCGCCGTGAGAATTTCAATCGCATGGTAGACGATGCCGAGACCGGTAAATTTGATCTTGTCATCACGAAGGAAATCTCACGCTTTGCCCGTAATACGCTGGACTCCATCCAGTATACCAGACAGCTGCTGAATGCGGGAGTAGGTGTCTTTTTCCAGAACGACAACATCAACACCTTCGACGAGGACTCGGAACTTCGTCTGTCCATCATGTCCTCCATCGCACAGGATGAACTCCGCAAGCTGTCCTCCCGTGTGAAATTTGGGCATCAGCAGGCCATCAAGCAGAATGTAGTGCTGGGCAACAGCCGCATCTTTGGATATATCAAAAATGATGGCCGTTTGGTTATAGATGAAGATCAGGCTGTGATGGTTCGGCAGCTGTTTGAACTGTATGCCACCGACGAATACTCCATGAAACAGCTTGAAATCCTGTTCTGGGAAAAGGGGTACCGCAACCACAACGGCAAGAAAATAGCCCACTCCACCATGTCGGGCATGATCTCCAATCCCAAGTACAAAGGCTATTACGTGGGCAATAAGGTCAAAGTAGTGGATATGTTCACCAAAAAGCAGAAATTCCTCCCGCCGGAGGAATGGGTCATGTTCAAGGATGAAACCGGTGAAATCGTACCGGCTATCGTTTCCGAAGAACTGTGGGAACAGGCTAATGCCGTACTTCGCAGGAGAAGCGAGGATGTGAAGAACCGTCAGGGTGTCTGCAACCACGCCAACCTCCTGACCGGCAAACTATTCTGTACCCATTGCGGTACACCTTATTACCGCCGTGACTCCGTGGACCGGCAGGGTAACAAAAATTCCAAGTGGGTCTGCTCCGGGAAAATTAACAACGGTAAAGACAGCTGTGATTCCATCCCCATTTATGAAAAAGAACTGATTCCGCTGCTCTTTGAGGTGTTCCGTGATACAAAGGAAGCCTCCGCTGCTATGCTGGAAGAATACGAGCGGATGTACCGTTCCATGACCAGCGACAGCAATATTGAGAAGAAAATCGAATCAGCACAGGCAACCATTGAGCTGACTCTGAAAAAGAAAAGCAAGCTGCTGGAATTAGTTGCGCTGGATAGTATCACTCCCGCTGATTTTAAGTCCATGACGGCACAGTGCAACGCCGACATCAAAGCCGCCGAACGGGAGCTTGCCGAGCTGCGGGAACAGCAGGAATCCAGTGAGGAGTTCCGCAGCAATATGGAGCGTATCCGCAAGGTGCTTCGTGATGCCGAACGTGACTGTCAGAGCGGCAAGATCACCAAGGAGTTTGTCGATACCTTTATTGATAAAATCTTCGCTACGCCGGAGGGTAACGGTACCATGCGGCTGGACATCAAGATTTTCACCGGTGAAAGCTGTGAAAAGTATCTTGAAAAGCTCAAAAGGCGGTCAAATCCCGTAGGTCGTACGGGTCACACGTTCAAGAAGATGATCGAGTCCTACGAGAAGAACCTGTAACTTCTCCCGCGGAGGAGCGCCCTGCCTGTCGGCTGGGCGCTCCTTTTTATCTATCAGTCATACTTACATCCATTATAACGCTCCATAGCTTTACTTTTCACGTTAATTATCCTACTATATGGATACAACAGCAAGACACCTCAACACACTGAATAAAAATTCATCTTCAAGGAGGAAACTATCATGAAGAACATCAATACCTACATCCTGATCGTCATCGTCTCTCTGGTCATGGTCGTCGCCACCGCTTTCCTGATGACCGCCGCCGACGAACCCGTCCGCCAGGCCGGTATGTACCTGCCCATCATCTTCGGTGCCGTAGCTACCTGGGCTGCCGCCAAGGCCAGCTTCCTGGAGATGGACTACGAGGATCGCAAGGCGCAGCGCAGCGCCCGCACCGCCTGACACCCAGAGATCTACTCCACCTCCAAACCTTTTTCTCTCTCAAAGAGGAAGACCCCGCTCCTTCGGCGGGGTCTTCCTCTTTGCATGCGCTCTGCAAGGCCCTTACAGCCGCCCCAGCAGCAGATACGCCCCCGCCAGCAGCAGCAAGGGCTCCGTCTCCCAACAGCCCCACGCCGCAGGCAGCGGGATATCCTGCGGCTCGATGAGCGTATCATCCAGCGCCGTCAGCTGCCGCTGGACGCACAGCACCCGCCGCTGTGCCAGACTGGACAGCGTCAGGCTGCTCCGGGGCGACAAGCCGCAGGATACCACCTGACAGGCGCGCAGCGGCTCCTGCCACGCATCCTGCGGAAGCAGCAGCGTCCGGCACAGCGGTATCCGGCCCTGACCGGACAGGCGCCGCGCCCCCTCCCGATCCAGCACCAGCAGCTCCCAGCACCGCTGCCGCACCGCGCTGCCGTCTTCGATTTTTTCCAGCTCCGGCGGCAGTGCCCGCTGCCACACCGCGCCGCTGCCGCGATAAAAACCGCACGCCGCCATAGGCTTCACCTCCCATTTAGTCTGCCATGGCGGGAAAAACTTATTCCGCGATTTTTTTGCTGTGCTTTTTCTCCAAGTTGTGCTATACTGGGGATACGATTCTTCAAAGGAGGCCGTTCCATGCAATTCCGCGCCCATCTTCATACCGTGACCCGGCACCGCCGGCTGGTCCGCCACTACTGCCTGAAGCTGGGTCTCGTATGGCAGGGTCTGACCCACGACCTGTCCAAATTCAGCCCCGTTGAATTCTGGCGGGGCTGCAAATACTATCAGGGCTGGCGCAGTCCCAACGATCAGGAGCGTCTGGAAAACGGAGTCAGTCTGGCGTGGCTCCACCACAAGGGCCGTAACCGCCACCACTTTGAATACTGGATCGACTACTGCCGCCGGGAGGATGGCACCATCTACATAGGCGGCTGCAAAATGCCGAAGAAATATGTGGCGGAGATGTTCTGTGACCGCATCGCCGCCTGCCGCGTCTATCAGGGCGGCCAGTACACCGATGCCTCGCCCTACGACTACTACCAGCGCTCCAAGGATCTCAGCCGCACCGACGCCAGCCACTTCATGCACGCGGATACGGCGGCGCTGCTGGACCGCTGGCTCCTGCTGCTGAAGGAGCAGGGCGAGGACGCCGCTTTCGCCCAGATCCGCGACGAGCTGCGGCGCTGCGGCGATTGACGCACTTCGTTAATAAGAAAACGAGATATTTCCATATGTTTTCCTTGCTTTTCCCCATTATTTGATATATACTATTGCGGTACATTTACATGAGAGGTTATCAACAACATGACCCATCCCTATAAAACACGGGAGGGCGGCGCTACTGTCACAGTCTTTGTTCCCTACGACTGCCAGAACCACTGCCCCTTCTGCATCAACAAAAAAGAATACGCGGACTGCACCGGCTTCAGTCTGGAAAAGATCATCGCCAGCATCCGCACCATGGACGCTATCACACCCTATTGCGACTTTGTGTTCACCGGCGGCGAGCCGCTGGCTGATCTGGACGCACTCCAGCGGATGCTGGACGCCATCCCCACCACCCACAAGGTGTATATCAACACCACCTTCCCCGCGCAGGAGACCACCAGCTTCGAGGAGATGCTGGCGTTTACGGAGCGGAACAAGGGAAAGATCACCTGCATGAACATCTCCCGCCACCTGGTACACTATGTGGAGGAGAGCCCTGACGAGATCCTGGGGAAGATCGCCTGTCCCACCCGCATCAACTGCGTGCTGTACAAGAACTACCCGGCGGACAAGCTCACCGCCTATGTGGAGCGCTTTCTGCCCTACAACATCCCCATCCAGTTCCGCTACGACTACACGGAGACGACGCCGGAGAACCTGTATGAGCAGGACAACGACAAGATCCTGCGGGATCTGAAGCGGCTGTTCACCTACAAGGGACTGGACGGCTGCCGGATGCGCAACGGCTTCCACTTCGAGTACAAGGGACTGCACATGACGTACCACAAGACCCTTCCCTACTCCACCATTGTGGAGGAGGGGCCGGACGGCGTGACCTACGATATCCTGTACGACATCCTCATCAAGCAGAACGGCGAGATCCACAGCGATTGGACCGGTGTGAAGATGGACGTGGACGCCTACCGTAAGGTGGTGTTCGAGCCCTATGACCTCCGGGTGATAGAGGGCGTCGTGGACTTCTGAGACGACAAAAAAAGATGACCGCTTGCGCGGTCATCTTTTTTTGCGTTTATTGCAGGTTCAGCTTGAACAGATTGCTGTCGGCGGCGAAGTTGGTGATCTCGTACAGCACCAGAATATCGTCGGCGGCATCGGCCAACGGCTGTAGCTTCTCCCGGCAGTACCGCAGATCCACCATGGTGATGGTCTCATAGTCCCCGGTGAGGAATGGTACGAAGCAGTTGGCGAAGGAGTCCTTGATCAGCAGCAGGTGCTTTCCGTTCTCCGTACCGGTGCGCAGCACCGCCTTGGCGTAGTTGCCGCCCAGAAACAGCTCGTACTTGTCCTTCTTCTCCAGCGCCGCCATGTCGTACAGGCTGTCCCTCTCCGTGCCGTCGCAGTCGGCGGAGACGATGGAGATGTCCGGGCAGTAGTCCACCGCGTCATATACGCTGTCCGGCAACAGCACCTTGGAGTACAGCGTCCCCTGGAAGCTGTCGGTGGCCTGCACCGGCGCATAGTCCCGGGCGGTATGTCCGGTGGCCGCCGCCCAGACATGGTAGGCGCTCTGCGCGCCCTCAGTCGTCCAGTGGTGGTCGGTGTGGTAGTAGGGATCCTCCACCCCCGCCAGCGCCGTGCGGGTATCGGCGAATGTCCCGCCCAGCTTGTCCGCCAGCAGGGAGAATGCCTTGTCCTCGTCGTAGTAGGGGGCGTTTTTCGGCAGGTATTCGCCCAGCATCCCAGCGGGGCTGGGTGCGATCAGCGCCGTGCAGCGTTTGCCGCTGTTGGCGGCGAAGAACTGCTCCACCGCCGTCAGGTTCTTTTCATAGTTGCTCCAGTTGAAGGTATCGTCGGTGACCTTGGCGAAGTAGCGCCCCTCCGCGCCCAGATAGGTGCCGCTGATATCCTGCCGCCCCTCCGCTCTTTGCAGGGTGGAGCGGGCGCCGGTCCAGAGATCCCGCAGCAGGATCTGGTCGCTGGTGTAGTTCTCCACCTCGGTCATGAATCTGCCGGACAGCACGCTGTCTGCCGTCAGCTCCGGCGTGGTTTGGAGATAGCGGTTTTCATTCTCGGAAAAGGTCCGATCCGGCGTAAAGAAGAAGCTGCCCACGGACAGGCCCAGCAGGATCACGCAGATGGCGATCAGCGGCGCCAGCATATTTCGTTTCATCGTGCAGCCTCCTCAGAATCGGAAATACAAAAACGGGTTGTAGCTGTCGCCCACCAGAAAGGCCACGGACACCAGCAGCACCAGCACCATCCAGACGGTGCGCAGCGCGTCGGACGCGGCGGGGGCCATGCCGCCCTCCCACCGGCTCCACAGCCGCTTGGGCAGGGACGTGCAGCCGATGACCGCCAGCACCAGCACCAGCCAGAAGCTGCGCAGCAGGTAGGCGGCGGTGCCGTCAAACAGCGTGCCGGAGAACATATGCCCCAGATACGCCCCCAGCTGCGTGAAGTCGGTGATGGCGAACAGCACCCAGCCCATGATAAAGCACAGGCAGGTATAGATATGCCCCACCACGGCGGGTACACGATCCAGCCATTGCAGCAGGAACGTCTTTTCCAGCAGCAGCAGCACGGCGTAGTACACGCCCCACAGCACAAAGTTCCAGCTGGCGCCGTGCCACAGTCCGGTGAGGAACCAGACGATGGCGATGTTCAGCAGCTGGCGGCCCAGACCCTTGCGGTTGCCGCCCAGCGGGATATACACATACTCCCGGAACCATGTGGACAGGCTGATGTGCCAGCGCCGCCAGAACTCCGTGACGGTGCGGGACTCGTAGGGATAGTTGAAGTTCTCCAGAAACCGAAAGCCGAACAGCCGTCCAAGGCCGATGGCCATGTCGGAGTAGCCGGAGAAGTCGAAATAGATCTGGAAGGTGAAGGCCAGTGCGCCCAGCCATGCCGTGACCACGGAGGGCGCGGACATGGCGGCGATCTCCTCCCACACGGCGCCCATCTGGTTGGCCAGCAGCACCTTCTTGCCAAGGCCGATGACGAACCGCTGCATACCGGCGCTGGCGTCCGCCAGCGACTCCCGGCTCCGGTTCTCCAGATCCGCCGCCACCGTCTTGTACTGGACGATGGGCCCGGCGATGAGCTGGGGGAACAGTGTCACATAGGCGCTGAAGTCGATGATGTTCCGCTGGGGCGGTACCACGCCCCGGTACACGTCGATGGTGTAGCTCATGGTCTGGAAGGTGTAGAACGAGATGCCGATGGGCAGCAGCAGTCCCAGCGCGGGAACAGCCGTCCCCAGCAGGCCGTTGAGGTTGGTGATGGCGAAATCCGTATACTTGAAGAATCCCAGAATGCTCAGGTTGCCCACCACGGACACCACCAGCACCGCCTTGGCGCCCTTGGGCTTCCCCACGGCGCGGAAGTGTCCGATGGCCAGACCGTTGCAGTAGTCGAATACGGTGGAAAACAGCATGATGAGGATATATTTCGGCTCGCCCCAGCCGTAGAACAACAGGCTGAACACGAGGAGCAGCGCGTTGCGCAGCTTCTTGGGGCAGATAAAGTAGAGGATCCCCACCAGCGGCAGAAATGCCAGCAGGAATGTGGTGCTGCTGAAAACCATGGGTCGGCTCCTTTGCTTGAATCGTTATATATGCGATAACCGGAAAATGGGGCAGGCGAGCCTGCCCCATTCTGTTGGTATGCGGTTACTTGACGCCCGCCAGCTTGCCCACCTGATAGCTGCCGCGGATGGCGGACAGGTTGTTGGCGAAGATCACGTCCGTGACGCCGTTGGCCTTGGCGAGGGCGGAGACACTGCCGCTGTAATAGCGGTAGTCGATGACGTAGACCGTCTGGTAGTGATCCACCAGGAACGGCACGAAGGCGTTGCCGAAGGACTCCTTCACCACGATGCACTTGGACCCGTCGGACAGGTCGGGGTTCTCGATGACGGTGTAGGGGTTGTCGCCCATGATGAACGTGCCGTACTTCAGTCCGGCGGGGGCGTCGGACTCGTCGTAGATCACCTTGCCGGGCGTCAGGCTGTCCGCCGTCTTGCCGTACTGCATCCGCGCCTCGGTGCTGATGGGATGGTACGCCGTCACCGTATCGGGGTGGTTCTTCATGGCGTCGGGTTTTCCGCCGTCGTTGTAGAACGAGCCGAGGAAACCGTCGTACTGGCTGACCTCATACTCCGACAGGCTGTGGGGCGTGATGCCCTTGGCGCCACAGAACTGCACATAGGCGTAGTAAGCGCCCAGCCCCGTCCAGTGGTGGTCGGTGCGGAAGTAAATATACTCGCCGCGATGGGCCATCAGCGCATCGTGGAGAGGTACCGTCTTTACATTGTTCCCCATGGCGGCCAGAATATCCTTCTCCGCCTGGGCCTGATCGCTGCCCGGGATGTCGCTGTACAGCGCGTCCGGCAGCGTGATGCCGCTGGACAGCGGTACGGCCATGGCATACACAGTGCTGACACCGGCGAGCCGGTCGGCCACGGAGGTCACGATGTCCGCATAGCTCTTGGCCAGACTGTCCACATAGTTGTACATCTCGAAGCCGGTATCGCCCACCACATACACGCCGCCGGACTGGTAGGGCGTGGCATCCGTGGTGATGGTGTCCAGCGTCTTATTGCCGGTGGGCTGCTGGGTATCGTCCGGCTGCTGACCGTCCTCCCCGCCCTGCCCGTCCGTGCCGTCGTCCGGCTGCTGGGTGTCGTCCGGCTGCGTTATGACCGGGTCATCCGGTGCAGGCGCCGGCTTGTCTTTTTTGAATACGTCCGTAAAAATAGCCAGCGCGCCCAGCACCAGCGCCGCCAGCACGATCACCAGCAGCAGAGCGGGCAGCGGACTGCGGCGGCGGCGATAGCGGCGGCCGCCATATGCCCGGCGCGGGCTCACTTTACGTACTCCTTGATGATGCCGCGGGCGGTGTCGGCGTCAGAGGTGACGCACAGCACCACGCAGGTGCCGTAGGTCTCAAAGACCGCGCCGTTGATGCGCTCCACCTCGGCGGGCAGATAGCGCTCCATCTCCGTCTTCTGGCTGTTCAGGAACTCCTGCATGGACGTGCGGAGGGCGGAGGCAGCCGCCGCGTCATAGCACTCGATGACAAAGACCTCCTCGGCGGTGGAGCCGGCGGACATATACGCCGCTGCGTCGCACTTTTCCGGAAGCTGGAAATAGTAGCCCAGTTCCTCCTTGGAGACGGCGGACAGCTCGGACTCAAAGGCGGTCTTCTCCACCAGCGCCTTGGCCAGGCTCTGTGCGTCCACGGTGGTCGTTTTCCCGCCGCAGGCGGTCAGTGCAAAAACAGTCATCACAGCAAGCAGCAGCGAAATGATACGTTTCATATGGATCTCCTCAATCTATTCTATGTAGTGCGGGGAAAGGCGAACTTTCCCGGAAAAACATTATAGTACAATCTGTGCAAAAGTAAAAGAGTCAATTTGTAACAAAGCAGTTAATTTTCCGGAAAGGACGCGTCCCCTGTTCCTTATGACGGTGCAGCCGGGCAAATCGTTCCGCAAAAGGCTCTCCCTCTTTACAAACAGGCATTTTTTGATATAATAGTAAGGCTAAGGAATTTTTCAAGCGGAGGAAATGATATATGGCAGTCATCGAATACGACGAATATAAGCAGAAGCTGCTGGCGCTGGAGCCCACGCTGGGTGAGCTGGAAAAGGCGCTGGGTATCCCCAAGGCGCGGGAGGAGCTGGCCGAGCTCCAGAAGGAGACGGAGCAGGAGGGCTTCTGGAACGATCTGGAGCGCAGCCAGCAGGTGAGCCGTCAGGTCAAGCGTCTGGAGAACAAGATCAAAAAGCACGACAAGCTGGTGTCCGAGTGGGAGGATACCCTGACCCTGTGCGAAATGGCGCAGGAGGAGGACGATCCCTCCCAGCTGGACGACGTGGTGGAGGGTTACAACACGCTGGAAAAGGAGATCAGCGAGCGCCGTCTGGCCGCCCTGCTGTCCGGCGAGTATGACGGCAACAACGCCATTCTCACCTTCCACGCCGGCGCCGGCGGCACCGAGGCCCAGGACTGGACGGAGATGCTGTACCGGATGTACACCCGCTGGGCCGAGCGCCACGGCTACACCTACCAGCTCATGGACTACGAGGCCGGCGACGAGGCGGGCATCAAGTCCGCCACCATCCTCATCGAGGGTGAAAACGCCTACGGCTATCTGAAGAGTGAGAACGGCGTCCACCGTCTGGTGCGTGTCAGCCCCTTCGACGCCAACGCCCGCCGTCAGACCAGCTTCGCCGCGCTGGAGGTCATGCCGGAGCTGGAGGACGACAGCGAGATCGAGATCCGGCCCGAGGACATTGAGATGCAGGCCTGCCGCTCCTCCGGCGCAGGCGGCCAGCACATCAACAAGACCTCCTCCGCCGTCCGTCTGACCCACCTGCCCACCGGTATCGTGGTGTTCTGCCAGACGGAGCGCAGCCAGTTCCAGAACCGTGACAACGCCATGAAGATGCTGCGCGCCAAGCTGGCGGAGCTGAAGCTCCAGCAGCACGCCGAAAAGATCAGCGACCTGAAGGGCGTTCAGATGAAGATCGAGTGGGGCAGCCAGATCCGCTCCTATGTGTTTATGCCTTACACGCTGGCCAAGGACACCCGCACCGGCTACGAGATGGGCAACATTCAGGCCGTGATGGACGGCGATATCGACGGCTTTATCAACGCCTACCTGACCGCCGCCGCCAACGGTGAGATCAAGAAGTAACAGAAAAAGAGGGAGGCACCCAGGTGTGCCTCCCTCTTTTCCTGTTTTGCCGTCTGCCGCGTTGTTTTTCTACCGAAGTGCAGCTAATTCCCCAACCTACTGCGTCTTGCCGCACAGGCTCATTCCTTTTTTTCAACGCTTGCCGTCATCCGTTTTCTCAGCTCGGCATACAGGCGCCCCCCTACGGGCATTATATCTGGAAACAAGATAAAACGCAATATCTTGTTTCCAGATATTCTATGCTGTACCCGGGTGATGCAAGTGCGATATGAGGTCATGCGGTATGAGACGATCCGCAACCTGCGGATCGATGCTGGTCTGACGCAGCGGGAGGTCGCGGAATATTTGAATATCAAGCAGAACACGTATTCTCAATATGAGATCGGTGTGCTGAATTACCCCACGGATGTGCTGTGCCGTCTGGCAGACTTTTACCATGTCAGTGTGGACTATCTGCTGGGTCGTACAGACCGGAAGGAACCTTATCCGCGGAAGAAATAAGAGAAGCGGCTCGCAAGAGCCGCTTCTCTTATTTGTTTTCAGACGTGCTTCAGCACTTCTCGAACACCACTGCGGTGCCCATGCCGCCGCCGATGCACAGGGTCGCCAGGCCCTTCTTGGCCTCGGGACGCTTCTGCATCTCGTGCAGCAGGGTGACGATGATACGCGCACCGGAGGCGCCCACAGGGTGACCCAGCGCGATAGCGCCGCCGTTGACGTTGACCTTGCTCATGTCAAAGTGCAGCTCGCGGGCCACAGCGATGGACTGAGCGGCAAAGGCCTCGTTGGCCTCCACCAGATCGATGTCGTCGATGGTCACGCCGGCCTTCTTCATGGCGTTGCGGGAAGCCACCACGGGACCGACGCCCATGATCTTGGGATCCACGCCGCCCTGACCCCAGCCGATCAGCTTGGCCATGGGCTTCAGACCGTACTTCTCCACAGCCTCGCCGGAGGCCAGCACGATGGCGGCAGCGCCGTCGTTGATGCCGGAGGCGTTGGCGGCGGTGACGCGCTGGGTGCCCTTATCGGCAGCATCCTGTGAGCCGGTGACCTCGAAGGTATGTACCACCTGAGGATTGGGGGACTCGGGACCCACGGGGAACGCGCCCTTCAGCTTGGCGATGCTGTCAGCGGTGACGCCGGCCTTGGGATACTCGTCCTTGGCGAAGGGGACCATGTCCTTCTTGACCTTGATCATCACGGGGACGATCTCGTCGTCGAAGCGGCCGGATGCCTGTGCGGCCTCCGCCTTCTGCTGGGAGGCAGCGGCGAACTCGTCCTGCTCGCGACGGGTGATGCCCCAGATATCGTTGATGTTCTCGGCGGTGGTGCCCATGTGGTAGTTGTTATAGGCGTCCCACAGGCCGTCCTTGATCATGGTGTCCACCAGCTTCTTGTCGCCCATACGAGCGCCCCAGCGGGCGTCCATGGAGGCAAAGGGAGCGGCGCTCATGTTCTCGGTACCGCCGCAGACCACGATGTCGGAATCACCGGCCAGGATGGAGCGGGCGCCCTCGATGACGGACTTCATACCGGAGCCGCAGACCATGCCGACGGTGTAGGCGGGCACGGAATAGGGGATGCCGGCCTTGATAGAAACCTGACGCGCCACGTTCTGGCCCTGAGCAGAGGTCAGGATGCAGCCGAACATCAGCTCATCCACGTTCTCAGGTGCAATGTTGGCGCGCTTCAGAGCCTCCTTGACCACCACAGCGCCCATGTCGGCAGCGGGGGTGTTCTTCAGGGAGCCGCCAAAGGAACCGATCGCGGTTCTGCAGCAGTTGACAACATACAGGTCTTTCATGAAAGTTACCTCCTATAAAGATTAAGCTCATTATACCGCTTTGTATAACGAATGTCTATGCTCATGATAGTCAACTTTTTAACAATAGTCAACGGTCAATTTCAAGTTTGTTAAAAAATCGTCAAAAGGTGCATGACAGCCCCGTCCTTTCCGTCATTTTGACGGATAGGCACTTTACTTTTCGGTCGGCTGCGCGGTCTGCGACAGCTGGCTGCGCAGCTGCGTCAGCGTCTGATAGAACGTGCCGGTGTCGATAGAGGCGTACAGCTCCTCGTTATAGACCACGCTGGCTGCGCTGCGCCGCGCCTGCATCTGTGCATTGAAATACGCGGGCAGCACCGCGGACAGATCCGTCTCCTCCCGCAGGAAGATGTAGTATCCCTCGTCCGCGGCGATCACATCCGACACCTCGTTGGCTGCCAGCGCCATGGCCGCCTCGCAGACGGGGTCGCCCTCCGTCACGGTGAAGGTGATGCTGTCCTTCTGATCCACGCCCCGCTCCTGACAGATGGCGGCGTGCTCCGCGATCTTATCCTCCGCCTCCTGCATCCGCTTGAGGTAGCCGTTGGCCTCCTCCTCGGCACCGTCACCGGCGGGTACGTAGATGGCGCGGCCCGTCAGGTAGCCGTTGTCCGCCGCATACTGAGCCAGCGCCGCCCCGTCGGGGTGCAGGGCGCTGCCCTCGGTGCTGAACTCTGTCTCCAGCCGCTGGTAGAGGAATGCCGTCTCCGGGATGCGGTCATACGCCTCCTCCGTAAGGCCCATTGCCGCCAGCTGCTGCTGGTAGGCCTCCTCGCCGCCGTAGTACTCCACATACGCCTGCCGCTGTGCCTCCAGCGCCGCCTGATCCTCCTCGGTCAGCGTCACGCCGGCCTCCTGTGCCCATGCCCGCACCACGCTGTACAGCTTCACCGTCTCCACGGCCTCGGTCTTGGCGTAGTCGCCGTAGGTCACACCCGCGGTGATCTCAGCGTTCCAGTCCACATTCGGCACATAGTTGCTCAGATACTCGCAGTCGTAGGCCAGCCAGTACAGATACTCCTCCGCCGTCACGGTCTGTCCGTCGATGCGCAGCAGCTCCGCGTCGGGATGGAGCCCGCTGGCCTCATACAGCAGGCCGTCGGTGCGGTGTCCCTTCTTCATGCCTCCGGTGAGGGAGATGGCTCCCACCAGCACCACAGAGGCCAGCGCACCGGCGATCAGGCGCACCCAATTATTCTTCATGCTCAGTTCCTCCTTCTTGGGACTTCCGTCCCTGTATCTCATTCTGCTGCAAGCGCAGCTTTTCTACAAGGCCGCCTGCGGCGTCCAATGCATCCTCGTTTGGCTGTAAAAACAGCGTCAGCCGCGGCTCCGTTCCCGCCGACAGCTGTAATCGGTTCCGGTAGCCCGCCATGGTACACACCGCCAGCAGCGCCGCCGGGTCGATGCGCGTATCGAAGCTGAAGATCAGCTGCCGCCCCTTCTGGGTGATGTCGGTGATGCCCGTCTCCATAGCCGCCGCGCGGAGCATGGCCACGTGCAGCAGCGCCGTTACCGGCTTTGGCACGTCGCCGTACCGGTCCAGCAGCTCGTCCGTCAGGTCGGCCTCGTCCGCCGGTGTCCGCAGCGCGGCGATGCGGCGGTACAGATCCATCCGCTGCTCGGCGGCGGGCACATAGCCCTCCGGGATGTAGGCCGGCACCGTCAGGTCGGCGGAGCATTCCGTCCGCACCTCCGCGCCCCGGCCCTGCTGCTCCAGCACCGCATCGTTCAGCAGCTTCAGGTACATATCGTAGCCCACGGACATCATGTAGCCCGACTGCTCGGGGCCCAGGAGGTTTCCGGCGCCCCGGATCTCCAGATCCCGCATGGCGATCTTGAAGCCGGAGCCGAACTCCACATATTCCCGTATGGCGGTGAGCCGCTTGGCGGCCACCTCCGTCAGCACCTTGCCGGTGCGGTACGTCAGATAGGCATAGGCCCGCCGGGCCGACCGGCCGATGCGTCCCCGGATCTGGTGGAGCTGGCTGAGTCCCAGCCGGTCCGCGTCCTCGATGATGAGGGTGTTCACGTTGGGGATGTCGATGCCCGTTTCAATGATGGTGGTGCATACCAGCACGTCGATGTCGCCCTCCGCCATGCGGCTCATGACGCGGCTCAGCTCGCCCTCCGCCATTTTGCCGTGGGCGGTCTCCACCGTCACGCCGTCGCCCAGCAGCTCCCGCAGCCGGGAGGCGGTGGAGTCGATGTTCTCCACCCGGTTGTGCAGGTAGTACACCTGCCCGCCCCGATCCAGCTCCCGCCGGATGGCCTCGGTGACGATGCCCCAGTCATGCTCCAGCACATAGGTCTGCACCGGCTGCCGCTCCTGCGGCGGCTGCTCGATGGTGCTCATATCCCGGATACCGCTGAGAGCCATGTTCAGCGTCCGGGGGATGGGCGTGGCGGACAGCGTCAGCGTGTCCACCTGCTCCGTCCGCTGGCGCAGCTTCTCCTTATGGGTCACGCCGAAGCGCTGCTCCTCGTCGATGATGAGCAGGCCCAGATCCTTGAATTCCACGCTCTTGGCCAGCAGCTTGTGGGTGCCGATAAGCAGATCCACTCTGCCCGCTTTCACCCGCTCCAGCACGTCCTTCACCTGCGCCGGGGTGCGGAACCGGGACAGCACCTCCACCGTCACCGGGAACGCCCGAAACCGGGCGATGGCCGTGGCGTAGTGCTGCTGGGCCAGCACGGTGGTGGGTACCAGAATGGCGGCCTGCTTGCCGTCCAGAATGCACTTCATGGCCGCCCGCAGCGCCACCTCCGTCTTGCCGTAGCCCACGTCGCCGCACAGCAGCCGATCCATGGGCGCCGGCTTCTCCATATCCCGTTTGATGTCCCGGATGGCGGCCAGCTGGTCGTCCGTCTCCGTGTAATCGAAATCATCCTCAAACTCCTGCTGCCACGGGGAGTCCGGCGAAAAGGCGAAGCCGGTCTGCCGCTGGCGCTGGGCGTACAGCTTGATCAGCTCCTCGGCCAGCTCCTTTGCCGCCGCCTTGGCGCGGCGGGTGGTCTTGGCCCACTGGTCGCCGGACAGCTTGTTCAGCTTTGTCTTTTCCGCCGCCTCGTCGCCGCCGCCAATGTATTTGCTCACCAGATCCAGCGATGTGGCCGGCACATACAGACAGTCGCTGCCGGCGTAGTTGATCTTGATATAGTCCTTCTCCACGCCGTCCACCGGCAGGCGCAGCATCCCGGCGAACCGCCCGATGCCGTGGTGGACGTGTACCACCAGATCGCCCACCGTCAGATCGGTGTAGGATTGTATTTTCTGTCGGTTGTCCGTCTTGGCGGCACGGGGCTTTTTCCGGCTGCCGGACAGCTTCTCGGTAAACTGTCCCTCCGTCAGCACCGCCAGCTTCAGCGCCGGCCACTCGCTGCCGGCACTGAGCGCACCCACGGTGATGCACACCTGCCCCCGCTTCGGCACGGCGCTGCCGGACAGCTCCAGCGCGGCGGGGATCTTTTTCCGGTGCAGCAGCTCCTGCATATTCTTCGCCCGCACCTCGCCGCCGCACAGCACCAGCACGCCGTACCCGGCGGTGAGATAATGTACGATGTCGGTGGCCGCCGTCTCCAGACTGCCGCCGTAGCTGGCCAGCTGCTTGGCCGGGATATCCAGCAGCAGCTTGGGCGCCACCAGATACCGGCTGGTGGGCAGGCTCTCCATCTGGCACACGGGGAAGCGCTCCAGCTCCGCCGCCGTTTCCGCCTCCGTCAGCGTCAGCCGCCCGAAGGCACCCGCCATCTGACCGGCCTCCATGGACGCCGTTACATCCTGCTTCACCTGCCACACAGAGGCCTTCAGCGCCTCCTGCACCCGGCCCGCCTCGCTGACACAGACAAGGCAGTCCTCCGGCAGATAGTCGAAGGCCGTGGCCGCGTCGGGGTACACCGCCGCCAGATACCGGTCGCCGCCGGGAGGCGTCACCCCCTGCCGCAGGGACTGGGCGTCCTCCTCCAGCCGCTGCCGCAGGGCGGCGGCATTCTCCTTCTTCGCCAGACGCTTTGCCGCCGCGTCCATGCGCTTGGCGGCGCTTTCCGCCGCATTTTCGTCGTAAAACGGCAGCACCTCGCCGGCTGGCAGCACCGTAAAGCGCTGCCGGTTCTCCACACGGCGCTGGGTGGCCACGTCGAAATCGCCCATGCTGTCCAGCTCGTCGTCGAAGAACTCGCAGCGTACCGGACGCTCCGGGCCGGGGGAGAAGATATCCAGGATGCCGCCGCGGAGGGCAAACTGTCCCGCGCCCTCTACCTGCTGGGCGCGGACGTAGCCCGCCGCCGTGAGCTGTGCCGTCAGCACCGTCACATCGTACCGCTGCCCCACCTCCAGTGTGAAGGCGGTCTTTTGCAGCACCGCCGCCGGCAGGCACAGCTGTGCCATAGCCGCCGCCGTTGTCACGATCACCCGGGGCTTCTCCTGCGCCAGACGGTACAGCGCCCACAGCCGCCGGTACTCCCACTGGCGGCTGTACGCCGCCGCAGGCCGCAGCTGCCACTCTCTGGCGGGCAGCACCACCGGCTCCTCACCGGTGAGGGCGCGCAGATCGGCGGCCTGCCGGGCGCACTCCTGCTCGTCGGCGCACAGCATCAAAAGGGGTCTGCCGGTCTGCTCCGCCGCAGCCGCCGCCACCGCGGCGCGCTGCACGGGGGAGAGCCCCGTGACCATACTGTGCTTTTCCCGGCCCGCCATACCCGCCGTCAGCTCCTGTAGCTGCGGCAGCGTCAAAAGCTGCCGGATCAGTCCCTCCATGCGCTCTCCCCTCCCCTCCGAAATCAGCGCCTGCGCCGTTTTTTGACTTGGTGTCAGCGTATATTCTATGCGCGCTTTCTGAAATTTACCTGAAAAAAACGTCAGCTGTTGAAGCGGTTCATAGCAGTGTCCGGCCCCTGCTCAATGAGGCACAGCGCCGCCTCCGCCGCCCGGTCCAGCGTGGCGCGCAGCAGCTTGGCCTCCTCGCCCTGGGGCTTGCCCACCACCCAGTTCACCATCTCGTGGTCGGGATGCTCCGGCATCCCCACACCCACCTTGATGCGGGGGAATCCGTCCGTTCCAAGGTGCTGGATGATATTCTTCAGCCCATTGTGGCCGCCCGCCGACCCGCTCTTGCGGATCCGCAGCCGACCCGCCGCGAGGGATACATCGTCGGAGATGACCACCACATGATCCGCCGGCACCTTGTAGAACCGGGCGGCCTCGCCCACGGACTCGCCGGACAGGTTCATGTAGGTCTGGGGCTTCATCACCAGTATTTTGTTGCCGTTTTTCTCCAGAATACCTGTCCACGCCTTGAACCGCAGCTTATTGAGCTTGAAGTTCTCCTTTTCCATCAGGCTGTCCAGCGCCAGCCACCCCATGTTGTGACGGGTGGATTCGTACTTGCTGCCGGGATTGCCCAGCCCTACAAGGATCCAGTTGACGCCGCCGGCCTGATTCCGATTAAAAAACAAGGCTCTCGCCTCCTTTTGAAAAAGTAAGGGGGACTGCAAACGCAGTCCCCCACAGTATAGCATAGCTTCCGCCGTTTGAAAAGCGCTTAGTTGAACAGCTTGGCGATGGAGATCTCCTGATAGATGCGCTCGATGGCCTCGGCGAACATGGGCGCCACGGACAGGTACTTGATCTTGTCGCAGTCCGCGCCCATCGTCTCGGGGATGGTGTTCAGCAGGGCGACCTCCTTGATGACGCTGCTGCTCAGACGCTCCAGCGCCGGGCCGGACAGCACGCCGTGGCTGGCGCAGGCGTACACGCTGTTGGCGCCGCCTACCTCCACGATGGCCTTGGCCGCGTTGCAGATGGAGCCGGCGGTGTCGATCATATCGTCGAACAGGATGCAGTCCTTACCGGCCACGTCGCCGATGACGTTCATAACCTCGCACTGGTTGGCCTTCTGACGGCGCTTGTCCACGATGGCAAGGCTCATGTGCAGCTTCTGGGCGAAGGTACGGGCGCGGGCCACGCTGCCCACGTCGGGGGACACCACCGCCATGTTCTCGCACTTCTCGCCGAACTTCTTGGCGTAGTAGTCCACGAACACGGGGTTGCCCAGCAGGTTGTCCACAGGGATGTCGAAGAAGCCCTGGATCTGGCTGGCGTGGAGATCCATGGTCAGCACCCGGTCGGCGCCGGAGGCGGTGATCATGTTGGCCACCAGCTTGGCGGAGATGGGATCGCGGCTCTTGGCCTTACGATCCTGACGGGCATAGCCGAAGTAGGGGATCACCGCGGTAACACGACCCGCGGAGGCGCGCTTGCAGGCGTCGATCATGATGAGCAGCTCCATCAGGCTGTCATTGACCGGCTTGCAGGTGGAGTTGATGAGAAACACATCGCTGCCGCGGACGCTCTCATACAGAGAGACCGAGGCCTCGCCGTCCGCAAAGGATTTGACCTCTGCCTCGCCCAGCTTGATGCCGATGAGCTTGCAGATCTCCTGTGCCAATGCGGGGTTGGCGTTGCCGGTGAAGATCTTGATGTCCTTGCCGTGAGAAATCATGGTGTTAAACCTCTCGCTTTCTGTCCGTTATGGAATATTTTTTCGACCGCTGCCGGTCATGGCATACCTGTTAAAAAACAAACAAAAAGCGCCGCCACATCGCCCCTACCGCCGGTCAGAGCGGTCTTTTGCGATACAGACGGCGCACGCTTCGGCAGAGGAAGCGCACACACAGCAGCTATTGGCTTTTACACAGTCCAACCGATCCATTGGCCCTTCCTCCCCTCAACTTGGTTTGCCTGTCCCTATTATAACAGGCTTTACGGGAAAATCCAGTATTTTTCCCACTTTTTTTGGCAATAATTTTTCGGAGCGGAAAACGCTCATGCAAATCGCCATTTTTTCATGGAAACAGCGGTCATTTTTTGTATTTCTAAGAAAATGCAGGTGTTTTTGCCATTTTTGAGTTGCATTTCCCGTTCTATTGCATTACAATAGGCAGGTATTTGAGGAGGGCTGCCCTGTATGCTTCACATTGTGCTGGTCGAACCGGAGATACCCCAGAACTGCGGCAACATTGCCCGCACCTGTGCCGCCACGGGATGCTCTCTGCACCTTATCCGTCCGCTGGGCTTCGACATCTCCGATCGTGCCGTAAAGCGGGCGGGTCTTGACTACTGGCATCTGGTGACCGTCCGGGACTACGACGGACTGGACGATTTCTTCCGGCAGAACCCGGAGGCCGCCGATGATCTGTGGCTGGCCACCACCAAGGCGCCGCAGGACTATACGCAGGCCCGGTTCTCGCCGGACTGCTGGCTGTTCTTCGGCAAGGAGACGGCGGGGCTGCCGGAGGCGTTCCGCATGGCCCACTACGGCCGGTGCATCCGGCTGCCCATGCGCACGGAGGCGCGCAGTCTGAATCTCAGCAACTCCGTGGCCATCCTGACCTACGAGGCTCTGCGGCAGAACGGGTTCCCCGGACTGTCCGGACAGGGCGAGATGGCGGGGCACTGATCTGTTTTTTCCATACACATACTATTTCAAAAGGAGATGTATCCGTATGAACTACAATAAAAAGACCATTCTGGACGTAGACGTAGCCGGGAAGAAGATCCTGCTGCGCTGCGATTTCAATGTGCCGCAGGATAAGGAGACGGGCGCTATCACCAGCGACAAGCGCATCGTGGCGGCGCTGCCCACCATCCGCTACCTGCTGGAGAAGAAGGCGGCGGTCATCGCCTGCTCCCATCTGGGCAAGCCCAAGGGCGAATGGAAGGCCAAGTTGAGTCTGGCCCCCGTGGCAGAGCGTCTCAGCGAGCTGCTGGGGCAGGAGGTCATCTTCGCCAAGGACATCGTGGGTGAGGACGCCAAGGCCAAGGCCGCGGCGCTGCAGGGCGGCCAGATCCTGCTGCTGGAGAACCTGCGCTTTGACCCCCGCGAGGAGAAGAACGACCCATCCTTCGCCAAGGAGCTGGCGTCTATGGCGGAGCTGTATGTGTCCGACGCTTTCGGCACCGTTCACCGCGCCCACGCCTCCACCGCCGGTGTGGCGGCCTATCTGCCCGCCGTGTCCGGCCTGCTGGTGGCCAAGGAGCTGGAGGTCATGGGCGGCGCGCTCAATAACCCCAAGCGCCCCTTTGTGGCGGTGCTGGGCGGCGCCAAGGTCAGCGACAAGATCGGCGTCATCAATAACCTGCTGGACAAGGCCGACACCATCATCATCGGCGGCGGCATGGCCTACACCTTCGCCAAGGCGCAGGGCGGCTCCATCGGCAAGAGCCTGTGCGAGGAGGATAAGCTGGACTACGCCCGGGAGATGATCGCCAAGGCGGAAAAGAACGGCGTAAGGCTGCTGCTGCCCACTGACACCATGGCGGCAGACGATTTCTCCAACGATGCCAAGCGTCAGGTGGTCAGCACCATGGCCATCCCCGACGGCTGGGAGGGCATGGACATCGGCCCCGACACCATTCGGACGTTCTGCGACGCCGTAAAGGGCGCCGGCACCGTGGTGTGGAACGGGCCCATGGGCGTGTTCGAGTTTGAGAACTTTGCCGCCGGCACCCGCGCCATGGCCCAGGCGCTGGCTGACAGCGGCGCCATCACCATCGTGGGCGGCGGCGACAGTGCCGCGGCGGTGGAGCAGATGGGCTTCGCCGACAAGATCACCCACATCAGCACCGGCGGCGGTGCGTCTCTGGAGTTCCTGGAGGGTCTGGAGCTGCCCGGTGTGGCCTGCCTGCTGGACAAGTAAGCAGCCTTGACAAGGGGAGGTCGTCCCCTTTACATGGATCGTATCAAAGCAAAATTTGTATCGATAATAGAATAGTTTAAAGAAGACAGAGGAGTAAACAAGTTATGAATCGCAGATACCGTAAGACCATTATCGCCGGCAACTGGAAGATGAACAAGACCGCCAGCGAGACGAAAAAATTCGCTGAGGAGCTGAAGGCCCTGCTGCCCAAGGCCAAGTGGTGCGACGTAGTGGTGTGCGTCCCCGCCGTGAACATCTCCACCGCCATCAAGGCCTTCAAGGACGCCCGCGTGTCCGTTGGCGCGCAAAACGTGTTCTTTGAGAAGTCCGGCGCCTACACCGGCGAGGTCTCCGCCGATATGCTGAAGGATCTGGGCGTGAAGTACGTCATCATCGGCCACTCCGAGCGCCGCCAGTATTTCGGCGAGACGGATCTCATCGTCAACAAGAAGGTGCTGGCCGCGCTGGAGGCCGGTCTGCACCCCATTATCTGCGTGGGCGAGACGCTGGAGCAGCGGGAGCTGGGCATCACCATGGAGCTGATCGCCCTGCAGGTGAAGTCCGCGCTGGCCGGCGTACCCGCCGAGAAGCTGCGCAAGTGCGTCATCGCCTATGAGCCCGTGTGGGCCATCGGCACCGGCAAGACCGCCACCGCCGAGCAGGCTGCGGAGGTCTGCACCTTCATCCGCACCACCGTGCGCCACCTGTACGGCGCCCGCATCGCCCGTTCCATCACCATCCAGTACGGCGGCTCCATGAAGCCTGCCAACGCCGCGGAGCTGCTGGGTCAGCCCGACATCGACGGCGGCCTCATCGGCGGCGCCGCCCTGAATGCTGCTGACTTTGTGGAGATCATCAACGCTGCCAATCAGGACTGATCCCATAGGAGGAAAGGCATGAGCAAAACTCCGACAACACTTATTATCATGGACGGCTTCGGCCTTGCACCGGCGGCGGATGACAACGCCGTTACGCTGGCGAAAACGCCGGTGCTGGACGGGCTGTTCCGTGACTATGCCCACACTACCCTGTCCGCCAGCGGACTGGACGTGGGCCTGCCCGCCGGGCAGATGGGCAACAGCGAGGTAGGTCACACCAACATCGGCGGCGGCCGCGTGGTGTTTCAGGATCTGCCCCGTATCAGCCGCGCCATCGAGGACGGCAGCTTCTTCCGGAACGAGGCCTATAACAAGGCCATGGACGACTGTCTGAAAAACGACGCCAGCCTCCACCTGTACGGCCTGCTGTCCGACGGCGGCGTACACTCCCACATCGACCACCTGTACGCGCTGCTGCAGATGGCAAAGGACAAGGGGCTGCACCGCGTGTATATCCACTGCTTCCTGGACGGGCGGGACGTGTCCCCCACCAGCGGCAAGGGCTTTGTGCAGGCGCTGGCCGACAAGTGCGCCGCGCTGGGCGTGGGCAAGATCGCCACGGTCATGGGCCGCTACTATGCCATGGACCGCGACAAGCGCTGGGAGCGGGTGCAGATGGCCTACGACGCCATGGTGTACGGCGAGGGCAACCACAATGCCGACCCCGTGGACGCCGTGGCACAGAGCTACGCCAACAACGTCACCGACGAGTTCATGGAGCCGGTGGTCTGCGACAGCGACGGCACCATCAGCGACAACGACAGCGTGATCTTCTTCAACTACCGCCCCGACCGGGCCCGCGAGATCACCCGCGCCATCGTCGACCCCGACTTTGACGGATTCCAGCGGGAGTTCTTCCCCACCACCTATGTGTGCAACACGGAGTACGACGCCTCCATGCCCAACGTGCTGGTGGCGTGGCCCCGCATCGCCGTGAAGAACGGGCTGGGCGAGTATCTCAGCAGCATGGGCATGACCCAGCTGCGCATCGCGGAGACGGAGAAGTATGCCCACGTGACGTTCTTCTTCAACGGCGGCGTAGAGACGCAGTACCCCGGTGAGGATCGGGTGCTGGTGCCCTCCCCCAAGGTGGCGACCTACGATCTCCAGCCGGAGATGAGCGCCGTGGAGGTGTGCGACAAGTGCGTGGAGCGCATCGAGTCCGGCGCCTATGACGTGATCATCCTGAACTTCGCCAACTGCGACATGGTGGGTCACACCGGCGTGCTGGAGGCCGCCATCAAGGCGGTAGAGACGGTGGATACCTGCGTGGGCCGCGTGGTGGAGGCTACCCTGAAGATGGGCGGCATCGCCATGGTCACTGCCGACCACGGCAACGCCGAGGACATGAAGCAGCCCGATGGCAGCCCCATGACCGCCCACACCACCAACCTCGTACCCTTCATCCTCTGCGGCGCCGGCACCGAGCTGCGCCCGGGCCGTCTGGCGGACATCGCCCCCACCATTCTGGACGTGATGGGTCTGGCCTGCCCGGAGGAGATGGACGGCAAGACACTGATCGTCAAATAAGGCAGCGTTCGCTTTGTATGAACAGCAGACCCCGAAGCGGCGCTTCGGGGTCTTGTTATAAGGAGATATACCCATGAATATCACAGTTATCGGCTGCGGGCGGTGGGGTTCCCTCATCACATGGTACCTCGACCACATCGGTCACCGCGTCACCCTGTACGGCCGCAGCACCTCCCCCAAGATGCAGGCGTTTCTCGCCACCCGGCAGAACGATCTGCTGACGCTGCCGGAGTCCGTGGCGCTGTCCACCGACCTGGCCGCCGCGCTGGACGGCGCGGAGACGGTCATCATCTCCATCGGCTCCCAGAATCTGCGGAGCCTGCTGGGTCAGCCGGAGCTGCAGGCCCTGCGGGAGCGCACGGTGGTTCTGTGCATGAAGGGTCTGGAGATGGGCACCGGCGCACGGCTCAGCCAGATCGCGTCCGAGTGCCTGCATCCGTCCAATGCCGTGGCGGTCTGGCTGGGGCCGGGTCATGTGCAGGAGTTCTATCGCGGCATCCCCAACTGTATGGTCATCGACAGCGAGAACGACGCCGTCAAGCGCCGCCTGGTGCAGTCCTTCTCCAGTGACCTCATCCGCTTCTACTACGGCGGCGACATGATCGGCAATGAGGTAGGCGCCGCCGCCAAAAACGTGGTTGGCATCGCCGCCGGTTTTCTGGACGGCTTCGAGATGGGCAGTCTCAAGGGCGCCCTCATGAGCCGCGGTACCCGGGAGGTAGCCCGGCTCATCAAGGCCATGGGCGGCAGCGAGCTGTCCGCCTACGGGCTGTGCCATCTGGGCGACTACGAGGCCACGGTGTTCTCCCCGTACAGCCACAACCGGCAGTTCGGCGAGGCCTTCGTCCGGGGGCAGGACTACCACCAGCTGGCGGAGGGCTACTACACCGTCAAGGCGCTGATGCTGCTGGGGAAGAAGTACAGTGTAGAGCTGCCCATCAGCAGGGCCGTCCACGACATCCTCTACGAGCGCGCCGTCCCCAAGGATGTGCTGGCCGGTCTGCTGCGCCGGGGTCTGACGGAGGAGTTCTACGACTGAGGTGCAAAACCAAATGAATAAAAAAGTCTCTGTCTGGTCACAATGCAGGCAGAGACTTTTTTATTCCGGCGAGCCGCGGGCCGGAAACCGCGGCGGTGGGTGTATCCCACCTGAAAGGCGCGTATGAGCAGACTCGACAAAGCAAAGATCCGTGCCATGTTCGGCGGCAAGGGCTTCTACATAGCCCTTGCGGTGTGCCTGCTGGCTGCCGGCACCATCGGCTATATCACCCTGTTCTCCTCCGCCTCCCCTGTCAGGGAGCCCGACCCCGTCATCGAGATCAAGCCCGCCCCCGTGACGCCTGTCCCCGCCCCGCCCACCAAGCCCGTGATCCAGCCGGAGCCCATCGAGGTACCGGTGCAGGAGCCGGTGGTCATCGAGGAACCGGTGGAGCTGCTGCCGGAGGTGGTCTCCCCGCTGGACGGCACCACCGTCACGGTGTTCAGCATGACGGAGCTGTTGTATGACCAGACCATGGCGGACTGGCGCACCCACAACGGCATCGACGTACAGGCCGAGGAGGGCGCGGCGGTCAAGACGGCGGCGGACGGCACCGTGGTCTCCGTCACCGACGATGAGCTGATGGGTACCACCGTGGTCATTCAGCACAGCGGCGGCTACACCACCCATTACAGCAGCCTGCAAGCCGACGTGCCGGTGGCAGAGGGGCAGGCCGTCCACGCCGGGGATGTCATCGGCTGCGTCGGCTCCACCAGCGCGGCGGAGAGCGAGATGGGCCCCCACCTCCACTTCTCCGTCAGCCAGGACGGCAGCGTCATCGACCCTCACGCCTATATCGACGAGTGAAAAAAGAAAGAGGTCTGCGGTGCAGACCTCTTTCTTTTTCACGTTTCAGGATTCCAGCGTCCGTGTGCCGTGGATGCGGCGGTTGAGGATGCGGAACACGGAGGATACCAGCAAAATACCCACCGCCAGCGACCCGGCCACGCCGATGGTCTCCAGTCCCTTGGCAACGGCGTCCATCATGTCGCCCTCCAGCCCCATGCTCATGGTGTAGTACACACCGGCGCCGGGCAGCAGCGGCAGGATGGTGATGACCAGATAGGGCATAGAGGGGCACTTGCGGACCCGCGCCATCACCTCGGCGTACAGCGCCGCGAACAGGGCGGCAAACAGGTTGGCGGCGTATATGTCGCAGCCCAGCGCGCCCCACAGCAGGTAGAGCATCCATGTGACCACGCCGCCGATGATGCACAGCACGCAGCCCCGTCCGTGGACGTTGAACAGGATGCAGAAGCCGCAGCAGCCCACGAACACCGCGACAGCCTGCGCCAGCGGGTGCCAGCTCACCGTGGCGGAGCTGGTCAGACCGTAGACGCCGGTGGTCAGATGCCACGCGGCGGCAGTACCCAGCGCGATGGCCAGCGCGGTGAGGATCACCTGCACCACCCGGATGATGCCGGAGTTGGTGTCGCCGTAGATGATGTCCCGCATGGAGTTGGTGATGGGCAGGCCGGGAACAAGGATCATCAGAGCGCCGATGATGGCGGCGTCGGGGCTGTTCATCAGTCCCAGACCCGCCGCGATATAGGCCGGCAGCGCCATACAGCAGGCCGCCAGCAGGGTACTGAAGAAGGGGTTGGCCTCCTGCTTGTCCATAAAGCGGGTGATGAGACCGATGATCAGCCCCATCGCCCCCGCCCACAGGCAGTCCAGCAGGGTGCCGCCGAACACCAGGCAAAAGCCCAGACCCACCAGCACGCTGCCCAGATAGAACACACCGGTGCTGTAGGAGCGGCACGCCTTCATGGTCTCCTCCAGCCACATCATGGCCTCGTCCACGTCGGGACGCTCCGCGCAGATGCGGCGGCTCAGGGCGTTGAGCTTTTCCAGCGCCTCCAGATCGTTGCCGTGGAAGCCGATACGCTTCATGATCATCAGCGGCTTGCCGTTGGCGGCCTCCAGGCTGACGGACACACAGTTGGGGATGGCGAACGCCTCGCACTCCACGCCGTAGGCCCGCAGGATACGGTGGATGGTGTCCTCCACCCGGAAGGTCTCCGCGCCAGACATGGCCAGATGGTACCCCATGGTAGCCGCCAGATCGGTCAGCAGATAATAGTCCATACAAACAGATCTCCTGTATCAGTTTGCCGGATGCGGCCTTCGCTGCATCCGGCAAACTGACAGTATAGGCGCTTCGCAGGCAAATGTCAACCGTCCATTTGGGTCACAGTCCCCAAAAACAGCGGCAGGCTGGCGTGGGTGTCCACGATCATGTACACGAAGGGGCGGTCCAGCACCACGCGATGCACCTCCGGCGGCTCAGCGGAGGCGGCGTCAGCCACCACCGCCGTGACGGCGGCGGCCTTGGTGCCGTTCTCGTCCAGCTCCAGATAGGTCTTGTGCAGCACGGCGCCGACGTAGAGCTGGTCGTTGGGCGCGCCGCCCATGGCCCGCAGATCCGCCGCCGCGCTGTCAAAGGCGTCGGTGACGCCCATGGCCTTCAGCGCGTCGCTCAGCTCCAGCGAGGAGGACGCCTTGAACCGGGGGATGGCGGCCTCCACCGTGCCGTGCTGGCGGTCATTCAGCAGGGCGTGGAGCTTGCCGCCGGTGAGTCCGGCCACATAGTCCGCTATGGAGACGCCTTCACTGGGCAGCAGCCCCACAAAGGCGTAGCGGCCGCCGTCGTAGTATTTCATAAAGCCGGTGGTGTTGTCGTCGGACAGATAGAGGCTCTCCTGCGACCACAGCAGATCCGCCGTCTGGCGGGTGCCGTCGGCGGCGGTGAACACCACGCCCTTCTGGATGTCGTCCTTCTCGTAGGGCTTCTTCCACTTGGCGTCAAAGCACACGGCGTTCACCAGATAGAGCATGGTGCGCTCGCCGGGCGCCTGCTCCAGCAGCTTGTCGATCATGCCGTCGGTCTGATCGCTGACCCAATGGTTCAGGTCGTTTTTCATGGTCTCGTCAAAGGCGGAGCGGTACACCTCCGCGTCATAGTAGCTGACGCAGTTGTCCAGAAAGCTGTCCTCCACCCGGAAGATGTCCCGCACCCACAGGGAGTTGGCCAGAGAGAGCTTGCACTTCTTGGTGTTCTCCGGCAGGCTCATGCGGTAGGTATAGAGGTAGTCGTTGAGGGTATCCCGATCCATGCCCATGGCCTTCTCCAGCTGGGACAGCGTGGTGCCGGCTGCGCCGTTGGCGGTCATGCCCAGCGCGTACAGCAGGGATACCGGGGAGAGCAGCACGCCCTCCTCCTTCGTTGTCTGCCGCAGCAGGGCGGCGGCAAAGTCCATGACAGCCGTGCTGTCGTCGGTCAGGTCGATGTGCGTATCGATGGTGCGGGCGGTCACGCCCTCCGTCAGGCTCTGTGCCGTCAGCTTGCCGCCGCAGCCGAACAGTGGCAGCGCCATGCACGCAGCCAGCACCAGCGCCGCAATGCGTTTTCCCATGAGATCAGCTCCTTTCTGCTTTCTCTACTTCTTAGACGCAGGCGAGGGACAAAAGGTTTCCCTCGCCGCGAAAAAAAGCGGGTACACGCGGGCGGAAGCCCCTCCGTCCGTATGTACCCGCCTCGCCTTACTGCGTCAGACGCTCCAGCGCGCAGTGGGCGGCGGCCTGCTCGGCCTCCTTCTTGCTGCGCCCCTCGCCGGTACCGGCCACCTGTCCGTTGAGCAGGACGCGGAAGGCAAACACCCGCGCATGGTCCGGACCGGAGGCCCCCACCATCTCGTAGCGCAGGGTCTGATCCGGCTTGCGCTGCACCAGCTCCTGCAGCTCCGTCTTATAGTCCCGGCGGCGCTCCTCCACCTGCTCCTCCTGCTCCTTGTCCAGCAGCACGCGGTGGATCAGGTCGCGGGCGGCGTCCATGCCGCCATCCAGATAAACGGCGGCAAACACCGACTCCGTGGCGTCCGCCAGAATGGACGGACGGCGGCGGCCGCCGCCCAGCTCCTCGCCCCGGCCCAGCCGCAGATACTCGCCAAGACCCAGATACTGGGCCACCTCGTGCAGGCTCTCCTCGCACACCAGCGCGGCGCGGATGCGGGTCAGGTCGCCCTCCGGCATATCGGGATGCTTGGCGTACAGGTACTCCGCCGTCACGAAGCCCAGCACCGCGTCGCCCAGAAACTCCAGACGCTCGTTGCTGCTGATGCCTGCGCCCCGATGCTCGTTGGCGTAGGAGCTGTGGTACAGCGCGTTTTCCAGCAGCTCCGGGCGGTGAAAGACGTAGCCCAGCTTCGTCTCCAAGGTATGCATATATGCTCCCCCTTCCTAAAAAGACGACCCCGCGCAGGCGGGGCCGTGTCTCGTTTCCTCTATGTCAGATCAACCGAGCTTGCCGTTGAGGTAGCGGACGCAGTCGCCAACGGTCTTCAGCGCCGTCAGATCCTCCTCATCGATCTCGCCGATGTCGAACTCCTCCTCCATGGCCATGACCAATTCGACCAGATCCACGGAATCGGCACCCAGATCGTCCACGAAAGAACTCTCCATGCTGATCTCATCGGTATCGATGGCAAACTGCTCGGCGATGAGGTCCTGCATCGTCTTGAAGATCTCCTCCATTGTCACAGGGTATTCCTCCTTCTTTTTTTCTTCGAATAGAATACGGCAATCCCACCGTAGTGTCAATACCTTTTTGTCTTTTTTATTCGGTCACCATCTGCATCTTGCCTATGTTGGCGGTGATGGCCTCCACAATGCCGCTGTCCGCCACCCGCATGGCCTGCCCGATGGCGTTTTCGATGGCCTCGGCATTGGAGGCGCCGTGGGCCTTGATGACCGGCTTGGAGATGCCGATAAAGGCGGTGCCGCCCACCTTGTTGGGGTCCAGCCGCGCCTTGAAGGCGTTGAGACCGGGCATCACCAGCAGCGCCGCCAGCTTCGTCAGCAGGTTCTTCTTGAACATACCCTTCAGCGCAGAGCCGGCAAAGGAGCCCACGCCCTCGATGCTCTTGAGCATGATGTTGCCGGAGAAGCCGTCTGCCACGATGACGTCGCAGCCGCCCTTGATGGCCTCCTTGGCCTCGATGTTGCCGATAAAGTGCAGGTCGCCCCGCGCATCGGCCTGCCGCAGCAGCGCCAGCGTCTGCTTCTGGAGTTCGGTACCCTTGCTGTCCTCCGTGCCGATGTTCAGAAGACCCACCCGGGGCTTTGCCACACCCAGCACACGCTGGGCATAGAAATTACCCAGATAGGCGAACTGCACCAGATACTCCGGCGTACACTCGGCGTTGGCGCCGCAGTCGATGAGCACGGCGCTTCCAGTGGTGGTGGGGATCACCGGCGCCATGGCGGCACGGCGGATACCGTGGATGCGCTTGGTGATGAGGGTCGCGCCGGTGAGCAGCGCGCCGGTGGAGCCGGCGGACACCATGGCGTCGCCGCCGCCGTTTTTCAGCAGCGTCAGCCCCACGCCCATGGAGGTATCCTTCTTCCGGCGGAATACGGTGGCGGGGTCGTCGCACATCTCCACCGTCTCCGCGGTGGGGATGATGGCTGCGCCGTCCGGCAGCGCCGTCAAACCGCAGGCGCGGACAGCGTCCAGAATGGCGGCCTCGTCGCCGGTGAACACGATCTCCGCGCCGAAGCGCTTCTGCGCCTGCAGCGCGCCCTTGACGATCTCCAGCGGGGCGTTGTCGCCGCCCATGGCGTCTACAATGATCTTCATGTCCACAGTACCTCCTGCTTGATGCCCTCCAGGATCTCCAGCGACCGCTGGCTCAGCTCCGCGTTTTTGTTGCGCTTGCCCTTGACGCGGTGATCCAGCGGCGGGATGATGCCGAAATTGATGTTCATAGGCTGGAAATCGCCCACCGAGCCGTTGCTGACGTACAGGCCCAGCGCACCGATGGCCGTCTCCGCCGGGAAGTCGATGGGTGTCTGCCCGTTGAGGCGGCGCGCCAGCTCCACGCCTGCCAGAAAGCCGCTGGCGCAGGATTCCACATACCCCTCCACGCCGGTCATCTGCCCGGCAAAGGCAATGCGCGGCTCGGCCTTCAGCCGATAGTAGCGGTCCAGCAGGCGGGGCGAATCCAGATAGGTGTTGCGGTGCATCACGCCATACCGCAGGAACTGGGCGTTCCGCAGCGCCGGGATCATGGTGAACACGCGCCGCTGCTCCGGCCACTTCAGATGGGTCTGGAAGCCCACCAGATTGTAGATGCTGCCGTCGGCGTTGTCCCGGCGGAGCTGCACCACGGCGTAGGGCTCCTTCCCGGTCTTGGGGTCGATGAGCCCCCGGGGCTTCAGCGGCCCGAACCGCAGGGTATCCTCGCCCCGCCGTGCCATGACCTCCACGGGCATACAGCCCTCGAACACGCTTTTATCCTCAAAGCCGTGTACCTCCGCCTCCTCGGCGGCGGTCAGCGCCTGCCAGAAGGCCAGATATTCCTCCTTGGTCATGGGGCAGTTGATGTAGTCCGGCGTTCCCTTGTCGTAGCGGCTGGCGAAATAGGCGCTGTCCATGTCCACGCTGTCGCAGGCCACCAGCGGCGCAGCGGCGTCGAAGAAGTTCAGAGTGGTGCCGCCGCCCAGCTTTTCGGCGATGGCGTCCGCCAGCGGGTCGGAGGTCAGGGGGCCGGAGGCGATGACCACGTCTCCCTCGGGGATGGACGTGACCTCGCCGGGGATCATGGTGATATTTGGGTGGCTGAAAATGGTCTCCGTGACCATGCGGGCAAAGCCGTCACGATCCACGGCCAGCGCGCCGCCGGCAGGTACCGCCGTGGCGTCCGCGCAGCGCATGATAAGGCTGTTCAGCCGCCGAAGCTCCTCCTTCAGCAGGCCCACGGCATTTTCCAGCCCCGCGCCCCGCAGGGAGTTGGAGCAGCAAAGCTCCGCAAAATAATCGGTCACATGGGCGGGGGTCTTTTTCTCCGGCTTCATCTCCCGCAGCGTCACAGCCACGCCCCGCTGGGCCAGCTGCCACGCGCACTCGGAGCCGGCCAGTCCCGCGCCGATGACGGTCACATGGTTCATGTCTTACTCCGCTTTCTCCGCGGCCTTTTTCGTGGTCTTTTTGGCGGCGGTGGTCTTGGTGGTGGTCTTTTTCGCCGCCGTCCTGGTGGCCTTCTTGGCGGCAGGCTCCTTCTCCGCGGTCTTGGCGGCGGTCTTCTTCGCGGCGGCGGTCTTGGTGGTCTTCTTGGCGGTGGTCTTCTTGGCAGCGGTCTTGGTGGTCTTCTTAGCAGTATCCTCTGCCGCTGCCGCCGTCTCCGCCGCACCCTTCGCATTTTCCGCGCCGTCGGCGCTCTTGCGGCGGCGGTAGCCCCGCTTGTCCTCCGGCAGGAAGTTGCTGCACGCCGGATTGGCGCAGAAGGGTTTGTTGAAGCCCCGTCCCGCCTTCTTGAACATGGTCTGGCCGCACACGGGACAGTCGTCCTTCACCGGCACGTCCCACGTCATAAAGTCGCAGGTGGGGAACTTATCGCAGCCGTAGTAGGTGTATCCGTTGCGGCTGGTCTTTTTCAGGATGCGGCCGCCGCACTTGGGGCAGCGCCCCGGCATCTCCACCACCAGCGGCTTGGTGAACTTGCACTCCGGATAGCCGGGGCAGGCCAGGAACCGTCCGAATTTGCCGGACTTGATGACCATGTTCCGGCCGCACAGGTCGCACTTCTCCTCCGTCACCTCGTCGGGCACCTTCAGGTACACGCCCTCCATGTCCTTCTCCACCTGCTCCAGATTCTCGTGGAACGGCACATAGAACTGGCGGATCAGGTCCTTCCACTGTACGTCGCCGGACTCCACATCGTCCAGCTTCTTCTCCATACGGGCGGTGAACTTTACATCCACGATGTTGGGGAAGCGCTGGCACATCAGGTCGTTGACCACCTGACCCAGCGGTGTGATGCGCAGGTACTTGCCCTCCTTGATGACGTACTCTCGATCCAGAATGGTGGACACGGTGGGGGCATAGGTGGAGGGGCGGCCGATGCCGTTCTCCTCCATGGTGCGGATCAGGGTGGCGTCGGTGTACCGGGCGGGCGGCTGGGTAAAGTGCTGCGCCGGGGCGAAGCTCTCCAGCGTCACACTCTCGCCCTCCGTCAGCTCCGGCAGGGGGGATTCCTTCTCCTCCTTGTCGTCGTCACGGCTCTCCTCATACACGGCGGTATAGCCCGCGAACTTCAGGTTGCTGGCGGAGCAGCGGAAGCTGTGGTCGCCTGCGCCGATCTCCACGCTGATGCTGTCGTAGACGGCGTTGGCCATCTGGCTTGCCAGAAAACGGCTCCAGATCAGGCGGTACAGCCGGTACTGCTCGCCGGTGAGGTCGCCCTTGACCTGCTCCGGCGTCAGCGCCGGGTCAGAGGGACGGATGGCCTCGTGGGCGTCCTGCGCCCCGGCCTTTGTCTTGTAGGCGCGGGTGGACGCGGGGTAGTAGCTCTGGCCATAGCGGGAGCAGATCACCGTCTTTGCCTGCGCCTGCGCCTCGGCAGAGATACGCAGCGAGTCGGTACGCATATAGGTGATGAGGCCCACCGTACCCTCGCCGGTGATGTCCACGCCCTCATAGAGCTGCTGGGCGATGGCCATGGTGCGGCGGGGGGTCATATTCAGCTTGCGGGACGCCTCCTGCTGTAAAGTAGAGGTGGTGAACGGCGGTGCGGGAGAGCGCTGCTTGTCCGCCCGCTTCACAGAGCTGACGGTAAAGGGCAGCGCCCGCAGCTCATCCATGATGGTCTGGGTATCCCCTTCACTGGACGGCTCGTACTTCTTGCCGCCCTTGCCGTAGTAATGGGCGGTGAACAGCGCCCCGGCGTGGTTTTTCAGGCTGGCGTCCAGCGTCCAGTACTCCTGCGGCACGAAGTCGGCGATCTCCTTCTCCCGCTCCGCCACCAGACGCATGGCCACGGACTGAACACGGCCCGCCGACAGGCCCCGCCGGATCTTCTTCCACAGCAGGGGTGAGAGCTGGTAGCCCACGATGCGGTCCAGCACACGCCGGGCCTGCTGGGCGTCCACCAGATCCTGATCGATGTCACGGGGATGCTGGATGCTGTCCGTCACCACCTTTTTGGTGATCTCGTTGAACGTCACGCGCCGGGCCTTCTCGTCCGGCAGCTCCAGCAGGTATTTCAGATGCCAGCTGATGGCCTCTCCCTCGCGGTCCGGGTCGGTGGCGAGGTAGACGGTCTGGCTCCCCTTGGCCGCCGTCTTCAGATCCTTGATGATATCCTCTTTGCCCTTGATGGGCTTATAGTTGGGGGTAAAGTCCCCGTCCACATCTACGCCCAGCGTGCTCTTGGGCAGGTCGCGCAGATGGCCCATGCTTGCCTTCACCTGATAATCCGGCCCCAGATACTTGCCGATGGTCTTGGCCTTGGCCGGGGACTCCACGATCACCAGATTTTTTGCTTTTGCCATAGTTTCCTTATTCCTCCCTGAGTTCTACCGTCCGCAGGAAGCTTCCCGCTCCCTGCCGGCAGACATATCCGTCGATCTCCAGCATGGTCAGTGCCGACAGCACCCGCCGCACGGGCAGCTCCGTCATTACCGCCGCCTCATCCGCCAGCAGCGGACGATCCACGGGCAGCACCCGCAGGACGCGCTTCTGGTCGTCGGTCAGCGCCGCGCCCTCACCTGCCAGATCCAAAACCGGCCTTGCCGGTGTTTTTTCCCCCTCTTGCTTCGCCGGTACAGGCGTATCGCTTGTCTCATCCTCCGCGCCCTTGGGCGTCTCCGGCATGGCCGCCCGGATGGGGCGCAGCTTCTGTGGGAACTGCCGCTGGTAGGTGCCCAGCACGTCCCACGCCTCCATGACCAGCCCCGCGCCATCCCGGATCAGCTGGTTGCAGCCCCGGCTGGTATCGGCGTTGATAGGCCCCGGCACGGCGAACACGTCCCGTCCCTGCTCCAGTGCGGTATTGGCGGTGATGAGCGCACCGCTTCTCTCCGGTGCCTCCACCACCAGCACACCCAGACTCAGGCCGCTGATGATGCGGTTGCGCACCGGGAAGTGGCTGCCCTTCGGCTCCGTCCCCGGCGGGTACTCCGACAGCAGCACACCGGTGGCAGCGATGTCCTCATAAAGCCGCCGGTTCTCCGGCGGATAGATCACATCCACACCGCCGCCCAGCACCGCGGCGGTAAAGCCCCCGGCCCGCAGCGCCCCCTGATGGGCGGCGCCGTCGATGCCCTTGGCGAGGCCGGATATCACCAGACCGCCCTGCCGTGCCAGCTCATAGCCCAGCTGGGACGCAGCCCCTGTGCCGTAGGGCGTACACTTCCGGGTGCCCACCACGGCCACGGCGGCCTCCTCGTCAAAAAGCGGCATGGAGCCCTTGCCGTACAGCACCACCGGCGGGTCGTACATATCCCGCAGGCGGCCGGGATAGGCCGCGTCGTCCATGGTGACGATGAACTGCCCGTCCTTGGCGCAAGCCGCCAGCACCGCCTCGGCGCGGGTCAGCGACTTATCCGCCAGCACCTGCGCCTGCTGCTTGGTAACGCCCTCCACCAGACACAGCTCGTCCGGCTGGGCATAGTATACGTCCTCCGGTGAGGAAAAATGCTCCAACAGAAGGAGCTTCGTCCGATTGCTCAGTCCCGGCGCCGTGGTCAGCCACAGCCAGTATTTCAGCGCAGCCATCCCCTCATCTCCCCTTTTTATTCAGCGGTACGCCTCCCACAGCAGCACAGCCGCTGCCATGGCCGCATTCAACGATTCGCAGTGCGCCTCCATGGGGATGCGCACCGTCCGGTCGCACAGTGCCAGCACCTGCTCCGTCAGACCGCGTCCCTCGCTGCCGATGGCGATGGCGCAGCGGCGCAGCGGCAGTGTCCGCACATCCGCCGTGTCGTCCCGCAGCGCCGCACCGTACAGCGGCAGTCCCGCATCGCGCAGGCGGGCGTGCAGCATCTCCGCATCGGTACACCACACCGGCAGGCGGAACACCGCCCCCATGGACGAGCGCAGCGTTTTGACGCTGTACGGATCGGCACAGCCGGTCAGCAGCATCACACCGTCGCAGCCGAAGGCGTCCGCCGTCCGGATCACCGTCCCCACGTTGCCTGGGTCCTGTACGCCGTCCAGCACCACATAGCGCTGTCCCGTCAGCTTCTCCGGCAGGGCGGTGTCCGGCATCCGGCACGCCGCCAGCATCCCCTGAGGCGTCCGTACCGGCGAAATGGACGCCATCACGTCCGGCGGCACAGCCACGCACCGCACTGAGGGAGCTATCCCCTCCGGCAGCGCCACACCGTCACTGACGGCAAGACTCACCACCTGCGCCCCGTGGCGCAGCGCCTCCTCTACCAGCTTGGGGCTGTCGCAGAGGAACTCTCCCCGCTCCCGCCGGTAGGCGGCGCTGTCCAGCCGGCGCATATGCTCCAGCAACGGATTTTTTCGACTGGTGATGCGCTCCATACGCCCTCCCTGCTTTCCGCGTCAGACGGCGGGGCGCCTACGTCCCCGCCTTGCTCGAATATTCTTTATAATATAGGTGTCGTTTGCCATTGTCAACCTAAAATAAGGGAACGCCCGTGGGCGTCCCCTTATTTTACGCGGTTTTTTATGAAATACAGTGTCCCTTTTGCCGGATAACGTCCACGATCTGCGTCACGCACTCCCGGCAGATGGCGTCCTCAGGCGCCTCCGCCATGACGCGCAGCACCGGCTCCGTGCCGGATTCACGCACCAGCACGCGGCCCGTTTCGCCCAGCCGCGCCGCCACCGCCTCCACGGCGGCCTGCACGTCCCGATCCTCCCGGGCGGCCTTCTTATCCTTCACCCGCACGTTTTCCAGCACCTGCGGATAGATGGTCAAGCCCTCCAGCAGCTTGCTCATGGGCTTCTTCTGCTCCAGCATGACCTCCATCAGCTTCAGGCTGGTGAGGATGCCGTCGCCGGTGGAGGCGTACTTGGAGAAGATGATATGCCCCGACTGCTCGCCGCCCAGGGCGCAGCCGTTCTGTGCCATATACTCATATACATACTTGTCGCCCACGGCGGTCTTGGCGTAGGCGATGCCCTCCCGGTCGAAGGCACGGTACAGGCCGAAGTTGGACATGATGGTAGTCACCACCGTGTTGCCGGGCAGCTCTCCCGCCTGCTTCATATGCTTGCCGCAGACGTAGAGGATGTGGTCACCGGTAACAACGGTGCCCTGCTCATCCACCGCAAGGCAGCGGTCAGCATCGCCGTCGTAGGCAAAGCCGATGTCCAGCCCATTGGCCACCACGAACCGGCGCAGGGCGTCGATATGGGTGGAGCCCACACCGCTGTTGATGTTGTAGCCGTCCGGCTCGTCGCCCATGACATAGGTCTTGGCGCCCAGCGCGTCAAACACGCTCTTGGCGATGGTCCATGCGCTGCCGTTGGCGCAGTCCAGTCCCACCTTCATCCCCTTGAAGGAGAACATCCCCAGAGAGATCAGGCGTCCCACATACCGGTTCCGGCCGGCGACGTAGTCCACCGTCCGGCCGATATGCTCCCGCTGGGCCAGCGGGAGCTGCTGCCATATCCGGCCGAAAGCCTCCAGCTTCCCGTCCAGATAGTCCTCGATCAGCGCGATGGTGTCCTCGTCCATCTTCTCGCCGGTGCCGCTGATGAGCTTGATGCCGTTGTCATAGTAGGGGTTGTGGCTGGCGGAGATCATGATACCGCAGTCAAAGCCCTCCGTCCGCGCCACATAGGACACGGAGGGGGTGGTGGTCACGTGCAGCAGGTAGGCGTCCGCGCCGGAGGACACCAGCCCGGCGGCCAGCGCATACTCCAGCATATAGCTGCTGCGGCGGGTGTCCTTGCCGATGACCACCCGCACCGGCGTCTCATCCCCGGCGCGGCGCTTCAGCTCCCCGTAGTACCAGCCCAGAAAGCGTCCCACCCGATGGGCATGGTCCGCCGTCAGATCCACATTGGCCTCCCCGCGGAAGCCGTCTGTTCCGAAATATCTCCCCATAGTCGCTCCTTACTCCTCCCGCTGGGCGGCAATGTCGCCGCCGCGCTTATAGATGCTGTCTGCCGGTACCGTCCCCCGCACGGAGGACAGCGGGTAGACCCGGCTGTTCCGGCCCACCACCGCGCCCGGATTCAGCACGCTGTTGCAGCCGATCTCCACATGGTCGCCCAGCATGGCGCCCACCTTCTTGCGCCCCGTCTCCACGCGCTCCGCGCCGCAGCATGCCACCACCAGCGTCTTATCGGACTTGACGTTGGACGTGATGGACCCAGCGCCCATGTGGGACTTGTAGCCCAGAATGCTGTCGCCCACATAGTTGTAGTGGGGCGTCTGCACATTGTCGAACAGGATCACATTTTTCAGCTCCACAGAGTTGCCCACCACGCAGTTGTCGCCCACCAGCGCGCTGCCCCGGATAAACGCCCCGTGGCGCACCTCCGTACCGGCGCCGATGATGCACGGCGCGCCCAGATAGGCGGTGGGCGCCACCACGGCGGTCTTATGTACCCACACCTCCGGGGCGCGCTCCTGAAAGTCCTCCCCCAGCGCGGGGCCGAGCCGCCGGATCAGGTCACTGATACCGGCCAGCGCCTCCCACGGGTAGGTGAATGCCGCCAGATACGCCGCCGCCCGGGTGTGGGACAGGTCAAATAAGTCTTGGATGGTATACATAGTATCTCCTCCGTTCTCCGCGCCTCTGCTCTATGGTACGCACCACCGGCGCAGATAGAAGTATTATACTCTCATCCGCCCCGGCCTGACAAGACTTTCTGCGGAAAAACTCGGTATCCGGCAGCAAAAGGAGGCAGTCCCATAGGGGACTGCCTCCTCTGTTCGCAGCTTTTCTTGTACACCGGCTGCCCCATTTTCAGGGCTCTTAATAGAGCTTCGCGCCGGCGGGGATATGGGGATCGACCATCAGCAGGTGCAGGCGCTCCTCGCCGTTTTCGTGATGCACGGCGGAGATGAGCATACCGCAGGAATCAATGCCCATCATTGGGCGGGGCGGCAGGTTCGTAATGGCGATGCAGGTCTTGCCCACCAGCTCCTCCGGCTCATAATAGTCGTGAATACCACTCAAAATCACCCGATCTACGCCGCTTCCGTCGTCCAAAACGAACTTTAAGAGCTTTTTGGACTTCTTCACGGCTTCGCATTCCTTGACCTTCACAGCCCGG
>CAKTPV010000002.1 GCA_934591815.1 uncultured Oscillospiraceae bacterium
AGCACCGCCTTGCCGCAGTGGGGGCAGATATATCCAAAGCTGCGCATTTCCTCCATCGGTACACGCTCCTTCTCATGGTATGGTAAATAATGCCCATATAGTATACGCCGTTTCCGCCGCTTTTTCCAGAGGTTTTTCCCCTTGCGGCGGTTTTTTCATATTTTCCCGTTTTCGGCACAAGCTAATGCAAATCTTGGGATGAGGTGGAACATCATGGATATCAAACGACTGAGCCGCCAGACCTGCCGGTTCCTCCGGCCGCCCGGCGTGGTGAGCTGGGCCAATGTAGGCGGCCGTCTGGAGCGGCAGGGCCCGCTGGGTTCTTATTTTGACGTGACGGACGACGACTCCTTCTTCGGCAAAAAGACATGGGAGCAAGGGGAGGCGGAGATGCAGGCCGTCGCCCTGCGCCGCGCCCTGCAAAAGGGCGGCCTGACGCCGGAGGATGTGGACTGCGTCTTCGCCGGTGATCTGCTGAACCAGAACATCGGCGCTACCTTCTCCCTGCGGGACTTCGGCATCCCGTTCTACGGCGTGTACGGCGCCTGCTCCACCATGGGAGAGAGCCTGTCGCTGGCGGCCATGGCGGTAGCCGGGGGCTTTGCCCGTCTCGCCGCCGCCCAGACCTCCTCCCACTTCTGCACCGCCGAGCGGCAGTACCGCGCCCCGGTACCCTACGGCAGCCAGCGCGCCCCCACCGCCCAGTGGACAGCCACCGCCGCCGGCTGCTGCGTGGTGGGCGCGCAGTCCGAGGGCCCGTATATCACCCACGTCACCCGCGGGCGCATCGTGGACTGGGGCATCACCGACGCCGCCAATATGGGGGCGGCCATGGCGCCCGCCGCCTACGACACCCTCACCGCCCTGTTCCGGGACACCGGCACCGCGCCGTCGGACTACGATCTGGTGGTCACCGGTGATCTGGGTCATCTGGGACACGCCCTGCTGACGGAGCTGTTCCGGCGGGACGGCGTGGTGCTGGGGGATAACTGCACCGACTGCGGCATCCTGCTGTACCATCGGATCCGGCAAGATATGCACGCCGGGGGCTCCGGCTGCGGCTGCTCCGCCGCCGTCCTCAACGGCTATCTGCTCCACGGGCTGCGCACCGGAAAATGGCAGCGTCTGGTCTTTGCGCCCACCGGTGCGCTACTCAGTCCCACCAGCACCTTTCAGGGCGAGAGCATACCCGGCATCTGCCACGCGGTGGTACTTTCCCGGACAAAGGAGGCACAACGATAAATGGAATACCTCAACGCATTTCTCTGCGGCGGACTGCTGTGTGCCGTGGGACAGATCATCCTCGACCGAACGAACCTTACCCCCGCCCGCATCCTGACGGGCTATGTGGTGGCCGGTGTGTTTTTACAAGCCGTGGGCGTGTATCAATATGTGGTGGACTGGGGCGGCGCGGGCGCCACCGTCCCCCTCACCGGCTTCGGCTATACGCTGGCCAAGGGCGTGGCGAAGGCCGTGGCGGAGAAGGGTCTGCTGGGCGTCATCACCGGCGGGCTCACAGCCGCTGCCGGGGGTATCGCCGCCGCCGTGGTGTTCGGCCTTCTGATGGCGGCGCTGTTCCGGCCCAAAGAAAAACGTTGACAAATACCCCTTGGGGGTATATAGTATCACTATCATAAAATACCCCCGGGAGGTATTCGCTATGGATGAATGCTGCTGTCACAAGACAAAACACCGCTCTCCGAAGGAGCAGAAGCAGCTGGCCAACCGCCTCAGCCGCATAGAGGGACAGGTGCGGGGTCTTCGGGATATGCTGCAGGCAGACGCCTATTGTCCCGATATTCTGGTGCAGGTATCCGCCGTCAGCGCCGCGCTGAACAGCTTCAGCAAAGAACTGCTGGCTACCCACATCCGCACCTGCGTGGCCGACGGGATACGGCAGGGCGATGACGATGTCATTGACGAGCTGGTGACCACGCTGCAAAAGATGATGAAATAAAGAAGGTGATCCCCTTGACGGAAAAATTTGTGGTGACGGGCATGACCTGCGCCGCCTGCGCCGCCCATGTGGAAAAGGCCGCAGACGCGGTGGCCGGCGTGGACAGCGCCGCCGTAAACCTGATGCTGGGCACGCTGGTATGCTCCTATGACCGGGATAAGGCCTCGCCGCAGGCCATCATCGCCGCCGTGGAGGCCGCCGGTTACGGTGCAGCGCCGGCGGACGACGCCAAGCGCGACATACGCCGGGAGCAGGACGCCGCCGCCAAGGCTATGGGACGCCGTCTCCTGTGGTCGGCGGTGTGCCTCGTCCCCCTGTTCTATCTCAGCATGGGGCATATGCTGGGTCTGCCCGTCCCGGCGTTCATGCACCGCCAGCCCCTGCTGGCGGCGGCGGTACAGCTGGTGCTGTGCCTGCCCATCCTGCTTTTGAACCGCGCCTACTTCACCGTGGGCTTCTCCCGCCTATTCAAGGGCAGCCCCAACATGGACTCGCTGGTGGCGCTGGGCGCGGCGGCGGGCCTTACGTACAGTCTCATCGAAATGGGGCTGCTGTGCGCCGGACAGCTCACCGGTATGCCCGACCTCTATTTCGAGTCCGCCGGTATGATCCTGACCCTCGTCACCGTGGGCAAGTATCTGGAGGAGCGCTCCAAGGGTAAGACCACCGGTGCGATCACGGCGCTGCTGGCGCTGGCGCCGGAGACGGCGGTGGTGCGCCGGAATGGCACGGAGGTCACGGTGGCCGCCGACCAGATCAGAGCCGGTGAGACGGTCATCATCCGGCAGGGCGGGCGCATCCCCGTGGACGGCACCGTCACCAAGGGCAGCGGCGCTGTGGACGAATCCGCCCTTACCGGTGAGAGTATGCCGGTGGAGAAGGGTCCCGGCAGCAGCGCCGTGTCCGCCACCGTTCTCACCAGCGGCTATCTGGAGCTGACCGCCGACCGGGTGGGTTCAGATACCACCCTGTCCCAGATCGTCCAGCTCATGGAGCAGGCCGCCGCCTCCAAGGCGCCCATCAGCCGTCTGGCGGATAAGATCAGCGCCGTGTTCGTGCCGGTGGTGATCTCCATCGCCGTTCTCGCCGCCGTGCTGTGGGCGACTGTGGGCGGCATGGGCATCCGGTTCTGTCTGTCCATCGGCATCGCCGTGCTGGTGATCTCCTGCCCCTGCGCGCTGGGGCTTGCCACCCCGGTAGCCATCACCGTAGCCACCGGCAAGGCCGCCGAAAAGGGCATTCTCATCAAGTCCGCCGCCAGTCTGGAGCTGCTGGGGCGGGTAGACACTGTGGTGCTGGACAAGACCGGCACCGTCACCGCAGGCACACCGCAGGTCACGGATGTGCTGTGCGTCCCCGGCGTCACCGAGGAGGAGCTGCTGTGCGCCGCCGCCTCGCTGGAAAAGCCCTCCGGCCACCCGCTGGCAGATGCCATCGTTCAGGAGGCGGCGCGGCGGAGCATCCCCCTGTGCGCCGTGTCGGATTTCACCGCCGTACCCGGCGGCGGGGTGCAGGCCGTGCTGGACGGCAGGACCCTCTACGCCGGAAACGACCGCTACATGACCCTGATCGGCGCGGGAACAGCCTCCCTCCGCGCCGCGGCAGAGGCGCTGGCCGCCGCAGGCAAAACGCCCCTGTACTTCGCCGAGGAGCAGCAGCTGCTGGGCGTCGTCGCCGTGGCGGACGTGGTAAAGCCCGACAGCGCCGCCGCCATTGCCGCCCTGCGCCGCAGCGGGCGCGAGGTGGTACTGCTCACCGGCGACGACCGGCGCACCGCCGAGGCCATCGCCCGTCAGATAGGGGTAGAGCGGGTCATCGCCCAGGTGCTGCCGCAGGACAAGGCCCGCTGCGTCGAGGAGCTGCAAAAGAACGGCAGGCTCGTGGCCATGGTGGGTGACGGCGTCAACGACGCCCCGGCGCTGGTAACGGCGGACGTGGGACTTGCCATCGGCGCCGGTACCGACGTGGCCATCGAGTCGGCGGACGTGGTGCTGATGCACAACAGCCTTATGGACATCGTGGACGCGGCGGCGCTGTCCCGCGCCACCCTGCGGAACATACGCCAGAACCTGTTCTGGGCGTTTTTCTACAATGCCATCGGCATTCCCGTGGCAGCCGGTGCGCTGTACCCCGCCCTCCAGCTCACGTTGGATCCCATGCTGGCGGCGGCGGCCATGAGCCTCAGCTCCGTGTGTGTGGTGTCCAACGCCCTGCGGCTCCGGGGCTGGAAGGGCGTCCCGGCGGACAGCCATGTTTCCCTTGACAAGTCCGCCGGCCTGACGGACAATAGCACCGTCCATGCAGACTACATGAATACCGCCGCACCCGCGGCGCAGCAGGAGGAACCGACTATGCAGAAAACACTGACCATCGAGGGTATGATGTGCGCCCACTGCGCCGCCCATGTGGAGAAGGCGCTGAACGCGCTGCCCGGTGTCACCGCCGTGGTGGATCTGGCGGCCAAGACCGCCGTCGTCACCGGCGACGCCGGCGACGAGGCCTTGAAGAAGGCCGTGGCCGACGCCGGGTATCAGGTCACGGATATCCACTGACCCCACCCACCCTGCAAAAAGCAAGAGAGACACGCTCCCTGCGTGTCTCTCTTGTTTTCCCGGCAGTACACCTTGCTCATGCCTGCCGTTTCTTCAGCTTCAGCTGGAGCCGGTCGGCGATCATGGCGATGAACTCGCTGTTGGTGGGCTTCCCCTTGGCGGAGTTCACCGTGTAGCCGAAGTATTTTTGCAGCGTCTCCAGATCCCCTCTGTCCCACGCCACCTCAATGGCGTGGCGGATGGCCCGCTCCACCCGGCTGGGCGTGGTGCTGAAGCGCTCCGCTACCTCCGGGTACAGCACCTTGGTCACGGCGTTGATGACCTCCATGTTTCCCACGGTGATGATGATCGCCTCCCGCAGGTACTGGTAGCCCTTGATGTGAGCGGGCACGCCGATCTCGTGGATGATGGCGGTGACCATGCTCTCCAGCTGCGGTGCAGGTTCCCGCTCCTGCGGCGGTGACGCAGCCCGGCGCATATGCTCCAGCAGAGAGCTTTCACTCACCGGCTTAGGCAGGAAGATATACGCCCCCATGCTCACCGCCTCCGCCACCATCCGGTCGTTGTAGAACGCCGATGTCATGATGGTGCGGGGCCGCTCCTCCCTCTCCCGGAGCTGGCGCAGCACGCCCATGCCGTCCAGCACCGGCAGCATGGTGTCCAGCAGCAGGATCTGCGGATGCGTCTCCTCCACCAGCGTCAGCACCTGTCCGCCGTCTCCTGTCTCGCCCACGACCTGAAACTCACCGGTGCGCTCCAGCGCCTCCCGCAGCAACAGCCGGAAATCTGCGCCGGCATCCGCCAGCAATACGCTAATTTTCGCCTCCATGTTTTCTTCCCCCGTCCCTTCCTTGATTCACATTGGAGCCGCCGTTTCATGTCAATACAACATTTATCGGTGACCCGCTATCAAAATTAGCACAATGAGACATCATATGCAAGGGTTTCTTGTCGATAATTTCCATGTTTTAAGGGAATTTTTTCTCAAAACTTGTAAATTTTACACACAATTAACGTGTTTCCCCGTTTTCGTCTCCGTCCGTCCCCCTCCGACGGCGTTCTCCGCGAAAATTTTGCTTTATCCTACGGCTGTGCTTGTCAGCCGCAGGTCTTTGTGGTATTCTATTCTGGTATGTAAACGGAGGGAGGCAAAAAATGTCTTTGTCGGAAAAGCGCTTGTTCCTGCTGGACATGGACGGCACGCTCTATCTGGATGACCGGCTGTTCGATCAGGTGCCGGAATTTCTGTCCTACATCCGCCGCACCGGCGGACGGTACCTGTTCCTGACCAACAACTCCTCCCGCGGCGTGGAGGGCTACATCGACAAGCTCTCCGGTATGGGCATCCCCTCCGGAACGGAGGACTATCTGACCTCTGTGGACGCCGCTATCGACCACCTGCGCCGCTGCCATCCCGGCAAAAAGTGCTATGTATTTGGCACGCGGTCGTTTCTCGGCCAGCTCCGGGACGCCGGTATCCCCGTCACCGACCGGCTGGAGGATGACATTGACATCCTGCTGTGCGGCTTCGACCGGGAGCTGACCTTTCAGAAGCTGGAGGACGCCTGCATTCTGCTGAACCGGGGCGTCCTGTGGCTGGCCACCAACCCGGACTGGGTCTGCCCCACATGGTACGGCTCCGTCCCCGACTGCGGCAGCGTCTGCCGGATGCTGACCACCGCCACCGGCCGGGAGCCGCTGTTTCTGGGCAAGCCCAAGCCCGCCATGGTGGAGCTGGCGCTGCGGCGCACCGGCTTTGCGCCGGAGCAGGCCGTCATCATTGGCGACCGGCTCTACACCGATGTGGCCTGCGGCGTCAATGCCGGGATCGACAGCATCTTCGTGCTGTCCGGCGAGGGTACGGAGGCGGATATCACCCAATACGGCATCCATCCCACGTGGATCTTTTCTGATATCGCGGCTCTGTACCGCCAATTGGAGGAAACGCTATGAAACTCAACTACAAACGCACCATCATGGTAGGCTTCGCCTTCTTCCTGATCTGCTCCTTCTGGCAGGCCTACGACAACACCATCCCCCTGATCCTGACCAACAAGTTCGGCATGAGCCAGACATGGTCGGGCGTCATCATGGCGCTGGACAATGTGCTGGCGCTGTTCATGCTGCCCCTGTTCGGCCACATCTCCGACAAATGCACCAGCCGCCACGGCCGCCGGACGCCCTTTATCGTCATCGGCACCCTCATCGCCGCGGTGGCGCTGGTCTGCCTGTCCTTCGTGGACAACGCCCAGCTGAAGAACCTGCGGGACGTGTCCGCCATCGACGACCCCGCCGCTCTGACCGCCATCTACCGGGAGGAGAAGGACGCCACGCTGCTGACCCCCTCCGGTGAGAAGTTCATCCTCGGTCAGAAGTTCACGGAGGAGGAATTCACCGCCATCCGCAGCCAGATCGTCAGCGGCGAGTCTACCGTCACCAACCCGGACTACACCAACTATGTGGTGCCCGCCCGGCAGGCCTGCGCGTGGCAGATGACGGCGGAGCATCCCTCCACGCTGATCTTCTTCGTGGTGCTGCTGCTTATCATCCTTGTCTCCATGGCCACATTCCGCTCCCCCGCCGTGGCGCTGATGCCCGACGTGACCCTCAAGCCTCTGCGCTCCAAAGCCAACGCCATCATCAACCTGATGGGCTCCGCCGGCGGCATTCTGGTGCTGGCGCTGGGCATGGTATTCGCCACCTCCGCCGTCCGCAACAGCCTGATGAGCTATACCGGCTACTTCGGCGTCATCGCGGCGCTGATGCTCTCGGCGCTGGTGATCTTCCTGCTCACCGTCCGGGAGCCGGAGTGGGCCAGAGAGATGCAGGAGCAGGCTGTGGCTGCCGGTCTGGAGGAGCAGTCCGAGGCCGACGACCCCACCGCCAGCCGCAAGCTGTCCGCCGACGAGGTCAAGAGCCTGATCTTCATCCTGCTGAGCATCGTGCTGTGGTTCTTCGGCTACAACGCCGTCACCAGCAAGTACTCCGTCTACGCCAGCAACATCCTGCACAAGGACTATAACCTGACCCTCATCATCGCGCAGGCCGCCGCCATCGTGGCCTATCTGCCCGTGGGCTTTATCGCCAGCAAGGTGGGCCGCAAGAAGACCATTCTGGCGGGCGTGGTGCTGCTCACCACCTCCTTCACCGTGGCTGCCTTCCTGAACGCCGACAGCCCCACCATGCTGATGAACGCCATGTTCGCGCTGGCCGGCATCGGCTGGGCCACCATCAACGTCAACTCCTTCCCCATGGTGGTGGAGCTGGCCTCCGGCGGGGATGTGGGCAAGTACACCGGCTTTTACTACACCGCCTCCATGGCGGCGCAGGTGGCTACCCCCATGGTGTCCGGCCTGCTGATGGATCAGTTCGGTATGCACGTGCTGTTCCCCTATGCCGCCGCGTTCACGGCGCTGGCGCTCTTCACCATGCTCATGGTGAAGCATGGCGACAGCAAGCCCGAAGCCAAGGTCGGCATTGAAGTTCTGGAAGATCTGGAGGCGGATTGATATGATAGCTGTATATATTCTGTTGGGACTTTTGGTGCTGCTGTGCCTGCTGTATGTGCTGTGCCTGCGCTGCCGCCGCCGCAAGGACTGGGAGCGCTTCCGCAAGTGGCGCTTCGCCCACCGCGGCTTCCACGATAAGCCCCGTATCCCCGAAAACTCCCTGCCCGCCTTCCGCCGCGCCGTCCAGTGCGGCTTCGGCGCGGAGCTGGACGTCCATCTCATGAAGGACGGCCGTCTGGCGGTCATCCACGACGCCTCCCTGCTGCGTACCGCCGGTGTGGACGTGCAGATCGAGGATCTGACGGCGGAGGATCTGAAAAACTACAGGCTGGAGGGCACAGAGCACCACATCCCCCTGCTGGACGAGGTGCTGCCCATCTTCGCGGGCAAGGCGCCTCTGATCGTAGAGCTGAAGGCCGAGCGGGGCAACGCCGAGGCGCTGGCCGCCGCCGCCTGCAAGCTGCTGGACAAGCACCACATCACCTACTGCATCGAGTCCTTCGACCCCCGCTGCCTCATGTGGCTGTGGGCCAACCGTCCCGACGTGGTGCGCGGTCAGCTCTCCGAAAACTTCCGGCGTCACGGCGACGGGACGAACCTGCCCGGCGTGGTGCGCTGGGTACTGAGCAACCTGCTGCTCAACGCCCGCACCCGGCCCGACTTCATCGCCTACCGCTATGAGGACCGGAAATGCCTGTCCCTCCGGCTGTGCCGCAGTCTGTACGGCGCACAGGAGTTCAGCTGGACCATCCGCTCCAAGGAGACCATGGACGCCGCCGAGAAGGACGGCGCGCTGGTCATCTTTGAGTGCTTCGATCCGAGGGGGTGACCGTCGATGAGAGTCATCACCGGTACTGCCCGCGGCAGAGTATTGAAGGAATTGATGGGCATGGAGACCCGCCCCACCACCGGCAAGGTGAAGGAGAGCCTGTTCTCCATCATCCAGTTCGACATTGAGGGCCGCCGTGTGCTGGATCTGTTCGCCGGCACCGGTCAGCTGGGCATCGAGGCCCTGAGCCGGGGCGCGGCGGAGTGCGTGTTCGTGGAGCGGCGCAGCGACGCCGTCCATCTCGTTCAGGAAAATCTGGCCCTCTGCAAGCTGACCGACCGCGCCCATGTCCGGCAGGGCGATGCCCTCGCCTATCTCCGCAGCGGCGAGAAGTTCGATCTGGTCTTTCTGGACCCGCCCTATGCCTCCGGCCTGCTGGAGCAGACGCTGACGGATATCGCAGCGTTTGACATTTGCCGTCAGCATGGTATAATTGTGGCGGAAAGTGCCGCGGAAACGGTTTTGCCCGCACTTCCGCCCCCCTATCGGCTGTACCGCGAGTACCGGTACGGCAAAATCAAGCTGACGGTGTTCCATCGCGGCGGAAACGAGGACTGACCCATGAAGATCGCCATTTATCCCGGCAGCTTTGACCCCATCACACTGGGGCATCTGGACATCATCCGCCGGGGTGCGGCCTGCTTTGACAAGCTGTATGTCTGCGTCATGGTCAACTGCGAGAAAAAGCTGCCCATGTTCACGCCGGAGCGCCGGCTGGAGCTGATCCGCCGCAGCGTGGCGGACATCCCCAACGTGGAGGTGGAAAGCTGGAGCGGTCTGCTGGCGGACTATGCCCGTGAAAAGGACGCCCATATCCTGCTCAAGGGCGTGCGCAACGCCACCGACTGGGACATGGAGCTGCAGATGTCCCGCATCAATCAGGGCATCCTGCCGGGGCTGGAGACGCTGCTGCTGCCCGCCAGCGCGGACTATGAGCATTTCAGCTCCACCATGGCCCGGGAGATGATCCGTTACGGCCAGCCTCTGGAAAAATATGTACCGGCGCCCATCGCCGAGGAATTGGAAAAAATGCGGGGCTGACGTCCTGCCAAAAACAGAGAAAGGAACGAGGGATCTATGGAAGAAAAGGATGTACAGCGACTGCTGGATATGCTCTACGGCATGATCGACGAGGCCAAGAGCGCCGCCTTCAGCTCCGACAAATGCATCATCAACCGCGACGAAGCCCTGGATCTGCTGGACGAGATCCGCGCCAAGCTCCCGCTGGAGCTGAAGAAAGCCCGCGAGCTCATCGCCGCCCGCAGCGAGTATGTGGCGGGCGCCAAGAAAGAGGTCGAAAAGATGCTGCGTCAGGCGGAGCTGGACGCCAAGGTCATCGTCTCCGAGAGCGAGACGATCCAGATGGCCCGCCAGAAGAGCAGCGAGATCCTCCGCCGCGCCGAGGAGCGCACCCGTGAGCTGTATCACGTGGCCAACACCTATACGGAGGACGCTCTGCGCCGCACGGAGGAGGCCATCCAGATGGCGCTCAGCGAGGTGCAGGAATCCCGTGTCCGCTTCCGCGCCGCCAGTCAGGAGCAGATGCAGGCCCAGCGCGCTGAGCTGAACCGCTCCAGCGCCGCCGAGGAATCCCCCAAGGCGCCGGAGGACGCCCAGTAACACACCCGTCTCCTTGTGGAAAAAACGACAAATTTCTTCACCGTATTTCTACGATTCTCACAAAACAATACCATCTTGTGGCGAATAAACCCGGTAGACACAAAATATTGTGTCTACCGGGTTTTTGCGTGTCTCTCCATCGAACATACGTTTTAAGAAATGTGCCTTTTTGCCTGTTTTTTGGAAGTTTTTTCCGCTTTTTGGATGGATCTGGGGGGAAACTTCTTCTTGCAATTTCATAACGCATTATGTATACTAACCATGTGAGTGGTGAATTGTGGGGGTAGTGCCCCCATTTGTGGGGAATCATCCCACGGTTTTCCACATTCACCCGATTTTTTCACGAGAGGAGGCGGCCCCATGACCGGTCAATTCAGCCACAATATCGACGCCAAGGGCCGCCTGTTTATCCCCGCCTCCCTCCGCAAGGAGCTGGGGCAGACCTTCCACGTCACCGTGGGGCAGGATCACTGCCTGTCCGTCTACTCCGACGAGAGCTGGGCGGCGTTCATGGCCAAGCTGAAGGAGCTGTCCTACAATGAGGTGAAAAAGCTCCGCGCCCTGTTCGCCTACGCGGCGGACTGCGAGCCGGACTCGCAGGGCCGCATCCTCATCCCCGCCAAGCTGCGGGAGTATGCGGGACTGACCAAGGAGGTCGTGGTGGTGGGCAGCTTTGACCGCGCCGAGATCTGGAGCGCCGAGCGCTGGGCCGCCATCGAAAACGAGGCGTTCTCCACCGGTGCGCTGGAGCAGGCCATGGCGGAAATGGGGCTGTAAACCATGTGTGACCACATCAACGAAAAGGACTACGGCCACAAGCCCGTTCTCCTTCACGAATGTCTGGACGCGCTGGCCATCCGGCCGGACGGCGTCTATGTGGACGGTACGCTGGGCCGCGCCGGTCACTCGCTGGAGATCGTCCGCCGCCTGACCGCGGGCGGGCGGCTCATCGGCATCGACCGGGATCAGACCGCCATCGACGCCGCTCAGGAGCGTCTGGTGCCCTATCTGGACCGCGTTACCCTTGTCCACAGCAACTTCGACCGTATCGGTGATATCCTCGCCGACCTCCATATTCCCGGCGTGGACGGGATGCTCTTTGATCTGGGCGTCTCCTCCCCTCAGCTGGACGATGCCGCACGGGGCTTCTCCTATATGCACGACGCACCGCTGGATATGCGCATGGACCGCACGGCATCCCTCACCGCGCGGGACGTGGTGAACGACTGGCCCTACGAGGAGCTGCGCCGCATCCTCTACGACTTCGGCGAGGAGCGCTGCGCCCCCGCCATCGCCCGCCGCATCGTGCAGGCGCGGGAGCAGGCTCCTATCGAGACGACGCTCCAGCTGGTGGACATCATCAAGTCCGCCATGCCCCCCGCCGCCCTGCGGGAGAAGCAGCACCCGGCCAAGCGGAGCTTTCAGGCCATCCGCATCGCCGTCAACGGCGAGCTGGACGCCCTGCCCCCCATGCTGGAGGCCGCTGTGTCCCACCTGAACGCAGGCGGACGGCTGGCTGTCATCTCCTTCCACTCGTTGGAGGATCGCATCATCAAGAAGACCATGCAGGAGCTGGCCACCGGCTGCACCTGCCCGCCCGAATTCCCCGTCTGTGTCTGCGGCAAGAAACCGAAGATCCGTCTGGTCAGCCGCAAGCCCATCGTATCCGGTGAGGCCGAGCTGACCGAAAACCCCCGGGCCCGCAGCGCCAAGCTGCGCGTCGCGGAAAAGCTCTGACAGCACGCCCATATTCTAAGGAGAGGAGTGACCGTTCCATGGCAAGTCCCTACCGCAAAAATGCCGTCTATGGCAACCTGGCATACGATCTGGACGCCCTGGTACGGGAACGCCAGTTAGAGGAAGCCGGCAGGCTGCCCCAGAAGAAGCAGCCCGCCGTGCAGGAGCAGCCTCTCCCCCGCCGTCAGACCCAGAGCCGCACGGCGGCACGCCCCTCCCCGCTGGTGGTGGGCGGCATCGCGGTGCTGCTGGTCATGGTGGTGGCGCTGATGCTGGGCTATGTCACGCTTACCGATGTATCCGGCAGCGTGTCGTCCATCAAGCGGGAGATCGCCGATCTGGACGAGCAGCACATCGCCCTGCTGACGGAGTATGAAAAGACCTTCGATCTGGCTACCGTCAAAGCGGCGGCCGAGGCCGCCGGTATGTCCAAGCCCACCAGCGGTCAGATCCAGTATATCGACCTGTCCGGCAGCGACAGCGTCACGCTCTACAAGGCCGATAGCAGCGGCGCGCTGGACGGGCTGCTGGATTCACTGGAGCGGGGTTGGAGCTATGTGCTGGAATATTTCCGCTGACAGCGGCCATATCATGAGGCAGTGAGGAGTAAGAAGGCGACTTCTTGCTCCTTGCTTGGTATTCGAGAACCCGCGCGGCGTCCGGCAAACCGTGCCGCGCCCTACCTTCGGAGGCAAAAAACGTGTCAAATCCCAACCGTAAAAATGAAAATATCCGCCGTGCCAACCGGGTCATCCAGACCCGGTCCTTCGTGCTGATGCTCCTTATGGGCGTCGGTATGTTCGTGCTGCTGTTTTTCCAGCTCTTTGACCTGCAGATCGTCCGCCACGAGGAGCTGCAGAGCAAGGCAGTGAGCCAGCAGACCCGCCGCACGGTGGTCACCGCCTCCCGCGGCACCATCTACGACCGCACCGGCAATATCATGGCCATCTCCGCCAGCGCCGAGACCATTATTCTCTCCCCGCTGGAGATCGACCGGGCCGTCAACGACAAGGACGCCCCCGTGTCGTGGACAAAGGACACGCTGGCCGCCGGCCTTGCCGAGCTGCTGGACGGCGACGCCGCCGCCATCCGCAAGCGTATGGACAACACCAAGTCCCAGTACGAGGTGATCAAGCTCCGCGCCGAGGAGGACACCGCCAACGCCGTCCGCGCCTACATCAATGAGAACAAGATCGTGGGCGTCCATCTGGTGGCAGACGCCAAGCGCTACTATCCCTACGGCTCGCTGGCCTCCCACGTCATCGGCTTTGTGGGCGACGACAACACCGGCCTGTACGGGCTGGAGGCCCGCTACGAGCAGGAGCTGGAGGGGCAGAGCGGTCTGGTGGTGTCCACCAAGGACAACGCCGGCAACGACATGATGTACGCATACGAGCAGTATTTTGCCGCCCAGAACGGCAGCGACCTGACACTGACGCTGGACACCACCATCCAGTATTATCTGGAAAAGGGTCTGGAGACCATGACCGATAAATTTGCCGCCGCCAACGGCGCCACCGGCATCATCATGGACGTAAAGACCGGGGGCATTCTGGCCATGGCGTCCTCCCCCAGCTACGACCTGAACGACTTCGCCGCCGTACAGGACAAGACCCTGCGGGAGCGCATGGAGCGGGGCGAGAGCACGCTGGCGGAGATGCAGCTGCTCCAGTGGCGCAACAAGGCGCTGAACGACACCTACGAGCCCGGCTCCACCTTCAAGATCCTGACGCTGGCCGCCGCGCTGGAGGAGGGTGTCATCGACAAGAACACCACCGTCAACTGCAACGGCTATGTGAATATTTCCAATTACACCATTCACTGCTCCAACAAGGCGGGACACGGTCTGCAAACACTGGTGCAGTCCGTGGGAAATTCCTGCAACCCCGCCTTCATCTCCTACGGTCTGAAGCTGGGCAATACCAAATTCTACGACTACATGAGGTCCTTCGGACTGATGGACGGCACCGGCATTGATCTGGGCGGCGAGGCCACCGGCATCTTCGCCGACCCCTCCAGCTTCACCCAGCTGGACCTGGCCTGCTACTCCTTCGGTCAGAACTTCAACGTCACGCCCCTCTCCCTCATCACGGCGCAGGCCGCCTGCGTCAACGGCGGCTATCTCCACAGTCCCTATCTGGTGGAGCGCATCACCGACTCCAACGGCAGCGTCACCTACCAGCACGACAGCACCCCCGTCCGGCAGGTCATCAGTGAGGAGACCTCCGCCGCCGTCCGGGAGTGTCTGGAGTATGTGGTGGCCCACGGCACCGGCAAAAACGGGCAGGTGGCAGGCTACCGCATCGGCGGCAAGACCGGTACAGCTGATAAAGGGCAGAGCGGCGACGTGGTGGTGTCCTTCCTGTGCTTTGCACCGGCGGACGACCCGCAGGTCATCATGCTGCTGACCATGGATACCCCCAGCCGCTACACCGGCACCTACGTCTCCGGCGGCAACATGGTGGCGCCCATCGCCAGCTCCATCATGTCCGAGGTCCTGCCCTATCTGGGCGTGGAGCCCAGCTACTCCGCCGAGGAGCTGCTGGGTATGGACACCACCGTTCCCAATGTCATCGGTATGTCCGTGGAGGAGGCCAAGAGCAAGCTCTCCGAGCGCGGCCTTGCCTGCAAGCTCCACGGTGACGGGCAGACCATCACCGACCAGACCCCCGCCGGCGGCGCCATCATCCCCGGCAAGTCCGCCGTGATCCTGTACGCCGGTACGGATAAATCCACCGCCAAGTGCAAGGTTCCCTATCTCATCGGCAAGACGCCCTCCGAGGCCAATACCGCCGCCACCGGCGCGGGACTGTTCATCCGCTTCTCCGGCGCCACCGCCAGTGAGTCCTCCGCCGTCCGGGTGCTGTCCCAGACCATCGAGCCCGGCACGGAGGTGGAGGCCGGTACGGTCATCACCGTCCAGCTGGGCGATACCTCCGTCACGGACTAAAGCGCACGATATTCACACAGCACCGCACAGAATTCCCTTTTCTACGCAATTTCTGCCTGTTATAATGGGGGCAAAATGCTGCAAAGGAGACTATTTCTATGAAACTCAACGACATTCTCAACGGCCTGACGATTCTGGAGGCCACCGCCGACCTGAACGCCGACATCACCGATGTCTGCTATGACTCCCGGCAAGCCGTGGAGGGCGGCCTGTTCGTCGCCATCGCCGGCGCGGCCACCGACGGCCACAAGTATATCCCCATGGTGCAGGAAAAGGGCGCCGCCTGCGTGGTCTGCCAGCAGGTGCCGGACTGCGGCATCCCCTATGTGCTGGTGGAGGACTCCCGCCGGGCGCTGGCGGTCATCGCCTGCAACTGGTTTGACCACCCCTCCCGGGAGATGACTATGGTCGGCGTTACCGGCACCAGCGGCAAGACCACCTCCACCTATCTCATCAAGAGCATTCTGGAGCAGAAGGCCGGCGCCAAGGTGGGTCTCATCGGCACCATCCAGAACATGATCGGCAGCGAGGTGCTCCACACGGAGCGCACCACGCCGGAGTCCTTCGAGGTGCAAAAGCTGCTGCGCCGGATGTCCGACGCCGGCTGCACCCACGCCGTCATGGAGGTATCCTCCCACGCGCTGGTGCTGGACCGGGTCTACGGCATCCGCTTTGCCGTGGGTATTTTTACCAATCTCAGTCAGGATCATCTGGATTTCCACCGCACCATGGAGGAATATTGCGACGCCAAGGCTATTTTGTTTGACCGCTGCGACATCGGCGTGTATAATGCCGATGACCCGTGGCATACCCGTCTGCTGCAAAACGCCAAATGCCCCCGGAAATTCTCCTACGCCATCCACGCCGACGCGGATCTGAAGGCCAAGTCCGTACAGCTCCGCCCCGGCAGCGTGGCGTTCGATGCCGAGGCGGACACGGAGTGGGCCCACGTGCAGGTGGGGATCCCCGCCCAGTTCACCGTCTACAACGCGCTGGACGCCATGGCGTGCTGCTGGAATCTGGGTGTGCCGCTGGAGGAGTGCGCCGATGCGCTGGCCCGGAACCACGGCGTCAAGGGCCGCATGGAGATCATCCCCACCCCCGGCAAGGACTACACCATCCTCAACGACTACTCCCACAAGCCCGACGCGCTGGAGAACGTGCTGGAATCGGTGAATGGCTTTGCCAAGGGCCGCACCGTGGTGCTGTTCGGCTGCGGCGGCGACCGGGATAAGACGAAGCGCCCCGTCATGGGCGGCATCGCCGCACGGCTGGCGGACTTCGTCATCGTCACCAGCGACAACCCCCGCACCGAGGAGCCGCAGGCCATCATCGACGACATTCTGGCGGGTATGCGGGACACCGACACGCCCTATGTTGCCATTCCCGACCGGGTGGAGGCCATCCACTACGCCATGGATCACGCCCAGAGCGGCGACGTCATCATTCTGGCCGGCAAGGGCCACGAGGACTATCAGGAGATCAACCACGTCCACTATCCCATGGATGAGCGGGTCATCGTGGCGGAACACCTGAAGGAAATGCAGAAATAAAGAAAAGACCTCCGCGGAGCGCGGAGGGAAGGAGCGAGTAAGTATGGGTTTTATGGAGATCGTGCTGCCGCTGGTGGTCAGCTTTGTCATCACCGCCGCGGCGGGCCGGCTGCTGATCCCGGCGCTGCGGCGGCTGAAGGCCGGGCAGTCCATCAAGGAGATCGGCCCCACGTGGCACATGACGAAGCAGGGTACCCCCACCATGGGCGGCGTGATGTTCATCATCGGCATCGGCATCACCATTCTGGCGCTGGGGTGGCGGCACATGATGGCAGGTGAGTTTGCCCATCTGTACGTCTATCTCTTCGCGCTGGTGTTCGGCGCCATCGGATTTATCGACGACTATCAGAAGGTGAAGCACCACCACAACACCGGCTTGACGGCGCTGCAAAAGTTTGCCTTGCAGCTGGCGGCGGCGGTGGCGTTTCTGTGTCTGATGCGGCTTGAGGGACTGCTGACCCCCAATCTCTATATCCCCTTCTGGAACACCCATCTGGTGCTGCCGTGGCCGGTGTACCTCATCTTCGCCGCCTTCGTCATCGTGGGTACGGTGAACGCCGTCAACATCACCGACGGTCTGGACGGTCTCAGCACCAGCGTCACCATCCCCGTGGCGGTCTTTTTCACGGTCATGGCGGTGGTCTGGCCGGGCTTTGCCCAGCTTGGCACGTTTTCCGCCGCTATGGCAGGCGGTCTGGGGGGCTTCCTGCTGTATAACCACTACCCCGCCAAGGTGTTCATGGGCGACACCGGCTCCCTGTTTCTGGGCGGCGCGGTGGCGGCGCTGGCATTTGCCTACGATATGCCGCTGGTGCTGCTGCTGGTGGGCATCGTCTATATCTGCGAGACCCTGTCGGATATCATCCAGGTGACATACTTCAAGCTGACCCACGGCAAGCGCATCTTCAAGATGGCGCCGCTGCACCATCACTTCGAGATGTGCGGCTGGAAGGAGACGAAGATCGTGGCGGTGTTCTCCACCGTCAGCGCACTGTTCTGCCTGCTGGCCTACTTCGCCGTGTACCAGCGCTTCAGCTTCTAAAAAAACACTACGCAGTCGGGAGAGGAGGGACAGCCGTGACCCGCGACGAATACCGGGCACAGAAGGCCGCCAAGGAGCGGATGCGCCGGACGGAGCAAAAGCACAAGCAGGCTGCCAAGGGCTCCATGGATGTCCCCTTCCTCATCCTGACGCTGCTGCTGACGGTGGTCGGCCTGATCATGCTGTTCTCCGCCAGCTTTCCCCGCGCCTACTACGACACGGGGGACGGCACCTACTACTTCAAGCGGCAGGCACTGTTTGCCGCGGTGGGCCTGGTTGCCATGTTCGTGGTGGGCAAGGTCAACTATCAGCGCTGGCGGGGCGCGTCCCGTATGCTGGTGGGTCTGGCGCTTTTCCTGCTGATCCTGGTCATTATCCCCCACAACCCGCTGGCCATCACCGCCAACAGAGCCACCCGCTGGCTGGGTATCGAGGGTGTGCTCTCTTTCCAGCCGTCGGAGATCGCCAAGCTGGCGGTCATCGTCTACTTCTCCGACACCATCTCGAAGAAACGGGAGAAAATGCTGACGTGGCGGCAGGGCATCCTGCCCTATGTGGCGCTGCTGGGCGTCATCTCCGTGCTGATGATGCTGGAGCCCCACCTGTCCGGCACGGTGCTGATCCTGTGTACCGGCGCGGTGCTGATGATCGTAGGCGGTATTCAGGCCTGGCTGGTAGCCGCCGGCATCGGCGGCGTGGGTGCTGTGGGCTTTCTGTTTGTCAAGCTGGCGGAAAAGGGCATCATCAAGTACGGCTCCGCCCGTATTGCCATGTGGCACGACCCGTGGCTGGACTACTCCGGCGACGGCTATCAGCTGGCGCAGAGCCTGATCACCATCGGCTCCGGCGGCCTGCTGGGCGTGGGATTGGGACGCAGCCGCCAGAAGTTCCTGTACCTGCCTGAGCAGTACAACGACTTTATCTTCTCCGTGGTGTGCGAGGAGCTGGGTCTGATCGGCGCCTGCGTTATCATGCTTATCTTCGCCCTGCTGATCCTGCGGGGCTTCTGGATCGCCCTCCACGCCCGCGACCGGTTCGGCGCGCTGCTGGTGGTGGGCATCATGACCCATCTGGCCTTGCAGACCTTCCTGAACATCGCGGTGGTCTCCGGCTTCGTGCCCACCACCGGTATCTCCCTGCCCTTCTTCAGCTACGGCGGCACAGCGCTGTGCTTGCAGCTGGTGGAAATGGGCATCGTGCTCAGCGTATCCCGGCAGATCCCCGCGCCCAAGGCGGGATAACGCGCCTGCGAAAATGCTCCGTCTCCGACGGCCCCATTTCTTTCAGCAGCGAAAGAAATAGGGGAAAGAATGCCGCCAAAAACCAATGGTTTTTGGATTTCCTTTCGCCGCTGGCCGGTGCGTTCCGATCCGTCCGAAATATGGAATCAACGTATTTCTCTGTACGCTGCCGCTTTTGGTCTGAAATGCGCCGTGGTCTGCTTCTTTCGTGTTCTGCGGCTCTCCGAGCCGCACCGACACTTGCCGCCGATAGCGGCAAGTGCGCGATTTGATAATCGCCAAAACGGTAGGGCGGCATACGCCTACATTTTGCAATTCCAGCGGCAGCGGAGATAGACGCAGGTCAATGCCACATTTCGGGTGGCTCGTGCCTTGCCGCGTCCGCGTGGTGTGCAGGACGGTGAGGACGATGTGCGGGGCGCGGCGGAAGTCTTGAAACCGCAGGTTTTAAGCAGTCCTTTTGGTCACTTTTGGGACTGCGGCCAAAAGTGACCCGCGCCGGGGCGCGGAACGCCTCACGGCGGCAAAATCCGACAACAAACCGTATCTTTTTGTCAAAAAATTACGGAACGTATATAAAAACAGCAAGAGGAGTTTGCAATGAGAGTCATTTTCACCTGCGGAGGCACCGCGGGACACGTCAATCCGGCGCTGGCGCTGGCGGGGCTTATGCGCCAGCGCGACCCCCAGACCGCCGTGCTGTTCGTGGGTACGCCCGACGGCATGGAGCGGGAGCTGGCGGCCAAGGCGGGCTACGACTACGCCGCCGTGGAGGTCAGCAGCTTCCGCCGCTCCATGAAGCCGGAGGCGGTGCGCCACAACCTCCACGCAGTAGGTGCGCTGGTTCGATCGCGGAAGACCGCCAAGGCCATTCTGCGGGAGTTCAAGCCCGATCTGGTGGTGGGAACCGGCGGCTACGCCAGTTTCCCCATGGTGCGGGCCGCGTCGCTGGCCCACATCCCCACGGCGGTGCACGAGAGCAATTCTGTGCCCGGCCTGACCACCAAGATGCTGGAGGATTTCGCGGACGTCATCATGGTGGGTTTTGAGGACTGCCGGCAGCACTACCGCCACCCGGAGCGCATCATGGTCACCGGTACCCCGGTGCGGGGCGACTTCTTCACCAAAACGCCGGAGGAGGCGCGGCAGGAGTTGGGCTTTGACGACGGGCGGCCTGTTGTGGTATCCTTTTGGGGCAGTTTGGGCGCCAGCCATATGAACGAGGCCATGCTGGACTTTTTCGAGGAGGAGCGGAAAAACGGCTTCCCCTTCCACCATATCCACGCCGTCGGCAAGGGCGGCTGGCCGGCAATGGAAAGTGCTTTACAGCAGCGTGGGCTGAACGACTGCCCCGCGCTGGACGTGCGGCAGTATATCTATAACATGGCCACGGTGATGCGCGGCGCCGATCTGGTGATCTGCCGGGCGGGCGCCTCCACCATCAGCGAGCTGACGGCGCTGGGGATGCCCGCGATCATGGTGCCGTCCCCCTACGTCACCAACAACCATCAGGAGAAGAACGCCCGCCTGCTGGAGGCCCACGGCGGCGCGGAGGTGCTGCTGGAGCGCGAGGCCAACGGCGCGGCACTGTACCGTGCCGCGGCGGACATCCTGCGCTCCCCCGACAAGCAGGCGCGGATGAAGCAGGGTATGCTCTCGCTGGGCATCCCTGACGCCACGGAGCGGATCTACGAGACAGTCATGGCGCTGGTCAAGTAAGCACATTCACACCCTGCCCCTGTCCCCTCATACAATGTCGTACAGCGACTATGAAGGGCGGGAGGGGTTTTATGGGGTCTATCACCATAGAGGGAGGCCACCGGCTGGGCGGCGACGTAACGGTGCAGGGGGCCAAGAACAGTGTGCTGCCCATTCTGGCAGCCACGCTGCTGGGCGGCGGCGAATGCCGCATCCGGCGGTGTCCGCATCTGAGCGATGTGGACGCGGCGGCGGATATCCTGCGGTACTTAGGGTGCAAGGTGGACTGGTCGGACGGCGACCTGCTGGTGGACAGCCGGGTGCTGACACGGTGCGACATCCCCCAGACGCTGATGCGGCGGATGCGCTCATCGGTCATCTTTTTGGGGGCGATCCTGGCCCGCTGCGGCTGGGCGGAGCTGAGCTATCCCGGCGGCTGCGAGCTGGGGCCGCGGCCCATTGATCTGCATCTGGCGGCGCTGCGGACGCTGGGCGCGTCCATCGAGGAGCGCGGCGGCAAGCTGTACTGTCAGGCGCGGCATCTGACCGGTGGGCAGATCGTGCTGGCCATCCCCAGTGTCGGTGCCACGGAGAATGCCATGCTGGCGGCCTGCGGTGCGGAGGGCGCCACCGTCATCACCAACGCGGCGCGGGAGCCGGAGATCGTGGATCTACAGAATTTCCTGTGCGCCTGCGGCGCGGAGGTGCGGGGCGCGGGCGGCTCGGTCATCACCGTGGAAGGCAAACGGCCGCTCCACGGGTGCAGCCACCGGGTCATTGCGGATCGCATCGTGGCCGCCACCTACCTGTGCGCGGGAGCGGCGGCCGGCGGCGATATCCTGCTGCGGCAGGCGGACTGCCGGCACCTGGCCACCGTGACCACCGCTTTGCAGCAGGCGGGCTGCCGCATCGACTGCGGCGAGGAGGATATCCGGCTGCGCAGCGAGGGGCGCTTGCAGGCGGTAACGCCGGTACGCACCGCCCCCTATCCGGGGTTCCCCACCGACTGTCAGGCCATTCTGATGGCGGCGCTGCTGCGGAGCCAAGGAACCACGGTCTTTGTGGAGAACATTTTCGAGAGCCGCTACCGCCATGTGGCGGAGCTGCAGCGCATGGGCGCGGACATCCGGGTAGAGGGCCGGGTGGCGGTGGTATGCGGCGTGGAGCGGCTCCACGGGGCGGACGTATTATCCGCCGACCTGCGGGGCGGCGCGGCGCTGGTCATCGCGGCCTTGCAGGCGGAGGGACAATCCTCTATACATCGGACACATCACATTCAGCGCGGATACGCGGATCTCACCGGCGATCTGGCACGGTTGGGCGCCCGTATCCGGGCAGACGGCAAGTAAGGAGCTTCAGGTCATGGCACGACGCAGACGGTACAATCGCAAACGGCGGCGGGGAAGCTTTGCCTTCCTCTATAAGCTGCTGGCCTTTGTGCTGATCTGCGGCGCCATCGGCCTTGCACTGGCCATGTTTTTCAAGGTCGAGGATATTGAGGTCAATGGCAACAGCCGCTACTCCAAGGAGCAGATCGTGGCGGCGGCGGAGGTCAAGCTGGGGGACAACCTGTTCCTGCTGAACAAGTACGACGCAGCGGCCCGCATCCGCCAACAGCTCCCCTATGTGGAGACGGTACAATTCCGGCGGATGCTGCCCAACAAGCTGGTGTTACAGGTCACGGAGTGCCGGGACCCGGTGGCCATCAAGCAGGACGGCACGGTGTACCTGCTGTGCAACAAGGGGAACATCGTGGACACCGTCAGCGCCGCCAAGTGGAGCCAGTACATCCAGATCGAGGGGCTGACGCTGCTGGACCCGCAGGTAGGCAGCGAGGCACGGGCCTCCGCCACCCAGCAGATGGTGCTGGAGCGGCTGCTGGAGATACTGGCGCTGCTGGAGAAAAAAGGGATGCTGCATCAGGTGCAGGCCATCGACCTGTCCGACGCATCCCGCATCACCATGCGGTATATGAGCCGGTTCGACGTGCAGTTTTTGTGGGACGCGGACTTTGACTACAAGCTGGATTATCTGGCGGCGGTGGTGGACAGGCTGGAGGACAACGAAAAGGGCTCCATCGACATGACCCAGGAGGGTAAGGCCAGCTTTATCCCCGGGTAATGGGAAAAAGATGAGCAAATTCCGTGGGAACACTTGACGGGTCTTTGATTCCGTAATACAATACAAGATATAGCATTCACGCACAGAGAAACTGTCTTTTCGATACAAATTGTGGCAGGAGGAACCAACATGGCTTTTGGATTGGAAACCGGGCCGGAAAACGTCGTCAGCATCAAGGTAGTCGGCGTTGGCGGCGGCGGCAATAACGTGGTCAACCGCATGGTGCGCTCCGGCGCACAGGGCGTGGACTTTGTGGCAGTCAACACGGACAAGCAGGCGCTGAACGCCTCCAGTGCGAATTATAAAATTCAGATCGGCGAGAAGCTCACCGGCGGCAAGGGCGCCGGCTCCAATCCCGAGGTGGGCCGCAAGGCCGCCGAGGAGAGCCGCAACCAGATCGCCAAGGCGCTGGAGAGCACTGACATGGTGTTCATCACTGCCGGCATGGGCGGCGGCACCGGCACCGGCGCGGCGCCGGTGGTGGCGGAGATCGCCCGCGAGGCGGGTCTCCTCACCGTGGGCGTGGTGACGAAGCCCTTCGGCTTTGAGGGGCGGCGGCGCATGACCCAGGCGGAGCAGGGCATCGAGGAGCTGCGCAGCAAGGTGGACTCGCTGGTCATCATCCCCAACGAGCGTCTGAAGTACGCCACCGACCAGAAGATCACGTTTGCCAACGCCTTTGAGATCGCCGACGATGTGCTGCGTCAGGCCGTACAGTCCATCTCCGACCTCATCCGTGACACCGGCTTTATCAATCTGGACTTTGCCGACGTGACGGCCATCATGAAGGACGCCGGTCTTGCCCACATGGGCGTGGGCCGCGCTGCCGGCAAGGGCAAGGCCGAGGAGGCCGCCCGTATGGCCATCTCCTCCCCCCTGCTGGAGACCTCTATCAACGGCGCCAAGGGCGTGCTCATCAATGTCACCGGCTCCATGGACATTGGTCTGGAGGAGGTGGAGCAGGCCGCCACGCTGGTGCAGCAGGCCGTGCATCCCGATGCGCTCACCATCTTCGGCGCCACCTTCGACGAGACGCTGGACGACGAGATCCGCGTCACCGTCATCGCCACCGGCTTCGACGAGGAGCAGCAGGAGGCACGCATCCTCTCCACTCCCGCTGCGGAGGCGGAGAAAAAGCCCGCGCTTCAGCCTCTGGACGAGGTGCAGGGCGAACGGGCGCAGGATGAGATGGACAAGTCCTTCGACGAGATCCTGCGGATCTTCAACAAGGACAAGTTCTGAGAAAACAACATACACAGGCTCTCCGGCATTGCCGGAGAGCCTGTTTTACGGCGCTTGCAGGGTGCAGTCCGTCTGCAAGCGCCCCCGGTAAACCAGGTATCCACCGTTTCCCGCGCCGCAGCAAAGCTCCACGCGCTACGCAAATCCCTAATGTCTGGTATTCTCCCCTTGACAACGGGGGTTTTGCATGGTATCATGTCAAAAATTCTGGAATTCTGGAGGAGTGTGAGGAAATTGTCGTTGGCTTTTGGGGATGCTTTTGCCGTGCAGCGGGACACCTTTTCCGGCAATGATTTTCCTATTTCCGCTGGGGATGGTGTTTCTATCAGCGGGCATGATTTTTCCGATTTTGTTGTTTTACCTGGCTTTGTCGATGTACACGTACATCTTCGGGAGCCGGGTTTTTCTTATAAGGAGACGATCCGCACCGGCACGCTGGCGGCGGCGCGGGGCGGCTACACCACTGTCTGCGCCATGCCCAACCTGAACCCCGTGCCGGACAGTGCGGCGCACTTACAGGCACAACTCGACCTTATCCGCGCAGGCGCCGCCGTCCGCGTCCTGCCCTACGGTGCGATCACCGTGGGACAGCAGGGTGCGGAGCTGGCCGCGCTGGAGGAGCTGGCGCCGTATGTGGCCGCCTTCTCCGACGACGGGCGAGGCGTACAGGATGACGACATGATGCGCTGCGCCATGCGGAAGGCCAAGGAGCTGGGCAAGCTCATCGTGGCCCACTGCGAGGATAATTCGCTGCTGCGGGGCGGCTACATCCACGACGGGGCGTATGCCCGCGCCCACGGCCACCGGGGCATCTGCTCGGAGAGCGAGTGGCGGCAGATCCAGCGGGATCTGGCGCTGGTGCGGGAGACAGGCTGCGGCTACCATGTCTGCCACATCTCCACCAAGGAGAGTGTGGATCTGATCCGGCGCGCCAAGGCGAAGGGTCTGGATGTGACCTGTGAGACCGCCCCCCACTATCTGCTGCTGGACGACGCCATGCTGGAGGAGGACGGCCGCTTTAAGATGAACCCCCCGCTGCGGGACAAGTCCGACCGGGAGGCACTGCTGGCGGGGCTGGCGGACGGCACCATCGACATGATCGCCACCGACCACGCGCCCCACAGCGCGGAGGAAAAGAGCCGCGGCCTGGAGAAAAGCGCCATGGGCATCGTGGGCCTTGAGACGGCCTTTCCCCTGCTGTATACCTACCTTGTCAAGCCCGGCGTCCTCTCCCTCGACAAGCTGGTGGCGCTGCTGCACACCAATCCCTGCCGCCGCTTTGGTATCCCCACCGGCGGAACAGGTTGTGCAGCCGAGGACTTTACGGTATTCGATCTGCACGCGGCATACACCATCGACCCGGAGGAATTCCAGTCCATGGGCCGTGCCACGCCCTTTGCCGGATGGACGGTACAGGGCCGCTGCCTGCTGACCGTGGCAGGCGGCAAGGTCGCCTGGCGCGACGAAGCACTCTGCACAGGAGGATCCCACACATGAAGCAGGTATCACTGCACATTTTAGAAAATACGGCGCTGGCGCAGGGCATCTACCGCCTGCGGCTGGGCGGCGACGTCTCCGCTGTCACCGCCCCCGGCCAGTTCGTCAACATCAAGCTAAACGGCTTCTTTCTCCGCCGCCCCATCTCCGTGTGCGACTGGCAGAACGGCGAGCTGACGCTGATCTGCAAGGTACTGGGCCGGGGCACGGCGCAGATGGCCACGCTGCCCGTCGGCACAGCGCTGGATGTGCTCACCGGCCTCGGCAACGGCTACGACCTGTCCCCCGCCGGGGAAGCCCCCCTGCTGGTGGGCGGAGGCGTGGGCATCCCGCCCCTGTACGGCCTTGCCAAGCGCCTGACGGCGCAGGGCAAGCGCGTTACGGCGGTGCTGGGCTTCAACTGCGCCGCCGAGCAGTTCCTCGTGGAGGATTTCCGGGCGCTGGGCGTGACGGTGATCGTCCTGACCGCCGACGGCAGCGCCGGTGTGCGCGGCCTCGTCACCGACGGCATGGCGCTGGCGCAGGGTTACAGCTACCTGTACACCTGCGGGCCGGAGGCCATGCTCCGGGCGGTGTATGACCGCTGTGCCACCTCCGGGCAGTTCAGCTTTGAGGAGCGCATGGGCTGCGGCTTCGGCGCGTGCATGGGCTGCTCCTGCCAGACGAAATACGGCAACAAGCGCATCTGTACCGACGGCCCTGTGCTGGTAAAGGAGGAGATCATATGGTAACGACATCGGTGAACCTCTGCGGCATCATGCTGGACAACCCCATCATCCCCGCCAGCGGCACCTTCGGCTTCGGGCAGGAATTTGCCAAGCTCTACGACATCAATATTTTGGGTACGTTCTCCTTCAAGGGGACGACCCGTGAGCCCCGGTTCGGAAACCCCACCCCCCGCATCGCGGAGTATGCCGGCGGCCTGCTGAACGCGGTGGGTCTGCAAAATCCCGGCATTGACGCGGTGATCGCCCACGAGCTGCCCCAGCTCAAGGAGGTCTTCCGCAAGCCGGTGATGGCCAATGTCAGCGGCTTCTCCATCGACGAGTACACGGAGGTCTGCCGCCGGCTGGACGATGAGGCGCAGGTGGGCTGGATCGAGGTCAATATCTCCTGCCCCAACGTCCATGGAGGCGGTGCCGCCTTCGGCGCGGCGCCGGAGACTGCCGCCGCGGTAACGCGGGCGGTGCGGGCTGTGACGAAAAAGCCCATTATCATGAAGCTTTCCCCCGCCGCGGCGGATATCGCCGCCGTGGCCAAAGCCTGCGAGGAGGCCGGAGCCGACGGCGTCAGCCTGATCAACACCCTGCCGGGTATGCGCATCGACCTGAAGCGCCGCCGTCCCCTGCTGGCCAACGGCACCGGCGGTATGTCCGGGCCGGGGATCTTCCCGCTGGCCGTCCGGATGGTGTATCAGGTCTACGAGGCGGTACGCATCCCCATCGTGGGCATGGGCGGCGTCTCCTGCGCGGAGGACGTGGTGGAGCTGATGCTGGCGGGCGCCACGGCGGTAGGCGTGGGCGCTGCCAATCTGGTGGATCCCTACGCCTGCAAGAACATCATCGAAGCGCTGCCATCCACCTTGGCGGCTTACGGCATACAGGACATCAAAGATATCATAGGAGGTGCCCACCATGGGTAAGGACGTTATCATCGCATTGGATTTCGACAGCAAGGAAAAGACGCTGGCTTTTCTGGATCGCTTTACCGGCGAAAAGCCCTTTGTCAAGATCGGCATGGAGCTTTTCTACGCCGAGGGGCCGCAGGTGGTGCGGGATATCCGCGCTCGCGGTCATAAGATCTTCCTCGACCTGAAGCTCCACGACATCCCCAACACCGTGAAAAAGGCCATGGCCGCCCTGTCCGCGCTGGATGTGGACATCGTGAACCTCCACGCCGCGGGGACGCAGGCCATGATGACCGCCGCACTGGAGGGTCTGACCCGTCCCGACGGCACCCGCCCGCTGCTCATCGCCGTGACGCAGCTGACCTCCACGGAGCAGGAGCGCATGGAGCGGGAGCTGCTGATCCACGAGCCCATGGAACAGGTGGTGCTGCACTACGCGGAGAACGCCGCCAAGGCCGGTCTGGACGGCGTGGTCTGCTCCCCCCGCGAAGCCGGGATCATCCATGAGCGCTGCGGCGCGGGCTTTTTGACCGTGACGCCCGGCGTACGCTTCGCCGACGCCGCCGGTGACGACCAGAAGCGCGTCACCACCCCCGCCGAGGCCAAGGCCATCGGCGCGGACTACATCGTGGTGGGCCGTCCCATCACTCAGGCGGATGACCCGGTGGCCGCCTATACGCGCTGCAAAGCGGAATTTGTGGACTGAGCTTCAGGAAAGGAGACACGATAACTATGGAAATGAACCGTCAAGTCGCCAGAGGGCTGCTGTCGATCAGCGCCGTGTTCCTGCGCCCGCAGGAGCCCTTCACATGGGCCAGCGGCATCAAGAGCCCCATCTACTGTGACAACCGCCTGATCCTCACCGCGCCCGAGGTGCGGACGCTGGTGGAGAACGCCATTGCCGACACCGTCAAGCGGGAGTTCCCCCAGGCGGAGGTGCTGATGGGCACCGCCACGGCGGGCATCGCCCACGCCGCCATCGCCGCCCACCTGCTGGGGATGCCCATGGGCTATGTCCGCTCTGGCAACAAGGATCACGGCCGCAAGAACCAGATCGAGGGCCGCTTGGAGAAGGGGCAGAAGGTGGTGGTCATTGAGGATCTCATCTCCACCGCCGGCAGCGCGCTGGACGCCGTGGAGGCGCTGCGCGCCGCAGGCGCCGAGGTGCTGGGCATCGTAAGCATCTTCACCTACGGCATGAAGAAGGGTCTTGAGCGTCTGGCCGCCGCCGGTGTCCGGAACGTAAGTCTGACCGATCTGGACACCATCGCCCGCGAGGGCGCCGACGCCGGCTATATTGCGGAGACGGACGTTGCACGGCTGCTGGCCTTCCGCGACGACCCGTCCGATGAAACATGGATCACTAAAGGAGGTACCAACTGATATGGAACATCTTATTGACATTTTGCAGCTCTCCACCCAGGAGATCGACGAGCTGGTGAGCACCGCCACCGACATCATCGAAAACCCCGCTAAGTACGCCCACAAGTGCGACGGACGTATTCTGGCCACCCTGTTCTTTGAGCCCTCTACCCGCACGCGCCTGAGCTTTGAGAGCGCCATGCTGTCTCTGGGCGGCAAAGTACTGGGCTTCTCCTCCGCCAACAGCTCCTCCGCCGCCAAGGGCGAGAGCGTGTCCGACACCATCCGCACTGTCAGCTGCTACAGCGACATCATCGCCATGCGCCACCCCAAGGAGGGCGCGCCGCTGGTGGCGTCCAAGCGCTCCATGGTACCTATCATCAATGCCGGTGACGGTGGTCACAACCACCCCACCCAGACGCTGACCGACCTTTTGACCATCCACAAGGAGAAGGGCCGCTTCGATGGGCTGACCATCGGCCTGTGCGGTGACCTGAAGTTTGGCCGCACCGTCCACTCTCTGGTGGCCGCCATGAGCCGCTATGAGAACGTGCGCTTTGTGCTGATCTCCCCGGAGGAGCTGAAGCTCCCCCGCTACGTGAAGGAGCAGTACATCAAGAAGAACAACATCCCCTACACCCAGTCCACCTCTCTGGAGGCGGTCATGCCGGAGCTGGACATCCTGTACATGACCCGCGTACAGCGCGAGCGCTTCTTCAACGAGGAGGATTACCTGCGGCTGAAGGACAGCTACATCCTGACTCCGGAGAAGCTGCACAACGCCAAGGAGGATCTGTGCATCCTGCACCCGCTGCCCCGTGTCAACGAGATCTCCGTGGCGGTGGATGACGATCCCCGCGCCTGCTACTTCAAGCAGGTGCAGAACGGCAAGTACATCCGCATGGCGCTGATCCTCAAGCTGCTGCATATCAACTGAGAAAGGACGTGTACCGATATGATTATTGACTCTATCCAGAACGGTATCGTGATCGACCATATCACCTCCGGCAAGTCCATGGAGCTGTATAACATCCTGGGTCTGGCCGACCTGAACTGCACCGTTGCTATCCTGAAGAACGTGACCAGCAACAAGCTGGGCCGCAAGGACATCATCAAGATCGACCGTGAGATGGATCTGGACTGGGATCTCATCGGCTTTGTGGATCCCTCCATCACCGTGAACATCATCCGCGACGGCAAGCTGGCGGAAAAGCGCACCCTGAAGCTGCCCGAGCGCATCCGGGGCGTCCTCACCTGCCACAACCCCCGCTGCATCACCTCCGTGGAGCAGGAGCTGCCCCAGGAGTTTGTGCTGACCGACCGGGAAAAGCACACCTACCGCTGCATCTATTGCGAGACGGAGGCCAAGTAACCTCCCGCGTCACCGGTTTCTATCCAAATAAGAACCACAAAAAAAGAACGACAGTGCCTGATGCACTGTCGTTCTTTTTTCATCGTAAGCCCCGTTACCGGGTGAAAAAGCGGAAGGCCGTCCACTGGCGCAGCGTCTCGCCCGCACGCAGGATCGGGCTGGGGAACGCCGGACAGTTCACCGCGTTGGGAAAATGCTGGGTCTCCAGACATACGCCCTGCGCCGGGCCGTAGACCGCGCCGTCTTTTCCGACGCGCTCCATCAGCCAGCCCGCCGTGTAAAGCTGCATCCCCTCCATGGAGGTGGTCATCGCCAGACCAATGCCGGTGGCGGGACACCACAGCTCCGCCGCAGGCTCCTCCCCGCCGGAGAGCACATAGTTGTGGTCATACCCCCTGCCGCCGTTGAAGGCCGCGTCGTGGAGGCGGCCCTCCAGCGTGGTGGGCGTGCGGAGATCCAGCAGCGTCCCCTCCACGCTTGCCAGCGTCCCTGTGGGGACATTGCCGCTGTCGGTAGGGGTATAGCGGTCAGCCCGCACTGTCAGCACATGGCCGCCCACCTCGCCGCTGTCGTGACCGCCCAGATTGAAATAGGCGTGGTTCGTCAGGTTGACCACGGTGTCCTTCTCCGCCGCCGCCCGGTACTCTATGGTGAGCGTACTGTCTGCCAAGCGGTAGGTGACCTCCACACGGACAGCGCCGGGAAAGCCCTCCTCCCCGTCAGGGGAGGTGTAGGTGAACGTGACCGCGTTCTCGGCGCAGGTGAAGTCCCACAGCTTCTTGTGGAAGCCCTCATTTCCTCCGTGGAGGCAGTTCTCCCCCTCGTTGGCCGTCACATGGTATGTTATACCGTCGATGGTGAACCGCGCCCCGCCGATGCGGTTGGCGCAGCGGCCGATGGTGCCGCCCAGACAGGCGTCCAGCTCCCGGTAGCTCTCCAGTGCATCGTAGCCCAGACAGATATCCGTCATGCGGCCCTCTCTGTCCGGCACGCGGAGGGCGCGGATGGCCGCGCCGTAGGGCAGCAGCTCCACGGCGCACCTGCCGTTGGAAAGCTCGATGAGAGGGATCTCCCTGCCGTCCAGCACGCCAAAGGGTGTCAGTCGGCACATACCTCAGCCCTCATAGCCGTTGGGGTGGCCGCTGTGCCACGCCCACGCGTCGGAGATGATCTCCTCCAGACCGCGGACAGGCTGCCAGCCCAGCACCTCCACCGCCTTCTTGTGGGAGGCGATCAGCACGGAGGGGTCACCGGCACGGCGGGGCTCCACCTTGGCCGGGATCTCCCTGCCGGTGACGCGGCGGGCGGTGTCGATGATCTCCCGGACGGAGTAGCCGTTGCCGCTGCCCAGATTGAACACGTCGCTCTTGCCGCCCCGATCCAGATACTCCAGCGCCAGCAGGTGCGCCTCCGCCAGATCCTTCACATGGATGTAGTCCCGCACACAGGTGCCGTCCGGCGTGGGATAGTCCTCGCCGAAGATGCCGATATGGCCGCGCTGTCCCAGCGCCGTCTTCATCACCAGCGGGATCAGGTGGGACTCGGGGTTATGATCCTCGCCGATGCCCGCCTCGGTGTCGGAGCCGGCGGCATTGAAGTAGCGCAGCGCCGCATACCGGATGCCGTAGGCGCCGTCGCACCACTTGAGCATATTCTCAATGGCCAGCTTGGTGGCGCCGTAGGGGTTGGTGGGCTCGGTGCGGTCGCACTCCTCGATGGGCTGCTTCTCCGGCTCGCCGTAGGTGGCCGCCGTGGAGGAGAACACGATCTTGTCCACGCCGTGGGCCTTCATGGCGTTCAGCAGGGACACCGCGCCCTCCACGTTGTTGCCGTAGTATTTCAGGGGGTCGGTCACGCTCTCGCCCACCAGAGAGAAGGCGGCGAAGTTGATGACGCCGTCGATCTTGTTCTCCGTGAACAGGCGGTCGAGGAACGCGGCGTCCCGCAGGTCGCCTACATAGAGCTTACGAGCACCCTTGACGGCCTGCCAGTGGCCGGTGCGCAGGTTGTCCGCCACCACCACCTCATAGCCGCGTTTGACCAGCATGGCCACCATGTGGCTGCCGATATAGCCGGCGCCGCCGGCCACCAAAATGGTTTTCATATACACATCCTCCTCGTTTTTATACGCTGTGGATAAATCTCAAAAACGCCTCTCGGCCCTCCGGTGTGCATTTGTAGACACCGGCGTGCTCCAGCACGGCGGCGAACACCGCGCCCACCTCCCGCCGCAGAAGCTCCTCGGCATTGTCCACCGTGAAGGTATAGCGGGTCTTCAGCTCGTCCGCCCAATCCGCGTGCTTGCGCAGGGTCTCGTCCTGCCGTAGATCATCGCCACACACCAGAGCCTGCGCCACACCGTGCAGCTCGTCCTTCAGCCGGGCGGGCAGCACCGCAAGACCCATGACCTCGATGAGGCCGATGTTCTCCTTCTTGATGTGGTGCAGCTCGTGATGGGGATGGTAGACGCCGAGGGGATACTCCTCCGTGGTGATGTTGTTGCGCAGCACCAGATCCAACTCAAACTGTCCCTCCCGCATACGGGCGATGGGGGTGATGGTGTTGTGCATCTCACCGTCCGTCTTCGCGAAAATGAAGGCCGCCTCGTCCGTATAGCCCCGCCACGCGGCGAGGATGCGGTCCGCCAGCTCCACCAGACGTTGGTCGTCGGCGCAGCGCAGACGGATCACGGACATGGGCCACTTGACGATGCCCGCCTCCACATCCGGGAAGTCCCGGAAGGCCACCGCCTGCTCAATCGGTGCCCGCTCCATGGCGAAGGTGTAGCAGCCGCCCTGAAAATGGTCGTGGCTCAGGATGGAGCCGCCCACAATGGGGAGATCGGCGTTGCTGCCCACGAAGTAGTGGGGGAACTGCTTGACGAAGTCCAGCAGCTTGCGGAAGGTGGCCTTCTCGATCTTCATAGGGGTGTGACGGCCGTTAAAGACGATGCAATGCTCGTTGTAGTAGACATAGGGGCTGTACTGGAGGAACCAGTCCTCCCCGTTGATGGTGACGGGAATGACCCGGTGATTCTGCCGGGCGGGATGGTTGAGCCGCCCCGCGTACCCCTCGTTCTCCTTGCAGAGCAGGCACTTGGGGTAGCCGCTCTGGGGCGCTGCCTTGGCCGCGGCGATGGCGCGGGGATCCTTCTCCGGCTTGGAGAGGTTGATGGTGATATCCAGTTCGCCGTAGGCGGTGGCGGCCTGCCACTTCACGTCCCGTGCGATGCGGTAGCGCCGGATATAGTCGGTGTCCTGACTGAACCGGTACAGCCAGTCCGTGGCCTCCTTCGGGGACGCCTGATACCGCCGGAAAAAGTCCTGTATGACCTGCGAGGGCCGGGGCGTCAAGCGCCCCATCAGCTCCGTGTCGAACAGGTCGCGGCTGGTAACGTCGTCGTGGATCAGTCCCCGCGCTGCCGCGTCGTCCAGCAGCTCCCGCAGGATATCCTCCAGCGGCCGCTCCTGCGCCTCCTGCGGCTCCTCCCAGCTGTCCAGCCGCATGGCCTCCAGCAGGGCGTTTGCCGCCCATGTGCGGTCGCTTTCCTCTATCAGGCCTGTGCGGACTGCGTAGCCCACCAGATCCTTGATGGCTTGGTCTCTCATGCTCCGTTCTCCTTATCCCAATCTGACGCCGCCGGCGGGACGGATCATCACCGTATGGCAGCGGCCCTGCCCCAGCACCGCCTCCGTTTTTTCTTTGAAGCTGTCCAGCTGCTCCAGCGGCACAAAGGCCTGCGCCGTACCGCCGAAGCCGCCGCCGTGGACGCGCACGGCGCCCCGGTCAGCCAGCAGCGCCTCGCACAGGGCGATGGTCACCATCAGCTCCTGCGCGGCGGTGCTGCCGGTAGGGATGATGTTCTGCAAATACATGGCGGAGGAGCGCCCGGACTCCCGCACCAGTGCCAGAAACCGGTCAAAGTCGCCCTGCTCCAGCGCCTCTTTTTCCACCTTGGCGCGACGGTTCTCCGCATAGACGTGGAAGGCGCGGTTCACGGCGCGGTCGCCCGCCGCCGCTCTGACCTGAGGCAGCCGCGCCAGGAAGTCCGCCTCCGGCACCTCCCGCAGCACCTCCTTGCCGAACACGCGGCACACCGCCCGCAGCTCATCGGTGATGGCGCGGTACTCGTCGGTCAGTCCCTCGTGACCGGCACCGGAGTCCAGAATGCAAAGGGCATAGCCGTAGGCGTGGAGATCCACGTCCAGCTTCTCCACCACCGGGCACGCCGTATCTGCAAAATCGATGGATACCACGCCGCCCACCGAGGACGCCATCTGATCCATCAGGCCGCAGGGTTTTCCGAAGAACACGTTCTCCGCGTACTGGCCGATCTGGGCCAGCTCCACCGCCGTGCAATGCCCCTCCCAGAACAGCTCGTTGAGCATGGTGCCGATCAGCACCTCATAGGCGGCGGAGGAGCTGAGGCCGCTGCCCTTGGGGACAGTGGAGGTCATGTAGACATCCAGCCCCTTGCCCGCCAGATCGCAGCCCAGCCCGCTCATGCGGGCGGCCACGCCCCGGATCAGCGCCGCAGAGGTGTTGACCTCCTCCGCCTGCGGCGTCAGCTGGCAGAGCGCTACCTCCGTCATGGGGTAGCCCTGCGACAGCACGCGGATGACGCCGCTGTCGTTGGGCGCCGCCGCCGCCAGAATGTCCAGATCCACGGCGGCCGCCAGCACGCAGCCGTGCTGATGGTCCGTGTGGTTGCCGCCGATCTCCGTGCGGCCGGGCGCGCTGAACAGCGCCTCCGCCGGACGGCCAAAGGTCTTGTAAAAGCCCTCCATTACCTGCTCGCAGCGGGCGCGTGCCTTTTCCGCGCCCTCCGCACCGTAAAGCCGGGTCAGCGTTTTGGCAAACGCCTCCTGCTGCAAATAGTTTTCCAGCCCTGTATGCATCATCTCTTACGTCTCCTTGTTTCTTCGGGTATTTCCTGCCCTTACGGGCTTTTTTCCTATCCATGCCGCGCCTGCAAGGCGGCTCAGTCCTTCAGGCTCTCCGCCGTGACCGCCTCGTACCGCAGCCACACGTAGCTGCCGTCCGTCAGCGTCACATTCTGCGAGGGCTCGCCGCCTGCCGAAAGGGAGACGGCCAGCCCCATGATGTTCTCCGCCAAGCCGGTGGCGTCGTTGCGGACGGTGCCCTTCAGCGTCCCCTCCCGCAGCGCCTCCAGCGCCGGCGGCGTGGCGTCCACACCCACGATAAAGGGCATGGTGCTCTTGTCCAGACCGGCCTCCGTGCAGGCGTCGATGGCGCCCAGCGCCATATCGTCGTTGTTGGCAAAGACCACCTCGATGTCTGTGCCGTATTCCCGCAGCCACTGGCGCATCCGGACGGCGGCCTGTCCGCGCTGCCAGTTGGCGGCGTCGCTGGCCAGCTTTTCCGTGGCGACCCCCGCCCCTGTCAGGGTGGAGATGCAGTATTCCGTCCGCAGCAGGGCGTCCTGGTGTCCCGGCTCGCCCTCCAGCATCACATACTGGAGCACGCCATCGCCGTTCCGGTCCAGCGCCTCCTCATGGCTCCGCCATGCGTCCAGCACCAGCTCACCCTGCAATATACCGGCGTCTCCCGCGGGAAGCCCCACATAATAGGCGTGCTTCCAGCGGCGCAGATCCTCCTCCACCGGCTCGCGGTTGAAGAAGATCACCGGTACACCCGCCGCCTGCGCCTTGTCGATGATGACAGCCGCCGCCGTGCGGTCCACGATGTTGACGCAGATCACGTCGTATCCCCGCTCCAGAAAGCGATCCACCTGCTCGTTCTGGGTGGTCTGGCTCTCCTTGCCGTCGGTGATATACAGGTTGATCTTGACGTTCCGCGCCTGCTCCTCCTCCAGCGCCACCCGCTGCAATTCCCGGGCCACTGTGTCGATAAAGGTGTCCTCCTGCTGGTACAGCGCCACCCCGATCCGGAGGGGGGGACTGCTCTCCCCGCCTGCGCGGCAGGCGGGGAGCGTCAGCAGCAGTGTCAGCGCGGCTATGATGCAGCCGATCCTTTTCATACCGTCTCCTCTCTGCCCCGCATTACGTCACGGGGAACAGCAGCTTCTGGTTATCGCTGTCGTACATGGTCTCCTGCCGGACGATGGAAAATGCCACCGGCGAGGCGGCTGTCCAGTCCTCGTGCCGCGCCAGCGCCGCAGCAGCCTCCACCGCCAGATACCCGGTAGAGAACACGTTCACTGCGGTGATGGCCGTCACGCGCCCCTTTTCCAGAGCGGCGGCAATGCTCGAGGTGGAGCCGCAGCCGTAGAGCAGCGGAAAGGTGTCCTCTCCCCGGGACAGCTCCGCCATATCCGCCAGTGCCGCCGCCTCAAAGGCGATGATCGCCCGGGGCCGCTCGATCCGCAGGATATCCGGCAGGGCGGTGGTGTCCGGGTCCCACTTGTACACGCGGACCTGCCGCCCCTCCCGCTCCAGAACGGCCTTGGCCGCCTCCATCCGCTCCCGTATGCCGTTGTCACCGGGCAGGCTGTCCAGCAGCAGCACCGTGCCTCCCGCAGGTACGCCGTTGAGCGCCGCCGCGCCCAATGCCTCGCCCAGCGCCTGATGGTCCATGGTGATGGAGGCTGCCGCCCCCCATGCGGTCATGTCCGTCTCCACCGTGACCAGTGTGGTCTTTCCGGCGGCAGCGGATACCGCGTCGCCCAGCGCCTCCCGATCCGCCGGGATCAACAGGACGGCAGACGCCGCCCCCGCCACCTCGCGCTCCAGCAGCTGTGCCTGCTGGACGGCGCTGTTGTCCTCGGCGGGAATCAGAAAGCGCAGCTCCACATTCAGATCCTGCGCCGCCTGCTCCATGCCCTTGCGCATGGTGGACACGGCGCCGTCTCCATCCCGCAGGATGACGGACATCTCCAGCAGCGGCGGCTGGTGGTGCTTTTCGCCGGGGGCGAAGGCCAGCAGGCAGAACAGCACGCTCAGCCCGATCAGGGGAAGCACCAGCTGTAACCATGCTTTTCGACTCACTGCTCCCCCTCCTTCCGATATTTCCGCGCATCGTCCTCCGTCAGCGCGGGCAGACAGATCCGTACCAGCGTCCCGTTGTCCGGCTCACTGCGGATGGTCAGGCCGTACTCTCCGCCGAAGGTCAGCCGGATGCGCTGGTGTACGTTGCGGAAGCCGATGCCGGAGCCCTTGGCCTTGGCGGCGCTCCGCTCCCTGCCGGGTGTCAGGAGCTGTTCCACGACCTCCTCCGACATACCCGGCCCGTTGTCCTCCACCTCGATGATCACCCGCTCCCCCTCGCGGAAGGCGCGGATGTGGATCTCGCCCTCGCCGTCGGCATACTCCATGCCGTGGTAGATGGCGTTTTCCAGAATGGGCTGGACGATCAGCTTGATGGTGTACAGCTTTTCGACCCCCGGCTCCACGGTGATATCGGCGGAGAATTTGTTCTTATAACGCATCTTCTGGATAGTCAGATAGTTGCGTGCGTGCTCGATCTCGTCCCCGATGGGGATGATGTTGCTGCCCTTGCTCAGGGAGATCCGGAAGAACCGCGCCAGCGCCGTCAGCATGACCACCGCCTCCTGCGTCCGGCCGTTCTCCGTCATCCACACCACGCTGTCCAGCGTGTTGTACAGGAAGTGCGGGTTGATCTGGGATTGCAGCACGTCCAGCTCACTGCGGCGTTTTTCCTCCTCCTGCTGGAGAATGTCCTCCATCAGGTGGCGCATGGTGGACACCATGGACTGCACCGAGCGGCTCAGATGCTCCACCTCGTAGGGGCCGTCCACGTTGAAGTCCACGGACTCCGCCCCCTTTTCCAGCTCCTTCACCGCATGGTCCAGCTTTTTCATAGGCGCGGTGATCCACTCTGAGAGCCGCAGGTTCACGAACACCAGCAGGAAGATGGAGAAAGACACCACGAACAGGGCGAACAGCAGAAGCTGGCTGTAATTGTCCCGCAGCGTCTCCGTCGGCACCACGCCCACCAGCTTCCAGCCGGTATAGCCCACGGTCTTCACCGTCACCTGCCGCTTCTGGGACTGGAACACCTCCGTATGGGTACCGTCGGCATACCCGGCGGCCGTCAGATTATTCTCCTCCTGCAAGCCCGCGTAGAGAAGCTGCTGGCGGGGGTGGTAGATGACCTCCCCGTTCCCGTCGATAAGGTAGAGGTAACCCTGCCCGTTGGAGAAGGACACGTCCTTGCAGATCTGCTCGATGCCGCTGAAGTTCATATCCACCAGCAGCACGCCGCTTTCCATATTCCCCCCGCGTGTCAGCTCCACATGGCGGCTGAGAGATACCACCCAGTGGTACCGCGAGTCCGGGTCCTCAAACAGGTTCTGTACATGGGGCGTGGAGAAATGCAGATTCTCAATGCGCTCCATGGCGACGGTGAACCACCCCTCGCGGCTTGGCGTCACGCTGTTTTTCAGCTCCGTCAGCGGTGTGGCGGAGATCAGTCCGCCGTTCTCGTCGAATACCGCCAGTGACACCAGCACGTCCCTGTCCTTGGCGTACAGCAGCTCCAGCGCATCGTGCAGCTCCTGCGCCGTGCCGTCCTGGTCCAGATCCGCGTTCTTGATGACCCGGTAATACACCGTGTCCGATACCCGCATCATGTTGCGCAGGTAGCCATCCAGACTCCAGTTTACCTGCGCCAGCACCCGCTGGCTGTTCTCCGCCGCCATCTCGTTGGCGGAGGAGGAGAAGCGCAGCAGCAGCGCTATGCCCAGAAACAGCATCCCCACCACCGCCACGGCGGTGAAGGCGATAGACAGGATCATCTGGATGCCGGAACGGTGGTACAGCGCCTTCCACCGCGCTTTCCATCCGGACGCTATTTTCTCCACAGGCGGCTCCCCTCTCTGTCTGTTATTTCCCCTCACTGCGGTATTTAGTGGGCGTCGCCCCAAAGTGCCGCTTGAACACATAGCTGAAGTAGTTGGGGTCGTCATACCCGCATCGCTGGGCGATGAGGTACGTCTTATCCTCCGTGCTGCGGATGGCCTCGGCCGCCGCCTCCATCCGCACCTTGGTGACGTAGGCGGTAAAGCTGGTGCCTGTCTCCCGCTTGAACAGCGTGGAAAAATAGGTGGAGCTGAGGTGCAGATAGGCGCACAGCTTTTCCACCGACAGGTCGCTCTCGGCATAGTGCTGGCGGATATACTCCTTGGCTGTCTCCACGGTCTGCCCCGCCGAGTCCGTCTGACGGCGGCGGATCAGGGTGTGGAGGCGCAGGCAGCGCTCGGCGCACCAACCCTCCAGCTCCGCCAGCGTGGGGAGCTCAGGCTCCTGCATGGGCAGGGAAAAATCGGTGCCGAAGACCTCCTCCACCCCTACGCCGGAGCGGCGGGTCATCTTCAGAAGATGGGTCACCAGCTCCATGAGGAACAGGTGGTACTGTCCGGCGGCAGGGTTGGCCTGCCGGATCTTTCCCGCCAGCGCGGCAGCCGCCTGCCGGATCTCCTCCTCGTTCCCCAGCTTGATCGCCGCGGTCAGCGCCCGCTCGTCCGCCTCCTCGAAGGAGAGAACGGGGCCGCCGTCCGGCTCCAGGTCGCCGATATAAATGACCTGTCCCCGGCCCACCATGGAGCGGTATTCCAGCGCCGTCCGCGCCTCGGCGGAGGAGCGCGCCATACCGGACAGCTCCCGGCACGGTGCGCCTACGCCCACCGTCAGCGTCAGCCCCAGATAGGAGGCCGCCAGCGTACAGGCGCGGTCTAAGCTGCGGATCAGGTCGTAGATGGTAAATGTCTCCGTCAGGCTGACGATCAGCGCCACCCAGTCGTTGTACAGAGAGAGCCTGCACCGGTCCGCCGTCAGCGTCTCCTCCAGCAAGTTCTGCACCGACAGGGTGGACAGGGCATCCCGGCTGTTGTCGCTGCCGATGTAGGCAAGACCCACCGTCCACTCCTCGCCCCGCAGGTCGATGTCCAGACGCGCCGCCCGGTCACGCTCCGTTCCCGGCTCGATGCGGCCGTCCAGCAGGTTGGTGTAGAACAGCTCCCGCAGGATGGGCAGGTTCTCCGTGTACCGGCTGCGGAGAAGCTCCATGTTCCGCCGCTCCGCACGCTCCCGGTCCAGCTCCTCCTTCAGCCGCCGCAGCACGGCGGACAGCTCATCGGCGTTGATGGGCTTGAGGATATACTCCACCACGTTCATCTGGATGGCCTGCTTGGCATATTCAAAGGCGTCGAAGCCGGAGAACACCACGAACCGGGAGGCGGGCAGCCGGTCTGTCAGGATCCGGCACAGCTCCAGCCCGTCCATAAACGGCATCTTGATATCCGTCAGGATCACATCCGGCCGCAAGGTCTCCGCCAACTCCAGCGCGTCCTGTCCGTTGGCGGCCTCGCCCACCAGCGAAAAGCCCAGCCCCAGCCAGTCCATTTTGCGGCTGATACCCTCGCGGATATCCTCCTCATCGTCCACCAGCAGCACACGGTACAGCTCCACGGCTCCGACCCCCTCTCAGTTTCCACGTGGTATCATCACGCTTTTGCGTTCAGTATACCATATATTCCCCCAAAAACAAAGATGGCTCGCAGATGCGCGCCATCTTTGTGTAAGATCACTTTTTCACCAGATATTTCCGCATATCCAGCGCACAGGCGAACAGGATGATGCCGCCCTTGATGAGGTACTGCAGATCCTGCGGCACGCCTACCATGGCCAGACCCACGAAGATCAGACGCAGCATCAGAACGCCGATGACGATACCTCTGATCTTACCGATGCCGCCCACGAAGGACACACCGCCGATGACGCAGGCCGCGATGGCGTCCAGCTCATAGTTCAGGCCGGTGTTGGCGGTGTTGGAGCCGATACGCGCGCCCTCGATAAAACCGGTAAAGCCGTACATGGCGCCTGCCAGCGCAAAGACGCCCACCGTCACGGCGAACACATTGACGCCGGAGACACGGGCGGCCTCCTCGTTGGAGCCCAGTGCGAACATGTTCTTACCGAAGGTGGTCTTGTTCCAGATGAACCACATCACCGCCGTCAGCACGATGGCGAACAGCACATAGTTGGGGATGGGAACGCCGCCCAGCTTGAAGAGGCTGCCCTTGACGAAGTTGGTGTAGGACGGGTCAAGGTTGGAGATGGCCATTCCCTTGTTGTTGCCCATCTGGACATACAGCAGCAGGCAGGTATACAGGATCAGCTGCGTGCCCAGCGTCACGATGAAGGGGTGCAGCTTGAACTTTGCCACGAAGAAGCCGTTGAAGCAGCCCACGGCGGCGCCGATGAGCATGGCCAGCAGGATGACCACGATGATGGGCAGCGTGCCGATCTCGGGCCACATCTTGTTGGCAAGGTTGGCGGCATTCTGCAGCAGAGACGCGGAGATGCAGGCGGTCAGGCCCACCACGCGGCCTGCGGACAGGTCGGTACCGGTCAGCACGATACAGCCGGCGATACCCAGTGCAGCGGGCAGGTACGCCGCCGTCTGGGAGAGGATGTTGATGAGGGATGGGGGCTTGATAAAGTTGGGGTTCTTGATGGCGATATAGATGACCGCGATGGCCATGATGATGAGCAGTGCGTTGTTCAGCAGGATGTCGCCCACCCGCTTGGCCGTCCACGGCTGGCGGACTTTGGCTTCCTTTGCCTGCGCTTTCGTTTCGTTGTTCACGGTAGTCGCTCCTCCTTACACATATTTGGCCGCCAGCGTCAGGATCTCCTCCTGACTGGTGCTGCGCGCGTCCACCTCGCCGGCCAGAATGCCGTTGGACATGACCAGAATACGGTCACAAATGCCCAGCAGCTCCGGCATCTCGGAGGACACCACGATGACACCCTTCCCCTCCTTGGCGAGGTCGAGGATAAGCTGGTAAATTTCGTATTTAGCGCCCACGTCGATACCGCGGGTAGGCTCGTCCAGCAGCAGGATCTCCGGGGCGGTCAAAAGCCAGCGGCCGATGATGACCTTCTGCTGGTTGCCGCCGGAAAGGGAGCGGATCTGCGTGGACTGACTGGGGGTCTTGATATGCATGGCCTGAATGGCCCAGTCGGTATCCTTCTTCATAGCCTTCTCGCTGAGGCAGATGCCGCCGCGCAGATAGTTATTCAGGTTGGAGATCACCGTGTTCTCCTTGATGTCACGGATACCGAAAATGCCTGTGGCACGGCGCTCCTCCGTCAGCAGGGCAAAGCCGTTCTTGATGGCCTCCCGGGGGGATCTGTTCTTGATCTCCTTGCCGTGGAGGCGGATGGTGCCGCTGCCCTTGGTCATGGCGCCGAACAGGTTCTCCAGCACCTCGGTGCGCCCCGAGCCGTCCAGTCCGGCGATGCCCAGCACCTCGCCCTTGCGGAGCTGGAAGCTGGCCTCCTTCAGACGGGTATACTTACCGGACAGGTTTTCTACCTCCAGGATCACGTCGCCGGGTACATTGTCCTTGGGCGGGAAGCGGTTGGTCAGCTCACGGCCCACCATCAGCTTGATGATCTCGCCCATGGTCAGATCCTTGGCGTGGCGGGTGGCCACCCACTGACCGTCGCGCATGATGGTGACCTCGTCGCTGATACGGAGGATCTCATCCATCTTGTGACTGATATAGATAATGCCGCAGCCGCGCTGGCGCAGCATATTGATGATGCGGAACAGGTGCTCCACCTCGGCCTCCGTCAGAGAGGAGGTCGGCTCGTCGAACACGATGACCTTGGCGTTGTAGCTGACGGCCTTGGCGATCTCCACCATCTGCCGCTGGGAGACGGGCAGCGTGGACATGATGGCCCTGGGGTCCACATGCACATCCAGCTCCTCAAAGACCTCCCGCGTGCGCTTACGCATGGTGGACTCGCTGACCATGATGCCGCCCGTCTTGGGGTAGCGGCCCAGCCACAGGTTGTCCATCACGCTGCGGGTCAGTGCCTGATTCAGCTCCTGATGGACCATGGCGACGCCGTTTTCCAGCGCCTCCTTTGAATTTTTGAAATCAACTTCCTTGCCGTCCAAAATGATGGTGCCGCTATTTTTGGCATAGATGCCAAACAGGCACTTCATCAGCGTGGATTTTCCCGCGCCGTTCTCGCCCATCAACGCATGGACGGTACCGGGCCGGACGGTAAGGGAAACGCCGTCCAGCGCCTTGACACCCGGGAATTCCTTTGTGATTTCCCGCATTTCCAGCAATGCCGGCTGCTCCATATGCGTTTTCCTCCTGTCTGCATTATTTCCGCAGCGCTACACAGCGCCGCACAGTCCGCTCCTCTGCGGGTCAAAAGCGGCCCGGTAAACGAACCGCCTGCGATGTAAAGCGGGGCTGTCGAACCGACAGCCCCGCTTTACTTGGTGCTTCAAATGGGGCGAGAGACTAAGCCTTTGGCTTATTCGCCGGTGTAGGTGGCGTAAGGCACGCGGATCTTGGCAACACCCTCATCGACGTTGAAGGAAGCGGTGTTGTCCATCAGGTTGCCGCCGTCCTTCACGCTGCTGACCAGGTTCAGGATGGTGGAGGCCATGCCCTCAGCGTCCTGCTTGATGGTACCGGTCATCTTGCCCTCGTTGATGAGCTGCTTGGCGGAGTCGGTGGCATCCACGCCGAAGACGGGGATGGTCTTGCCCTCGCCGTTGTTGTAGCCGGCGCCCTGCAGAGCAGAGACAGCGCCCTCGGCCATGCCGTCGTTGTTGCAGATGATCAGCTCGACCATGTTGCCGTTGGCCTCGGAGTACTCGGGCAGGATGGTGGCCATGTAGTCGTTGGCAGCCTGAGCGGACCACTTGCCGTTCTGGTCGACCAGATACTTATCGGTGGCGGAAGCGTTGTAGTAGACCAGCTCGGGCTTGCCGGCAGCGGTCAGAACAGCGTTGGCATCCTCGACGCCGAACTGGGTGCGGGCCTCGGCCTCAGCGTTGCCCTCCTGGCCCTTGAACATCACGTAGGTGATCTGGCCGTCGCCGTTCAGGTCGACCTCGTCATAGTGAGCCAGCAGGTACTCGCCCACCAGCTGACCCTGCATGTGGCCGGCCTCGGGAGCGTTGGTGCCAACGAAGGCGCACTTGTCGTAGCTGCTCACCACTTCGTCAGCAACCTCGCGGTTAAAGAAGATGATGGGGATACCGGCGGTACGGGCAGCCTCAACAGCGTTCTGCGCAGCGTCGGGAGAGGAAGTCTCCACGATGTTGACGATCAGCAGGTTGGCGCCGTTGGCGATGGCGGTGTTGATCTGGTCGGTCTGCTGGGCCTGGTTGCCGGCGCCGTCGAAGTTGGTGTACTTGACGCCCATGGCCTCCAGCTGGCTGTTCATGGAGTTGCGGACGCTGGAGATGTACACGTCGGAGAAGTCATAGTAGAACACGCCCACGTTCAGCTCGGAAGCGTCGGTGTTGCCCTGATTGCCGTTATCGGGCTGCTTCTGCTCGCCGCAGCCGGCCAGCAGGGCCAGCACCATCACGGCGGACAGGAGAATAGCAAGAGTCTTTTTCATCTTAGTTCCTCCTAAAAGATTGTCCGGTCAAGGTGATGCGCTCACCTTGCCAGTATGACCCTATTGTATCGGCTCTCATTCCAAAAGGCGATAGAAAAAACTTCACTGTTATAGGAAAAATCTCATGGACTTCCGGCGGTTCGGTTGAAAATTTTCCAGTTTTTGCCGCCAAGCCCGCATTTTATACCGCGGCGGGCGCGCCGTCCGTTGGCCGTCGTCTTGACAAGGCGGGCGGCGTCCGATATAGTGACAGCATCAACTGTATGAAGGACGGCGGCCCCGGCTTTTCCCCGAAAAGCCCGCCGCTGCAAGGAGGCGCAGATGGAGCAGATATATGATATGATCGTCATTGGCGGCGGCCCCGCCGGATACACCGCCGCCCTCTACGCCGCCCGCGCCGGGCTTTCCACGCTGGTGCTGGAAAAGCTCACCGCCGGCGGCCAGATGGCGCTGACGGAACGGATCGACAACTACCCCGGCTTTGCAGAGGGCATCGACGGCTTCACGCTGGGCGAAAGGATGCAGCAGGGTGCGGAGCGGTTCGGCGCGGTGACGGAGTACGCGGAGGTCTATGCAGCCCGCCTTTCCGAACGGAGCAAAACGCTGGAGACAGACGCAGGCGTCTTTCGCGGCCGCACGGTGGTCATCGCCGCCGGCGCCTCTCCCCGCACGCTGGGCGTTCCCGGTGAGGACGCGCTGGTAGGCCGGGGTGTCCACTACTGCGCCGCCTGCGACGGCGCGTTCTATCAGGGCAAGACCGTGGCGGTGGTGGGCGGCGGCAACTCCGCCGCAGCGGACGCCCTCACCCTGTCCCGCATCGCCAAAAAGGTCTATCTTATCCACCGGCGGGACAGCCTTCGCGCCACCAAGGTCTACCACCAGCCGCTGCTGGATGCGCCCAATGTGGAGCTCTGCTGGAACAGTACCGTTGCCGCGCTGCTCCATGATGCGCATCTGACGGGACTGCGCCTGCGGGACACGGAGACAGGCGCGGAGCGGGAGCTTGCCTGCGACGGCGTGTTTGTCAGTGTGGGGCGCTCCCCCGCCACGGCGCTTTTCCGGGAGGAGCTGATGCTGGACGACGCCGGGTACATCGCGGCGGATGAATCCACCCGCACCAGCCTCCCCGGCGTATTCGCCGCCGGCGACGTGCGTACCAAGGTGCTGCGGCAGGTGGTCACCGCTGCGGCCGACGGCGCGATGGCCGCCCATTACGCGGCAGAGTATCTGGCGGAGAACCGGTAACGTCGTTCCCCGCGCAAACGAGAACAAGCGGCTCGCCGCATCGGATGCAACGCATTCCGATACGGCGAGCCGCTTTGTTTTTTATGTTATGGTGTTGCTCAGCCCTTATCGTCAGCCAGCGCCGTGTTGATCAGCGCCTGCAGCACCTCCATCTGACCATCACCGGTGATGGCGCCCACAATGGGCTCACCCACGATATTGCCATTCCGGTCCACCACATAGGTGGTGGGATAGGCGTAGACGTTCTCCGTGAACTTGCCCGCCTCGCTGTTGGCATCGAAATACACGTTCTGATAGGTAGCGCCGCTCTTGGTCAGGACATCCTTGGCATCCGCGATAGCCGCCGCGTCGCCGCCCAGCGTGAAGGCGTTGATGCCCACCACGGCGCCGCCCTTGCCGGCCGCTTCCTTGTGCAGCGCCTCCAGATCGCCCAGCTCGCCCACGCAGGGCTTGCAGGTGGTGAACCAGAAATTCACCACGGTGAAGGCGTTGCCGCTGAACAGCTTGTCGCTGCTGACATCGTTGCCGTCCAGATCCTTGCCGGTGAAGGCGGGGAACTTGGTGGCATTGCTGTCGGCGGTGGTTCCGCCGGAGACGATGCCGTCAGAGGGGACATCCTCCGAGGGAACGCTCATGCCGTCGGAGGGGACATCCAGCAGGCCGGGGAATTTCTCCTCCAGCGCAGCCATCTTGTCCTCCAGGTCCTTGATCTCCGTGGCGCCCTCCGTCAGCAGCGTCAGCTCCTTCTCGTCGAACTTATCCTTGGCGGCCTCAATGGTCTTGAGCAGGAAATCGCCGTAGTTGTTGCCGGCCTCCATCATGGCCATGCCCTTGTCTGCGGACAGGAAGACCTTCTCCCACAGCTCGGAATCGTTCGTCAGGATCTCTGTCTCCTGCGCCATCAGCTGGTCGTAGAGGGCTCTGGCCTCCTCCACGGTCTGGGGCTCGCCGTTGTTGTTGTTCTGATTCTCCGCGGGCTTATTATTGCCGCAGGCGGCCATGCTGCCCACCAGCAAGAGGGCCAGCAGCAGGGACAGGATCTTCTTCACGTTCATTTTGATTCCTCCGTTTTTACTTCAGTTGTTGTCTGTTCGCTTGTGATTTGCTGTTTGCCGCTGCCGAAGCCGTAGCGGAAAGAAACGGCGTCGGTGGGGCAGGCGCGGATGCACATGCCGCAGCGGATACACTCGGTATGATTGGGGCTCTTGGTCACGTCCACATCCATCTTGCAGACCTTGGCGCACTTCCCGCAGGAGACGCACTTGCTCTGATCCACCTGCATCTGGAACAGGGACACCTTGTTCAGCAGGGCGTAGAACGCGCCCAAGGGACACAGCCACTTGCAGAAGGGGCGGTAGAACACGATGCTCAGGACGATCACCGTCAGCAGCACGATGAACTTCCATGTGAACAGGCTGCCCAGCGCCGCCCGGATGCCGGCGTTGGCCAAAGACAGCGGGATCGCGCCCTCCAGCACGCCCTGGGGACAGAGATACTTGCAGAAGAAGGGGTCGCCCATACCAAGCTGGTTGGTCACCAGCACCGGCAGCAGCACCACCATCACCAGCAGCACCACATACTTGAGATACGTCAGCGGCTTCAGCTTTTTGGTGGAGAGCTTCTTCGTGGGGATCTTGTGCAGCAGCTCCTGAAACCAGCCAAAGGGACAGAGGAAGCCGCAGATCACACGTCCCAGCAGTACCCCCAGCAGAATGAGGAAGCCCGTAATATAATAGGAGAAGCGGAATTTGGACGAGCCGACCACCGCCTGAAACGACCCGATGGGACAAGCGCCCGAGGCCGCCGGACAGGAGTAGCAGTTCAAGCCCGGCACGCAGACGGCCTTCCCCTTTCCCTGATACAGACCGCCCTTGAGGAAGTTGGGCAGGTGGATGTTTGTCAGCAGCGTCGCCCCCGCCTGTATCCAGCCCCGGAAGCGGGCCAAAAGATGGGACACGCCCGAAGTCTTCTTATCCAATGCCCACACACTCCAAACATAATCTGATCGCCTTGCTCAGCACGGTGTCTACCTCGCCGCGCCAGATGCCGTAGCACAGCATGGCAGCGCCGAGAAGCAGCAGCGCGGCCTGCACGACCGCCTTTTTTCCATGACTCATCTCATCACCCTTTCCTTTTTCTGCGGCTATCATAGCACGGCGCAGTTAAATTCCTTGTTAAGAACGAAAATTTAACACAAACCTTATCCGCTTCTGCTATAATAGACGCAAAGCATCATAGCGCCGCCATTTTTCTCGCCCGGCGAGACCGGGCAGCCGAAAAAGGAGGCAAATGATACCTTGACGTGCGGCGTCACGGTATCATAATACTCGCAGAAGAATCACAATGCAAGTATAAGGAGGGCTTTTATGCACCTTTTAATTGTAGAGGATGAGCGCGCCCTGTGCGATACCATCGCCCGCAGCCTGCGGCGCTCGGCTTACAGTGTGGACTGCTGCTTCGACGGCGAAAAAGCACTGGAGCTATTAGATACAGAGCGGTACGATCTGGTGCTGCTGGATCTGAACCTGCCGAAAAAGGACGGCATGACGGTGCTGCGGACGCTGCGGCAGACGGACAGGGAGACGCCGGTGCTGATCCTCTCCGCCCGCAGCGAGGTGGCGGACAAGGTGGAGGGACTGGACGCCGGCGCCAACGACTATCTGGCAAAGCCCTTCCATCTGGCGGAGCTGGAGGCCCGCATCCGCAGTCTGACCCTGCGGCAGTTCACCCAACAGGACGTGCTGCTCACCTGCGGCGGCCTGACCTTCGACACCCGCGCCCGGACGGCCTGCGCCGACGGGCAGCCGCTGACCCTCACCCGCAAGGAGACGGGCATTCTGGAGTACCTGATGCTCCATCAGGGCCGCCCCGTCAGTCAGGAGGAGCTGATGGAGCACGTCTGGGACAACAGCGTGGACAGCTTCAGCAATTCCATCCGTGTGCACATCTCCGCGCTGCGGAAGAAGCTGCGTACCGCACTGGGCTATGACCCCATCTGCAACCGCATCGGCGAGGGGTATCTGCTGGGAGGTGCGGCGCAATGAAAAAGCTGTCTCTCCAGTGGCGCATCACGCTGATGACCGCCCTGCTCATCGGCATCACCTGCGTGGCCATGAATTATCTGCTGGGCTGCTCCGGGCGGCACTACATGGACTCCATCGGCACCTCCATCCAATTCTCCGGTGACGATACCGGGGGCGAGCCGGCCTGCTTCGACCCGGAGCTGGCGGAGGACGATCAGGAACTGACCATCATCGTTCACGGCGCGCAGGCATCCTTCATCACCACCAACTGGTATATCACCGCCGCGGTGATGGTGCTGGGCGGCGTGCTGGCCTACTTCGTCAGCGGTCACGCCCTCAAGCCTCTGCGCTCCTTTGCCGCGCAGGTGGAGAAGGTGGAGCCCAACAATCTGACCGACATGAAGATCACCGAGGAGGTGCTGCCGGAGTTCCGGCAATTCAGCCGCTCCTTCAACCAAATGCTGGATCGGCTGGACGAGGGCTTTACCGCCCAGCGGCAATTCACCGGCAACGCTGCCCACGAGCTGCGCACACCGCTGGCGCTGATGCAGGCGCGTATCGAGCTGTTCGCCGACGAGCATCCGGCTATGCTGCCGGAGACGGCGGAGTTCCTGTCCCTGCTGCGGGAGCAGACGGAGCGCCTGACCCAGATGACAAAGACGCTGCTGGAGATGAGCGCCCTGCAAAGCGTGCCGCGGAACGACCGCATCCAGCTCGCCCCCATGATGGAGGAGATCCTCACCGACCTTGCGCCGCTGGCGGAGAAAAACGGCATTACGCTGGCCTGTGACGGCGACGGCGCCATGACTGGCAGCGACGGGCTGATCTACCGGCTGCTGTTCAACCTGACCGAGAACGCCATCAAGTACAACCGCCCCGGCGGCACGGTGCGCCTCACCGTGCAGGAGGAGGCGGCGCGGCTGGTCATCCGCGTCTCGGACACCGGCTGCGGCATACCGGAGCCGTACCGGGAGAGCATCTTCCAGCCCTTCTTCCGGGTGGACAAATCCCGCAGCAGAGAGTACGGCGGCGTGGGGCTGGGTCTGTCGCTGGTATGGGCCATTGCTGAGCTCCACGGCGGCAGCGTCTGCGTGGAGGACAGCTCGGAGGCCGGGACGACCATCGCGGTGCAGCTCCCGGTACAGTGACCCGCTCCACCCTTTCGCAGAACGGCATACCCGCTGACGCAAAAGCGCCGGGGAACTTCAAAGTTCCCCGGCGCTTTTTTCGTTTTTCCTATGCTGTCGCGTTGGTCTGCCGGATCCACGCCGCCATATCCCGCAGGCTCTCCTCCAGCGGACGCGGCGCGTAGTCGAAGGCCTCCGCCGCCGCAGCGCGGCTGAAGCAGCCGTTGGATGCCAGCACCTCCACCGAGTAGGGGGTGAAGAACAGCGGGAGACGCCGCTTCAGGCAATACCGCTCGTAGCAGGGCGCCGCCAGCCGTGCCATCCACAGAGGCAGGCACAGCGGTCTTCCGGAGATGCCCGCAGCCTGTCCCACGCATTGCAGGATGCGGGGGATGCTCATATACTCGCCGGACAGGATATAGCCCTTCCCGGCGACACCGCGGGCCGCGCAGTCCAGCACGCCCCGCGCCACATCCCGCACGTCCACAAAGTCATAGCCGCCGTTGACGGCGAGGGGGAGCTTCCCCGCCATAAATGCCCGCACCATGGAGGTGAAGCTGCCGCCCAGCACGTCCCCCGGTCCGATGAGCCCGGAGGGAAAGACCACGCTGGCGTTCAGTCCCTCCTGCGCCGCTTGTAGGACAAGGGCGGTAGCGGTCGCCTTGGTCTTTGCGTAGTCGCCCCGCACCAGCTCCGGCGAGAACGTGCATTGCTCTGTGATGACCGTTCCCTTGGGCTGCTCCGGGATGGCATGGACAGAGCTTACATGGACCAGCCGCCCCACGCCGTGCTCCCGGCACAGCGCCACGATGTTTCGCGTCCCCTCCACGTTGACCTGATAGATCCGCTGCCCCGGATGGGACGCCACGGAGATGATCCCCGCACAGTGCAGCACGCAGGTGCTTTCACCGGCACCTTCAAAGAACGCGGCCAGAGAGTCCCTTGCGCTCACGTCCCCCTCCACCGTGTCCGCCTCCGGCGGCAGCAGCTTGGCGCAGGGGTCGCCATGCAGCACCAGCGCCCGCACCCTGCTTCCCTGCCGCACCAGCTCCTCCACGATCGTCCGGCCGAGAAAACCGGTGGCGCCGGTCACCAAATACATATCAAACATACGCTTCACCTCCCGAAGCTCCTTTGCTCAGATGATGACAATTCTCCGCACCGCCCGTGACCGCGTCTTCCCGCCGTCCCCGTCAGGCGCACAACCGTCCACCATCTGTTTAGGGATATTATAGCAGACGCAAGGGGAATAACAAGCGCATTTGAAGAATTGCCTGTAAACAAACTGTGAAAAAAATGCCCCCGCCCTTTTCTGTGCGGGCAGCGGCGTTCTCCTTATTCTGCTGCGTATGGCAGCGGCAAACTTCCCCATACATGCAATAACCCTTGATCGCTTCCGTGTCTTGCGATCAAGGGTTATTGATCCCTCTTGGGCTCGGTCATCTTTGGCTACCTCTCGTTTCTGCAGACTCATGGCATCTGCCGCCGTTTCTGGTTTCACTCTCGCTCTATCTTGAAACACCGCTGTTGCGGTGGACCACCGATCTAAATGGACCGCCATTAGAGAGTGCCGAACATTCTGGGGATGCCATCTTCCCTTTACTTCGTTGGTAAAGGGGAACGCCTCAGGTCATTGGATCCACCTCTTTCTATTTCTCTTGGGGTACTTTTAGTATAGCAGATTTTACCCGTTTTACAATCCACAAAACCAACGAAATTCACCGTTTTTGTTTGTATAATGCTTCAAAAAATCGTATTTTTCGCACTTCTGCATTGACTTACCGCCGATTCTGCGGTATACTGATATTGTTGTGAGGCTTTCAGCAGGGCAGGCGGGTAAACCGCCCGCCCTGCTTTTGCTGTCTTGCGGCAAGTCCTCGTCGTTCCCACGAAATACTGGGGTCTTTTTTGGAAAATGCCACAATATCTTGTGTCTCGTATTGACACAGGCCATGCCGCATTGTATACTGGGAAAAGCTTATGGTATCTGAAGGGAGCGGATCTCCATGAAAATAGGCGGGCTGCGGCAGCTGTCGCTGCTGGACTTCCCCGGCCGGGTCGCCTGCACGGTGTTCCTCTCCGGATGCAACCTGCGCTGCCCCTATTGCCACAACCCCTCCCTCGTGCTGCCGTCGGACGAGCCGGAGGCTCTTTCGCAGCAGGCGCTGCTGGCCTTTCTGGACACGCGGCGCGGCAAGCTGGACGGTGTGTGTATCTCCGGCGGCGAGCCGACGCTCCACAAGGAGCTGCCCCAGCTGCTCCGTTGTATCCGGGAGCGGGGTTTTCTCACCAAGCTGGACACCAACGGCACGGATCCCGCCATGCTGGCGGCGCTTTTGCGGGAGGGGCTGCTGGACTATGTGGCCATGGATATCAAAAACGCACCCTCGCTGTACGCGCAGACCTGCGGCGGTATCGACCGTCTGGCGCAGGTACGGGAAAGCGCGGCGCTGCTGCTGGGCAGCGGCGTGGACTATGAGTTCCGCACCACCGTCTGTGCGCCGCTGCACACGCCGGAGGCCATGGTCGAGATCGGCCAATGGCTGCAAGGCGCCAAGCGGTACTTCCTCCAGCCCTTCGTCGACCCCGGCGCGCTGCTGGGCGGCGGCGTCAGCCCTCTGCCGCATGAGGCTGTTTCCGCTCTGCGGGACAGTGTTTTGCCATATATCCCCTCCACGCAGATACGCGGAGAATAACGCTATAAAGGAGACACGACCATGTATCAAGTGATAAAAAGAGACGGCCACGCCGCCGAATTCAACATCAGCCGCATCTCCAGCGCCATCATGAAGGCCTTTGACGCCACCGGCATCCCCTACAATTCGGATGTGATCGATCTGCTGTCCTTGCAGGTCACGGCGGACTACGCCGGGAAGATCAAGGACGGCCGGATCGAGGTGGAGACCATTCAGGACAGCGTGGAGGCCGTTTTGCAGCGGGCGGGCTACGCAGAGGTAGCCAAGGCCTATATCCTCTACCGTAAGAACCGGGAAAAGCTGCGGAACATGAGCTCCACCATTCTGGACTACAAGGGTCTGGTGGACGGCTACCTGAAGGTGTCCGACTGGCGCGTGAAGGAGAACTCCACCGTCACCTACTCCGTGGGCGGCCTGATTTTGTCCAACTCCGGCGCCATCACCGCCAACTACTGGCTCAGCGAGATCTATGACGAGGAGATCGGCGACGCCCACCGCAACGCGGACATCCACATCCACGACCTGTCCATGCTCACCGGCTACTGCGCCGGCTGGAGCCTGAAGCAGCTCATTCAGGAGGGTCTGGGCGGCATCCCCGGCAAGATCACCAGCGCCCCCGCCAAGCACCTGGCCACCCTGTGCAACCAGATGGTGAACTTCCTGGGCATCATGCAGAACGAGTGGGCGGGCGCGCAGGCCTTCTCCAGCTTCGACACCTACCTCGCCCCCTTCGTCCGCACGGACAAGCTGGACTTCGAGGAGGTCAAGCACTGCATAGAGAGCTTTGTCTACGGCGTCAACACCCCCAGCCGCTGGGGTACGCAGGCGCCGTTCTCCAACATCACGCTGGACTGGACCGTTCCCGCCGACTTAGCCGGCCAGCCCTGCATCGTGGGCGGCAAGGCCATGGACTTTACCTATGGCGACTGTCAGGCGGAGATGGATATGGTCAACCGGGCGTTCATCGAGGTGATGATCGAGGGCGACGCCAACGGCCGCGGCTTCCAGTACCCCATCCCCACCTACTCCATCACCAAGGACTTCGACTGGGGCGAGACGGAGAACAACCGCCTGCTCTTTGAGATGACCGCCAAATTCGGCACGCCCTACTTCTCCAACTACATCAACTCCGACATGGAGCCCAGCGACGTCCGCTCCATGTGCTGCCGTCTGCGGCTGGATCTGCGGGAGCTGCGGAAAAAGAGCGGCGGCTTCTTCGGCAGCGGCGAGTCCACCGGCTCGGTGGGCGTGGTGACCATCAACCTGCCCCGTATCGCCTACCTCTCCCGGAATGAGGCAGAGTTCTTCTCCCGTCTCGACCACATGATGGACGTGGCGGCCCGGAGTCTGAAGATCAAGCGCACCACCATCGGCCGCCTGATGGACGAGGGGCTGTACCCCTACACCAAGCGGTATCTGGGCAGCTTTGACAATCACTTCTCCACCATCGGTCTGGTGGGCATGAACGAGGCCGGCCTGAACGCCGCGTGGCTGCGGAAGGACCTGACCCACGAGGAGACGCAGGATTTCGCCGTCCGCGTCCTCAACCATATGCGTGAGCGGCTCAGCGACTATCAGGAGCAGTACGGCGACCTCTACAATCTGGAGGCCACCCCCGCCGAGTCCACCTCCTACCGTCTGGCCAAGCACGACAAGCAGCGCTATCCCGATATCGTCACCGCCCACGAGGGCGCAACGCCCTACTACACCAACTCCAGCCACCTGCCGGTGGGCTATACGGAGGATATCTTCGCGGCGCTGGACGTGCAGGACAAGCTCCAGACGCTGTATACCAGCGGCACGGTGTTCCACGCTTTCCTGGGTGAAAAGCTGCCCAGCTGGCAGTCCGCCGCTGCGCTGGTGCGGAAGATCGCGGAGAACTACGAGCTGCCCTACTACACCATCTCCCCCACCTACTCCGTCTGCGCCGACCACGGCTATCTGGCGGGCGAGCATTTCACCTGCCCGGTGTGCGGCAAGAAGGCGGAGGTATACAGCCGTATCACCGGCTACTACCGCCCGGTGCAGAACTGGAACGACGGCAAGAGTCAGGAGTATAAGGATCGCCGGACGTATCAGGTAGGTGGCGCGCAGAGCGCGGCAGCCCCCCGCCCGGCGCAGACCCCGGCACAGCCGGCGTCTGCCTGCACCGCCGACGCCCCCTGCACCCTGTTCGTCACCGCCACCTGCCCCAACTGCCGTGTCGTAAAGCCCCTGCTGCAACGGGCGGGCATCGCCTATGAGGAGCGGGACGTGGCGCAGCATCAGGAGGAGGCCGCGGCGCTGGGCCTGACACAGGCGCCCACGCTGGTGGTGCATAGCGACCCGCCGGTGCTGTACGCGGGCGTGGCCCGTATCCGGGAGTTCCTGAAGAACACCGCGCAGTGACCCACAAAAAAACAGGAGCCGTCATTCATTTCCGAATGACGGCTCCTGTTTCTCGTATTGGCTGGCTTTTCACGCCGCGCCCGCCGGTCAGAGAAGGGCGGGGCGCTGGGAAAGCAGCACCATCAGCAGATTGCAGACCACAAAGGCAATGACTGCAATGAGCACCGCGACCCCTGCACGCAGCTTTTTCCCCCTTCGCTTTTGTATCAGCGCGGCGCAGGCGATGCCGATACCGGCGACCAGCAGCGAGATGCCCAGCATCTGCCAGAGCCATGATACCTCCAGTAATCCTCTCATATCCATCCTCCGTTCCTTCGCGTTTTATTTCCGTTCCAGCACATGGACGTTCAGGTGGTCGTAGGTCATCTCCACACCGTGAGCGGCAAAGGCGGTACGCAGATTCTCGTTCAGGGTGTAGTAGACGTCCCAGTAGTCCTTGGTCTCCGCCCAGCACCGCACGCTGTATTCGATGGCGCTGCTGCCGTAGTCGGTGAGGTAGGCGCAGGGCGCCGGCTCCGCCAGCACGTGCGGCGTGGCGGCCACCGCCTCCAGACAAGCGGCCTTCACCACCTCGGTGGGCGCGTCGTAGGATGCCGTCACCGTGCGCACCACACGGCGGCGTCCCATGGCGGTATAGTTGACGATGCGGGAGGAGGACAGCTCCTTGTTGGGCTGCATGATGACCTGACCGTTGAATGTCTCCAGCTTCGTGTGGTTCAGCGTGATCTCCCGCACCACGCCCGACGTACCGGCCACCTCGATCTCGTCGCCGATATTGAAGGGGTGGGACGACAGGATCACCAGACCGCCCGCCACGTTGCCCAGAATGTCCTCCGCCGCCAGTGTGACGCCCAATGTCAGCACCGACACCAGCGCCGTCAGGGATGAGGTGTTCAGCCCCAGTGCCTCCGCTGTGATGATGCCGGCCAGCGTGTAGAAAATCACCTTGAGCGTCGTCAGGATGATCTGCCGCAGCCGTGCCGTCAGCTTCTTGCTGCGGTTCAGCAGCCTTTTCGCCAGCTTCAGCAGCAGCCGTGCCGCCACCAGGCAGACCAGCAGCGTCAGCAGCGCCGACAGAATGCGGCTCAGGCTGTACCCGCCCAGCGAGGTCTGCAAGATCTTTGTGAGTTCCTCCATGGCGCGTCTCCTTTCGTTTACTGGTGTCAGTATACCAAACCGCCCTGCGATTTGCAATTCCCGCCGCCGTAAAAAAAGAACCGGTGCAGCTGAGCTGCACCGGTTCTTTTTTGCGTTTACTCGATCTCGAAATCGTCCGTCTCGATGACGTCCGGCCGCTGGTGATCTACCACCTTCACGGCGCACAGCGCCACACTGAGATTCAGCGCGCCATCCAGCAGCAGCGACGCGCCCATCAGCATCACCATGACCCGTGCGCCCTCCGCCGGACGCAGCACCAGCAGCAGCCCGATCACGCCGGTCAGCACCGCCAGCAGCAGCACCAGCCACCACTGACCGATACCGAAGCGCTTGGCCTCCACCGCCACCTGGATCTTGAACAGGCCGTCCGCCAGCACCGGAATGCCGAACATGACGCACAGGAACGTCATGGCCTCGCCGGGATGGCACAGCGTGATGATCCCCACGGCGATAAGCAGGATGCCGAACGCCAGATCGTACTGGAATGCCAGCCGGAACAGATCCTTGGAGAAATAGCCGCCCAGCTTGATGGCGCCGCAGATCACCATGCCGATGCCCAGCGCCCTGCCGATCCACGGCACGCACCGCTCCGCTGTGATGAACAGCACCACGCCCAGCACACAGAACAGTGCCGATACCACGATATACCCCGTTTTCACCGCCCACAAAGGGCCGGTAGACCTCACATTACGCATACACCTGCATCTCCCTTCCACGCCGCAGCGTCTTTTATCTCCCGTATCATAGCGCAGCGGGGCGCAGGGCGGTACAGGCAGAAAAAACAGATGCCCGAAATCCGGACATCTGTCTGTATGCGTCTGATTTTCAGACATTTTCGTCGGTTTGTCTACTGTGCTTACGCCTGCCCGTTGCTGTGGGCCACGATCAGCTCCGGTACGCCGCGGCACAGCTGGATCATCCGCTGCAGGTCGGCAAAGGACTCCTCCTTCATGCCGCCGCTGACCCAGTCGATCCACACGCCGAACAGCTGACACTTCATGAACTGCACCACCACCCGCCGGTCGTCCTCCGTAATGGCGGTGTTGGTGAACGCCGTGGCGATATAGGTCTTGACCACATACTCGCACAGCCGCATGGTGTCCTGCAGGAACATATCCCGGTTGGAGGAGTTGAAGATGTGCATGACAGCCCGGCGGTTCTCCCGCGCCGTGTGGAACGCCACGGAAAAGCACTCCTCCATGGAGGAGATGGTGGGGTACTGGCGGATGAGCTGGTCCGTCTGCTCCGTCACGATCTCGCCCAGCAGAGAAGGGATGTCCTGAAAATGGTAGTAGAAGGAGTTCCGGTTGATGCCGCAGTCCTCCACGATATCGCGGACGCTGATCTTATTCAGCGGCTTCTGGCTCAGCAGCTTCATAAACGACGCCTTGATGGCCTGTTTCGTAAAATTCGCCATGGTACTCCTCCTGTTTTCTGTGGTACAAAGCCCGCCCTACGGCTGTTCGCCGAGGGCGGGCCGTATGTAGTCCCTTTTATTATTTGGCGCTCAGGTACTCGTCAATGGACTTGGCGCCCAGCTTGCCGGCGCCCATGGCCAGAATGACGGTGGCCGCGCCGGTCACGGCGTCGCCGCCGGCGTACACCGCCTGCCGGGAGGTGAGGCCCTCCTCGTTGACGATGATGCCGCCCTTCCTGTTGACCTCCAAGCCCTTGGTGGTGGACTTGATGAGGGGGTTGGGGCTGGTGCCCAGCGACATGATGACAGCGTCCACCGGCAGATCGAACTCGCTGCCCTTCTTCTCCACGGGGCGGCGGCGGCCGGAGGCGTCCGGCTCACCCAGCTCCATCTCGATGCAGGTCATGGACTTCACGCAATCCTGCTCGTCGCCGTTGATCTGCACGGGGTTGTTCAGCGTCTTGAAGATGACGCCCTCCTCGATGGCGTGCTCCACCTCCTCATGACGGGCGGGCAGCTCCTCCATGCCGCGGCGGTACACCACGTACACCTCGGCGCCCAGCCGCTTGGAGCAGCGGGCAGCGTCCATGGCCACATTGCCGCCGCCGACGACGGCCACGGTCTTGCCCTTCAGATCCATGATGGGCGTGTCGCTGTCAGGCAGGTACGCCTTCATCAGGTTGATACGGGTCAGGAACTCGTTGGCGGAGTAGACGCCCTTCAGGTTCTCGCCGGGGATGTTCATGAACATGGGCAGACCGGCGCCGGAACCGATAAACACCGCCTCGAAGCCGTTCTCCTCCATGAGCTCGTCGATGGTGATGGTGCGGCCCACCACGGTGTTGGTCTCCACCTTCACGCCCATGGCCTTCAGGCCGTCCACTTCCTTCTGGACGATGGCCTTGGGCAGACGGAACTCGGGGATGCCGTACACCAGCACGCCGCCGGCCAGATGCAGCGCCTCGAACACCGTGACCTCATAGCCCTTCTTGGCGAGGTCGCCGGCGCAGGTCAGACCTGCGGGGCCGGAGCCGATGACGGCCACCTTATGGCCGTTGGAGGCGGGCTTGGCAGGCGCCTCGGTGCTGTGGGCGTTGTGCCAGTCGGCCACAAAGCGCTCCAGACGGCCGATACCCACGGGATCGCCCTTCTTGCCGCGGACGCAGTGCATCTCGCACTGGCTCTCCTGCGGGCAGACGCGGCCGCAGACGGCGGGCAGGGAGCTGGTCTGATGGATCACCTGATAGGCGCCCTCATAGTCCTTCTCCACGATCTTCTGAATAAACTCAGGAATGCGCACGTTGACAGGGCAGCCGTCCACGCAGGGATGGTTCTTACAGTTCAGGCAGCGGGCGGCCTCGTCCAGCGCCTGCTCCTCGGTGTAGCCCAGCGCTACCTCCAGGAAGTTCTTGTTGCGGACCTGCGGGTCCTGAGAAGGCATCTCGTTCTTATCCAAACGCATATTGATCTTGGCAGCCATCTTACTTTACCTCCTGCTTGAACAGATTGCAGACTTCCTCGTGCTTATGCACCTCGAAGTCGTGGTACATCTGGTTGCGCTTTACGGCCAGATCCCAGTCCACCTTGTGACCGTCGAAGTCGGGGCCGTCCACGCAGGCGAACTTGGTCTCGCCGCCCACGGTCAGGCGGCAGCCGCCGCACATACCGGTGCCATCGATCATGATGGGGCTCATGGACACGGTGGTGGGCACGCCGTAGGGCTCGGTGGTCTTGCAGACGAACTTCATCATGACCATGGGGCCGATGGCGAAGATCTCGTCATACTGGTTGCCGTCGTCCAGCAGCTGCTTCAGCGCCTCGGTGACCAGACCCTTCTGGCCGTAGGAGCCGTCGTCGGTGCAGACCTTCAGTACGGAGGAGACAGCCTTGAACTTGTCCTCCAGAATGACCACGTCCTTGCTCTTGAAGCCCACCACTGCGTGGACCTCAGCACCGCAGTCGTGGAATTTCTTCAGCACGGGGTAGGCGATGGCACAGCCCACGCCGCCGCCGACGACGCAGACCTTTTTCTTTCCCTCCGTCTCGGTGGGACGGCCCAGGGGGCCGACAAAGTCGTGCAGGCACTCGCCCTGCTGCTTGTGGCTCAGCTTCTCGGTGGTGGCGCCAACGGTCTGGACGATGATGGTCACGGTACCCTTTTCCCGGTCGTAGTCATGGATCGTAATGGGGATACGCTCACCCTTTTCGTCCACACGCAGGATGATGAACTGGCCCGGCTCCGCCTTTCTGGCGACCATGGGCGCTTCGATCTCGTACAGGATCACGGTGGGCTTCAGCGCTTCTTTTCTAACGATGCGGTACATACATCACGGCTCCTTCTCATTATAGTCTGGCATCCGCCATTGGGTCATGGGCGCGTTACGCCCGTTCTTCGCTTTATTGTATCACCAATGGGCAGACCCGTCAATCTTCACTTGCGTCAAGCAGCCGCTTAAATCACCTGACGCAGCAGCACCCGGCGGCCCTGAATGTCCACCAGCTTCTCGTCCCGCATTTTCTTCAGCTCCCGCATCATGGCGCTGCGGTCTGTGGAGATATAGTCCGCCAGCGCGCTGAGGGAGAAGGGCAGGGAGAACTCTCCGCCCCGGCTCTTGGCGGCCAGCAGAGAGAAGTAGCACAGCAGCTTATCCCGGATGCTCCGGCGGCTCAGCACCTCCACCCGCTCGTAGAGGGAGGTGGCCTTCTCCGCCACCAGCTGGAACATATTCTCCACCACCTGTGTGTGGTGGGCGCAGGCGTTCTCGCACCGCTTCGTCACCTGATCCGCCGCCATGAGCCATACACGGCACGGCACCTCCGCCACCACGGTGATGCTGTCTCCCGCCACGTTCTCGAACATCAGCATCTCGCCGAAAACGCCGCCGCGCTCCAGCCGCTCCAGGATCGTCCGGCTGCCCTGATGGTCGATGCGCTCGATGACGGCGGCGCCCTGCGTCAGAACGCCTACCATGTTGCGTCCCTCGGAAAAGTCGTAGATGACCTCGCCGGCGTGGAAGCTGTACTCCCGCATATCGAAGCAGGTACGCATGGCCTGCTGGGATTCCTCACTGACATCCCGGAACAACGGGGATACGCCGATCTCCATACCTTATACCTCCCTGCACAGCCGGCGGTCACGCCGCTTGCCGATGATGTTGTACACCACAAAGTTGCAGGCAAAGCCCAGCACCAGTCCCGCCAGCACGTCGATAATGGCGTGCTGCTTGATGAACATGGTGGAGGCGATGACCGCCAGACCATAAAGCCCGGTGCCCCAGCGCCACGTCCACTTCTTCAGCCGCTTGGAATGCCAGATGGCGAACCATGCGTCAATGACGCCCACCACATGGACGCTGGGGAACACGTTGGTGTTGGTGTCCAGCGAGTAGGTGTACGCCACCAGATCGCAGAAGATGTTGTCCCGGGGCATCACGGCAGGCCGCAGATCCTGTCCGTTGGGGATCAGCACGCAGATCAGGGTGCTGATGAGGAACGTCGCCATGATGCTCCACATATACCGGCGGAAGCCCTCGCCATCGTAGAGGATCAGGTGGAGACCCAACACAAACAGCAGCGGGCTCCAGCTGGCGTAGATCGGGGCAAATCCCTCCAGAAACGGGATCTTGTAGTCGATGGGCAGCTGGGTGGCCCAGTAGTTATCGGTGATGAAATGCTCGATGGTGAAGAACAGCGCCAGATACACCGGCAGGAACAGCCCCCACCAGACATACGGACGGTCGTGGATGAATTCTTTGATACGCTGCATAACTACCTCCGTTGATCTCTGAAAAGAATATCCTGCATTGTAGCAAACGTCCCCGCCGGGAACAAGTACTTTGTTGTAATTGTCACAATAATTTTACAACTCAGGCATTTCACCGGAAGTGTGTGACAGGCTTGCTATCCGCGCGGCGGTATAGTATACTTATCGCAATATACTGGCAGTTTGTGCCGAAATAAGGAGGAACTCCCCCATGGAGATCAAAAAGCGTGAAGACATTCCGGAAAACCGTCAGGTGCGCCTGACGGTGGCCGTGGACCGCGGCACATGGCAGGAGGCGCTGATGCACTGCTACAACGGCATCAAGGCCCTGTGTCCCGTGGAGGGTGAGCCTACCCGCGAGAAGATCGAGGCTGTCTACGGCAGCGACTTCCTCTATCAGGAGGCCGTGAACGAGACTTATCCGCAGGCGCTGGTGGAAGCCATCGGCCGGGAGGATATCGCCATCGCCGGCACCCCCACCCTGACGGTGGAGGAGATCGGTCCCGACGGGTATGTTTTTACCGCCCTCATCGATCTGTACCCCGAGGTGAAGCTGGGGCAGTACAAGGGACTCAGCGCCGTGTACCCCCAGGCCGAGCTGTCCGAGGAGGACACCCAGACCGCGCTGGAGGAGTACGCCCGCGCCCATCTGGATGTGGCGCACCCCGACCGCGCCGCCATGGGCGACGAGGTGGTGCTGGACTTCGAGGGCTTCGTGGACGGCGTGGCCTTCGAGGGCGGCAAGGGCGAGAGCTATCCCCTGCTGCTGGGCAGCGGCTACTTCATCCCCGGCTTTGAGGAGCAGGTGGCAGGTGCCTGTGTGGACGAGGAGCGGGATGTACACGTCACCTTCCCCACCGCCTACACGCCGGAGTTGGCCGGTAAGGACGCCACATTCCGCATCAAGGTACACGAGATCACCCGCCGTTCCATGCCCACGCTGGACGACGCGTTTGCCAAGGCGCAGGGCTTTGAGGATCTGTCCCAGCTGCGCCGCGCCGTGATGGAGCAGGCGGTGGCGAAGAAGCAGACGGAGGCCGCCGAGCAGTTCGCCAACGACCTGATCGCGCAGGTGCTGGACGGCATGGAGGTGCAGCTGCCCGACGCCATGGTGGAAAACCAGCTGGACGGTCTGATCCAGGAGCTGCGCGGCCACCTGCAAAGCCAGAACGTGGAGCTGGAGCAGTATCTGGAGGCCAGCGGCGCCTCCATGGAGGAGCTGCGCGCCCACGCCCGGGAGCAGGCTGTCTCCGCCGCCCGCTTTGAGCTGGCTATGACGGAGATCGCCCGTCTGGAGGGCATCGATGTGACCGACGCGGAGGTGGAGCAGAAGTACAGTGAGCTGTCCGCCCAGTACCAGCTCTCCGCCGATCTGCTGCGCCAGCAGCTGCCGCCCATGCGTCTGCGCCACGACCTGAAGCTTGCCCGCGCGCAGGCCGTCATCGTGGACACCGCCCGCCGCAAATAAGCTGACCTATACAGAAAAAGGGGGCCACAGGCTGTACAGCCCGTGGCTCCCTTTTTCATATGTCGTTTACGACGCCCGGTTCACCGCGCCGAAGTACCAGCCGCCCAGTCCGTCGGACACGGTGCCCAGCACCTTGTCCCGGATCACATAGGGTCTTGTCCGGCTGTACAGCGGAATGATGTTGCTGTTTTCCAGCAGCAGCTGCTCCGCGTCCTTCAGATAGGCGTCCCGCACCTCCGGCGAGGTGCTGCCCGCCGCGATCTGCATCAGAATGTCGTAGGCGTTGAGGTACTGCATCCCGTAGTTCCGCATATCGCTGCTGCGCCACGGGTCCAGATACGCCGACGCATCGTTGTAGGAGGCGGTCATCTCCATCAGCGCCAGCACAAATTCGCCGCTGCTCAGCCGCGCCTTCATCTCACTGCGCTCCACGCCCTTTAGCTGTACCTTGATACCCAGCTTGCTCTCCCACGCCTTCTGGAGCTGCTGGGCCACCTGCGCCAGCGCCGAATCGTTGTCGTACAGCAGCGACACCGTATCCAGCGCGCTCAGCGTCGTGGCGTTGGTAAAGCCCGCCTGCCGCAGCAGCGCCAGCGCTCCCTGACACCGCTCCTCATACGTCGCCGGGTCGTTATCGATCAGCGGGCCGTTGACCGTGCGGAAGTCCTCCCCCGCATCGGTGCGGATACCGTAAGGCACCAAGCCCTCCGCCCCATGGCAGTCCTGTCCCATGGTCTGCGCCGCCGCCTCCCGGTCGATGACCAGACTCAGCGCCCGCCGCAGCTCCGGATGTCCCATACTGGTGGCCATCTGGTTCACCAGCAGGATGCCCACGGTGGGGTCGCCCTCCCGCGGGGCGTCCTCCCCGCCGGCGCCGATGACGATATCCGCCTTACCGGCGTTGGCCTCCGCCTCCTCGCGGCTTTGCAGCATCAGGTCGATGCGATCCTGTCCCAGACGCTTCGCATCGTAGTAGGCCGGCCGTATCCGCAGCGTCAGGCGCGCCGCATCGCTCCATGCGCCGGTGCGCTCATAGGGGCCGTTGCCCGCAAACCACAGGCTGTTGCTGGCCCAATCATCGTGGGCTGTGACCGCCTTCTCCTGCACCGGCATGGTGGCTGTCGCCGTGCAGACGCTGTCGATAAAGTAGGAGCAGCAGCCGTTGAGCGTCACCACCAGCGTGTGGTCGTCCGGCGCCGTCACTGCCAGCGCCGACGTGTCGCCCAGTATCGCCTTCTCGTACCCCGCCACCATGGACAGGGCGTCCGCGTTGGGGCTGTCCGTCTCCGGATCCACCAGCCGCCGCCACGCATACACGAAGTCGTGGGCGGTCACGGCGCTGCCGTCCGTCCACTTGGCGTCCGTCCGAAGCTGGAACGTATAGGTCACAGAGCCGTCCGCCGCCGTCTCCTGCGTGTAGCTGCGCGCCACGGCGTGTACCGCCGTGCCGTCCGGCCCGAGCTTCATCAGATTTTCAAATACATGCCGCACCACCGTGCGTTCCGCCGCCGTGGCCGCCATGGCCGGGTCGATGGTACGCACCGCGCCGGTCATGACCACAGACAGTCGTCTTTCATCGTTGGGATCCTCGCCGCAGGCCGCCAGCAGCAGTGTCATGCACAGAGCCAGCAGCAGCGCCGCCATTCGCTTCCATATCTTCATAAGGCCACTCCTCCGTGGGGTAGATTTTGTGCCATTATATATGTTTTCGCACAAAAAGTAAAGCCGCCCGCAGACGGCTTTACACTTTCTTCATTTTACCAGCAGCTGGGCGATCTGCACGGCGTTGGTGGCGGCGCCCTTGCGCACCTGATCGCCGCAGCACCAGATATTCAGACCGTTTTCGCTGGTCAGGTCGTCCCGGATGCGGCCCACAAAAACCAGATCCTGGTCGCTGGTATCCAGCGGCATGGGATAGCGCTTGTTGGCCAGATCATCCACCAGACGGCATCCCGGCGCCGCCGCGATCAGCTGCCGCGCCCGCTCCACGGAGATCTTCTCCCGCGTCCGCACCACGATGGACACGCTGTGGCTGCGCACCACCGGCACCCGGACACAGGTGCAGCTCACCTTCAGCGCCGGCAGGTGCATGATCTTCCGTCCCTCATTTTGCAGCTTCATCTCCTCGGAGGTGTAGCCGTCAAATGCCTCGCCGCCGATCTGAGGGATGACGTTGTAAGCGATCTGGTACTGGAACACCTTGGGCTCGATCTGCTGCCCCAGCCCCAGCGCCTCCACCTCGTTCATCAGCTCGATGGGGCCGCCTGCGCCGGCGCCGGACACCGCCTGATAGCTGGAGGCGACGATGCTCTCGATGGGACTATCCTGATTCAGGGCGTTGATGGCCACCAGCGACACGATGGTAGTGCAGTTGGGGTTGGCGATGATGCCCTTGTGCTTTTTCACGTCCTCCGGGTTGATCTCCGGCACCACCAGCGGCACATCGGGGTCCATACGGAAGGCGCTGGAGTTATCCACGAACACGGCGCCTGCGCGGACGATGGCCGGGGCGAACCGCTTGGCAATATCGTTCTCCGCCGCGCCCAGCACGATGTCCATCCCCGCAAAGGCCTCATCGCAGGCCACCTCCACGGTGATGTCCCGTCCCTTCCACGACAGCACCTCCCCCGCCGAGCGCGCCGACGCCAGCAGATGCAGCTCCGACACGGGAAAATCCCGCTCCGCCAATACCTTCATCATCTCGCGGCCCACCGCGCCGGTGGCCCCCAGGATCGCTACTTTATATTGCTTCATGGCTATGCCCTCCTTATTTCACAAAGCTGTCGTACAGGACGCGGATGGCTCTCTCAAAGTCCGGCCCGTCCACGCCCACGATGATATTCAGTTCCTCCGGGCCTTGGGTGATCATGCGGATGTTGATGCCGTTCTCACCCAGCTTGCCGAAGATCTTGCCGGAGGAGCCGGGCTGGAACGCCATCTTCCGGCCTACCGCCGCCACGATGGCCATGCCGTCGATGATATGCAGGCTGTCGGGCCGTATCTCCTTTTCCACGTCGCCCACGGCCTGATAGAGATAGGGCGCGGCCTTGCCCGTCTCCACCACCAGCGACACGCTGTCGATACCGGAGGGCAGATACTCCACGTTGATGTTGTACCGCTCCAGCACCTCCAGCACGCGGCGGACTGTCCCCGGCTCGGAGGACATCCCGTTTTTCGTCAGGGTGATGACGGTGAACCCCTTCTTCCCGGCGATGCCGGTGATCATGCTGCCGGAGGCACGCTCTGTCTCCGACTCGTCAAAGCTCTCCCGGATCATGGTGCCGGGGTGCTCCGGCTGGTTGGTGTTGCGGATATTCAGCGGGATGTTCTTCTCCCGCACCGGTGACACCGTGCCCTCGTGGAGCACCTGCGCCCCGATGTAGCTCAGCTCCCGCAGCTCCGCGTAGGTGATACGCTCGATGGGCTTGGGGTCCTTCACGATCTTGGGGTCGGCCATGAGGAAGCCGGACACGTCCGTCCAGTTCTCGTACACGTCGGCGTCCAGCGCTGCCGCCGCCAGCGCACCGGTGATGTCGCTGCCGCCCCGGGTAAACGTATGGATGCTGCCGTCGGGCATGGCCCCGTAGAAACCGGGGATCACCACCCGGCGTCCCGATGCGGCGCGGCGCAGGTTCTCGTAGCTGGTCTCCTGATCCACCGTACCGTCCAGCCTGAACTTCAGCCACAGGGAGCTGTCCAGAAAGTCGTAGCCCAGATAGTCCGCCATCAGCTCCGCCGCGAAATACTCGCCCCGGGACACCAGCTCATCGGCGCTGATGCCCTCGTCCATCTTTTGCCGCAGGGCGTCGAACTCCGCCTCGATGGGCGTTGTCAGTCCCAGCGCGTCCCGGATGCCCACATAGCGGGAGCGGATCATGTCATAGATCTCGTCACAGCTGACACCATACTGCAAATGCGCGTGGCACAGATACAGCAGATCGGTGATCTTGTGGTCGTCTTTATTCCGCTTACCGGCGGCGCTGACCACCACCACGCGGCGGCTGTCGTCCGCCCGCACGATGTCCCGTACCTTGGCGAACTGTTTTTCGTCCGCCATGGACGAGCCGCCGAATTTCAATACTTTCAACATATTTCTGCCTCGTTATCCTCGTTTTTTGCAGCAGCACTTTTATCGCGGCGACAAAAAAATCTCATTTGTCCGCCATATAAAAACACTTGCTTTTTCGTTGGCGACAGTGTATCATAGCGTCATTAGAAATGCAAGAGTAATTTTAGGAGGACTTTTCCTATGCTGTACCATAGCACACGCGACCTCCGCCTCACTGCCCCCTCTGCCCGGGCGGTGCTGGAGGGCATCGCCCCCGACGGCGGCCTGTACATCTGCGATCCGGCCAAGCTGGACTTCGACTGGCAGGGCGCGCTGCGGCTGGATACGCTGTCCATGGCCGCGAAAATTCTCTCGGCGCTGCTGCCGGACTTCCCCAATATGGAGGACATCGTCCGCCGCAGCTACGACGGCAAGTTCCCCACCGCCGACCTGACACCGCTGGTGCCGGTGGGAGATCAATATGTGCTGGAGCTGTACCACGGCCCCACCTCCGCCTTCAAGGATGTGGCCCTGTCGGTGCTGCCCCGCCTCATCGGCGCGGCGGCCAAGGCCGAGGGCATGGCGGGCGACGTGGTCATCCTCACCGCCACCTCCGGCGACACCGGCAAGGCCGCGCTGGAGGGCTTCCACGACGTGAAGGGTACCCGCATCATCGTGTTCTACCCCTACGGCGGCGTGTCCGCCGTCCAGCAGGCGCAGATGGCCACCCAGACCGGCGGCAATGTAAAGGTCTGCGCCGTCCGGGGCAACTTCGACGACGCCCAGACCGGTGTCAAGCAGGTGTTCGCCGCCTGTAAAGGCCGCGACCTCCACGGTGCTATGCTGTCCTCCGCCAACTCCATCAACATCGGACGCCTTGCGCCGCAGGTGGTGTACTACTTCCGGGCCTACGGCGATCTGGTGAAGGCGGGGCGCATCGCGCTGGGCGACAAGGTGAACTTCGTGGTACCCACCGGCAACTTCGGCGACATTCTGGCGGGCTACTTTGCCAAGGAGCTGGGCTTGCCCGTGGGCCGTCTGGTCTGCGCCAGCAACGCCAACGACGTGCTGACGGAGTTCATCGCCACCGGCCGCTACGACCGCCGCCGCCCGTTCTACAAGACCACCTCCCCCTCCATGGATATTCTGGTATCCAGCAATCTGGAGCGGCTGCTGTTCCTGCTGTCCCGCGACCCGGAGTATGTGGCCGGACTGATGGGGCAGCTCAATACGGACGGTGCGTACCAGCTGTCCGGCGACCTGCTGGCCAAGCTGCAGCAGGACTTCTCCTGCGGCTGCTGCGACGATCAGGGCGCCGCCGACGTCATCGGACGCCTGTGGCGGGAGCGGCACTATCTCTGCGACCCCCACACCGCCGTGGCGTGGTCGGTGGCGGAGCAGCTAAAGGACACGCTGCGCGATACCGGTGCGCCCACGGTGGTGCTGTCCACCGCCTCGCCCTACAAGTTCCCCGCCGCGGTGCTGGCCGCGCTGGGGGAGGATGACGGCGAAACCGATGAGTTCGCCATGATGAGCCGCCTGTCCCGGCTGTCCGGCGTTCCCATCCCCGGCAACCTGTCCGGACTGGAGGGCCGCCCCGTGCTGCACAAGGATGTGATCGACAAGGACGCCATGCTGGACTATGTGCTGGCGGAAGTGCTGAAAAAGTGAGAAAGGAGCCGCTTTGATGAATATTGTTTGTTTGGATATGGAGGGCGTTCTCGTCCCCGAGATCTGGATCGCCTTTGCCGAGGAGAGCGGCATTCCCGAGCTGCGCCGCACCACCCGGGACGAGCCGGACTACGACAAGCTCATGCGCTGGCGCATCGAGGTGCTGCGGGAAAAGGGCATGAAATTGCGGCAGATCCAGGACGTCATCGCCAAGATCGACCCCCTCCCCGGCGCAAAGGCGTTTCTGGACGAGCTGCGCCGCGTAACGCAGGTGGTGATCCTCAGCGACACCTTTGACCAGTTCGCCATGCCCCTGATGGAAAAGCTGGGCTACCCCACCCTGCTGTGCAACACGCTGGAGGTGGACGGAGACGGGTATATCGCCCGCCACCGGATGCGCTGCGCCCACTCCAAGCTCACCACCGTCAAGGCGCTGCAATCCATCGGGTATGACACCATCGCCAGCGGCGACAGCTACAACGATCTTGATATGATCCGCCACAGCAAGGCAGGCTTCCTGTTCCGCACCACGGACAAGATCAAGGCGGACTATCCCCAGCTCCCCGCCTTCGACAGCTATGACGACCTGCTGGGCGCTATCAAGGCCGCCCTGTAACGCCTTCCTGCAACAAAAAAACAAGTCCTCCGCGCAGAGCGCGGAGGACTTGTTTTTCGTGTAATAGGTCACTTTTTCTCCGTGGGGGTCACATGGCCGCTTTCATCCACGGTGGCCGGCGTGATCTGGCTGCGGGTGTTGCGGGCGATGTCGTCCAGCCGCATACGGCTGGGAAAATCGCTGAGCAGCGTGTACGCCACACCGTGCTTTTTGGCGCGGCCCGTCCGGCCGATACGGTGGACGTAGTACTCGTTCTCCTCCGGCACCTCGTAGTTGAACACGGCGTCCACATCGTCCACATCGATGCCGCGGCTGGCCACATCTGTTGCCACGAACACCCGGAGCTTTCCGTCGCGGAACCGCTGCATGACCTCCTCCCGCTTGCGCTGGGGGATGTCGCCGTGGATGCACTGGGCGTCCACGCCCCGCATCTGCAAAAACTTGGTGAGCCGCTCGGTGCTGCCCTTGGTGTTGCAGAAGCAGATGACCCGCTCGTAATTCTCGCAGTTCAGGATACGGGCGATGGCGTCCACCTTGCCGTCGGACGGCACCTCCAGCCGGTACTGGAGGATATCGGGCTTATTCTCCTTGGTGGCCTGCACCGTGATCTCCTCCGGGTCGCGCTGGTAGACCCAGGAGATGTCCATGACCTCCCGGGAGATGGTGGCAGAGAACATCCCCAGATTCTTGCGGTTGGGGATCTTGTCCAGAATGCGGGTGACATCGTGGATAAAGCCCATGTCCAGCATCCGGTCGGCCTCGTCCAGCACCACGGTGCTGACGTCCTTGAGCACCACGGTGCGGCGCTTCATGTGGTCGCTGAGCCGTCCCGGCGTGGCCACCACGATCTGGGGGCGGCGCTTCAGGGCGTCGATCTGCTTGCCGATGGGCTGGCCGCCGTACAGACACACCAGCCGCACGCCCTCGTGGCACACGGCGATGTCCCGCATCTCGTCGGTGATCTGCATGGCAAGCTCCCGGGTGGGGGCGAGAATGACGGCCTGTACCGCCTCGCTCTCCGGGTCGATGCGCTCGATGATGGGGATGCCGAAGGCCATGGTCTTACCGGTGCCGGTAGGAGCCTTGGCGATGACATCCTTCCCCGCCAGCATGGGCGGGATACAGCCGGCCTGTACCGGCGTACTGATGGTATAATGCTTGTTGCGAACGGCGCGCATGGTGGCCTCCGACAGGCCAAAGCTCTCGAACGGTGCGCCCTGTGTCACTTCCATATCCGTGTCCTCGTTTTCATATGATTCCGATGATAGTATATCATATATGTCAAGAGAGGGACTGCCCGGGCAGTCCCTCTCCTTCCGCTTATTTCTTATACGGCACGTGCCAGATGGTATCGGCGTACTGGGCGATGGCCCGGTCCGCCGCGAAGATGCCGCTGCGGGCGATATTCCGCAGGCTCATGCGGTTCCACGCCGTCCGGTCGCCGTAGGTGCGGCACATCCGCTCCTCGGCGTCGCAGTAGGCGGCGAAGTCCGCCAGCACCATATACTGGTCGGCGGGGCATTCCCCGCCCATCACCAGACGCTGCCAGATATCCTCGTAGGTCACGCCGTCGCCAAAGCCGGTCTTGAGCTGATCCACCACCCGGCGCAGCACGGGGTCGCGCTGGTACAGCAGCTGGGGATCGTAGGTGTGGCGCAGACGGGCCACCTCGTCGGCCTTCAGGCCGAATAGGAACATATTCTCGTCGCCCAGCACCTCGTGCATCTCCACGTTGGCGCCGTCCAGCGTACCCACGGTCAGGGCGCCGTTCATCATGAACTTCATGTTGCCGGTGCCGCTGGCCTCCTTGCCGGCGGTGGAGATCTGCTGGCTCACCTCGCTGGCGGGCATCAGCTTCTCCGCCAGAGAGACGCGGTAGTTCTCCAGAAATACCACCTGCAGCTTGTCCTTGCAGATGGGGTCGCGGTCGATCTGGGCGGCCAGCGAGTTGATGAGGTGGATAATGCGCTTGGCCACGGCGTAGCCGGGGGCGGCCTTGGCGCCGAACAGGAACGTCTGGGGGCGCATCTCCATGTTGGGGTCATCCTGTAACCGCTGGTAGAGGTAGATGATGTGCAGCACATTGAGGAGCTGGCGCTTGTACTCGTGGAGCCGCTTCACCTGCACATCGAAGATGGCGTCGGTGTTCAGCACCACGCCCTGCTGCTTCTTGGCGTAGGCGGCGAAGGCCAGCTTGTTCTGGTGCTTGATCTCCTCCAGCCGCTTCAGCACGGAGGCGTCGTCGGTGTAGGCCTCCAGCTTTTTCAGCTCCTGCGGGTGGGTGAGGTAGCCGTCGCCGGCCAGATCGCAGATCAGGCTGTCCAGCCCGCGGTTGATCTGGGACACCCAGCGGCGGTGGTCGATGCCGTTGGTGACGTTCTTGAACTTCTCCGGCATCATCTGGCAGGCTTCCTTGAACACGTCCTTACGCAGGATCTCGGAGTGCAGCGCCGACACGCCGTTGACGGCCATGGCCCCCGCCAGACACAGGTTGGCCATGCGGACATGGCCGTCCCAGATGATGGCCAGCTTGGCGGTCTTGGCCGGGTCGTGGAAATAATCCTCCACCTTCTTCTGCCAGCGGTGGGCGATCTCCTGCAAGATCTGCCAGATGCGGGGCAGCAGCGTCTCAAACAGCTGCTGCGGCCAGACCTCCAGCGCCTCGGCCAGCACCGTATGGTTGGTGTAGGCCACGCAGTGGGTGACGATGTTCCACGCCTCGTCCCAGTCGAGACCTGCGTCGTCCACCAGAATACGCATCAGCTCCGGGATCACCAGCGTGGGGTGGGTGTCGTTGATCTGAATGACGTTCTTCTCGTGGAAGTTCTTCAGGGTGCCGTAGACCTCGATATGCTTGCGGGTGATGGACTGCATGGTGGCGGAGACGAAGAAGTACTGCTGCTTCAGCCGCAGGGACTTGCCCTCGTAGTGGTTGTCCTCGGGGTACAGCACCTGGCTGATGGCGTCCGCCATGGCACGCTCCTCCGACGCCTGCAGATACTGGCCCTGACTGAACAGCTTCATGTCGATGGGCTTGGGGCTGCGGGCCTGCCACAGCCGCAGGGTATTGACGTGGTCGGTGTCGTAGCCGGCGATCTCCATGTCGCAGGGCACGGCCAGCACGCGGGTGTAGTCCTCATGCACCACCATCAGGTGGCCGTTGTCCCAGCGGGAGCGCACCTTGCCGCCGAAGTGGACCTCCTCCGCCTCCTGCAGCTTGGGCAGCAGCCATGCGTCGCCCAGCTGCATCCAGTCGTCCGGCAGCTCTACCTGCTGCCCCTCCACGATCTTCTGCTTGAAGATACCCAGCTCATAGCAGATGGAATAGCCGGCGGCGGGGATGTCCAGCGTGGTCATGCTGTCCAGATAGCAGGCGGCCAGACGGCCCAGGCCGCCGTTGCCCAAGCCGGCGTCCGGCTCGATCTCAAAGATATCGGCGGCCTTGAAGCCCAGCTCGTCAATGGCGTCGGTCAGCGCATCCAGCAGCTCCAGATTGTAGGCGTTCTTCATGAGACTGCGGCCCATCAGGAACTCCATGGACAGGTAATGCACCTTCCGCCGTCCCTCATGGAAGGTCTCCTCCCGCGTCTGCACGCCGCGCTCGGCCATGATATCCCGCAGCACCATGGCGCAGGCCTTCATCATCTCGCCGTCGGTGGCCTGCTTCTCGGTGCAGCCGTAATTCAGCCGCAGCTTCTGGATGATCGCTTCCTTCAATGTCTCCTTGGTATAGGTCATATACAAAAATCCTCCGTATGAAGAGCCGGGTATCAGCCCAGCAGATTTCCATAGATGCGGCGGTATTCGCCGGCGCTCCGCGCCCAGCTGAAGTCCGCCGTCATGCCCCGGCGCCGCACGGTGTCAAAGCCCTTGCGGTCGCCGCGGTACAGGCCGGTGGCCTGCCCGATCACATCCAGCATGGCCCCGGCGTCATAGCTCTCGAACAGATAGCCCGTACCGTCCTCCTGCCCCACCTGACAGGACTTCACCGTGTCCGCCAGCCCGCCGGTGCGCCGGACGATGGGCACCGCGCCGTAGCGCATGGCGATCATCTGGCTCAGGCCGCAGGGCTCGCTGCGGGAGGGCATCAAAAACAGGTCACACCCGGCGTAGACCCGGCGCGCCAGATCCTCGGCGTAGGTGATCTGCGCCGACAGGCGGCCGCCGTATTCCCACGCCTTGCCGCGGAAGAAGTCCTCGAACCGGCTGTCGCCCTTGCCCAGCACCACCAGCTGGCAGCCGGTGGCCATGATGCCGTCCAGCCCCTGCTCCACGATGTCCAATCCCTTGTGGCCCACAAGTCGGCTGACGATGCCGATGAGGGGCGTGTCCGGCTCCTGTGCAAGCCCCATCGCCGCTTGCAGCGACGCCTTGCACGCGGCCTTGCCCGCCATGTGGTCGGCATCATAGTTTTCCGGCAGCGCCGGGTCGCGGACGGGGTCGTAGCCCACCACGTCCAGACCGTTGACCACGCCGGAAAACTTCCAGTCGATCATGCCCACCACGCTCTCCATGCCCTCGGCATAGGCCGCGTCGTGGAGCTGGGCGGCATAGGTGGGACTGACGGTGGTGACGGCGTCGGACACCAGCATGGCGCCCTTCATCAGGTTCACGTCGCCATCCATTTGCAGTGTGCCGTCATTATACCACCCTCTGTCAAGTCCGAACAGCTGATCCACGGTGTCCTCACCGTAGCGCCCCTGATACTCGATGTTGTGGATGGTGAACACCGTGCGGATGCGGCGCACCTCCTCCCAGCGGGTACACACATCCTTGAGATAGATGGGCACCAGCGCCGTCTGCCAGTCGTTGCAGTGGAGGATATCGGGCATCCAATCCAGACTGGGCAGCAGGTCGATGACCGCCTTGCAGAAAAAGGCGAAGCGCTCGCCGTCGTCAAACTCGCCGTACAGCACGTCGCGGCGGAAGTAATGCTCGTTGTCCACGAAGTACCACGTTACGCCGTCTCTTTCCAGCGAAAACAGGCCGCAGTACTGGTGGCGCCAGCCCAGATCCACATAGATATAGCGGCGGAACGTCATCTGCTGCCGCCACTGCCGGCCGATCTGCCCGTACAGGGGCAGGATCACCGCCACGTCGTCGCCGTTCCGCGCCAGCGCGGGAGGCAGGCTGCCCGCTACATCGGCCAGTCCGCCGGTCTTGCAGAAGGGAAATGCCTCACTGGACACATATAGGATCTTCATACCGCAGCTCCTTTCTCCGTCAGCACTCAGATCGTGCTGTTCTTGGCGATCACAATGGGGTAGTTCTCATGCCCTGTCAGCGTCACATTCTCGCCGACCGTCACCTGCTTATCGGTGATAACGTTTTGCAGTGCGGCGCCGCTTTTCACCACCGTGTCCTTGAACAGGATGCAGTTTTCCACGCTGGCGCCCTTTTCAATACGGACATTCCGGAACAGGATGCAGTTTTTCACGCTGCCCTGAATGTCGCAGCCATCTGCGATCAGGGAATTGACGCAGGGGCCGCTGGGGTCGATATAGCTGGAGGGGGAGTCGTTCTCCTTGCCGTACACCGGGCGCTCCTTGCAGAACAGCGCCTGCCGCAGGGCGGGATCCAGCAGCTCCATGCTGCGCTGGTAGTAGCTCTGGATGCTGTTGATGCGGGCGGCGTAGCCGTCGTAGATGTAGGCGTGGAAATGGTACTTCTGCCCCATGTCCTGCAAAATATAATGGCGGAAGCTGAACTGGTTGCGGCTGGCGCACTCCGTCACCATTTGCAGCAGCAGCTTCTTGCTGAGGATGAACATATTCAGGCAGCGGTAGCCCGCCGGGGCAAACACATCGTAGGCGGTGTCCGTGATGCGGCCCGTCTCATCCAGTGTAAAGTAGGTATCCGACACATCGCCGGGGACGGAGGTGCATACCGCCGTCATGTCCGCGCCGGTTTCGATATGGCGGCGCAGTACGTCCTCCAGCGGCAGGTTGATGACAAGGTCGCTGTCCGACAGCAGCACATAGTCCTGCCGGATGCCCTTGAGGTAGTTGATCACGCCTGCCAGCGCCTCCACCTTGCCCCGGTACTGGCCGCCTGCGCCGCGGCTCTCGTTATACGCGAAGGCGGGCAGCAGCGTCAATCCGCCGTGGTTGCGGCTGAGATCCCAGCTCTTGCCGGAGCCCAGATGGTCCAGCATGGACTGGCACTTGCCGTGCATGATGACGCCCACATCGGTAATACCGGCGTTGACCATGGCAGACAGCACAAAGTCGATGACCCGGTAATCCCCGGCAAAGGGGATGGAGCCGTGGATGCGGTTGGCGATCAGCTCCCGCAGATCCGTCTGCTTCTCGTAGGAGAAGATGATCCCGTGCATTCCTTTCATGGCCGTACCTCCTTACCGTTGGCGCCCAGCATCATTTTCGGCTCCACCACGCCGCCGTCCGGGACGGTGGTGCGGGGGCCCAGCACCGCGATGCCCCACTGATCGAAGTCCACGCTGCCCGGGTCACCGCCGACCACGGCGTTCTTCCCCACATGGCAGCCCTCGCCCACGATGGCGTAGGACACCTTGGCTCCGGCCTCGATGGTGGCGTTGGGCATCACCACGGAGTAGAACACCTGCGCGCCCTCCTCCACAGAGGAGCCGTAGCTCAGGACGGTGTTCTTCACCTCGCCCAGAATGGTGCAGCCCTTGGCCACGGCGCTGTTGCCGATGTCGCCGCTTGGCCCCACGAACGTGGGCGGGCAGGTGGGCGTCCGGCTGTAGATGGGCCAGCTCTTGTCCAGCAGGTTCAGCCCCGAGCCGGGGGACAGCATATCCATATTGGCGTCCCACAGGGAGTCCAGCGTGCCTACGTCCTTCCAGTAGCCCTCGAAGCGGTAGGCCGCCATGACCTCCCCCGCCGACAGCATGGCGGGGATGATGTTCTTGCCGAAGTCGTTCTCGCTTTGAGGATCGGCCTCGTCGGCGGTGAGATACGCCTTCAGCTTGCTCCATGTGAAGATATAGATACCCATGGACGCCAGATTGCTCTTGGGCTCCTTGGGCTTTTCGGCAAACTCCGTGATATGGTCGTCGCCATCCACGGACATGATGCCGAAGCGGCTGGCCTCCTCCCAAGGCACCTCCATGACGGAGATGGTGCAGGCGGCGCCGGCCTCCTTATGGCGGCGGAGCATATCGGAGTAGTCCATCTTATAGATGTGGTCGCCGGACAGCACCAGCACATACTCCGGGTCGTACAGATCCACGAAGCCCATGTTCTGGTAGATGGCGTTGGCGGTACCTTTGTACCACACGGCGCCGGTGGCAGACTGATAGGGCGGCAGGATGTGGACGCCGCCGTGCATACGGTCCAGCTCCCACGGCTGGCCGTTGCCGATATAGCCGTTCAGCTCCAGCGGACGGTACTGGGTGAGCACGCCCACCGTGTCGATGCCGGAGTTGGTGCAGTTGGACAGGGGGAAATCGATGATGCGGGATTTGCCGCCGAAGGGAACGGCGGGCTTTGCCATATTGCCGGTCAGGACATAGAGTCTGCTCCCCTGTCCGCCGGCCAGCAGCATGGCGACACATTCTTTCTTCATGCTTGCGTACCTCCTGCTTCCTCTTTTTTCTGTTTCCGCTTGCCGTGTCCCCGCAGGATCACCGCGCCCAGCGGCGGGATGGTCAGTGCGATGGACTGCTCCCGTCCGTGGGACGGGACAGGCTCCACGGGAATGGCGCCGGCGGCACAGATGCCGCTGCCGCCCCAACGGGTGTCGTCCGTATTGAATAGCTCCTCGTAATAGGCGTGGTCCGGCACGCCGAAGCGGTAGTTCTCCCACGGTACCGGCGCAAAGTTCACCGCGCAGATCAGCTCATGTCCCTTCCGGTCCCGGCGCAGGAACACCAGCACGTTGTTGCGGTTGTCGTCGGCTACCATCCACTCGAAGCCGTCCCAGTCCCGGTCGTTCTCCCACAGACTGCGGTTGCGGCGGTACAGCCGGTTCAGCTGGCGGATACACTCGTGGGTGGCGCGGCAGGCGGGGTCGTCCAGCAGGTACCAGTCCAGCTGGCCTTCAAACGCCCACTCGTGCCACTGACCCAGCTCCGCGCCCATGAACAGCAGCTTCTTGCCGGGGTGGCACAGCATATAGGCGTAGAATCCCCGGACGCCTGCCAGCTGCCGCCAGTCGTCGCCGGGCATCTTGCCCCGCAGACTGCCCTTCATATGCACCACCTCGTCGTGGGACAGAGGCAGCACATAGTTCTCCGAGAAGGCGTAGACCATGGAGAAGGTCACGTCCCGGTGGTGGAACTGGCGGAAATAGGGGTCCATCTTCAGATAGTGGCACAGATCGTTCATCCAGCCCATGTTCCACTTCAGGTTGAAGCCCAGTCCCCCCTGCTCCGGCGGGTAGGTCACCAGCGGCCACGCCGTGGACTCCTCCGCCACCATCAGGGCGGCGCCGTCGATGGCAAACGCCGTGCGGTTCAGGGCCCGCAAAAACTCGATAGCCTCCAGATTCTCCCGGCCGCCGTTCCGGTTGGGCCGCCATGCGCCGCCCTGCCGGTCGTAGTCCAGATACAGCATGGACGCCACCGCGTCCACCCGCAGACCGTCGATGTGGTACTCCCGCAGCCAGTAGGCCGCGGAGGACAGCAGGAAGCTGCACACCTCCGGCTTGCCGAAGTCGAACACCCGTGTACCCCAGCCGGCGTGCTCCCACTTCAGCGGGTCGCCGTACTCGTACAGGCAGGTGCCGTCAAACTCGATGAGGCCGTGGCTGTCCTTGCAGAAGTGGGCGGGCACCCAGTCCAGGATCACACCCACCCCCGCCTGATGCAGGGCGTCCACCAGCGCCATGAAATCGTGGGGCGTACCGTAGCGGCTGGTGGGGGCGAAGTAGCCGGTACACTGATAGCCCCAGCTGTCATCCAGCGGGTACTCCGTCACCGGCAGCAGCTCCACAAAGTTGTAGCCCATGCTCTTGACATAGGCGGGCAACTCCTTGGCCAGTTCCCGGTAGCTGAGGCTGGTGCCGTCCTCGTGGCGGCGCCACGAGCCCAGATGCACCTCGTAGATCAGCAGAGGCCCGTCCACCGGCGGCTGGGCGGCGCACTTCTCCCGCCATGCCCCGTCATGCCAGCCGTAGCCGGACAGGTCATAGACCTTGCTGTCAGAGCCGGGGCGGGTCTGGGCGTGGAAGGCGAAGGGATCCGCCTTCCACACCGTGCGGCCGTCCGCACCGGTGACGATGTACTTATAGCTGTCGTATACGGCGGCGTTCTCCACCGTCAGTGACCACACGCCGTCCTCGTCGCAGTGCATATCCGCGCCCTGCCAGTCGTTGAAGTCACCGGCCAGCGCCACGCACCGGGCGTGGGGCGCCCAGACGCGGAACGTATAGCCTTGCGCGGCGGGATGCGCGCCCAGATATGTATACGCGCCGTCCCAGCTCCCGCCGCGGTACAGCTCCATCTCCTTGGTCATGCTCTCTCTCCTTTGCAGCACCATACCACATCCGCTGCGCCGATGGCGGCGAAACAGGGCGGCAGGCATCTGTACTTATGTTTGTATTGTATCCTCTTTGTGTTTCTCCGTCAATAAACACCGCCCGGCTTTTGGCAAAATCCGTTACCGGTAACGGATTCTGCCAAAAAGCGCGAAAGGGAGCGCGGCCCGCAGACCGCGTCTCCCTCGTGTCCTATTCCTCCTCCGGCTGGCGCTGCGCGGCGGTGCCGCCCAGCCCGAAGTCGTCTGCCACGCTGGACGTATCCCGGCGCAGCATGGTCTCCATCACCCGGATATCGCTGTCGATGTCCATGGCATCGGTGCGGTACAGCTCATCCAGTTGGTGCTCAAAGCCCGCCACGATACTGTCCATGGTAGCCTCGATGCGGCTCTTGGCCTGTGACAGGTTCTCGCCGCTGACCCCCGCCTCCTCAAAGGCCGCGTAGTTCTCCAGCAGCTTCAGGGTGGTGGGCAGGTAGTAGTTCAGGAACGTGCCGGCGGCGTTCTTCTTGGCCGGCGCGTCCTCGATGGCCTTGAAGATACGGCCCGACACCTGCTCGATCCGGTCGATCTTGGCGCTCAGCGCCTCATCGGCGATGCGGTCGTTCAGTTCCCGGATCTGCCGCAGCGTACCGGCGTAGCCCTCGGACGCCTGAGGCGGCACCGCCGGTTCAGGCGTCTGCCGGAGCTGCCGGGTCTTGTCGAAATACGCGGTGGCCGCCGCCTGCGACCGGAACAGCATACCGCTGCCCATGTCCACATAGGCCTTGTCGCCCCACAGCCCCTTCTCCAGCATGAGGTTCACGTCCTTCTCCACGCGGCGGCGGGACACGTTCGTGGCGCGGGCCAGATAGTCCAGCGGCACAGCGGGCTTCTTCCCCGCCGTGCGGAGGTAGGTGGCGAACCGGCGCTGGCGGCGCTTCATGGCGCCGCTGCCCAGCAGCAGCGATATGCCGCCGGTCAGCAGCCCCAGCGGATAGAAAAGCTGCCGCAGGAAGTACACCCACTCGTTGTAGCTGATGGCAAAGGACAGGTTCTCCCCCACGGCAGAGAGCAGGGAGACACAGCCCACGATGCCCAGAATGGCGCCGATGATCTTCATGGTCTTGGCGCCCTTGTCGGTGTAATCCGGGGTACGGGTCACCTGCTCCACGGCGCTGCGGGCCTTTTCCGCCTGGGACGAGGCCGCCGTCGTTCGCTGGGAGGTGCTCTGCCCGCTCCGCGTCGTTGTCCGGCGGGCATTTTTCCTTTTGCTGCCGCCCTCACTGAGCTTGATAAGCAGCAGGATCAGGCCGACAGGCCACGCCACGGCAAACATGACGGCGATAAAGATCCACGAGCCGAGGTCGTTGTCTTTTTTCGGCGGCTGCGGCTGCCGGAAGCCGTTGTCATTGTCGTATTCGTATGCCATCAGGACTTGATCCCCTTTCCCTGCAGCTTCCGCTTGTTGCCCTTCTCATCTACAATATAAGTGTTGTCCAGTTCCCGCCGGAGGTTTCCCATGACTGCGTCCAGATACTCCTGCCGCAGCACCTCCCGCTCCTTCTGCTCCTCCTCGGTGAGGCCCTCGGCCTTGGCCTTATGGGCCAGCTCGTTGATACGGTCGATCTTCTTCTGATCCATACAAATTCTCCCTTATACAAAGCGCCGGATGACCACGGGGAGCCGTCCCTTTTTCGTCGGGCTGCCCACGCTGTCCAGCACGCACTTTCCCAAACCGCGGCAGGTGATGGTATCCCCCGCCGCCACCGGCTTATCCGGCTTCTGGCACACCGTCCAGTTTACCTGCACTGCGCCCTTTTCCACGGCCTCCGCCGCCCGTCCCCGGCTGAGGGAAAAGCCCGCCGCCAGCACGTTGTCCAGCCGCAGGGAGGACACGGTGTCCCGGAGCTCTCGGCACGCCTGCGCCGGGATCTCCAGCTCCTCCAGCGGCAGGGGCGCGGTCTTCAGCTTCACCCGGCCCGCCGACTCCCACTCCGACAGCAGGAAATCCGCTGTTTTCGGCAGTGCCAGCACCTGACACCGGCTATCTGTCACCAGTATATCGCCGATGGTGCCCCGGGTCAATCCCAGACCCATGAGGCTGCCCAAAAAATCCCGGTGGGTCAGGCGCTCACCGCCGTACCATGCGGCAGCCACCGCCGCCACGGCGTCCGCATCCGGTGTCTCCGCCCAGTCCGGCAGGAAGAACAGCCGCTGCCGCTCCGCGCCGTCATAGCCGCCGAAGAACACATAGCCGTTGTGTACGCCCAGCGCCCCCAACAGCCGCTGCGCCGCCGCCTGCTCCTGCGGCGACAGGAAATCCGTGGCTGTCGGTATGCTGCGCAGGCGGCACTGCTCCCATTTATCCCACACGCGGCCCAGCAGCAGGCGCTCGTCCTCGTCCCGGGCGGCACGATCCAGCAGCTCACGTCTGTCCATAGCTGCCTCCCAGATCCTGCGTGCGGTACAGCTTGGCATAGGCGCCGTTCAGCGCCAGCAGCTGCCGGTGGCTGCCCTCCTCGGCGATGCGGCCATTCTGGATGACCAGAATACGATCCGCCGCCCGGATGGTGGACAGCCGGTGGGCGATGATGAGGGTGGTGCGCCCCTGGGACAGCTCATCAAACGCCCCCTGTATCTTCGCCTCCGTCACGCTGTCCAGCGCGGAGGTGGCCTCGTCCAGAATGAGGATGGGCGGATCCTTCAGGAAGATACGGGCAATGGATACCCGCTGCTTCTGACCGCCGGACAGCAGCGTACCACGCTCACCCACATAGGTGTCAAAGCCGTCGGGCATGGCCATGATATCGTCGTAGATCTCCGCCCGCTTGGCCGCGGCCTCCACCTCCTCGTCGGAGGCGCCGGGCCGCCCGTAGCGGATGTTCTCCCGGATGGTGTCGGCAAACAGGAACACATCCTGCTGCACGATGCCGATGGCGCGGCGCAGGGAGCTTTGGGTCACCTGCCGCACATCCAGCCCGTCTATGCGGATGCTGCCCTCGTCCACATCATAGAACCGGGGCAGCAGCTGGCACAGGGTGCTCTTGCCGCCGCCGGACGGCCCCACCAGCGCCACCGTCTCCCCGGCGGGGACGGACAGGGACACATCGTGGAGCACCTCCGCCGCGTCGGTGTAGGAGAAGGACACATGGTCCACGTCCACGGCGCCCTGCACCTCCGTCAGCTCCACGGCGTCGGGGGCGTCCTGAATGGTGGGCTCCGTGCGCATCAGCTCGGCAAAGCGGTTCAGTCCCGCGAAGCCGTTGGAGAACATCTCCGCAAAGTTCGCCAGTTTTCGGATGGGGCTGACAAAGGACGTGACGTACAGGGAGAAGGTGATGAGATCCACATAGTCCATGCGCTCCCGCATGATGAGCCAGCCGCCCACGGCGATCACCGCCACCGGCAGGATGTTGGTGAAAAACTCCATCACGGCGGTAAAGAAGCCCATCTCCTTGTGGAAGCCGCGCTTGGCGGTCTTGAACACCTCGTTGGCCTCGTCAAACCGCTCCTGCTGGGCGTCCTCGTTGGCGAAGGCCTTGGTGGTGCGGACGCCGGACAAGCCGGACTCGATGGCGGCGTTGATGGTGCCGGTCTTCTGCTTGGCGGCGCGGGAAGCGGCGCTCATCTGCTTCCGGCGGCGCAGCGCCGCCAACAGCAGCACCGGCAGCATCACCAGCAGCACCAGCGCCAGCTCCCAGCGGATGCAGAACATCACGATCAGCGCGCCCACGATGGTCACGAGGGAGATAAACAGATCCTCCGGCCCGTGGTGGGCCAGCTCCGTCACCTCGAACAGGTCGCTGGTCAGGCGGCTCATCAGCTGGCCGGTACGGTTCTTGTCATAAAAGTCAAAGCCCAGCTCCTGCATATGGTGGTACAGGTCGCGGCGGATATCCGCCTCCACCCGGATGCCGAAGGTGTGGCCCCAGTAGGCCACCACGAAGTACAGCCCCGAGCGAATTACGTAGGCCGCCACCACCAGCGCCATCACGACGAAGAACACACGGAACTGCTTTTCCGGCAGCCATGTGTACAGCGCGGTGCGGGACACCAGTGGAAACGCCAGATCCACCACGGCGATGAGGAACGCGCAGGTCATGTCCAGCGCGAACAAGCGCCGGTGGGGCTCGAAATAGGACAGGAATATCCGCAGCAGGCCGCGGTTTTGGAAATCTTTCGTTGTCATGGTCATCCTCGCTCAACATTGCGTATTTGGCTGATTATTGTACCACATTTTCCCCGTTTTTGCAAGTGCGGCCGCCGCGCCGCCCGTGTTTTGCCGCGCCAAAATTTCCCCTTGAATTTGTGCGCCGTCTACGGTATAATATCCCCGTTATGTGCCGGTGTGATGGAATTGGTAGACGTAGTGGACTCAAAATCCACCGCTGGCGACAGCGTACCGGTTCGAGTCCGGTCACCGGCACCACCGAAAAGAGACATCCTCCCGGATGTCTCTTTTTTGCTGCGTTTTTCTCTCCTTGCAAAAGTGCCGCAAATTGGGTACAATACCCACAACAAAACTTGACCAAGGAGCAGCAATATGACATTTCAGGGATATACGCAGGAGACAGTGGACTTTCTGTGGGGCATTCGCTTCAACAACGAGCGGGGCTGGTTCATGGAGCATAAGCAGGACTATCAGGAGCATCTGCTGGCCCCTACGCGGGCGCTGGCGGAGCAGGTCTATGACGCCATCCACGAGATGTGCCCCGACGACCCGTTTCTGCTGAAGCTGTCCCGCATCTACCGGGACGCCCGGCGGCTCCACGGGCAGGGGCCGTACAAGGATCACCTGTGGTTCTGCATCCGCACCGGCGATCAGGACTGGACGGGCCGCCCCACCTTCTATTTTGAGATCGGCCCGGACTATTACAGCTACGGCATGGGTTTCTGGTGCCCCCGCCCGGCGCTGATGGCCGCCTACCGCCGGGGCATCGACCAGCACCCCGAGACGCTGAGCCGTCTGGTGCGGCAGTTCAACAAGCAGGAGGTCTTTACGCTGGGCGGGCCGGAGTATGCCCGGAGCAAGGGCGAGACGACGGCGCTGCTTCAGCCGTGGTACAACCGGAAATCCATCAACCTCCAGCACGACGGGCCGCTGGACGAGCGTATCTTCTCGCCGGAGCTGGCGCAGGACGTCATCGACGGCTTCCGGACACTGATGCCCCTGTACCGGTATTTCGATAAGCTGTGCGCCTCTGTCGCAGAAAGTTAACAAAGTGCCGTCTTGACAAACCGCCAACGGTACGATATAGTAACGCTGTTTGAGGGAGTAATTCCGCACCGCACAGGCGGGGCGAGACACACCGTCATCCCGGCGCATGGCGCCCGATGTGTCCTGAAAGAATGAGACTCATACACAGACCGGGTCTGTGTATGAGTCTTTTGTTATGTGGAAATAAAAAAAGTGGACATACAAGAAGGAGGAAACCCCATGGACAAGGACTATAACCGCTCACCGCAGGAGGTGCTGGACGAGCTGCACACCTCTGCGCAGGGTCTGACGCCGGAGGAGGCGGAGGTTCGTCTGGCCAAGCACGGCCCCAACAAGCTGAAGGAAGCGGAGAAGCCCTCCGTATTCCAGCGCTTTCTGACCCAGCTGAAGGACCCCATGCTGCTGATCCTGATCGCGGCGGCGGCGGTGTCCGCCGTCACCAACGCCCTGAGCAACGAGAGCTTCACCGAGGTGTTCATCATTCTGGCGGTGGTGCTGCTCAACGCCATTCTGGGCGTGGTGCAGGAGAGCAAGGCCGAGGCCGCCATCGAAGCCCTCCAGACTATGACCGCCGCCAAGTGCAAGGTGCTGCGCGGCGGACATCAGATCGTGGTAGAGAGCAGTCAGCTGGTACCCGGCGATGTGGTGGTGCTGGAGGCCGGCGACGTCATCCCCGCCGACGGGCGGCTGCTGGAGTGTGCCTCCCTGAAGATCGAGGAGGCCGCCCTCACCGGCGAGAGCGTCCCCGTCACCAAGGCGGTGGAGCTGCTCACCGGCAGCGACGTGCCGCTGGGCGACCGGAAAAATATGTGCTACATGGGCAGCACCGTGGTCTACGGCCGGGGCAAGGCGGTCATCACCGCCACCGGCATGGACACGGAGATGGGCAAGATCGCCCATGTACTGGCCCAGACGGAGCAGGAGCAGACACCCCTCCAGCGGAAGCTGACCCAGCTGGGCAAGACGCTCAGCAAGCTGGTGCTGGGCATCTGCGTATTCATCTTCATCTTTGATCTGGTGGTGGTGGGCGACTACTCCCTCACCGCCATTCTGGAGACATTCATGGTCGCCGTGTCGCTGGCCGTGGCCGCCATCCCGGAGGGGCTTGCCACCGTGGTGACGGTGGTGCTGAGCATCGGCGTGACCAATATGAGTAAGCGGCACGCCGTCATCCGGCGGCTCACCGCCGTGGAGACGCTGGGCTGCACGCAGGTCATCTGCTCCGACAAGACCGGTACCCTGACCCAGAATAAGATGACGGTGGTGGAGCACACCGGCCCGCTGACGCCGCTGGCCACCGCCATGACCCTTTGCAACGACGCCATTCTGGAGGAGAACGGCGCGCAGGGCGAGCCTACCGAGGCGGCGCTGGTGAACTTCGGCGCGGCCAACGGCTGCCCCAAGCCCCTCATGGAGACCCGGCAGCCCCGCTGCGCCGAGGCGCCCTTCGACTCCAGCCGGAAGATGATGTCCACCGTCCACCGCACGGACACCGGCTTTATCCAGTACACCAAGGGCGCGCCGGACGAGGTACTGCGCCGCTGCACCCACTATATGGAAAACGGCGCGATCCTGCCCCTGACGGAGGAAAAGCGCAACGCCATTCTGGCGGACAACAAGGCCATGGCCGACAAAGCCCTCCGCGTGCTGGCGGCGGCCCAGCGGCTGTACGACAGCCTGCCCGACAAGCTGGAGCCAGAGGATCTGGAGCAGGATCTGTGCTTCATCGGTCTGGCCGGCATGATCGACCCGGTGCGTCCGGAGGTAAAGGACGCCGTGGCGCAGTGCCGCGCCGCCGGTATCCGCCCCGTGATGATCACCGGCGACCACAAGGATACCGCCGTGGCCATCGCCAAGGAGTTGGGCATCATCACCGACGCCTCGCAGGCCGTTACCGGCAGTGCGCTGGACGGTCTTTCCGACGAGGAGCTGGACAACGTCATTGAAAACTACGGCGTGTACGCCCGCGTCCAGCCGGAGCATAAGGTGCGTATCGTCAACGCATGGCGGCGTAAGGGCGCCATCACCGCCATGACCGGCGACGGCGTCAACGACGCCCCCAGCATCAAGTCCGCTGACATCGGCGTGGGCATGGGCATCACCGGCACCGACGTTACCAAGAATGTGGCGGACATGGTGCTGTCCGACGACAACTTCGCCACCATCGTCTCCGCCGTAGGCGAGGGCCGCCAGATCTACGACAACATCCGCAAGGCCATCCAGTTCCTGCTGGCCAGCAACATGAGCGAGGTGCTGGGCGTGTTCTTCGCCACCCTGCTGGGCTTCACCCTGCTCAACCCCGTGCATCTGCTGTTCATCAACCTGATCACCGACTGCTTCCCGGCGCTGGCGCTGGGACTGGAGAAGGCGGAGCCGGACACCATGACCCGCCCGCCCCGCGACAGCCGCGACGGTATTTTCGCCGGCGGCGTGGGCTTTGACATCGCCTATCAGGGCGTGCTCATCACCCTCATCACCCTGACCTCCTACATCATCGGGCACTGCATGGAGGTAGGGTACTTCGAGATGCCCAAGGGCATCTCCGACGACGGCATGACCATGGCGTTTCTGACCATGAGCATGTGCGAGATCTTCCACAGCTTCAATATGCGCTCCCAGCGCAAGAGCGTGTTCTCCCTGCCCAGCCACAACAAGGTGCTGTGGGGCGCCATGCTGGGCTCGCTGGCGCTGACCACCGCCGTGCTGGAGATCCCCGTGCTGGCTGACGCCTTCGGCTTCACCCCCGTCAGCTGGACGGAGTACGGCATCGCGCTGGCGCTGGCCATTCTGGTCATCCCCATCGTGGAGCTGGTAAAGCTCTGCCAGCGCCGTGCCGCCGCCCGGAAAGCACGGAAATAAGCAAAAAAGAAGACCCGTACAGGGTCTTCTTTTTATGTGCAGCTTCAGCGGGCGTTGTAGGCGGCGATGCCCTTGGCCAGCAGGTCCATGGCGCGCTCCAGCGCCTCCTGCTTGAGCACGTAGGCGATGCGGATCTCGTTTCTGCCCTTGCCGGGAGTGGCGTAGAACGGCTCGCCGGGGGCGAACATCACAGTGTCGCCGTTGTCGTCAAACTCCTCCAGCAGCCACTTCTGGAAGGTGTCGGCGTCGTCCACGGGCAGGGCGGCCATGACGTAGAACGCACCCTTGGGACACTCACACACCACGCCGGGGATCTCGTTGAGCTTGCGCATCACCGTGTCGCGGCGGCGCTTGTACTCCTCGCGGACGGCGGCGAAGTAGTCGGGGCCCACGCTGTACAGCGCGGCGGCGGCCACCTGATCGATGGTCGGCACGGACAGGCGGCACTGGGCGTACTTCATGGCCTGCGCCATCAGCTCCTTGTTGCGGGAGATCATGCAGCCGATACGGGCGCCGCAGGCGGAGAAGCGCTTGGACACGGTGTCGATGACGATGACGTTCTCGGCGGCGTCGGCAAACTGGCCCATGGACTGCAGCGGCTCACCGGCGTAGACGAACTCGCGGTAGGCCTCGTCGCCGATGATGAACAGGTCGTGCGCCTTGGCGATGTCTACCATCATGCGCATCTCCTCCGGCGTCAGCACGGCGCCGGTGGGGTTGCCGGGGTTGGTGACCATGATGGCGCGGGTATGCTCGTTGATCTCCGCCTCCACCTTGGCGCGGTCTGCATAGTGGTAGCCGTCATGGGGTGAGGTGGGGATGGGGTGGATCCTGGCGCCGCAGGTATACGCCATGGTGTTGTAGTTGGGATAGAACGGCTCGGGGATCAGGATCTCGTCCCCGTCGTCGAGGATGCAGTTCATGGTGATCTGCAGCGCCTCGCTGCCGCCGTTGGTAATGAGGATGTCACCGGTCTCAAAGTGCATCCCCAGTGCGTCGTAATACTTCTGGATGGCTGCGATCAGCTCCGGGATACCGGGGGACGGCGCATAAGCCAGCACCGGCAGGTCAAAGTGCCGCACGGCCTCGAAATATGCCTTGGGCGTCTCGATGTCCGGCTGACCGATATTCAGGTGATAGATCTTCTTCCCCTTGGCCTCCGCCGCCACCGCATAGGGGTGGAACTTACGCATTGGTGACAGGCCGCATTTCAACACTTTGCTGGAAAACTTCATGCTTATTGCCTCCTTGTAAAACGTAGTCGCCTTCCGGCCATCCCCATACTACCGCGTTTCCCCGCCGAAAGCAAGGGGGGACACCGTGAAAACCCCGCCAAGCATAGAGAAAAAAGCGGCCGCGAGGCCGCTTTTTGTCATTTAGTTCATCTGCCGCCGGCGGGACAGGTTCACCGTGCCGTCGGTCATGGCGTTCAGGGAGTCCAGACTCTTGCCGGTACCCTCCGCCACGCAGGAGATGGCGGACTCCGCCACCACGGTGTGGATGCCGGTGCGTGCCTCGATCAGGCGGTCAAAGCCGTCCACCAGACTGCCGCCGCCGGTCATGACGATGCCGTTGTTGGAGATATCCGCCACCAGCTCCGGCGGGGTGCGCTCCAGTACGCCGTGGACCGCCTCCAGAATGCGCTCCACCGGCTCCTCGAAGGCCTCCAGCATCTCGGTGGAGGTGACGGTGATGACCTTGGGCAGGCCCGTCATCAGGCAGCGGCCTTTGATCTCGATGGACGTCTCCTGCTCCTTGGGGAACACGCAGCCGATCTCCATCTTCATCAGCTCGGCGGTGCGCTCGCCCACCAGCACGTTGTGCTTGCGGCGCATATACTTGACGATGGACTCGTTGAACTGGTCGCCGGCCACCTTGATGGAGGCGCTCTCCACCACGCCGCTCAGGGAGATGACGGCGATATCGCTGGTGCCGCCGCCGATGTCCACCACCATGTGGCCGTCGGGCTTGGCGATGTCGATGCCCGCGCCGATGGCAGCTGCCACCGGCTCCTCGATGAGGTATACGCGGCGGGCGCCGGCCTGAATGCCCGCATCCACCACGGCGCGCTCCTCTACCTCCGTAATGCCGGAGGGCACGCAGATGATGACCCGGGGCTTGAACAGCTGGAAGCCGCCGGTGACCTTATGCAGAAACTCCCGGAGCATCCGCTCCGTCATGTCGTAGTCGGAGATCACGCCCTCCCGCAGGGGACGGATGGCCACGATGTTGCCGGGGGTACGGCCCAGCATGGCCTGCGCGTCGCCGCCCACCTTCAAAAGCTTGCCGGTGTTCTTGTCGATGGCCACCACCGACGGCTCGTTGAGCACAACACCCTTACCCTTCACATAAACCAGCACCGAGGCGGTGCCGAGATCGATACCAATATCCTTTGCAAATGAACACATAGTGAGCACCTCATATTTTTTGTGACGGCGTGACCGCCCTATTCTTCAGAAAACCATTATACCGACAGGTCTTTCTTTTTGCAATAGGGTTTTCCGGTTGTCATCAAATATTCACATTTCCATTCTGCACGGTTTCCCGCCGTTCCATACCGGCGGGCCGTCAGCCGTCCTCCCGCGTGATGGCCAGCGTCAGGCACACCACCTCCGCCGCACCGGCGGCCTTCAGCACCCGGACGCACTCGCCCAGCGTGGCGCCGGTGGTGCAGATATCGTCCACCAGCAAAAACCGCTTTCCGGCGATATTCTCCGGCTTCACCGTCTCATAGACGCCCAGCACGTTGGCGCGGCGCGCCGCCGCGTCCTCCAGTCCGGACTGCGCCGGGTTGTCACGCACCTTCCGCAGCGTCTCCTGCGGCTCCGTGTGCCAGTCCACGCACAGGCTGGCACACAGGTACCGCGCCTGATCGTAGCCCCGCTTCCGCAGGCGCTGCCGGCTCACCGGCACCCATGTCACCGCGTCGAACTCTCCGGAGAATTCCTCCGCCGCGGTCTGTGCCATCAGGCTGCCGAAACACTCCAGCGCCTCCAGCCGCCCCTTGAACTTGAAGGCCAGAATGGCCTCCCGCACCGCGCCCTCGTAGTACAGCGGCGCGGCGCACCGTCCGAAGCTGCCGGTGCGCACCTCGCGGCAGCCGGGCAGCTCCTTTTCGCATGTCTCACACAGCAGTGCCTTTCCCACGACCCGTCCGCAGAAGGGACAGTGACGGGGAAAAAAGAAATCCAGCATACTCCGCTGGAGCTTGTCCAGCCCGTCTTGAACGCTCATGCCATTCCCTCCTTCAAGCGGCGGCGCAGGCCGCTGTATCGTCTTTGCTGACGGTCGTTGGCCGCCATTTTCACCGGCGTCCCGTCGTCGCCCACCAGCACCAGCAGCCGTCTGGCACGGGTGATAGCGGTATACAGCACGCCACGCACCATCAGGGACGGCGCGGCGGGCGCGGACACCAGCACCACCGCCGGATACTCGCTGCCCTGCGATTTATGTACCGTCATGGCGTAGGCCATGTCCAGCTCCGCCAGCAGGTCGGCGGTATAGACGGCGGTACGGTCGTCGAACCGGATGGTCAGCAGCTCCCCGGCGGGGTCGATGTCCTCGATGATGCCAACGTCGCCGTTGAAGATGCCGCTGCCCACGGTGCCGTCGTCCTTCGTCCACAGCACATCGTAGTTGTTTTTTGTCTGCATGATCCGGTCACCCATGCGGAAGACCATGTCGCCCCACTGCTTCTGCCGCTTGCTCCGCGCCGGCGGGTTCAGCGCCGCCTGCAAGGCCCGGTTCAGGTTCACCGTGCCGCACTCGCCCCGGCGGGTAGCGGATAGCACCTGGATCTGCCCCGGCTCCACGCCCATGCTCTTGGGCAGGCGGTCGCGGCACAGCTCCACCACCGTCTGTACCAGACGGTCCGGCGAACGGCGGCACAGGAAGAAGAAGTCCCCCTGATTGCTGTCAAGGCACGGCGGCTGCCCCACGTTGACGCTGTGGGCGTTGCGGATGATGGCGGACTGCTCCGCCTGCCGGAACACCTGCGTCAGCGACACGGCGGGGATCACGCCGCTGCGCAGCATATCCCCCAGCACGTTGCCCGCGCCCACGGAGGGCAGCTGGTCGGGGTCGCCCACCATCACCAGACGGCAAGAGGGCCGCAGCGCCTCCAGCAGCGCCCGCATCAGCTCCAGATCCACCATGCTCATCTCATCTACAATGACGGCGTGGGCCTCCAGCGGGTCCTTGGCGTCCTTTTTGAAGGTCACCTGCCCCGTCAGGTCGTTGAAGCTCATGCCAAGACACCGGTGGATGGTCTGGGCCTCCCGGCCCGTCACCTCCCCCAGCCGCTTGGCGGCCCGCCCCGTAGGAGCCAGCAGCAGCACATCCAGTCCCATCCGCTCATACAGGGTCACGATGCCCCGCAGGGATGTGGTCTTGCCGGTACCCGGCCCGCCGGTGAGCAGCAGCACGCCGCTGTCCGCCGCCAGCGCCACCGCCTGCCGCTGCAAGGGCGCATAGGATACGCCCTGCGCCTGCTCGATGTCCGCGATGGTCTTTTCCACGCGGGCCAGCCGCTCCACCGGCGTTTTCACCAGGGACACCAGCCGCTCCGCCACATATGTCTCCGCCTGATACATGCGGGGCAGATAGCAGCCCATCACGTTGGCGATGGGCTTTTCCACCACGCCAAACCGCTCGATGAGCTTGTCCAGCGCCAGCTCCACCGCGTCGGTCTCCACGCCGATGAGCTGCGCCGCCGCCTGTATCAGCTTCTCCCGTGGCAGGAACACATGGCCGTTGTGGAGGTTGTGGCTCAGCTCGTACAGCACGGCGGCCTCCAGCCGGCAGGGGTCGTCGCCGCCGAAGCCCATGCTCAGGGCAATGGCGTCGGTGACGGCAAAATCCACGCCGTACTGTTCCCGGCTCAGGAGGTAGGGGTCGTCCCGCAGCGCCTGCATGGCGCCGTCGCCGTAGGTGCGCTGCACCGCCATGGCCAGATGCACCGGCAGCTCGTACCGTGCCAGAAACTCCATGACCTGCCGCAGGCCCGTCAGCGCCCGGAAGGCGGCGGACAGCTCCATGGCGCGCTTGGCGGTGATGCCTTTCAGGGTCTGGAGACGCTCCGGCTCCTCCTCAATGACCCGGAGGGTGTCCATGCCGAACCGCTCCACCAGCCGCTCCGCCGTGGCAGGCCCCACGCCCTTGAGGATGCCGCTGCCCAGATAGGCGGCCATGTCCGCCTCATCCCGGGGCAGGCGGCGCTCCACGCTCTCCGCCGTCAGCTGCGGGCCATAGGACGGATGCTCCACCCACACGCCGGTGACGGTCATGCCCTCTCCGGCGGCGGCACAGGGGATGCAGCCCACCACCGTTACCGGCTCCTCCTGTCCGTCCACCGCCAGAGACAGCACCGTATAGCCGTTTTCCTCGTTCTGGAAGATCACCGACTGTACGGTACCCTCCACGGTGCAGCGTTCGCCCATAGTTCCTACTCCTCCTGCTCGTTTTCTTTCGTATACATCGCCGCCAGCTGCGGCGGCGTTACCAGCGTCCCGCCGTATCGGGCGAGCAGCAGCTCCGCCCGCTGCCGCCCCATCTCGTCCAAGCCGCTGTCCACCAGTATCACCGGCAGCGGGCGCTCCCGCGCCAGCTCGCGCAGCGTCATGTCCAGCTGCTCCGCGCCGCCGGACGCCTCCACCAGATAGGACGCCTCCGGCGGACGCGCCCGCCAGCGGAACAGCGCCTCCGCCAGCAGCCAGAGGATCGCCGTCAGTCCCACGGCTGCCAGCCCCGCCAGCACGCCGTCCTGCCAGATCTCCATGCCGTCACCCCCTGCCACAGTCTATGCCGCAGCGGGCGCAGGCGTTATGTCAGATACTTTTTCAGGTACTGTCCCGTATAGGACGCCGTCACCTCGGCCACCTGCTCCGGTGTGCCGCAGGCCACCACCGTACCGCCGCCGCTGCCGCCCTCGGGCCCCAGATCGACGATATAGTCGGCGCACTTGATGACGTCCAGATTATGTTCGATGACCAGCACCGTGTTGCCCGCGTCCACCAGCCGCTGCAAAACATCCAGCAGCTTGCGCACATCGTCGGCGTGAAGGCCGGTGGTGGGCTCGTCCAAAATATAGATGGTGCGCCCCGTGGCGCGGCGGCTCAGCTCCGTGGCCAGCTTGACCCGCTGGGCCTCGCCGCCGGACAGGGTGGTGGAGGGCTGTCCCAGCTTCACATAGCCCAGTCCCACGTCGCACAGCGTCTGCAATTTCTCGTAGATCTTCGGCACGGCGGAGAAGAAGTCCAGCGCCTCCCGCGCCGTCATGTCCAGCACCTCGGCGATGTTCTTCCCCTTGTACCGCACCTCCAGCGTTTCCCGGTTATAGCGCTTGCCGTGACACACCTCGCAGGGGACATACACGTCCGCCAGAAAGTGCATCTCGATCTTCAGCATCCCGTCGCCGCCGCAGGCCTCGCACCGGCCGCCCCGGGTGTTGAAGGAGAACCGTCCCGGCCCGTAGCCCCGGGCCTTGGCATCCTGCGTGGACGCAAACAGGTCGCGGATCAGGTTGAACAGGTTGGTATAGGTGGCAGGGTTGGAGCGGGGCGTCCGCCCGATGGGGCTCTGGTCGATGGCGATGACCTTGTCCAGATGCTCCATACCCTCGATGCGGTCGTGCTTGCCGGGGCGGGCCTTCATGCGGTTCAGCTCCACCCCCAGCTTCTTGTACAGCACCTCGTTGACCAGCGAGCTTTTGCCGCTGCCGCTGACGCCGGTGACGCAGATGAACGTCCCCAGCGGAAACGTCACGTCGATGTCTTTCAGGTTGTTCTCCCGCGCGCCCCGCACCGTCAGGTATTTGCCGTTGCCCGCCCGCCGGTGTGCCGGCAGCTCGATGCGCTTTTTGCCGCTGAGGTACTGCCCCGTCAGGCTGTTTGGGTCGGCCATCACCTGCGCCGGCGTACCGGCGGACACCACCTGCCCGCCCAGCTCTCCGGCGCCGGGACCGATGTCGATGAGCCAGTCGGCGGCGCGCATGGTGTCCTCATCGTGCTCCACCACGATCAGGGTGTTGCCCAGATCCCGGAGACGGCACAGCGTGGCCAGCAGCTTGTCGTTGTCCCGCTGATGCAGGCCGATGGACGGCTCATCCAGAATATACAGCACACCCATCAGGCTGCTGCCGATCTGGGTGGCAAGGCGGATGCGCTGGCTCTCGCCGCCGGACAGGGTACCGGATGCGCGGGACAGGGTGAGATAGCTCAGTCCCACGGACTGCAAAAAACCCAGCCGCGCCCGAATCTCCTTGAGTATCTGGGCGGCGATGAGCTGCTGGTTGCCCGTCAGCTCCAGACCGTTGAAGAAGGGCAGCGCCTCGTCCACCGGCAGCTCCGTGGCCTCGAAGATGGACAGGCCGCCCACTGTCACCGCCAGCGCCTCCGGCCGCAGACGGCGGCCCTTGCAGGCGGGGCAGGGACACTGGGACAGATACTCCTCGATCTCCTTTTTGCTGGCGTCGCTCTGGGTCTCGTTATACCGCCGCTCCAGGTTGTGGCAGATGCCCTCAAACGCCTGATGCAGCACGCCCTTGCCCCGGGGCTGGTCGTAGTGCAGCTCCAGCTTCTCCCCGCCGGTGCCGTAGAGGATGACCTGCTTCACCGCGTCGCTCAGCTCGCTGTACGGCTGGCGCAGGGAAAACTGATACTTCTTGCTCAGCGCCTCGAAATACATCCGGCTCACGCCGTCGGAACGGATGGACGCCCAGCCGGGGGCTGTGATGGCGCCGTCCAGAATGGACTTGCTCTCGTCCGGAACGATGAGGGTGGGGTCGGCCTTCAGCTGTACCCCCAGTCCCGTACAGGTGGGACACGCGCCGAAGGGACTGTTGAAGGAGAACAGCCGGGGCGTCAGCTCCTCGATGGAGAGGCCGCAGTCCTCGCAGGCGTAGTTCTGGGAGAAGGTGATATCCTGCTCCTCCCGGAGCAGGTTCACCGTCACCAGCCCGCCGGTCAGGCTGGACGCCGTCTCCACGGAGTCCGTCAGGCGCTGGCCGATATCGGGCCGGACGATGAGCCGGTCCACCACGATGTCGATATGGTGCTTCAGGTTCTTCTCCAGCGGGATATCCTCCGACAGCTCGTACAGATTCCCGTCCACCCGCACCCGGACGTAGCCGCTGCGGCGGGCATCCTCCAACACCTTGGCGTGCTCGCCCTTGCGCCCCCGCACCACCGGCGCCATCACCTGAATACGGGTGCCCTCCGGCAGGGCCATGATCTGGTCGATGATCTGATCCACCGTCTGCTGGCGGATCTCCCTGCCGCACTTGGGGCAGTGGGGCACGCCCACCCGCGCCCACAACAGGCGCAGATAGTCATAGATCTCCGTCACCGTGCCCACGGTGGAGCGGGGGTTCTTGCTGGTGGTCTTCTGGTCGATGGAGATGGCCGGGGAAAGGCCGTCGATATAGTCCACATCCGGCTTGTCCATCTGCCCCAGAAACATACGGGCGTAGGAGCTGAGGCTCTCCACATACCGGCGCTGTCCCTCGGCGTAGATGGTGTCAAACGCCAGCGAGCTTTTGCCGCTGCCGCTGAGCCCCGTCAGCACCACCAGCTTATCCCGGGGGATAGTAACGTCAATATTCTTCAGGTTGTTCTCCCGTGCGCCCTTGATGAAAATTTCCTTCTGCATGGTATTCCTCTTTACACGATGATATCCGCTGTTTTTGCCCGCAGCAGGGCGATGAGGTCACCGGGGCGGCACTCCACCTGCGCCCCGATCTTTCCCGCGCTGACGCAGACGGTGCCGTACTGCGCCGCCGTCTCGTGGAACACCGTGGGGAACTGCTTCTTCATCCCCACGGGGCTGCATCCGCCGTGGACGTACCCCGTCAGACCCAGCAGCTCCTTCTGGGGCAGCATGGCCACGGACTTCTCCCCCACGGCCTTGGCCGCCTTCTTCAAATCCAGGTTCTCCGCCACGGGGATGTCGAACACATAGTACCCGCCGGATGCGCCCTTTGTCACCAGCGTCTTGAACACCCGGGCCGGGTCCTGCCCCAGCACCGCCGCCACGGACACGCCGTCAATGGGGCCGTCCGGGTCGTAGGCATGGGCGGTGTAGGTGATCTTCTTCTGCTCCAGCGTCCGCATGACGTTGGTCTTTTCCTCTTTATGCTTTGCCATGAAAGGCACCTCCTCAGAATACGTACCGTGCCAGTACGCTCAAAATCAGAATGTGGACGGGGTAGAAGGCGTAAAAGCCGTATTGCAGCGCCCTGCCGGAGAAACCCCGCTCCCCGTTGTACAGGGCGATGGGGAGCATGGCCAGCATCGCCAGCAGCTGTCCCTGCCACGGCGAGCACAGCCAGCAGAACACGCCCAGTCCCACCAGCTGGATGATCAGCTTACCCTTGGTACGGCGGGTCATATAGAACAGCAGCACCAGCAGTACGCCAAATCCGCCGTAGTCCGTGTTCAGCCAATGAGCCAGCAGGAATCCCACGGCGATGGCGGCCTCCGCCGGCAGCCGCTGCCACAGCGCCGCCCCGGTCTGCGCCCAGTCCACCACCCAGCACACCAGCGCGCCCAGCAGCAGCGTCCACAGCACGTTCTGGTAGTCCATGGTGAACCACACGCCGCCGCACATCAGGTCGAACGCCGGCTCCGACAGCACGGCAAATACCAGAAGCCGCGCCGCGTACCGCTTTTTATCGCGGGTGTGGGCGCAGCCCTCCGCAATAAGGAAGCAGAAGATGGGGAACGCCAGCCGTCCCACGCACCGCATCCACAGGGCGTAGGGGAACAGCGTGGCGCCCATGTGGTCGATGAGCATGGTGGCCATGGCCAGCAGCTTCAGGTGCAGGCTATTGAGCGGCAGTGACTTTTCGTTCATATTTTTCCTCCCGCGGCGGCGCACAGCCGATGGCGCTGCCGTCCGATACAGGGCTTACGCCTGTTCGGTCTGCTCTTTATTTCTGCCCCCGCAGCTCGATGATCTGATCCCGCAGCAGCGCGGCGTACTCAAACTCCAGCATACGGCTGGCCTCCTTCATCTCTTTCTCCAACCGGGCGATGGTCTCCGCCCGCTCCCGGTCGCTGAGCTTCTTCTTCGACAGCTTGGAGGCGTCCTCCGCGCTGTGGCTGATCTCCACCATCTCCCGTACGCTCTTGCGGATGGTGCGGGGCACGATGTCATGGGCGCGGTTGAAGTCATCCTGCAATTTCCGGCGGCGCTCCGTCTCGTCCATGGCCGAGCGCATGGACGGCGTCACGGTGTCCGCGTAGAGGATCACCAGTCCCTCCGCATTGCGGGCGGCGCGGCCGATGGTCTGGATCAGGCTGGTCTCGCTGCGGAGAAAGCCCTCCTTGTCCGCGTCCAGTATGGCTACCAGCGACACCTCCGGCAGGTCCAGTCCCTCCCGGAGCAGGTTGATGCCCACCAGCACGTCGAACTCGCCCAGCCGCAGGTCGCGGATGATCTCCATCCGCTCCAGCGCCGACACGTCGGCGTGCATATACCGTACCTTGATGCCAAGCCCGCGGAGGTGGGCGGTGAGATCCTCCGCCATCCGTTTGGTCAGCGTGGTCACCAGCACCCGCTCGTTCTTTTTCTCCCGGATATGGATCTCCGACACCAGATCGTCGATCTGACCGGTGATGGGGCGTACCTCCACCCGGGGATCCAGCAGGCCCGTGGGGCGGATGACCTGCTCCACCACCTGATCGGCGTACTCCTTTTCAAACTCCCCCGGCGTGGCGGAGACGTACACCGCCTGATGGAACCGCTCCTCGAACTCCTCAAACTTCAAGGGGCGGTTATCAAAGGCGCAGGGCAGGCGGAAGCCATACTCCACCAGACTCTGCTTGCGGGCGTGGTCGCCGTTGTACATAGCCCGCACCTGAGGCAGCGTCACATGGCTCTCATCCACGAACAGCACGAAGTCGTCGGGGAAGAAATCCAGCAGCGTCATGGGCGGCGACCCCGCCGGACGCTGGGAGATGATCCGTGAATAGTTTTCGATGCCGGAGCAATACCCCAGCTCCCGCATCATCTCCACGTCGTAGCGGGTGCGCTGGTCGATGCGCTGGGCCTCGATGAGCTTGCCCTGCGCCTCGAACAGGGCCTTCTGCTGTGCCAGCTCCCGCTCGATCTCCTCCGCCGCACGCTCCAGCTTGTCCTTGGGCGTGACGTAGTGGCTGGCGGGGTACACCGCGATATGCTGCAAGGTCCGGAGGGCTGCGCCGGTAACGGGGTGGAACTCGGTGATGCGCTCGATCTCGTCCCCGAAGAACTCCACCCGGACGGCGCGATCCTTGTAATAGGCGGGGTACAGCTCCACCGTGTCGCCCCGCACCCGGAACATATTCCGCTGGAACGCCACATCGTTCCGCTCGTACCGATCCTCCACCAGACGCCGCAGCAGCTCGTCCCGGTCCATGGTCATGCCCACGCGAAGGGAGATCATCATCCGGGCGAAGTCGTCCGGCTCGCCCAGACCGTAGATGCAGCTCACGGAGGACACCACGATCACATCCCGCCGCTCCAGCAGCGCGCAGGTGGCGCTGAGCCGCAGGCGGTCGATCTCCTCGTTGGTGGAGGCGTCCTTCTCGATGTAGGTATCCGTGTGGGGGATATACGCCTCCGGCTGGTAGTAGTCGTAGTAGGACACGAAATACTCCACGGCGTTGTGAGGGAAAAACTCCCGGAACTCCTCGCACAGCTGGGCGGCCAGCGTCTTGTTGTGGGCCAGCACCAGCGTAGGGCGGTTCACCTTTTCGATGACCTTTGCCATGGTGTAGGTCTTGCCGGAGCCGGTGACGCCCTTGAGCACCTGCTCCCGCAGGCCGTTTTCCAGCCCCTGCGCCAGCTTTTCGATGGCCTGCGGCTGGTCGCCGGCGGGGCTGTACTCCGAAACAACTTTGAAATCAGGCATAGCGCCCTCCCTTATCTCTGCAAAAATCCGCTCTCCGCCATGGAGACGTAGTCGTCGTCCGCCACGATGATGTGGTCGGCCAGCCGGATGCCCAGCGGTGCCAGTGCCTCCTGTATCCGCTGGGTCACCAGTACGTCGGCATCGGAGGGCAGCGCCACACCGCTGGGGTGGTTATGGGCCAGAATGATGGTGCTGGCCCCGGCGTACAGGGCGTTCTCCACCACCTGCCGCACATGGACGGCGGAGGCGGACACCGTCCCCTTGGCGATACACCGGCAGGTCAGCAGCTTGCCCTTGCCGTCCAGACACACCTGATACAAAAGCTCCCGCTTCTGCCCCGTCAGCAGCTCCATGAAGTAGGCGCCGGTGCGGTCCGGCGAGTTGAGGATCTTCTCCGGCAGGCTGGTGATCCGCGCCCGCTGGCTGATATCCGCCATCAGATGCAGCAGCAGGGCGGCGTTCTTGCCCACGCCCTCCACCTGCTCCAGTTCCTCCGGCGATGCCTGCAGGACGCCCTGTAGTGAGCGGAACCGCTTCAACAGACGGTGGGCCGTCTCGTTGGTGTCCTGCCGCGGGATGGCGTAAAACAGCGCCAGCTCCAGCAGCTCATGGTCGGCCAGCGCGTCCGCGCCCACCTGACAGTAGCGCTCCTTTGCCCGCTGCCGATGCCCGTCGTGCAGTCCCATTGCCTCCACCTCCGCTGTACTTCTTGAATAATATAGTATACCACGATATGCCGCCTGTCACAAGCGGTTTTTCCGCCGGATATCCCGCTCTTTCGCCTGTATCCCGCCTGTTTTCTCCCCCGGACAGGAAAAACGGCGCGGCCCCGCAGGGCCGCGCCGTTTCGTCTCGTATTCAAGCCTTGGGAAAGCTCCACCGGAGGGTGGCGGCGCAGATGCGTATCACCACCGTCACGCCGCAGCCCGCCAGCATCGCAAGTCCCATGCCCAGCGGCCACAGGGCGCGGCACACCGCCGCCCCCACCAGCGACGCGCAGGCGTATATGTGCTTGGTGAAGATGTAGGGCCGCTCCATGCAGCATACGTCCCGCAGCACGCCGCCGCCCACGCCGGTAACCGTGCCCAGAAACAGCACCAGAAACCAGTTGGTGCCGTGTCCCGCCTGTATGGCGATGGCCGCACCGTGGGCGGAGAAGATACCCAGACCGATGGAGTCGGCCACCAGCAGCACCGCGTCCGCGTAGCGGTTGTGCATCTCCGTTTTTCGCCACCGCCAAATATAAAAGCAGAGCACCGAGACGGCGATGGCCACCAGCGCCTGTGTGGGATCCCGCAGTGCCGCCGGCGGCGTCTGCCCCAGCATCACGTCGCGCAGAATGCCGCCGCCTACCGCCGTGGTCATGCCCACCATGGCCACGCCGAACAGATCCATCCCCTTGCGGATGCCCAGCGCCGCGCCGGAGATGGCGAAGGCCACCGCGCCGATCAATTCAAAATACAGCTGAAACGTTCCCATATTACCCCTCCCGGCCTGCTCACTATACACTGTACTGTCCGTTTCGGCAAGAGGGTATTCCACAGCGCGGCACAGTCCGCGCCCCGCCGGCGGCCCCATCTCCACGCGAAAAAAGGCAGAGCCGAAGCCCTGCCTTTTTCCTTGGGAGATTTTGGGATTTGGGAGAGAAAAAGAAAGAATCATAGAAAAGTAGCATCTTGCTTTGCATCGGGTGGGACGCGGCGGCATCCCCGCCCTTTGTGATTTTTACTATAACACGAAAACTTCTGCTTGTAAAATTGAAGTTATTGTCATAAAATATAAGCAAATATTTATATATTTTAGGAGGAACGCCATGACGAATCTGGACATCGAGACGTTCTGGGCGGTGGTGCAGCACGGCACCATGACGGCGGCGGCCGAGGCGCTGTACATCACCCAGCCCACCCTGTCCATGCGCGTTCGTGCGTTGGAGGAGCGGGTGGGCACGCCGCTTTTCGTTCGGAGCAAGGGGCAGCGCCGCATCCAGCTCACCGACGCCGGGCAGAAGTTCCTGACGCTGGCACGCCGGTGGCAGCGCCTTCTGTCGGAGACGGATGCCCTGTCGGAGCTGGAGCAGCGGGTCTACCTCCGCATCGCCGCCACCTATACCACCAACCAGTATATCCTCCCGGCGGTGTACCAGCGGTTTCTGTCCCTGCACCTGCCGGTATCTCTGTGGATCCACACCCTGCGGGATGTGGACTCGGCACAGGCGCTTTTGAACCACGAGCTGGACTTTGCCCTCATCGACAGCAACACCGTGTTCAACAGCCAGCTGGAGGTGCGTCCCATCTTCCGGGAGCGGTTTCTGCTGCTCTCCTCGCCGGACAGCCGCTACCCGGCGGAGACAGACCCCGCCGCGCTGGATCCCGCCAACGAGATCCTGGTCACATGGGACCCGGACTTCATGCACTGGCACGACAGCTCCTTCGGCCCCGGCGCCCGCCCCCTGCTGTACGCCGACACCCTGCAGGCCGCGGATTTCTTTCCCCGCACGGAGGCTCTGTGGGTGGCCGCGCCGGCCATCGCCGCCGCCTCGCTGGGTCCCGAGCAGGCGCGGGTCTGCCGCTTCACCCAGGCGCCGCCGGATCGCATCAACTATCTGGTAACGCGGCGGGGCGAGGAATTGCCGGAGCCGGCTCTCATTTTTCTGGACGCTCTGCGGGAGCATCTGCTGGGGCGGGACAATGTGCAGGTATATTTGTAAAAAAGGCGTAAAAGCGGGTTGACACGCCCCGTTTTTTGGCATAGGATAGGCGTGTACAATATAATCTGTCCGGTAGGTAAGGCTACCGCGAGGGATATGGGCTGCTGCCGCGAAATGGTGGAGACACCATAAGATGGTTTGAGCAGGTGCTATCGAAACCAAGGTAGCGTCTAACGCAGCTTCACCGCCCCGCGATGCTAAAGCTTGTTACGGTGCGCAGGTCACGCTTCCCGTGGCCGTCTTATGATACGCATGATACGCAGCAGGCGCTTACCGCCCGCTGCGTTTTACTTTTTTCGAAGGGAGGAACGAGGTCATGATCGACTATCAGGAGGAGCTGGATCGCTATTTAGAGCAGATCGAGACGCTGGCACATGACAAGGAGTATGCCAGGCTCCGGGACCTGTTCCTGCCCATGGAGCCTGCCGATATCGCCCTGCTGCTGGAGGAGTCCGGCCCTGAGCTGATGCCCCTGCTGTACCGTCTGCTGCCCAAGGAGACGGCGGCGGAGGTGTTCGTGGAGCTGGAGTCCGAGAGTCAGGAAATGCTTATCAACGGCTTTTCCAACACCGAGCTGAAGGAGGTGCTGGACGAGCTGTATCTGGACGATGCCGTGGACATCGTGGAGGAGATGCCCGCCAGCGTGGTCATCCGCATTCTGGATAAGGCCACGCCGGAGATGCGCAAGTCCATCAACGAGATCCTGAAATATCCGGAGGATTCCGCCGGCTCCATCATGAACATGGAGTTCCTGTCTCTGAAAAAGGACATGACGGTGGAGGACGCCTTCAAGCGCATCCGCCGCATCGGCGGCGAGCTGGAGACCATCAACATCCTGTACGTCACCGACCCCACCCGGCGCCTTCTGGGCGTGCTGTCCGTCCGCGACCTGCTGCTGGCCAACGAGGACGACATCATCGAGGACATCATGGACCCCGATGTGGTGTGGGCGCGCACCATGGACGACAAGGAGGACGTGGCGCAGGCCCTGAATAAATACAGCTTTCTGGCGCTGCCCATCGTGGACATGGAGAACCGTCTGGTGGGTATCGTCACCGTGGACGACGCCATGGACGTCATCGAGGAGGAGACCACGGAGGACTTCGAGAAGATGGCCGCCATGCTTCCCTCGGACAAGCCCTATCTCCGCACCGGCGTGCTCGCCACATGGAAGTCCCGTCTGCCGTGGCTGATGATCCTGATGCTGTCTGCCACGTTTACCGGCATGATCCTGAACCACTATGAAAGCGCACTGGCCGCCTGTCTGGTGCTGAATGCCTATATCCCCATGCTGTCCGGTACCGGCGGTAACTCCGGCACCCAGGCCTCCGTCGCCGTGATCCGCGCCCTCAGTCTGGACGAGGTGGACTTTTCCGACGTGCTGAAGGTCCTGTGGAAGGAGCTGCGCGTCTCCCTGCTGTGCGGCCTGTGTCTGGCCGGCGCCAACTTTGTCAAAATGCTGGTGGTAGACCGCCTGCTGCTGGGCAACGCGGAGGTCACGCCCATGGTATGCCTCGTGGTATGCACCACCATCCTGTTTGTGGTGATCTTCGCCAAGTGCGTGGGCTGCTCCCTGCCGCTGCTGGCGGAAAAGATAGGGTTGGACCCCGCCGTGATGGCAAGCCCCTTTATCTCCACCATCGTGGACGCCACCAGCCTGCTGATCTACTTCCGCTTCGCATCGTGGCTGCTGGGCATTTGAAAAAATTGTGCGTTTGCGCGGCATAGCGCCGCTGTTTCCGGGCAAGATAGAGTCGGGTCGTTTGGCCTGACTCTATTTTTCTTTTACGGGAGGAAACGCCATGAATCGCGCTTGTACCAACGACGGGTGCAGCTGCACCCCCAATTCTTCCATCAAGTGTACCGTTACCAACTGCGCCCACCACTGCAAGGACGTGGATCACTGCGGCCTGAACGCCATTCAGGTGGGTACCCACGAAGCAAACCCCTCCATGGATCAGTGTACCGACTGCCAGAGCTACCAGAAGTGCCGGTAACGCGCCCCGCGTGCTGACAGGCCGTCTCCGCTTTCCCGGAGTCCGTCTGTCCCTCCGTGTGCCGACCCACACGGAGTACATACCACGCAGGGAGGTGACACTGGATGTCCGCATCCGCAAAATACGCCGTAGCCGGTATACTGGCCGGCGCTGCCAACGGCTGCTTCGGCGGAGGCGGCGGCATGGTGCTGCTGCCCCTTCTCACCCGCTGGTGCCATATAGAGGAGAAGAGGGCCTTCGCCACCTGCGTGGCGGTGATCCTGCCCTTCTGCGTGGTATCCGCCGCCGTCTATCTGCTGCGCACGCCCTTTGACTTCATGCAGGCCCTGCCCTATCTGCTGGGCGGGCTGGCAGGCGGCTTTGTGGGCGGCAGGCTGTTTCCCCGGGTACCCGCCCCGTGGCTGCGGTATCTCTTCGCCGCCTTTCTGGTGTACGGCGGCGTCCGGTACCTCCTGTGAAGGCGTGGCTCCTGCCGGTGCTGGCGGGCTTCTGCACCGGCATCCTGTCGGCATGGGGCGTGGGCGGCGGCACGCTGCTGTTGCTTCTGATGACGCTGTTCCTCGGCGTGGAGCAGGCCGACGCCATGGCCATCAACCTGCTGTACTTCCTGCCCACCGCCGCCATGGGGCTGCTGTACCACCGGAAAAACGGCCTCTTGGAGCGCGCCGTCCTCCGCACTGCCGCCCCGTGGGGCACGGCGGCAGCCGCCGCCGGTGCGCTGGCCGCCACCGCTGTGGACGTATCCCTGCTGCGCCGTCCCTTCGGCGTCTATCTGCTGCTGGCCGCCGCCAGCCTGCTGCTGCAAACAAAAAAGGGAGGAAAGGCATAAGCCTTTCCTCCCTTTTTTGTTGTGTTAACCCTTGTTGGCGTACAGGGGGACCTCCACATCGAACATCCGCCCGTCCCGCAGAACGGTCAGCGTCATGGTGTCGTCCACCAGATGGGTGCGGCGCACCGTCATCAGGTCGCTGATCTGGTGCAGTGTCTGGCCGTCCGCCTTCAGCAGCACATCGCCGGGCTGAATGCCCGCCTCCGCAGCGCCGTAGCCGTCCTCCACGGTGTAGACCACCACCTGCCCGCCGTTGTCCAAACTGTTGGTCACCGTCACGCCCAGCGTGGGGATGCCCCGGAAGCGGCCGGTGGCGATGAGGTCGTTGACCACAAAGCACACATCGCTGCTGGGCAGGGCAAAGCCCAGCCCCTCCACGGTGGCATCCGTCTCGCCGCCGGTGCTGCTCATCTTCAGGGTATTGATCCCGATGACCTGCCCGTACTCGTTGATGAGCGGGCCTCCGGAGTTGCCGTTGTTCAGCGCCGCCGTGGTCTGAAGCAGTGTCATCACGCGCCCCTCCACCTGCACATCCCGGTTGATGGCGGAGATGATGCCGTTGGTCAGCGTACCACGCAGCTCCACGCCCAGCGGGTTGCCGATGGCATACGCCGTATCGCCCACCTGGCACTGTCCGCTGTCGCCGAACTCCGCCACCGGCAGATCCTCGGCGTCTACCGCCTTCAGCACCGCCAGATCCTGATCCTCGTCGTAGCCCACCAGCCTCACATCGTAGGTGCGGCCGGTATCCAGCGCGATCCAGCAGTTCTTGCCGCCGGAGATGACATGGGCATTGGTGATGATATATCCATCGGACGTCATGATGACGCCGGTGCCGATGCTGGCGCTCTTGCCCCCATCGGCCACCACCAGTACGGTGGAGGGATTCACCTTCGCGTATACGTCCTGAATGCTCAGCTTCTCGCCGGAATGCGCCGTGCAGGTCATGGACACGCCCGCCTCCCCCTGCATCCGGGGAATGGTGGTCTTTTCCGTCCGGAAAATGTCCACGATGCTGCTGGCGTCGCCGCTCTCGCTGCCTGCACCGCTGCCGTCACCATCGGCGGGCGGCGTGCCGCCGCCTGTCAGACTGCTGACGACTATCGCCGCCACGATGACCGCCAGCAGCACGCCCACGGCGATCAGGAATATCCGCAGTCCCTTTTTCCCCGATTTTTTCGGTGCGGCAGGCGGCTGCATGGAAGCAGCGCCCACCGGCATGGGGCGGGGCTGTACATAGCAATCCACCACCTCGCGGTCGTTGGGCTGCACATACCAGCTGACGACCTCCTGCGGCTCCTCTATCCGTTTTTCTCTGTTTTCTTCCTGCATACGGTATATCCTCCGGCCTCAGCGGGCCATCTGCATGGTAAAGGTAAAGGCGGTCACGCCGTTTTCACTGGTAACGGTGATCTTCTCCTTGTGCTGGGCCAGAATGGTCTTGACCACATACAGCCCCAGTCCGTAGCCGTCCTTATCCTCGCTGCGGGACTTGTCCGATTTATGGAACCGCTCGAACAGCAGCGGGATCTCCTCGGCGGGGATGGTCTGCCCCTGATTCCGCACGGTGACATAGGCCTTCTCCCCGTTGACGGTCAGCCCCAGATACAGGGTGGACGACGGGGCGGCGAATTTGGCGGCGTTCTCCAGCAGGTTATACATCACCTGCGTGATGAGGTCGCGGTCGCCCTGCACCATCACGGAGTCCTCCGGGATCTCCGCATCCACGTCCAGCCCACGGCTCATGATCTTCTGCTCCATGGACAGCAGGGCGATACGGGCGGATTCGCACAGGTCGAACTCCTCCTTCCTCATCTCCTGATTCTGGATCTGGGAGATGTCCAGCATCCGCCGGACAAGACGGCTGAGCCGCCGGCTCTCGTCGGAGATGATCTGCAAGTACTGACGCTCCTTCTCCGGCGGGATGGTGCCGTCCAGAATGCCGTCGGTGTAGCCGGCGATGGTGGTCATAGGCGTCTTCAGCTCATGGGACACGTTGGCGATGAAGTCACGCCGCTGCCGCTCCGTCTCCTGCAAGGAATCCGCCATGGCGTTGAACGCTGTGGAAAGCTCGCCGATCTCGCCGCTGCCGGCCTCCTGCATCCGCACGTCAAAGTTGCCGTCGGCATAGGCGCGGGTGGCCTGCACCATCTCCGTGATGGGGCGTATCTGCTTCATGGAGGTGACGGAGCTTGCCACGAACGCCACCAGCAGGATGATGGCGCTGAGCATGAAGAACAGGCCGATAAACGACCGCCACATCTCCATCAGTGACGAGCTGTCCATGACGGCCAGCACAAGTCCCAGCACCTTCCCGGTCTCATTGGTCATGGGGACGCTCACCGCGAACTTCTTCTGCTCGTAGACGCCCACGGTGCTGCGGCCCTCGTAGCCGCCGTCGGAGAGGGTCTTGTCCACGATCTCCTCCGGCACCCGGATGGACATGCCCACCAGTCCCGCGTCGGAGGTCAGCAGCACATCGCCCGCCTTGTTGCAGATGAGGAAGTCCACATCCGTCATCTGGGACGCCACGCCGGCCAGCGCCCGCAGCGCGTCCTCCTGGGTGGTCTCCGTCTCGCCGCTGCTCACCAGATACGTCACCGACAGCTGGGCGATCAGGTTGGCCCGGTCCCGCATCTCGCCGCGCTTTTCGGACACGGTGTAGTTGTAGCTCAGGGCATAGAACGACACGCCCAGCAGCACCATGGTCAGCAGCACCATACCGGCGCTGAGCATGAACTGCCGCCAGTACAGGCTGCCCATGGCACGTTTCATCTTCTCCCGCATGGCGTTACTTCACTTCAAACTTATAGCCCACGCCCCACACGGTTTTCAGCTCCCACTGGTCGGAGACGTTCTCGATCTTCTCCCGCAGGCGCTTGATGTGGACGTCCACGGTACGGCTGTCGCCGAAGTAGTCGAAGCCCCACACCTCGTCCAGCAGCTGGTTGCGGGTGTAGACCCGGTTGGGTGTGGCCGCCAGATGGTACAAAAGCTCCAGCTCCTTGGGGGGCGTGTCCACCTTCTTGCCGTCCACCAGCAGCTCGTAGCTGTCCAGATTGATCTCCAGCTTGTCGAACACCAGCTTCTTCTTGGTGTCGTCAGGGATCTCGCTGCGGCGCAGCACCGCGTTGATGCGCGCCATCAGCTCCTTCATCTCAAAGGGCTTGACCAGATAGTCGTCGGCGCCCATCTCCAGGCCGGTGATACGGTCGCCCACGTCGCTCTTGGCCGTCAGCATGATAATGGGGGTCTTGCCCTTCTCCCGGATGTGGGCGCACACCGCCCAGCCGTCCATCACGGGCAGCATGATATCCAGCAGCACCATGTCCGGCGCCTGCTTATCGTACTCCTCCACGGCCTTGCCGCCGTCGTAGGCCAGCCGCACCTCGAAGCCTTCTTTTTCCAGATACATACGGATCAGCTCCGATATGTTGCGGTCATCCTCCACCACCAGAATGTTCCGTGCCATGGCGTCTCCTCCTCACGGTATATTTTTACCTATCATTATACCGGGCAGCCTTCATTTTTCCTGAACGTTTTGTAAACTTGCGCGGCATACCTGATTCAGTTTACCACACTTTCCGCCGTTTGTACAGTCTCCGGCGCCGGCCCCACGGTCACATCCGCGTAGTACCATGTCAGGATCTCCTGCCACGTTTTCCCCTGCCGTGCCAGCTCGTTGGCGCCGTACTGGCTCATGCCCACGCCGTGGCCGTAGCCGGTGACGCGGAACGTCACCTCGTCCGCCGACGCGTCGATGGTGAAGCACGCCGAGCGCAGGGCGAAAATGCGCCGCAGCTCCACGCCCCGCAGGGCTGTGCCGCACACCTCCACCGTCCTGACCCGGCCGGAGTCGTCCCGCTCCACCGCGCCGAACCACCGGTCCGGCCCGCCGCTGAGTGTCAGCTCCGGGTGGGCCTTGGCCAGCAGGGACTTGGCCTCCGCCGCGGAGAACGCCGCCGCGCTGTAGTAGTTTGGCACCGTCTCCTCCCCCTCCGGGCTGTCCACGCTCCGCAGATAGGGAACATCGCCGCTCCACACGTCGCCCGCCCCCGCCGTCTTCCCGGCGGAGGAGGAGTGGAACACCGCCAGAATGGGCTGGCCGTCATACAGCGCCACCTGCCCGTCCGTGGCCGCCACCGCCTCCTCGATGCGGCGCTCCCAGCCGTTGAAGTCGCCGCCCCACTTCTCCCGCGCCGCCTCCTCCGACAGCCACGCATTGCAGCAGGCCGGGTCGGTACACACATCCGCCTGGGGATGGGCCTCCTTCCGCCCCGCCGCCAGCTGGTAGTACACATAGGTGCGCTCTGCCGCCGCCTGCGCCTTCAGTGCCTCCTGCTCGAAGCTGGCGGGCATCTCGCCCCGCACCACCCCCTGCAAATACACATCCAGCGCCATGGTCTCCACCGCGTCGCCGTTCTGCACCGCCAGCTCCACGCCGCTGTCCCGCTGTCCCTGCGGGGACTGCTCCTGCGCCGCGCCGTCAGGCACCATCTCCTGCGCCGGGGTCTTTCCCGCCGCCAGATACGCGCCGCCGAACAGCAGCACCGTCAGCACCAGCGCCGCCGCCATAGATCGCCGCATACCATCACCTCCCGCACCAGTCTATGAACGGCCTGTCCGGCGTATGCAAAAACGCGGCTGGGTGCCGTCTCACCCTGCCGCGTTCCGGTATCGTATCCTATTTTTCCCGCATCCTCGCAAAGAACGATGACAGCAGGGCGCGGCTCTCCTCCGCGCAGATGCCGCCCACCAGCTGGGGATGGTGGGGGAAATTCTCCATGAACAGGTTCAGCACGCCGCCGCAGGCGCCCATGGCCGCGTCCCGCGCCCCGTAGAACACCCGGGCTATCCGGGCGTTGAGGATCGCCCCCGCGCACATGGGACACGGCTCCAGCGTCACATAGAGGTCGCAGTCCTCCAGCCGCCACGAGCCAAGGGCTTCGTTGGCCTCCGCCATGGCCTCCATCTCCGCGTGGGAGTACACGGCCTGCTTCTCCTCCCGCCGGTTCCGGCCCCGTCCGATGATCTGTCCCCGATGCACGATGACGCAGCCCACCGGCACCTCGCCGTGCGCCGCCGCCTCCCGCGCCAGCGCCAGTGCCTGCTCCATATAGTCCTGATGCTCCATCTCTGTCCTTTCCGGGGGAACGGTGTCGCCCCTGACTAACGCCGGTCATATTTGTCCAAACTATCCGTACACTGTACATGACGGGAGGAATCACCATGGCCAAACGACCCACCATTGACCCCGCGCTCCAGGAATTGAAGCAGGAGCTTCTCCGCACCAACGATGCCCTGAAGGACGCCTACACCCGCTTCAACTGCGTCTGCGACTCCGAATTGATCGAAGCCAGCATCTATGAGATCAGCGCCCTGAAGTCCCGCTGCAACTACCTGCTGCGGCGGATCAAGGAGCTCAGCGGCGAGGCAGTCCCCTCCGCCGTACCCCGCGCCCAGCCGGTGCAGGCCGCCGCTGCCGCCGCCGTATCGGAGGAGCCGGACGCACCCTGCGTCGCCGCCGATGCCATGAAGGGAGGACCTGTATGTCGCTCGTAGAAAAATGTGCGCTGGGTCTTGTGCTGCTGTTTCTGCTGGCAGCCTGCCTGCGTCTGCTGCGCCAGCCGTTGAAGCTGGCGCTGCGGGTACTTATCAACAGTGCGCTGGGCTTCTGCGCCCTGTGGCTGCTGAACATGACCACCGGCCTCACCGGTCTGTCGCTGGGTCTGAATCTGTTCAACGCCCTGACCATCGGCGTGCTGGGCGTGCCGGGTCTGGGCCTGCTGCTCTTATTGAAATGGGTGCTGGTGTAGCCCCGCCGGTCGCCCGCCCACTGCATCCTCCGCATCGCCGTCCTCGGGTACAGAAGGCGTGGTGCGGGGGGTGCTTTTGTCTCGGCGGGTGCGCCGTCAACGCTCCTCCCTTGTCAGATCCCAGCCGTACAGCGGGTAACGCTGCACCGCGCCGAAGATCTTCTTTTTCAGGTCGGGATACCGCTGCTCCAGCTCCACAAGCAGCTCCTTCACCTCCTGCCGGCGGCTGTGTCCGTCCATGGGACAGGTGTTCTGTACCACCGGCAGCCGGAGCCTCGCCGCCACCCGCCGGATGTCCTCCTCCTGACAGTACAGCAGCGGGCGGATCTGGGTGATGTCCGTCCGGTCCAGATACGTCACCGGCTGGAAGCAGCCGATGCGTCCCTCAAACAGCAGGTTCATCAAAAGCGTCTCCACCGCGTCGTCGTAGTGGTGACCCAGTGCGATCTTGCGGATGCCCCGCTCCGTCAGCGCCGTGTGCAGGCTGCCCCGCCGCAGCTTGGCGCACAGGGAGCAGGGGTTTTTCTCCTGCCGCTCCTGAAACACGATGTCGTACACCGGTACGGCAATGCGGATATACGGCACGTCCAGCGCCGCGCAGTAGTCTGCGATGGGCGCAAAATCCATGCCCGGCATCCCCGTCTCCAGCGTGATGGCCTGCACCTGAAAGGGCTTGGGGTAAAACGCCCGCAGACGCGCCAGCGCCGTCAGCGTCAGCAGGCTGTCCTTGCCGCCGGACACGCCTACCGCCACCGTCTCCCCTGCCTCGATCATGTTGTAGTCCTCCACGCAGCGGCGGACAAGCCCCAATATATGCTGCATACGGTGTTCCTCCCCGTAAAAATAAATTTGCGTTTTGAGAAAACGAGAGATAACGAGAGATAATCAAAGAAAATGCCAGATGTTATTGCCGTAAACGAAATTGATGTTGACAATCCCGCCGCGCTATGCTATAAATATGCTTGCGCGTTCAGTGCGCTTTCTCTGTCCCGATTTTAGCAAGGGCACACGGAAATGTAAAGCATACATTATTATAAATTGGAGGAAGAAAACCATGTCCACTTTCATGGCAAACAAGGCCAACATCGAGCGCAAGTGGTACGTCGTTGACGCCGCCGGCAAGCCCCTGGGCAAGACCGCCGTCATCGTGGCCGACCTGCTGCGCGGTAAGGGCAAAGTCACCTATACCCCCCATGCCGACTGCGGCGACAACGTCATCGTCATCAACGCTGGCAAGGCCGTCCTGACCGGCAACAAGATGGAGCAGAAGTACTATCGCACCCACTCCGGCTGGGTGGGCGGTCTGAAGGAGACCAAGTACCGCATCCTGATGCAGGACAAGCCCGAGCTGGCCATGCGCGTGGCCGTCCGCGGCATGATGCCCCGCAACATCGTCACCAAGGACTCTCTGAAGCGTCTGCACATCTATGCCGGCGAGCAGCATGATCATGCCGCTCAGAAGCCCGAGCTGGTCAAGTAAGGAGGAAAAAGAGAATGTATCAGTCCAAGAACCCCTACAAGTACGGCACTGGCCGCCGCAAGTCCTCCGTGGCCCGCGTGCATCTGTTTGAGAACGGCACCGGCTCCATCACCATCAACGGCCGCGACATCGACGAGTACTTCGGTCTGGAGACTCTGAAGATGGTAGTCCGTCAGCCCCTGAACGCCACCAACACCCTGGGCAAGGTGGACATCGTTGCCACCGTCGAGGGCGGCGGTGTGTCCGGTCAGGCCGGCGCTCTGCGCCACGGCATCAGCCGCGCCCTGCTGCTGGTGAACCCCGAGTACCGCGCCATCCTGAAGAAGGCTGGCTTCCTGACCCGCGATCCTCGTATGAAGGAGCGCAAGAAGTACGGTCTGAAGGCAGCCCGCCGCGCACCTCAGTTCTCCAAGCGCTGAGTTTATACCGTTTACCTGCAAAATGCCGGAAACCGCCATGGTTTCCGGCATTTTTTCTTTCTTAATGCCCAAAGAAGGTCACATTGACAATTCGACAAAGTGTGATATAATCAGTCCGTCTGAAAAAATATAAAGTTGTAGCACAGAGGTGTCTGCTCAAAAGCAGATGAAAAGGGAATCCGGTGCGAATCCGGAACGATGCAGTCACTGTGTACGGGAGCGGTCTTGCGAACCACTGGGAAACCGGGAAGGGCAACGCCGCGATGAACGAAGTCAGGAGACCTGCCTCTGTGTGGAATCTCAAACCTGCTGCCAACGGGTTGGTTTTCCTACGAACTTATGATCCGCCGCGGGTCACCGCGCGGATGTATATGTGGTAAGAAGCACCGAGGGCGGCTGTGTGAGACACAGCCGCTTTTATATTTCTTTCAGAACAAATATTTGGAAAGAGGTAGATCACCCCATGAAGAAAACACTTGCTTTTCTGATGGCGGCTGTGATGCTGATGAGCATGCTGACCGCCTGCGGCAACAAGGACAACGCTGCCGACAACAATGACAACAACGACGTAAACACCGAGGAGACCGACAAGGCCGCCGCCGACAAGGTCGCCGCCCTGATCGACGCCATCTACGTACAGGAGCGCACCGAGGAGACCGACGCCCAGTGCGAGGCTGCCAAGGCCGCTTGGGACGCCCTGACCGACGCCCAGAAGGCGCTGGTGGAGGGCGAGGAGGCCAGCCCCGATTACTTTGGTCTGGACACCGGCGACGCCTCCAAGGACGATCCCCGCAACCAGGACGAGATCGGTGAGAAGGAGCTGCTGGTGGTGTCCTTCGGCACTTCCTTCAACGACAGCCGCGTAGCCGACATCAAGAGCATCGAGGATGCCCTGCAGGAGGCCAACCCCGATTGGTCCGTGCGCCGCGCCTTCACCGCTCAGATCATCATCAACCACATCCAGGCCCGTGACGGCGAGAAGATCGACAACATGGAGCAGGCTCTGGAGCGCGCTATCGCCAACGGTGTGAAGCAGCTGGTCGTCCAGCCCACCCACCTGATGCACGGTGCTGAGTACGACGAGATGTGCGCCGCCATCGACAAGGTTCGCGACCAGTTTGACTCCGTTGAGATCGCCGAGCCCATGCTGGGCGAGGTGGGCAACGATGCCACCGTCATCAACGCCGACAAGGAGGCCGTCGCCAAGGCCGTTGTGGCCGCTGCTCTCGAGGAGAGCGGCTATGAGACCACCGCTGCCGCCAAGGAGGCCGGTGTCGCCTATGTGCTGATGGGCCACGGTACGGCTCATGTGGCCAAGGTCACCTACAGCCAGATGGCTACCCAGATGGAAAAGCTGGGCTATGAGAACGTGTTCATCGGCACCGTGGAGGGCGAGCCCGAGGAGACCTCCTGCGAGGCCGTGATCGAGGCCGTCAAGAACGCCGGCTACACCACCGTGGTGCTGCGTCCCCTGATGGTCGTGGCTGGCGACCACGCCAACAACGACATGGCCGGTGCAGACGACGATTCCTGGAAGACCATGTTTGAGGCCGCCGGCTTCACCGTGAACTGCCAGATCTCCGGTCTGGGCCGTATCGCGGACGTGCAGGCCCTCTATGTGGCCCACACCAAGGCTGCTATCGACGCCATCGCGTAACAAGGACTGAACGGGCTCCGGGGCGGTACACCATCGCCTCGGAGCCTTTTTCAGAGCAAGGAGGACTTTACCATGAAAAAAATTCTTTCGTTTCTGCTGGCCGCTCTGATGATGACGGCGCTGCTGGTTGGCTGCGGGCAGCAGCAGACCGACGCCCCCGGCAATGATGAGCCCGACCAGCCCGCACTGGCGGACGGCGTGTACACCGCCGACTTCAACACCGACAGCAGTATGTTCCACGCCAATGAGACCTGCGACGGCAAGGGTGTGCTGACCGTGAAGGACGGCCAGATGACCATCCACGTCAGCCTCGCCTCCACCAGCATCGTCAACCTGTTCCCCGGTCTGAAGGAGGACGCCCAGAAGGACGGCGCCGTGCTGCTGCAGCCCACCAAGGACACTGTCACCTATCCCGACGGTCTGGCCGAGACGGTCAACGGCTTTGATATCCCCGTGCCCGCGCTGGACGAGGAGTTCGACGTGGCCCTCATCGGCAAGAAGGGCGTGTGGTATGACCACAAGGTCTCCGTCTCCAACCCCGTGCTGAAGGAGGAGAGCGGCGACGACGCTGCCGCCATCGCGCTGGCGGACGGCACCTACACCATCGAGGTAGGCTTCGAGGGCGGCTCCGGCAAGTCCCATGTGCTGACCCCCTGCACCCTGAAGGTAGAGAACGGCGCTGCCACCGCCACCATCGTGTGGAGCAGCCAGAAGTACGACTATATGCTGGTGGACGGCCAGCGCTATGACGTCCTCACCACCGAGGGCGGCTCCACCTTCGAGATCCCCGTCCGGGCGCTGGATACCCCGCTGACGGTGATCGGCGACACCACCGCCATGAGCACTCCCCACGAGATCGAGTACACCCTGACCTTTGATTCCTCCACCGCCGTGGAGGCCGCCCAGTGAGGCGTTTTCTCGCCGGGCTGCTGGCGGCACTGATGGTCTTGTCCCTCTGCGCCTGCGGCGCGGCTGACGCCCCCGCCAAGGCAGACGGACAAACCGCCGCCGTGTCGTGGAACGAGCTGGTCTTTGACCGCACCATGCCCCTGCGTTACGCCCAGCAGTTCACCGTGGAGTACGCCGGTGACAGCTACAAGCGTATCACCATCCACGACGACCGGGTATACCTGCTGGTGGCGGAGGGCGCGGCGGTACCGGAGGGCGTACCCGCCGGCGTCACCGTTTTGCAGCAGCCGCTGGATCAGCTCTATTTGGTGGCGGCCGCCGCCATGGACTACTTCGACAAGCTGGACGCCGTCGGGTGCATCACCCTCAGCGGTAAAAAGCAGGCGGACTGGTACATCCAGAGCGCCAAGGACGCCATGGACAGCGGGGCAATGACCTACGCCGGCAAGTATTCCGAGCCGGACTATGAGCTGATCCTGTCCCAGGGCTGCGATCTGGCGGTGGAAAACACCATGATCTACCACTCCCCGGCAGTGCTGGAGCAGCTGGAGCGGCTGGGTATCCCCGTGTTGGTGGAGACCTCCAGCTACGAGACCCTGCCCATGGGCCGGATGGAGTGGATCAAGCTGTACGCGGCGCTGCTGGACAAGGAGGACGAGGCCGAGGCGCTGTTCAACGCAAAGATGGACAGCATGGCGGCTGTGCTGGAGCAGCAGCCCACAGACAAGACCGTGGCGTTCTTCTACATCACCAGCAGCGGCGCGGTGAATGTCCGCAAGTCCACGGACTATGTGGCGAAGTGCGTCGCCATCGCCGGCGGCGACTATGTCTCCTTCGACGAGTCGGCGGAGGACAACGCCCAGTCCACCATCAATATTCAGATGGAATCCTTTTACCACGGTGCGGTGGACGCCGACGTGCTGATCTACAACAGCATCATCGACGGCGAGCTGCACTCGCTGGACGAATTGGTGGCGCTGGACCCGCTGCTGGCCGACTTCAAGGCGGTCAAGAGCGGCGACGTTTGGTGCCTGACCAAAAACTTCTATCAGGAGTCGCTGGAGCTGAGCGACCTCATTCTGGACGTCAACCACGCGTTGAACGACGCGCCGGACACGGCGTTTCACTTCCTGACACGGATGAAGTGAGCATTTTTTACATCATTACACTATAAGGAGGAGCGGCATGAAGAGGACCCGAACACTTCGCATCTGGGGAGGCTTTTGGCTGCTCCTCCTGCTTTTGTTTGTATTTATACTCTGGAACATATTCGCGGGAAGCGTCTCTCTTTCCGCGTCTGATATATGGCGGATCCTGCTGGGCGGCGATGTAGGCTTTACACAGAGCCAGATCATCGTAAAGATCCGTCTGCCCCGGCTTCTGTCGGCGCTGATTTTGGGTGGGGCGCTGTCCCTGTCCGGCTATCTGCTGCAAACCTTTTTCCACAACCCCATTGCCGGCCCCTTCGTGCTGGGTATCTCCTCCGGCGCAAAGATGACGGTATGCGTGGCCATGCTGGTGCTGCTGAGCCGGGGCAAGACCACCTCCTCCGCCATCCTCATCGCGGCGGCGTTCGTGGGTGCCATGGTGTCCATGGGCTTCGTACTGCTGATCTCTCAAAGGGTCAAGCGCATGAGCCTGCTGGTGGTCTGCGGCGTGATGATCGGCTACATCTGCTCGGCGCTGACGGATTTCCTCGTGACCTTTGCCGACGATTCCAGCATCGTGAACCTGCACAACTGGTCGCTGGGCTCCTTCTCCGGCATGAGCTGGGAGAATGTAAAGACCATGGCCGGCGTCTGCGGCGTCACGCTGCTGCTGACCTTCCTGCTGTCCAAGCCCATCCGGGCGTACCAGCTGGGCGAGGTCTACGCCCAGAACATGGGCGTGCCGCTGCGGGCGTTCCGGACGGCGCTGATCCTGCTGTCCAGCGTGCTGTCCGCCTGCGTCACGGCTTTTGCCGGCCCCATCTCCTTTGTGGGCATCGCCGTGCCGCATTTGATGAAATCCCTCTTTAAGTCGGCGGAGCCCCTCGTCATGATCCCGGCGTGCTTTCTGGGCGGCGGTGTGTTCTGCCTGTTCTGCGACCTCATCGCCCGTACCGCCTTCGCCCCCACGGAGGTGAGCATCAGCTCCGTCACGGCGGTGTTCGGCGCACCCATCGTCATCTACATGATGATCCACAGAAAGGCGGCGTGAGTATGGCAGCATATCTGGAGACAAAAGACCTGTCCGTGGGCTACCACGGCAAGCCGCTCATCGAAGATGTCGCCCTCCATGTGCAGCGGGGCAAGATCGTGACGCTCATCGGCCCCAACGGGTCGGGAAAATCCACTATATTGAAAACCATTATCGGCCAGCTCTCCAAGGTGTCCGGCACGGTATTTCTGGACGGCAAGGCCATGGAGAATCGCAGCCGAAACGAGATCGCCCGGCGCATGGCCATTTTGATGACGGCCCGGATGGAGCCGGAGCTGATGACCTGCCGGGATGTGGTGAGCAGCGGCCGCTACCCCTATACGGGGCGGCTGGGCATTTTGCAGCCGGAGGATCAGGCTATCGTGGAGCGCTCTCTGGAGCAGGTAGGCGGCATGGCGTTTGCCGACCGCCCCTTCTCCGCCATCAGTGATGGGCAGCGCCAGCGCATCCTCTTGGCGCGGGCGCTGTGTCAGGAGCCGGAGATCATCGTGCTGGACGAGCCCACCAGCTTTCTGGACATCCGCTACAAGCTGGAGCTTTTGACGGTGCTCAAGCGCATGGTGCGGGAGAATGATCTGGCGGTGCTGCTGTCGCTCCACGAGCTGGAGCTGGCGGAGCGCATCTCCGACACCGTGGTGTGCGTGGCGGGCGACCGGATCGACCGCATCGGCCCGCCGGAGGAGATCTTTACGCGGGCGTATATCGCAAAGCTGTACCAGATGGAGCACGGGAAGTACGACCCCTGCTTCGATAGTCTGGAATTTGTGCCGTAAGGAGTACCGACATGAAAAAACAGGGTGTTTTTTACGCCGTCAGCGTGGGCCCCGGCGACCCGGAGCTGCTGACCCGGCAGGCCTGCCGGGTGCTGGAGGCGTGTGACGTTATAGCGGCTCCCCGGGTGAAGTCCGGGCGGATGCTGGCGCTGGACATCGCCGCCGGTGCCGTGGATATGCAGGGCAAGACCATCTTGCCGCTGGACTTCACCATGGCGCGTGACGAGGTGGTACGAAAGGACAGCTACCGCACGGCGGCAGCCGCTATCGAGGCGGTGCTGTCGGCGGGACGGGACGTGGCCATGGTGAATCTGGGTGACGTATCCGTGTACGCCACGGCGTACTATATGCTGGAGCGCATCCGCGCTGACGGGTTTGAAACGGTGATGTGTCCCGGCGTCACCAGCTTCTGCGCCGTGGCGGCGCGGCTGGGGCGAAGCTTGACCCGCATGGAGGAGCCCCTCCACATCCTGCCGGGCAGTGCCGAGCTGGACAGTGCGCTGGCGCTGCCGGGGACGAAGGTCATCATGAAATCCGGCAAGTCCATCCACGAGACGGCGGCGGCGCTGGAGCGCCGCGGTATGGCGGCAAACGCCGGGATGGTGGCGGACTGCGGGCTGGAAACAGAGCAGGTCTGCACCGACCTGCGGCAGTTGCCGGAGGAGGTCAGCTATTTTGCCACCATCGTGGCGGATTGAGAGGGCGCTATGGAGCAAAAAGTCCCCCGGCTGGTGCTGGCCGGTACCAACAGCGGCTGCGGCAAGACCACCGTCACCTGCGCCGTTTTGCAGGCGCTGGTAGCGCGGGGTCTGCGGGTAGGGGCGGCGAAATGCGGCCCGGATTACATCGACCCCATGTTCCACAGCCGGGTCATCGGTGCGAAAAGCTCTAACCTCGACCCGTTCTTTTTTGACCGCGACACCATGCGCTACCTGCTGGCGCACAACAATCAGGATTGTGATATTGCGGTGATCGAGGGCGTCATGGGCTATTATGACGGTCTGGGCCTCACCTCCACCCGCGCCAGTACCTACGAGGCGGCGCGGGCGACCGAAAGCCCCGTGGTGCTGGTGGTCAACGCCCGGGGCGCGGCGCTGTCGGTTCTGGCAGCGGTGCAGGGCTTTCTCCGCTTCGCGCCGGACAGCGGCATCCGGGGCGTCATCCTCAACGGGTGCAACGCCATGAGCTATGGCCCGCTGGCGCGGGAGCTGGAAAACCGTCTGGGCGTCCGCGCCTGCGGCTACCTGCCCCGTCTGCCGGCGTGCGCGCTGGAGAGCCGCCATTTGGGGCTCGTCACGGCGGACGAGGTAGCCGACCTGCAGGAGAAGCTGTGCAGGCTGGCGGCCGAGGCGGAAAAAACGCTGGACATAGCCGCCCTGCTGGAAATCGCGGCTGCCGCGCCGCCCCTTCGCTTTACGCCGCCGGTGCTGCCGGAGGCAGGCGCGCCGGTGCGTATCGGCGTGGCCCGGGACCGGGCGTTCTGCTTTTACTACGAGGACAGTCTCGACCTGCTGCGGCAGCTGGGCGCGGAGCTGATACCCTTCAGCCCACTGGCGGACGAACGGCTTCCCGACGGCGTACAGGGTCTGTATTTGGGCGGCGGTTATCCGGAGCTTTACGCGGCGCAGTTGGAGGAAAACCATGCCCTGCGCAGGCAAATTCGGGAGGCCGTACACGCGGGAATGCCCTGTATCGCCGAGTGCGGCGGCTTTATGTACCTTACAGCGTCCATCGCGGGCCACGCCATGGTAGGCGCGCTGCCCGGGGACTGCTTTGACACGGGGAGGCTGACCCGGTTCGGCTACATTACCGCCACGGCGCAGGAGGACAGCCTCCTGTGCCGCGCCGGGGAGCAGGTACCCATGCACGAATTTCACCACTGGGACACTCCCCAGCCCGGCGGCGCTTTTCTGGCGGAAAAGCCCTCCGGCAAGCAGTGGCGCTGTGCGTATGCCACGGACACGCTGTACGCGGGTTTCCCCCACTTCCATTTTTACGCCAAGCCCGTCATGGCACAGCGCTTTTTGGCGGCTTGCAGAAAGGAGACGCTATGACGGAACAGATGAAGCCTATGGATATCGAGAAGCGCAGCTTTGCCATCATCACCGAACTGCTGGGCGGCCGGCGGCTGGACCCGGAAAACGAGCTGGTCATCAAGCGGGTCATCCACACCACAGCGGATTTTGACTATGTGGACAATCTGGCCTTTTCCGACCACGCGGTGGAAAAGGGCATCGCCGCCCTGCGAGCGGGCTGTGACATCGTCACCGACACCCAGATGGCCAAGGCCGGGATCAACAAGACCATCCTCGCCTCGCTGGGCGGGGAGGTACACTGCTTCATGTCGGACGCGGACGTGGCGGCGGAGGCCAAGGAGCGGGGCGTGACCCGCGCCTTCGTATCCATGGAGCGGGCGGCGGCACTGGAAAAGCCCTGCATTTTTGCCATCGGCAACGCCCCCACGGCGCTTTTCTCCTTAGAGGCGCTGATGGAGGCCGGCAAGCTCCATCCCGCCCTCATCATCGGCGTGCCGGTGGGCTTTGTGAACGTGGTGGAGAGCAAGGAGCGCATCATCGAGGCCGCTGCCGCGCCCTATATCGTGGCCCGGGGCCGGAAGGGCGGCAGCAATGTGGCGGCGGCCATCTGCAACGCCATGCTCTACCAGATCAGGCGGTAACCATGAAGGAATTTGTGATGCGGGACGGGAAAAAGCTCCGTCTGGGCTACACCACCGGCTCCTGCGCGGCGGCGGCGGCCAAGGCTGCCGCGTGGATGCTGCTGCTGAGCGGCAGTAAGAAGGAGACCATCCGGCTGCTGACGCCCAAGGGTATGGAGCTGACGCTGGCGGTGGAGGACATCCACAGCTCCCCGGACTGCGTGCGCTGCGCCATTCGGAAGGACAGCGGCGACGACCCGGATATCACCCGCGACACCCTCGTTTACGCCGAGGTGCGGAAAACGGAGGACGCGGGCATTGTCATCGACGGCGGACAGGGTGTGGGCCGTGTGACCAAGCCGGGGCTTGACCAGCCGGTGGGCGCGGCGGCCATCAACTCCGTGCCCCGCCGGATGATCCGGGAAAATGTGGAGGAGGTCTGCGGTCTGCTGGGCTACACCGGCGGTCTGCGGGTGGTGATCTCCGTCCCGGAGGGGGAGGCGCTGGCGAAAAAGACCTTCAACCCCCGGCTGGGCATCGAGGGCGGCATCTCCATCTTAGGCACCACGGGGATCGTGGAGCCCATGAGCGAGCAGGCGCTGGTGGACACCATTCATGTGGAGCTGCGGCAGCGCCGGGAGAGCGGTGCGGACTATGTGCTGCTGGCCCCCGGCAACTACGGCGCGGACTATATCAAGGACGCCATGGGCATCGACCCCGCCACGGCGGTGATGACCTCCAACTTCATCGGCGACGCGCTGGAGATGTGCCGGGAGCTGGGCTTTCGCGGGGCGCTGCTCATCGGGCACATCGGCAAGCTGGTGAAGCTGGCGGGCGGTATGTGGAACACCCACTCCCGCTACGGCGACTGCCGCACGGACATTCTGACGGCCTGTGCCGCCGCAGAGGGTCTGGGCGCGGCGGCAGCGGAGGAGCTGCTCTGCTGCGCCACCTGTGACGATGCCCTGCGGATCTTGCAGGAGCAAGGGCTTTACGAGGCGGTGCTGTACCGTCTGGCGGGACGCATCGACGCGATGCTGCCCTATAAATGCGGCGATATGGAGGCAGGCGCCATCCTGTTCTCCAAGGAATACGGCTATCTCTGTGAGACAAAGGACGCAGCGGCACTGCTGCGCCGGATAAAGGAGGACTGACAATGGTACATTTTGTGGGAGCGGGCAGCGGCGCTGCCGACCTTATTACCGTCCGGGGCGCCAAGCTGCTGGGTGAGGCCGATGTGGTGATCTACGCAGGGTCTTTGGTGAATCCGGCGGTGCTGGGCTATACCAAGCCCGGCTGTGAGATCCACGACAGCGCCAAGCTGACGCTGGAGGAGGTCATCGCCCTCATCGAGAAGGCGGAGGCCGCCGGCAAGACCACCGTGCGCCTGCACACAGGGGATTCCAGCATTTACGGCGCGGTGCGGGAGCAGTTCGACGAGCTGGAAAAACGCGGTATCGCCTACGATGTCTGCCCCGGCGTCAGCGCCTTCTGCGGCGCGGCGGCGGCTCTGCGGGCGGAGTACACCCTGCCCGATGTGAGCCAAACCGTCATCATCACCCGCGCTCCCGGCCGCACGCCGGTACCGGAGCGGGAGTCCATCCGCTCTCTGGCCGCCCATCAGGCCACCATGGTGCTGTTTCTCAGCACCTCGCTGACGGAGCATTTGCAAGCCGAGCTGCTGGCAGGTGGCTATGCCGCCGAGACGCCGGTGGCGGTGGTGTATAAGGCCACGTGGCCGGAGGAGAAGATCTTCCGCTGCACCGTGGGCACGCTCCACGAGACGGTGACGGGCAACGGCCTGACCAAGACCTCGCTGATCGTGGTGGGCAGCTGTCTGGGCGACAACTATCTCCGCTCCCTGCTGTACCACCCCGATTTTACAACGGAGTTCCGCAAGGGGGCGCAATGAGAGCCGCCCTGTTTGCCTTCAGCCGGGGCGGCTGCGCCACGGCGCGGCGTGTGATGGCAGCGCTCCCGGAGGCAGCGTTCGTGTGCTACACCATGGAGCGGTTTCAGGAACCGGAGTTCCTGCCGCTGGACAAGGCGGTATACGGCGCGTGCTTTTCCGCCATGGACGCATTGATCTTCGTGGGGGCCTGCGGCATCGCCGTGCGGGAGATCGCCCCCTATGTGCAGAGCAAAAAGACCGACCCGGCGGTGCTGTGCATCGACGAGGCGGGGCGGTTTGTGATCCCCCTGCTCTCCGGCCATATCGGCGGCGCCAACGCGCTGGCGGCGGCGCTGGCGGAGAAGCTGGACGCCACGGCGGTGGTCACCACCGCCACCGACGTCCGGGGGAAGTTCGCCGTGGACGCATGGGCTGCCCGGCACGGCTGCGCCATCTCCGGCATGGGGCTTGCCAAGGCGGTGTCGGCGGCGATACTGGAGGGGGATATCCCCCTTTGCAGCCAGTTTCCCCTGCCCTCCCCCCTGCCGGAGGGTACGTTTGCCGGGAATACCGGCCCGCTGGGTATTTTCATCGGCTGGCGCACGAAATCGCCCTTTGCCCGCACCCTGCGGCTCATCCCGCGGGTACTGCGGGTAGGCGTAGGCTGCCGCCGGGGCACCGCCGCCGAAACGGTGGAAAACGCGGTGCGGGCGGTGTTTGCAGAAAATGGTCTGGACACGGCAGCCATTCGCGGCGTCTACTCTATCGACCTGAAGCAGGACGAGGCGGGTCTGCTGGACGCCTGCGAGAGAAACAACTGGCCGGTGCATTTTTACACGGCGCAGCAGCTGCGGGACGTGGCGGGTGACTTCACCCCCTCCGACTTTGTCCGCTCTGTCACCGGCGTGGACAACGTCTGCGAGCGGGCGGCGCTGCTGGACGCCGAGAAACTGATCGTACAAAAAACAGCGCGGGACGGCGTGACCGTCGCCGTTGCGGCGGAGCATTGGGAGGTGCGCTTTGGGTAAGGTAATTGTAGTGGGCATCGGCCCCGGCGGATATGAGGATATGACCATCCGGGCGGACGAGGCTCTGCAGGCGTGCGACGCCATTGTGGGGTACCCCGTCTATGTGGATCTGGTGCGGGACCGCTATCCCGGCAAGGAGTTCCACTCCACACCCATGACACGGGAGGCCGAGCGCTGCCGGCTGGTGCTGGAGCTGGCGCGCAGCGGCAAGACCGCCGCCATGGTCTGCTCCGGCGACAGCGGCATCTACGGCATGGCCGCGCTGGTCTATGAACTGCGGGGCGAATCGCAGGAGCCCGAGATCCAGGTGGTGCCGGGATTGACGGCGGCGTGCAGCGGCGGAGCGGTGCTGGGTGCGCCGCTGACCCACGACTTCGCGGTCATCAGCCTCAGTGACCGTCTGACGCCGTGGGAGACCATCGAAAAGCGCTTGGACTGCGCGGCGGCGGCGGATCTGACCATCGCCCTGTATAACCCGGCCAGCCACGGCAGACCGGATCATGTAAAGCGCGCCTGCGACATTCTGCTGCGCCGTCTGCCGGAGGACAGACTCTGCGGCATCGTGCGCAACATCGGCCGCGACGGGCAGAGCCGCCGCATCCTGACGCTGACAGAGCTGCGGGAGGCGGAGGTGGATATGTTCTGCACCGTGTTTATCGGCAACAGCGCGGCAAAGACGGTGGCGGGACAGCTCATCACCCCCAGAGGATACCGAAATGTGTAATATCTGCGTATTTGCCGGCACCACCGAGGGGCGGGAGCTGGCGGAATTTCTCGCCGGGCAGCCGGTACAGGCCACGGTGTGCGTGGCCACAGAGTACGGCGAAACACTGCTGCCAGAGGCGGAAAACGTTACGGTTCTGGCGGGGCGTATCCCGGTGGAGGACATTATCCGGATGCTGCAAGAGACCCGGTTCGATCTGGTGATCGACGCCACCCACCCCTACGCCACCTCCATCACCGGGAGCATCTGTACGGCCTGCCGGGAGACGAAGACGGAATATCTGCGCCTGCTGCGGCAGTCCTCCCAGCAGAGGGAGGACGTGGTCTGTGTGGAAAATGCGGCGGCTGCCGCGGCGTTTTTGACGCGCACACAGGGCAATATCCTGCTGACCACCGGCAGCAAGGAGCTGGCGGCGTACAGCAGCATCCCCGATTTTGCCCAGCGGGTGTACGCCCGTGTGCTGCCGATGGACGCGTCGCTGGCGGCCTGCCGGGAGGCGGGGCTGAAGGCCGCCCACATCATCGCCATGCAGGGTCCCTTCTCCGAGGAGATGGACTTGGCGACGCTGCGGTTTGCCTCCGCCGCGTGGATGGTGACCAAGGACGGCGGCGAGGCCGGCGGCTTTCCCGCCAAGGCATCCGCCGCCCGGAAGGCGGGCGCGGGGCTGGTGGTCATCGGCCGCCCGCCCCAGCGGGAGGGTCTGCCCTTTACGGCGGTGCTGGACGTGCTGTGTGAGCGGTTCGGCTGCACCGTCCGGCCGCGGGTGCATATCGTCGGCATCGGCCCCGGCAGCCGGGAGGCTATGACCCACGAGGTCAGCGAGGCCATCGAGACGGCGGACTGTCTCATCGGTGCAAAACGGATGCTGGAGGCGGTGGTGCGGCAGGGTCAGCCCACCTATAACGCCATTGCGCCGCAGGATATTGCGGACTTTATCCGCACCCACCGGGAATACCGCCGCTTTGCGGTGGTCATGTCCGGCGACACCGGCTTTTTCAGCGGCACCAAAAAGCTGCTGCCGCTGCTGGAGGGCTGTGACACGGCGGTGCTGCCGGGTCTGAGCTCGCTGTCCTATCTGTGCGCCCGCCTCAAAACCTCCTACGAGGATGTGCGGGTGGTGAGCCTCCACGGACGGCAGTGCAACATTCTGCCGGAGGTGCGGGCAAACAGCCGGCTCTTTGCGCTGGTGGGCGGTGAGCGCAGCATCAACGACCTGTGCCGCACGCTGACAGCGGGCGGTCTGGGCGGCGTCGCCGTGTCTGTGGGACAGCGGCTGGGCTACCCGGACGAGTGCCTCGTGCGCGGCACGGCGGCGGAGCTGGCAGAGGGTGTCTACGCCCCCCTGAGCGTGGCGCTCATCGAAAATCCCCGGCCCGACGCGGTGGTCACGCCGGGTCTGCCGGACGACGCCTTCCTCCGCAGCGCGGAGGGACTGCCGGTGGTGCCTATGACGAAAAGCGAGGTGCGGGCGGTATGCCTGTCCAAGCTGCGTCTGACAGAGCGGAGCGTCTGCTGGGACATCGGCGCCGGTACCGGCTCGGTGTCGGTGGAGATGGCCTTGCAGGCAAAGCAGGGGCAGGTCTGCGCCGTGGAGCGGCGGGAGGACGCCGCTGCACTGCTGGAACAGAACCGGGAACGGTTTGCGTTGGAGAACCTACAGGTGGTCTGCGGCAGCGCGCCGGAGGCCTGTGCCGGTCTGCCCGCGCCCACCCACGTATTTATCGGCGGCAGCGCCGGCAATATGCGGGAGATCGTGGCGCTGCTGCTGGCAAGAAACCCCCGTGTCCGCATCGTGGCCACGGCGGTCTCGCTGGAATCCATCGCCGAGCTGACGGACTGCCTGACGGCGTTCCCCTTTGCGGAGACAGAGGTGGTATCCCTGCAGGCGGCGCGGGACAGGAGGGCCGGAGGCTATCACCTGATGAGCGGGCAGAACCCCATTTATATTTTTACGATGCAGGGCGGAGGGGAACAGACATGATGTGGTCGCTGGCGGCACTGGTCATCGGCTTTGGCATAGACCTTCTGGTGGGCGACCCCCACGGCTTCCCCCACCCGGTAGTGCTGATTGGAAAATGTATCAGTGCATTGGAGCGAGGGCTGCGGCGCATCTGCCCCAAAACGCCCGCCGGCGAGCGGGCGGCGGGCGCGATCCTGTGGGGCGCGGTGGTCATCGTGTCCACCGCCGTCCCGGCGGGGCTGCTGCGGCTGTGCGGGCTGGTCAGCCCGTGGCTGCGTCTGGCGCTGGAGAGCGTGATGTGCTGGCAGATCCTGGCGGTCAAGTCCCTGCGGGACGAGACCATGAAGGTCTATGACGCGCTGGAGAGCGGCGATCTTGCGGCCTCCCGCCGCGCCGTCTCCATGATCGTGGGGCGGGACACCGACCGGCTGGACGACGCCGCCGTGACCCGCGCCGCCGTGGAGACGGTGGCGGAGAACACCTCCGACGGCGTGGTGGCGCCGCTGCTGTTCCTGGCCATCGGCGGCGCGCCGCTGGGCTTTTTCTACAAGGCGGTGAACACCATGGACTCCATGCTGGGGTATGTGGAGCCGCCCTATAAAAACATCGGTCTGGTACCCGCCAAGGCCGACGACGTGGTGAATTACATCCCGGCGCGGCTGTCGGCGCTTCTGATGCTGGCGGCTGGCGGCCTGATGGGGCTGGATACGGCGGCAGGCTGGCGGATCTTCCGCCGTGACCGCCGAAAGCACGCCAGCCCCAACTCAGCCCAGACGGAATCTGTCTGCGCAGGACTGCTGGGCGTGCGTCTGGCAGGGGATGCGTGGTACCACGGCGTGCTGCACAAAAAGGAGTATATCGGCGACGCATCGCGGGAGATCACCCACGAGGATATCCCCCGCGTGTGCCGCCTGATGACGGTCACAGCGCTTCTCACCCTGCTTTTGAGCTGCGGGGTCAAGCTGCCCTTTGCGCTGTAAAGGAGACACAGATGCTGTATCAAACGGAAAACCAACACGGCGGCGACGTGTACGGCGGCGGTATCACTCTGGATTTTTCCGCCAACACCAACCCGCTGGGTACGCCTCCCGGCGTTTTGGAGGCGGTACGCCGCGGGCTGCCCCAGCTGCACCGCTACCCCGACCCCTACTGCCGCCAGCTGGTGCAGGCCATCGCGGCCCACGAGCAGGTGCCGGCATCGTATGTCCTCTGCGGAAACGGCGCGGCGGACCTGATCTACGCATACTGCGCCGCCCTGCGGCCCCGGACGGCGGCGGAACCGGCTCCCACCTTCGCCGAGTACGGGCTGGGGCTGGCGCAGGTGGGCTGCCGTGTGGCGCCGTATTTCCTGCATCAGGCGGAGAACTTCGATGTGGGCGAGGGCTTTCTGCCCTTCTTGGAGGCGAAAAAGCCGGAGGTGGTATTCCTCTGCACCCCCAACAACCCCACCGGACGGCTGCTGCCGCTGCCGCTGCTGGAGCAGATCCTGCAGGGCTGTGCGGCGTGGGGTGCGCGGGTGTTTCTGGATGAGTGCTTCCTCGATCTTACGGAGGACGGCATCAGCGCCAAATCCCTTTTGGCGGCGCACCCGGAGCTGCTGATCCTGAAGGCCTTTACCAAGAGCTACGGCATGGCGGGCATCCGGCTGGGGTACTGCCTGTGCGCCGACAGCACGCTGCTGCGCCGCATGGCAAGCGCGTCCCAGCCGTGGAATGTATCCTCGCTGGCGCAGAGCGCCGGTGTGGCGGCGCTGGCGGAGCAGGATTTTCTGCAAAGAACACGATCCCTCGTCCATACGGAGCGGCTCTGGCTCACGGATAGCCTGACGGCGCTGGGCTTCTGGGTATGCCCGTCCCAAGCCAACTACCTGCTGTTCCGCGGGCCGCGTGGCTTGCGGGAGGGCCTGCTGCGGCAGGGCATCGCCATCCGGGGCTGTGGGAATTACAGCGGGCTGGACGACGGGTGGTATCGCATCGCCGTGCGGCCTCATGAGGAGAACGAAGCGTTGATAACGGCCATCCGGCAATTCTGCAAGGAGAGATCGCTATGGCAATGAATATTATGATACAAGGGACCATGTCCAACGCCGGAAAAAGCCTGCTGGCGGCGGGACTCTGCCGCGTTCTGAAGCAGGACGGCTACCGCGTGGCACCGTTCAAGAGCCAGAATATGGCGCTGAACTCCTTCATCACCAGGGACGGCGGCGAGATGGGCCGGGCGCAGGTGGTGCAGGCGGAGGCCGCCGGGATCGAGCCGGACACCCGCATGAACCCTATCCTGCTCAAGCCCACCACCGACGTGGGCAGTCAGGTCATCGTAAACGGACAGGTGCGGGGCAATATGCAGGCCATGGAGTATTTCCGCCGCAAACGGGACTACATCCCCGCCGTGCTGGAGGCCTACAACAGTCTAGCGGCAGAGTACGACGTGATCGTCATCGAGGGGGCGGGCAGCCCCGCGGAGATCAATCTCAAACAGGATGACATCGTGAACATGGGACTTGCCAAGCTGGTGGACGCGCCGGTGCTGCTGGTAGGTGACATCGACCGGGGCGGCGTGTTCGCCCAGCTCTACGGCACGGTGGCGCTGCTGGAGGAGGATGAGCGCCGCCGCATCAAGGGCGTGGTGGTCAACAAGTTCCGGGGCGACCGGGCCATTCTGGAGCCGGGGCTGAAAACGCTGGAGGAGCTTTGCGGCATCCCGGTGGCAGGGGTCATCCCCTACACCCATGTGGACATCGACGACGAGGACAGCCTGACGGAGCGGTTTGACCGCTCCACGGAGCGGAAGCTCCTGGATATCGCGGTGGTCCGCGTACCGCGCATCTCCAATTTCACGGATTTCAGCCCCTTTGAGCGGTACGAGAACGTATCGCTGCGCTATGTGGATCAGGTGAGCGACCTGCACCAGCCGGACATGATCCTGCTGCCGGGCACCAAGAGCACCATCGCCGACCTGCGGTGGCTGCGGCAGTCCGGTCTGGAGGCGGCCATCCTGAAGGCGGCCGACGCCGGTACGCTGATCTTCGGCGTCTGCGGCGGCTACCAGATGCTGGGACGCACCGTGTCCGACCCGGAGCAGGTGGAGGCCGCCGGGGTCACGGAGATCAGCGGCTTGGGGCTGCTGGACATGGACACCGCGTTCCGCGGCGAGAAGGTACAGACCCAGACGCAGGGCGTCTTTCACGGTGTGGAGGGACTGCTCTCCGCCCTGAACGGCCTGGCCTACGAGGGGTATGAGATCCACATGGGACGCAGCCGGCAGCAGATGCCCGCCCTCAGCGGCGGCGGAAACGTGTACGGCAGCTACGTCCACGGTATCTTTGACGCGCCGGGCATCGCCGATACGATCCTGCGGGCGCTGTGCGCCAGAAAGGGCGTGTCCTTTGACGCGCTGGCGACCTTCGATGCCCGCGGCTACAAGGAGCGGCAGTATGACCTGCTGGCGGACGTGGTGCGCGGCGGGCTGGATATGCCCTTTGTCTACCGTGTGCTGCACCGGGAGGTATAACGCCGCCCGCCTCCTATTGGCATCAATAAAAAAGATCCTGCCGGTGTAGACCGGCAGGGTCTTTTTTATAGAGCGAGCCTCGCCCGTGCGTAAAAAGGCGGCAGCACCTCTCCCCTGGCACAGCAAAAACGGCGCACCCAAGGGTGCGCCGCTTCTGCGAAATTTGAAAGAGGAGTATCTAACATGGCCGCGTCAGCGGCTCAGATATTTCAGGGCAATGGCGCTCATAGCCGCCGTGCCGGACTTGAGCACATCCTCGTTGAACACGATCTTGCCGTTGTGCAGGGAGACCAGCTCCTTGCCGCAGCCCGCGTCGGTCATCATGAACGCCGACGGCGTGTTGGTGAGCTTGCCGAAGAAGCTGAAATCCTCGCTGCCGGAGAAGGGGCGGTCGAGGTGGAGCACCTTGTCTGTGCCCAGCTCCTCCGTGACTGCCTGCTCCACCAGATCGATCATGGCGCCGTCGTTGTACTGGAGGGCGTAGCCCTCCTCCAGCTTCACCTCGATGTCGCAGTTGAAGGCAAGGCCGATGCCCTTGCAGATGCGGTCGATCTCCTCGATGGCGGTATCCCGTGCCGTGTCGCTGAAGCTGCGCAGCACCGCCACCATCCGGGCCTCGCCGGCGGTGATGTTCACCGCGTCGCCGCCGGACATGGTACCCACCGTCAGCACGGCGGAGTCCATGGGGTCGATGCGGCGGGACACCACCGTTTGCAGCGCGGTGATGAGATACCCCGCGCAGGCGATGGCGTCGTGGGCGGTATGGGGCGCAGAGCCGTGGCCGCTCTTGCCGTGTACGGCGATGTGGAACAGATCCACCGCGCTGGTAAAGTACCCCTTATAGAGCTGCATCCGGCCCACGGTGTCGTTGCCGGAGGGGCAGACGTGCTGGCCAAAGATGGCGTCCACATGGGGGTTCTCCATGACGCCCGCCGCCACCAGCGCCCGGGCGCCGCCGGGCATGGTGTCCTCGCTGGGCTCGAAGATGAACTTCACCGTACCGGCGAAGCTGTCACGCATATGGCACAGCGTCTTGGCCGTACCCAGCAGCATAGTGGTGTGCAGATCGTGGCCGCAGGCGTGCATCACGCCCTCGGTCTCGCTGGCAAAGGGTACGCCCGACTCCTCGTGGACGGGCAGGGCGTCGATGTCGGCGCGGAGCGCCACGCACTTGCCGGGGCCCTTGCCGCCGTGGAGCAGTCCCACCACGGCGGTGGGCAGGGGCTGCTGGATCTCGTCCACGCCCATCTTCTCCAGCTCCCGCCGGATAAGGGCGCTGGTACGTACCTCCTGCATACCCAGCTCCGGGTGGGCGTGGATATCCCGCCGGATGGCGGTCAGCTCCTCAAAAATACTATCAACAAACGTCTTGATCTCGGACATTTTCGCTACCTCACTTCCGGAAATCCGCTTATCTTACAGCCAGCTGCTCATCACGCCGGCCACCAGCACGGAGGTGATGGACACGGTGACCATACCGGCCACCAGCATCTTGGGCATGATCTGGGCGTTGATGGCCGCCCGCTCCTCGGCGTTGGTACCGGTGGACTCGGACACCTCGTTGGAGATGATGACCGTGCCGGGGAAGCCGAACAGGCAGGAGCTGCCGATGGCCATGGACATCTGCCAGCTGTACCCGAAGATCTTGCCCACAAGGATGGAGACCACAGAGAAGGCCACGGTGCCGATGACCACGCAGACCAGCAGCGGCACCACCATGCCGCCCACCATCTCCGGGGTGGCGGAGGCCAGATTGGTGAAGATGGACAGGGTGATGATGGGCATCACGATGCCGGTGGCGTGGGCCTTGCCCAGCGCGTCCTCATCCAGGAAGCCCAGCTCCTTGCACAGCACGCCGAAGATCAGGCACCACACCAGCTTGTTGACCGCGTCGTGGAACAGGCTGGACACCCACACGGACAGCAGCGCCACCAGAATGACCTTGGCAATGATGGCATTGGGGGTGTTGTACTTATCGGGCAGGGCGGGGATCAGCTTCTTGCGGCCCGCGGCGGCAGCCTGCACGGCGCCGGCGGCGGTGTCCACCTGCAGCTCACCGGCGTCGATCTGCCCCTTGATGCGCTTGGCCTCGCTCTTGAGGCACAGGGATGCCACGGGGTAACCCACGAAGCCCTGGGCGCACATGACCAGCGTGGCGAACACCGCCAGATCGGGGAGGTTTGCCTTGTTGGCCATGTCCTGCATGGTCAGGGTCGCCACCACGCCGCCGGACAGGATGGGCGCGCCCACCAGTGCGAAGCCGCGGTCAACGATCAGCTGGCCAAGGAAGAACACGGCGGCGGAAATGCCAATGCACGCCACGGCGGCAATGATGACGGTGCGCCACTGTGCGCCGAAGTCACGGAGCTTGATGGTGGTGCCCAGATGCACCAGCAGCATGGTCACCAGCAGGCCCGCCATGCTCAGCAGCGTGGAGTCGGCAAACATGGTGGTGGGGAACACGCCCGTCCAGAAGCCCGCCAGAAACACCACGGAGGCTACCAGCAGCATGGAAACAATGGCTTTCGTTTTCGCGGAGACCATGTCTCCGACGGCGAACACCACGAAGATGATCGCAGCAGCTAAGATCGCATTCATTTTGTTTTTCTCCTTTACCTCTTGTGATTTTCGGTTTTTTGTCTGGTTCTTCTATAAAAGAAAAGCGGCTCCGTCTGAACGACGAAGCCGCTGATCGACTCTTGTGAGGAGGTCGATTCGCGTATGTCATGTCAGCCGGTATCTATCTTCTCCGCCAAAATAAGCGTACCAAAAGAAGCCCCCAAAATAGGAGCGGTTACCGGCATAATAGGAGACGGCGGCATGATCCTGAACCATGTCGCTGCGGCGCATATCCTGACGCATCATGTGACGGACCATTGCTGTCTCCTCTCCGCCGGTAGCAAGCCGACTGTGTTTTGTATGATGCGATTTTAGAACTTTAAAACGCAAAAGTCAATGGTGAACTATGACAGCATCACCCCGTTTTCCCGCCGTGCATTTTGTCCATGCTGCACATAGACACGCCGCCGGACGTCACATATAATGAACTAAAGCGCAGAAAGCCTGCGCGAAAAGGAGAAATGTATGACCGTCCGTATGCAGACCAACTGTACCTGTTGTCTGTCCGCCGCCTGTGCGGGCATGGTCTGCTGCGCCCATTTGGGTCATACATATTCTGCCGGATAACGCGGAGCTTTCCGCGATCATTCTGTATTCTTTTAGAAACGGTGGGAGATGTGTGACGTCTCCCACCGTTTTTCTATTATCAGGAGGAATCAAGCATGACAAATACCGCCGATATCGCACGCGCCATGGCTGCGACCATGGAGAGCGCATCCATCCCCATGTACGGAAATAAGCTGCGTCTGCCGGATCGCGGCGCTATTATCGCGCTGATCCGGGAGCTGCGGCGGCTGTTCTTCCCCGCCTATTTCGGCGACCCCCAGCTGATGGCGCTGCCGGCGGAGAACTACGCCGCGCTGCTGCTGGAGCGCATTGAGACGGCGCTGGCCGCCCAGATCGCGCTGGCGCTGCCGGAGAGTGAGGCAGCCCACGCCCCCCAGATCGCACAGGCTGTCGTGGCAGAGCTGCCCCACATCCAGCAGGTGCTGCTGACGGACATCGAGGCCACGTTTGACGGCGACCCCGCCGCCGCCAACCGGGAGGAGATCGTCTTCGCTTACCCCGGCCTGTTCGCCATCTTCGTCTACCGCATTGCCCACGAGCTGTACCTGCGGCAGGTGCCCATGATCCCCCGGATCATGACGGAGTATGCCCACAGCCGCACCGGTATCGACATCCACCCCGGCGCCCAGATCGGCCCGTGGTTCTTCATCGACCACGGCACCGGCATCGTCATCGGTGAGACGACGGTCATCGGCAGCCACGTCAAGCTGTATCAGGGCGTGACGCTGGGCGCGCTGTCGCCCCGGGCGGGTCACGCCAGTCTGCCGGGCAAGCGCCACCCCACCGTGGGCGACTATGTGACCATCTACTCCGGCGCGTCCATCCTCGGCGGCAAAACGGCCATCGGCGCCCACTCCGTGGTGGGCGGCAACGCCTTTCTCACCGGCTCCGTGGCCGATAACACCCGGGTGGTCATCACCGCGCCGGAGACCGTCTTCAAAAATGCCTGACACTCTGTCCGCTGCCGCCCACAGAAAAACCGGGGGTCGTGTCCTTGTTGTAAGGACACGGCCCCCGGTTTTTCTGTGGGATATGGCAAATCGTGCCGCGAAATTTTGTGCAGTTCGCGGTGTGCGCCGGACAAAGCGTTTCTTGCCATTTCCGGCTATTCTGTACTATAATGTTCATAGTACAAAAACAAGGAGGCGTCTGACATGGAACGCATCAGCAAGGAGAACTACTATCTGGACATCGCCGAGACGGTGCTGGAGCGGGCCACCTGCCTGCGCAGGGTCTACGGCGCCATCATCGTCAAGAATGACGAGATCATCTCCACCGGCTACAACGGCGCGCCCCGCGGCCGGAAGAACTGCGTGGACATGGGCTTCTGCACACGGGAGGCCATGCAGGTTCCCCGCGGCCAGCGGTACGAGCTGTGCCGCAGCGTCCACGCCGAGGCCAACGCCATCATCTCCGCCAGCCGCCGGGACATGGTGGGCAGTACCCTGTATCTGGTGGGGCGGGACGCCCAGAGCGGCGAGCTGCTGGGCGACGCCACCAGCTGCGCCATGTGCCGCCGGCAGGTCATCAATGCCGGCATCAGCCGGGTCATCATCCGCCAGACCAAGACGGACTATCAGGTGGTGGACGTCAGCGACTGGGTGCATCAGGAGGACGATCTGCCCAGCCTGTAAGCCGCAGAAGCGGCCTGAACCGAAATATCCGGCCATCGGCCCGATAAAATAACAAGTGAACAAAGGAGAATGTGTGATGTTGAACGACTCCAAGATCGCCGCCTATACGGCGATCCTGCAGGAAGAGCTCCTGCTGGCCACAGGGTGTACAGAGCCCATCGCCGTCGCGTACTGTGCCGCAAAACTGCGCGAGGTGTTGGGCGGAAAACCGGAAAAAGTGCTGGCTGAGGTCAGCGGAAACATCCTGAAGAACGTGAAATCCGTGGTGGTCCCCAACACAGCGGGACGCCGGGGGATCGACGCCGCCATCGCCGTGGGCATAGTGGCCGGCGACGCCGACGCGGAGCTTCAGGTCATCGCCAACGTGACGGAGGAGGATACGGCGGCCATTCAGGGCTATCTGGACAGCACGCCCATCCAAGTGACCTGCCCGGAGACCCCCTGTATGCTGGATATCAAGCTGACAGGCTGGCTGGGCAAGCACCGCGCCTGCGTCCGTGTGGCCAACAATCACACCAATATCATCTACATGGAGAAAGACGGACAGATCCTGCGGGAGCTGCCGGTGACCGGCAACGCCGAGGATCACTTGCAGGACAAGTCCGTGCTGAACGTCAAAGACATCATCACATTCGCCGAAACTGTACCTATAGACGCCATCCTGCCCACGGTGGGACGGCAGATCGAGAAAAACACCGCCATCGCCGCAGAGGGTCTCCAAAACAGCTGGGGCTCCAACATTGGCTCCGCCCTGCTGCGGCGCTCGGAGGACTGGGCGACGCAGGCGCAGGCGTGGGCCGCCGCCGGTTCCGACGCCCGCATGAACGGCTGCGAGATGCCGGTGGTCATCGTGTCCGGCTCCGGCAATCAGGGCATCACCGCCTCCGTACCCGTCTGGCGGTACGGTCAGCTCATGGGGGCGGATGAGGAGAAGATCCTGCGGGCCGTGTGCCTCAGCGACCTCATCACCATCCACCAGAAAACCGGCATCGGCCGCCTCAGCGCCTACTGCGGCGCGGTGTCCGCCGGTGTGGGCGCGGGCTGCGGCATCGCATGGCTGCAGGGCGCAGACTACGAGGGCATCAGCCACACGCTGGAAAACGCGGTGGCCATGATCTCCGGCTGCATCTGCGACGGCGCCAAGGCCAGCTGTGCCGCCAAGATCGCCATGGGCGTGAGCTGCGGCCTGCTGGGATACGATATGTACTGCGGCGGCGACAACTTCCGCCCCGGCGACGGCATTCTGGGCACCGATGTGGAGGACACCATCCGCCATGTGGGCGTACTGGCCGCGGAGGGTATGCGGGAGACAGACCGCGTCATCCTGCGGATCATGACAGAGTAAAAAAAGCAAGGCGCGGGGTCTGCGTATGCAGGCCCCTCTTTTTTTGCGTCCGCCGCAAGCGTCCCGCCGGGTCAGCTCCTTTCGCCGCTGGAAACGTTTTCAGCCCAATCGAAAAAGTTCGACAATAAATGGCGATCATTAACATACCACCCCCATACGTTAGCAACATTTGTATCTGAAAGACCTTTCGTTAGCGCCAATTTTATGAAGATCGTGTTACTATTTAGAATCGTTAAGAGCAACAAATTTCGACACGCCGCAAGTCGAAAAAAATGAGTACAAAGGAGAGTGTTTTCTGTGGCAACATTTATCATCGGACTCGTCATCCTGCTGGGCGGCGCGGCCCTGTATGGCCGCTTCTGCGAAAAAGTTTTCGGGCCGGATGACCGCAAGACCCCCGCATACACCAAGGAGGACGGCGTTGACTTCGTCCCCATGCGCGGCTGGAAGAACAGCCTCATTAACCTGCTGAACATCGCAGGCACCGGCCCCATCCTCGGGCCGATCCAGGGCATCCTGTTTGGGCCCATCGCGTTTTTGACCATCCCCATCGGCAACATCATCGGCGGCGCCATGCACGACTATTTCTCCGGCATGATCTGCCTGCGCGACGGCGGCACCCAGATGCCCGAGATGATCCGCCGCTACTCCACCAAGGGTATCTATAAGTTCTACAACGTGTTCGTGTGCGTGCTGCTGCTGCTGGTGGGCGCTGTGTTCATCTACACCCCCGGCGACATCGCCGCCACGCAGGTCTTTGGCTTCAGCGGCAAGGCCACCGACCCCACCACCTGGATCATCTACGGTGTCATCTTCCTGTACTATCTGATCGCCACCGTGTTCCCCATCGACGCCATCATCGGCAAGATCTACCCCATCTTCGGCGGTATCCTGCTGTTCTCCGCCATCGGTATCTTCATCGGCATCTTCGTCACCGGTATGCCCCTGATGAACATCTGGGACAGCTGGGCTTCTCCCGTGCTGAGCCTCACCGGTGCTGATGGCACCGTGGGTACCTTCACCTACGCGGATTACTTCTCCACCAAGCACTTCCTGCCCATCTTCTTCGTGACCGTGGCCTGCGGCATTCTGTCCGGCTTCCACTCCACCCAGACCGCTATCATCTCCCGTACCATGAAGAGCGAGCGTCAGGGCCGCAACACCTTCTACAACATGATGGTGCTGGAGGGCTTCATCGCCATGGTCTGGGCTGCCGGTGCCATGGGCGTGTACAACCTGGCTCTGCAGGAGCCCAATGCCGGGCTGGCTACCGGCACCGTGGGCGTCGTCTGCAAATACCTGCTGGGTCATGTGGGCGGCATCATCGCCCTGATCGGCGTCATCGTGCTGCCCATCACCTCCGGTGATACGGCGCTGCGCGCCCTGCGTCTGAGCCTGTCCGAGACGCTGCACATCGACCAGTCCACCAACGGCAAACGCATCAAGCTGGCTGTGCCTATCTTCGCGCTGGTCATCGCCATCCTCGTGTTCGCCAAGGTCAACAACGATGGCTTCATGATCCTGTGGCGTTACTTCGCATGGGCCAACCAAACTCTGTCCCTGTTCGCCTTCCTGTGCATCACCGCATGGATGTTCGAGAACGGCAAGGGCAAGTGGGCTTGGATCCCCATGATCCCCGGCTGCTTCTACACCTTCATCTGCGTCACCTACATCGCCAATGCCCACATCGGCTTCAACATCCCCTGGACGCCGTCCTACATCATCGGTGTGGTGTGCGCCGCCGCCTATGTGGTGGGCTGCTGCGTGTACGGCAAGAAGCGTGCCGCCAAGCTGGCCGCCAAGTAAGGCTTTCCCCTCCGCATTTTCGGATATACCAGAGAAGTCCCGTCCATCGGACGGGACTTCTTTTGGCTGCAAAAACAAAACCTCCGGCTAAGCCGGAGGTTTTGTTTTATTCTGCGCGCCTATGCGAGCAAGCGGAGGAGCGTGGACATCGGGATCTGGTCAGTGTCGTAGCCAAAACGCCGCCCGCCGGGGAACGTGCAGCGGAGGTAGGGGCCCTCCGTCCAGTCGTTGGAGGGGTTCACCAGCGTCACCTCCCAGATCTCCAGCACCGTTCCGTCGCCGTAATCGATGGTGATGCGCGGCGGCTCGGCGGGCGCCGGCCCCATGCGTCCCGGCCCCATTGCGGTAAGCAGCCGCAGCAGGTCGCTGAGCTTGTCGGCGGTGGCGGGCACGGCCTCGCCGTCCACGGTGACGGTGAACGCCCCGGTCTGCCGGGCGCTGCGGGTGGCGTCGGCCAGCGCGGAGACGATGGTGCGGTATTGGTGTTGGCTGCTGCAGGCCCAGACGATCAGGGCGACGCCCATGACAAGAATGGCCGCCGCCAACAGTACCCATGCGTGCAGAGACCTTTCCCGGCTGCGGCCTGCGCCGCTGCGGTCAATCGCATCGTAGAATCCCATAGGCGCACCTCCCTCTTTGTTGTTTGGTACAGTATAGCAGGTATGGCGGCGCGAAGTCCAGCAACCGCAGGTTGTCACGGGAGATTTTTACGGAAGCTTCACGCAACTTCAGGTTGTCAGGGCAAAAAATAAGACCTGCCTGTCGGCAGGTCTTATTCGTTTCCCAATTACTCGGTCACGAAGGGCAGCAGAGCGATCTGACGAGCGCGCTTGATGGCCTCGGTCAGCTGACGCTGATGCATGGCGCAGGTGCCGGTGGTGCGGCGGGGCAGGATCTTGGAGCGCTCGGAGATGAAGCGGCGCAGCTTGGCAGCGTCCTTGTAATCGATGCACTCGCACTTGTCCACGCAGAACTGGCAAACCTTCTTGCGACGCTTGCCGGCGCCGCGGGCGGGTCTATTTTCGCGTTCCATAGCCATGGAAGTATCCTCCTTTATAAAGTTTCATGTGCCGTTGGCACATCAGAACGGCAGGTCGCCGTCCTCCTCATCGATCTCGGCAAAGCCGGAGGGGCCGCCCACAGGGGCGCTGTACCCGCCGGCGGGCGCGGTGTAGGCCGGTGCGGAATAACCGCCCATGTCGCCTGCGTTGTCCCGCTTGGAATCGCCGAAATAGATGTTGTCGGCAACCACCTCCGCGCTGCGGCGGGAGTTGCCGTCCTTGTCAGTCCACGGACGGATCTGGAGCCGGCCCTCCACAATGGCCATGCGGCCCTTGGTGAAGTACTTGGCGGCAAACTCGGCGGTGGAGCGCCAGGCGACCACGTCGATGAAATCCGTCTCCTTCTCGCCGGACTGGGACTTGAAATCACGATCCACAGCCAGCGTGAAGCTGGTGACAGCGGTACCGGACTGCGTTCTGCGCAGCTCCGGGTCACGGGTCAGACGACCCATGATGAAGATCTTGTTCAGCATTGCTGTTCTCCCTTACTCGCCCTTGCAGACGATCATGGAACGCATGATACCTTCGGTAATGCCGAGGATACGATCCAGCTCCTTGGGGAACTCGGGGCCGCTGGTGAAGCTCATCAGCACATAGTAGCCCTCGGTCTTGTAGTCGATGGCGTAGGCGAGACGACGCTTGCCCCACTCATCGACCACTACGTTGATCGCGTTGTTCTGCTCTGCCAGCGTCTGGAACTTTGCCACGGTAGCGGCAATAGCCTCCTCACCCTGTGCAGGGTCGATGATGTAGACGACCTCGTAGTTGGCGGAAATCTTAGCCATACTTTTTGCACCTCCTTTTGGACAAATGGCCCTCATTCTCGATGAGAGCAAGGATATGCCCGCAATACGCGAGCCTATTTATTATACCGGATTTTTCAAATGAGTCAAGAGGTTTTTCCGATATTTTTTCGGTTTTTTCCCTCTTTCAGCGGTTTTGCAGGTAGTTTTGCAGCGCTTTGCTCTTCTCCAGCCGCCACAAAAGCAGCATGCCCAGTCCGTAGCACGCCACGATCTCACCGGCGCCCACCGTCAGGGCGTTGAAGGCGTAGGTGGGCCAGAAGGCGGCGGAGGTACCGGCCTGCTCATAGGCCAGCACCAGCCCCACCAGCACCATATTGGCCGCCACCGGCGGCAGCGGTGCCAGCCACTTCTTCCTGCACCGGGCGGTGAGCAGAGCGGCCAGCAGTGTGGCGGCGGAGCCCACCACGATATCCAGTATACCGTAGGGGCTGAGCAGGTTGGCGATGAGGCAACCCACGCCCAGACCCCACGCCGTCTCCGGCATCAGGAAGGGCAGGACGCACAGCGCCTCGGAGAAACGGCATTGGATAGGGCCGTAGGTAATGCCGAACACAGAGCCGAAAATGCTCAGCACGGCGTAGGCTGCGCCCACAATGGCGGCGCAGGTCAGTTGACGGGTATGCAGCTTCACGAATTTGTATCCTCCTCATAGGTGTACCAGTTGTTATCGGCGGCTGTAAAGCCCTCCGCCTCCATGGCGGCGGTCAGCACAACGGGATCTCCGGCGCTGCCTGCCGCGTCGGTCAGAAGCACCTGCACGGCGCTGCCCTCGCGGGCGGCGACAGTCAGGACGAAGCCCTGCTGAGCCAACGTCTCGGCGGCGCGCTCCAGCGCCTCGTCCATTGCCTGTAAAGGCGCGGCCGTATACAGATTCTCTCCATCGGGACACCCGCCGGTAAAGTCCTTGCCCGTATCGGACTTCTGCTGTGTCTCGCGGTCAGACGGCGTAGCCCCATCCATCGCATTATCAGGAGCGAGTCGCTCTGCGCTGTTTTCATCCGCGGCAGCAGGCGCCATATCGCTGCCCGGAGCGGCGCTGTCGCTGAACACCGCCTGCATATTGTTGCCCTTGTAAAGGCCGCCGCTATGCAGCAGCGGGATCAGCGCCGCCGCTACCACCAGACAGGCCGCCGCCATCACCAGCCATTTGCGGGCGGGGGACGCTTTCCTCTGCTGGGGCGTCTCGGCCACACGCGCCATCACGCGGTCCGCAAAGCCGTCGGAGGGCAATGCCTCCGATGCCAGCGCCTCGCGCAGCACCTTATCCATTTCATCAAACATCGGGGTCATTTCTGTCCCTCCTCTCCTGCCGTTTTGACGGAGATAACGGCAGAAAGGTTCCCTCCGCCGGATAAAAGCTCCTTCAGCCGCGCCTTGGCCCGGTTGATGCGGGATTTCACCGTCCCCTCGCTGATGCCCAGCGCCACGGCGATCTCCCCGTAATCCATCTCCTGCATATACCGCAGCAGCAGCACCTGCCGATGCTCGTCCGTCAGCGCCGACAGCGCTGACCGGACGGCCGTCTGCGTCTCGGTGCGCTCCGCCGCCTCCTGCGGCGTGTCGCCGCCGTCTGGGAGCTCCACACCGTCCAGATCGTCGGCGTCCCGATGCCGCTTTTCCCGGCGCAGACAGTCGATGGCGGCGTTGGTGGTCAGGCGGTAGAGCCATGTAGAGAAGCGGCTGTCCCCCCGGAAGCGGGGCAAGCCCCGCCATGCGGCCAGAAACGCCTCCTGCGCCGCGTCCTCCGCCAGCGCCGCGTCGCCGCCGCACATTCGCAGCGCCAGACGGTACGCCGGCGCCTGATACGTCTCCACCAGCTGGCGGAACGCCTCCTGGTCTCCCTGTCCGGCGCGGCGGATCAGTTCTCTTTCATCCCTCATCGCAAATCCCTCTGCACTCCCGCCGACACCCGGTACACATCCTCCAGCGTGTCCATGCGGACGATCTGCTCCTTATAATAATTGGCGTGGCTGACGCCCTTGAGATACCAGCAAAGCTGCTTGCGGGCCTCCAGCACGGCGATATGCTCCCCCTTGTCGGCGACGGACAGCTCCACCTGACGCACCGCCGTGGCCCAGCGCTCCGCCAGCGGCGGCAGCGGCGGGATGGGCTGCCCCGCCAGCGCGGCCTGTGCCTGCTGGAACAGCCACGGATTGCCGAAGCAGCCCCGCCCGATCATGGCCATGTCCGCGCCCGTAAAAGTCAGAATGCGGACAGCGTCCTCCGGCGTAAATATGTCGCCGTTGGCGATGACGGGGATGCCCACCGCCTGCTTTACCTCCCGGATGGTCGTCCAGTCCGCCTGACCGGCGTACATCTGGGTGCGGGTGCGGCCGTGGACGGCGATAGCACTGACCCCTACCTGCTCCAGCATTGTCGCCAGCTCCACGGCGTTGATGCTGCCCTTGTCCCAGCCGCGGCGCATTTTCACCGTCACCGGCACGGGGCTGGCCTTCACCACTGCCTCCGCGATGCGGGCGGCCTTCTCCGGGTCCTTCATCAGCGCCGAGCCGTCGCCGTTGGCCACTACCTTACCCACCGGACACCCCATATTGATGTCGATGAACGCCGCGCCGGACACCTCCGCCGCGATCTGGGCGGCCTCCGCCATGCATTGAACATCGCTGCCGAATATCTGGGCGGCGGCCGGGCGTTCGTTGTCCGCCAGCTTCAAAAGACCGCGGCTCTTTTTGTCCTGATAGCAAAGCGCCTTGGCGCTGACCAATTCGGTGCAGCTCATGTCGGCGCCCAGCTCCCGGCAGATCTGGCGGAAAGCCATATCCGTGACGCCCGCCATCGGCGCCAGATACAGTTTTCCGTTGACAGTAACGTGTCCGATCTCCATGGCGGTACCTCCCCTTTTGGCTTGAGACCGTATTGTATCACAAAAAAAGCTGCTTGACAATCCGATTCCCGGCCTCTCCGCCGCGGATAGCAAAAAACGTAAAAAAAAGTGTTGACATTCGCAGATGTTCTTGCTATAATAAGCAAGCTTGAGTTCCAAGACGAAAGCGCAGATGGCCAAGTAGTTCAGTTGGTTAGAACGCCAGCCTGTCACGCTGGAGGTCGAGGGTTCGAGCCCCTTCTTGGTCGCCATATTATGCTGCTGTAGCTCAGTCGGTAGAGCGCATCCTTGGTAAGGATGAGGTCGGCGGTTCGAATCCGCCCAGCAGCTCCACACAAACCCTGTAACCACAACGGTTACAGGGTTTACTTTATTTTATCGTTTCTCGGTTTTGTTGGACTTTCCAACAGATTTTCCAACAGGTTATTGCTATGCTTGTTTTTGCAGCGTCGCAATGATCAATTTGGCAATGTCCGGATTTTCCTGCAGCAGACGGTATGCCTGCTTCGCCGTATTATCCAGTGGCTTTTCCTGCGGCGTATCAGCCCGTTTCTGAAAGAAATCCGTCTCCACCTTCTCGGCCAACCGGCGGCGCTCCTCGTTGTTGGTATGGGCGTAGAGATCGGTCACCATACGGGACTGGGCATGACCGGTATCACCCTGCACCGCCTTGATGTTTCCTCCGCCGATTTGCAGCTTCAGCGAAGCGCTGCAATGCCGCAGACTGTGAAAGACTACCGGAGGCAGCCCTGTGGCATCGGTCAGCTTGCGGAGCAGAAAGGCGATCTGCCTTTCCTCGTAGGGGCGTCCGTCCTCATGGGCGACGACAAGACCAAAGTCCTGATAGCCGCCAGCCAACATTTCCTTTATCTCCTGCTGCCGCCCTTTTTCTTCCGCCAGTGCCAGCGCTACGGTTTTCGGCAGAAACACCTTTCGCACACTGCTCTCCGTTTTTGGGGCTTTCAGCACCAACGAGGTGGAGGAGCCGGTCTGCTTCCACTCGGGAAATGTCAGCAGGACAGTGGAGCGTCCACGCCGTTCCAGCGCCGCAAGACTGTCCTTCTGGCAGCGTTTCAGTTCCTTGGTGATCCGCACATGGGCTGTTCCGGCGCAGATGGCATCCTCCGAAATGTCCACGCAGTCCCATGTCAGGCCCAGTATTTCTCCCACACGCATAGAGCAGCCGAGAGCCAATAGCATGCACAACTTCAGCACGGGATCGGTGCAGGAGTCCAGAGCCTGCTGCGCTTCGCTGGCAGACCACACGGTGCGTTCCTGCGGCTGATACTTGGGCAGCGTCACGCGCAGGGCGGGATTGCTGGGGATGTACTCCCATATGACCGCCTGATTCAGCGCACTGCGCAGCAGGGCGTGTGTCTTTTCAATCACCGAGCGGGAAACGCAGGCATCTGTTTTCTTGTGGCCTTTCAGCACAACGGCAGGCTTGTCCTGAAGCGAATCATAGAACAAATCCAAATCATGTGTAGTCAGGTCTTTCACCGCCACGTTGCCCAAGTACGGCTTGATGTAATGCTCAATACGATGGAGATTGCAGGATAAAAAGGAATCTCCCCAGTGGTTCAGCCCATAGACCTGCACATATTCATCCAAAAGCTCACTGACCGTGATAAATTTTTTCTGCGCGCGTTTGGTCTGTATGGGCGTTTGCTTTGGCGGGCGAAATTCGCCGATGGACTTCTCGTATTCAATTTGAGCAATCCGCAGATTTGCAGCTTCGTAGGTGGGAAATCGTTCATATATTGGTTTTGTATAGCCGGGACAGCGGTAGCAGATCTCATACTGCTGTCCCTTTTTACGGGGTCTCATAAGTTCGCACTCCTTGTATCGTGTACTTAGAGAGCCGCATGACCTCCTGACAGCGGTGCTAAGCGGAGTACCCATTCATGCGGTTCAGTATAGCATGGGCAGCCGATTCCGTCAAAAAAACTTTTTCCGACGAAGAGATTTACTTCCGCAGGAACTCCAGCAGGGCCTCTCTCGGAATGCGTATCTGCCTTCCGATGCGAACACTTCGTATCTGTCCGCTGCGGATCAGTTCGTAGGCGGTGTTGCGCCCGATGCCGAGGATAGGCATTAAGTCCTCCACCCGCAATGTCATGGGTAGCTCGTGCAGATCACGGTACTTATTCTCCACGGGCAGCGCCTCCCTTTACGGATGCCAGATAGATGTCCGTTACATCGGGCCGCTCGTGCCCCAACAGGCGGGACACAGTGAAATGGGCATCCAACGGTGTCATGCCGCCATCGACAAGAGAGGTGTACTTTTCGGCGGCGTAGGTATGCCGCAGTCCACGAAAGGTAATGCGTCTGTCCTGCGCTGTGGGATCGCAGATGGCGTCGCGGTGGCGGAGGATGAACTGCTGCATGCCGTTGATGGCCCGGTCGGTGGGGATGCCATCCGGCACCAGCAGCTTGTGGCCGCGCTCGGTTTTGTCCAGCAGCCGTTGCAGCATCATCGTGATGCGGTCGTCCTCGATGGGGACGATACGCACCTTACCACCCTTGCCCTTCACGGTGAGGGCGTTTTCGCGCAGCGCACGCTCCGCCGCAGCGGTGTCCATACGGAAACACTCGTGGATGCGCAGACCGGCATAGCGAGCCAAATACAGGGCGAGGATGTAGTCCTCCCGCTCCTCCGCCATGGCGCGGCCAATCAGCTTGCCGAACTCCGGGTTCGTCCATGTGCGATCCTGTTGTCCGAAGCGGCGGCGTTCCAGGGCAACGCCCAGTTCTTCATTGCCCGGCAGCGTGTAGCGGGGCTGAGACATCTTATCGTGGAAAAAGCGGATGGCGGAAAGGTCGGTCTTGATGGTGCTGGCCGACTTGCCCTGCTCCTGCAAATAAAGAACATAGCTCACCAGATGCTTGCCGCTGATGTTCTCCAGCTTTTGCAGATGGTTGTGGACAGCGAGGTAGGCGCAGAAACGCTTGACCGCCTCATAGTAGCGATCCTTCGTTCGAAAGCTGCCTTGCCGGTTGTGCCGCGCCAGCTTGTCCAACTGGGTAACGAGGGTGTTGTAAATGCCTTTTGTGGTCATATAGAGAAAGCTCCTTATATTCAAAATTGTGTTCAGCTGGGCGCACTTCACCCGCTGGCACGGAGGGCCGTTTCCGGCGCTTCTCCGCAGAGCTGTTAGACTGCCGCAGGCGGAAAGCCTTGGTGCTGCGTGCTTTTCGCGGCCTACCTGTATGTCTGTCTCTCTTTACTTGTGCCAGGTCAGTACGCTGCCACATGGGGCAATATGCCCTGCTCCGACAGAGCGGTGGCGGACACCAGGCCGCTGAACTCGGCTGCGGAAGGCTCCGCCGGTGTCCTGTGACCCGCCCGGTAGCGGATCCGAGAATATACGATACCCCGTATGGCCGGCGCCGCACTCTGACTGCGGCATACAGAGCGGGAGCTTGCCTCTCCCTTGACGATTTTCCTGCCGTATCGTCCTGACGGCTTTTACAAAGCTTCTTTTTCCTGATCTGCGCCGAAGCGATTTCGGCGCTCTTTCTTTTTCTGCGGTATCGCGGCGGTGACAAGTGCCGCGACAAAAATAGTAAGCAAAAACGCAGGAAGAATCTTCCTGCCATTTCGGCCTCTTACGATCCTTCCTGCGTTTGCAGTATTGTTCAATTCTGGTGGCCACCCGTTTTTCGGGAGGCGCATTTTGACATACTTCGGGTTCTTAATCAGAGCGAAAAGCTGTTGATAGCCTTCCACCCGTGCCTGCTCTGCTCCGACCTAAATGCTTGATGCCTTAAGTACAGGCACATCATAGTACGGTGGCACAGAAATGTACAGGTGGAAACTGCCGCGAGAAAACTTCTCGCAGCATAGTCATTAAATCACGAGGGCGCAGTGGCCCTGATCTCAGACGGGAGCATGGTGCTCCTCAGTACAAACTTAACAATGTGTGCGATCCGAAAGGTATTCGGAAACCCCGTTGGGGCGGTGCACAAAGAACTGGACAATTCTTATATACCACAATATATTGCGGTTGTTAATATGGGAATGTCAAAATGGTGTATTCAGAGAAAACGCGGCCCAAAACGTAATACGCATTGTGTGCGTATTAAGGTCGTATTAGTGCCGTCTTCGTTACAAACAGTGCCCTGAGTTCAGGAGGATAGGGCATTTTCCCTCTACAGCAGCTGACGCAAATCAATTTCCAATTGGGCGATCCAAAACCACATATAATATGACCGCACACTGACTTGCATACGGAAGCGCTAAGAAAGAAGCAAAGAAATTCACAGAGAAAGCAGCAACTTTTGGTGGCATCCCTGCGCAGGCTCCACCGTTTTGTTTGTGCCGCTGTGCCGTTTCACTTGCACATTCCCATCCATCTGATACAATAGTCACTTCTTGTCAGCAAAAAATCTTCCCCGCAGTGCGGACATTTGATTCTCTTCATTTTTCTCATCCATACCTTTTGCGTCTATTAAACAAATTCTCATCACTGCGGCCCCAGCTCTACAAATACTTCTCCATTCGGATCGATTACCAGCCGCATGGGACGGATATAGCGTTCGGAGAATTGCTTCTTTTCTGCTGTACTCATTTCGGCGCGGGTATTTATGTAGGCGGCTTGCAGAACTTCCTGAATGTTGAAGTTAACGATCTCATCCAGCTCCGCCTGCACCTCCCGCAGGACGGCCTGCTCCTTGATCTGATTGCTGTTGCCGGTGCAGAAATCGTCGATATAGCTGTAGGTAATACCCTGATCGTCCATAGCTTTCCGAATGAGAGGACTGCATTTGTCTTCTTCAATCAACACTAGGAAATGAGCCTCCGGCATGGCTGGGATCAGTCCCCAGTATACCGACTTGCGCAAAGGTATAGACGGTTTGACCGGTGCATGGGCAGCGCAGCTTACCCCCGCCCATGCACCGGATGTATAGCAAGGATGCCAAGAGAATAAATTACGCAAGGCTGGCAGGTTATTGACCTACCAGCCTTCTGTTTTATGCGCGGTTCGTTACTTTAATACTTCAATCGCTACCTTCCACAGCGTTTCTCATATTTTCTCCTTCTGTTGAAGGAATAAGATTATTTTATCTATCATTTTGCTTACTTTTACGAAGTCTGCTTTATCTATGGTAGCCTATTTGAACAGTCAAGAACCTGTTTATGAGTCGTTACCAATCCAATTCCCAAGCGGTTTGGGCATTGGTATCGGTGGATTGTCGGACAATCAACTCGCTACCCAGTTGGATCAGTATGCGGGCGGATTTATCGCCTCGGTCTCGCCGCTGGAACAGGTCAAAAGCACAGGTACCCATCTCTGCCTTAGGAACCCGCACTGTGGTCAGCGACGGCGTAATCAGCGAGGCTGGCACATTGTCGTTAAATCCTGCGATGGCCACATCCTCCGGAATGCGCAAACCGCGTTCACGCAGACACCAGATGGCACCGATAGCCATTTGGTCATTGCCGGCCACCACTGCGTCCACAGGCTTTCCGCTATCCAGAATCGAGCCCATGGCCTCGTACCCGCTACGACAGGTGAAGTTACCCTCGGCGATCACAGCCTCGTCCATCGGGATACCGTTGAGCATCAGCGCCGTCAAGAAACCCTTGCGTCGATTCTTGGCGTGGATGTACTGGTGAGGAGCAGCAATGTGTGCAAAATGCTGGCGGCCACTGCGAATCAAGTATTCTGTTACTTGGGATATGCCGTCAGCGTCATTGATAACCACCGCATCCAGTTTTGAACTGATAGCTGTCTCGACGCATATGATATGCATGGGATCATCTTCAAAATTGACAGCATGCAAAAAGTCCAGATATTCCGCCGTTTCTGGCTTATCCACATCGGCGCAGGAGTCAAGAAACACGCCGTCGAATCCCTGACTGCGCAGCAGATTAATGATACGGCGCTCACGCCCCACATCACCCTTGGTACCGAACACGCTGACAGTATATCCTGCACTGTCCGCCGCACTCTGCATGCTTTTCAGCACATCCGGGAAAAAAATACTGGTAATGGACGGCACCAGAAACGCAATCTGCTGTGAACGACCCGTTTTCAGTTGGCGACCGATGGGATTGGCCTCATATTCCAACTGACATACTGCATCCATCACACGCTTTTTCAGCTGCGGGCTGACCGCTTTCTTTCCGCTCAGGGCGTTGGATACCGTGGAGATGGAGACGCCGGCACACTGGGCCACGTCCTTGATCCCTACCGGTTTTCCGTATGTCTTACTTGCCATGTTCTCTCTTCCTCGTGCGCTTTTTACAACATGTTTCGCCGCATGTTTCCTAATGATACCTTATTTTACCATTTCTTTTCCCAAAAATCAACGCAGTTTCCGCCATGATTTTGGGGTTTCTATGCACCGATTTTCGACATATTACGCCTCGGACACCGATTGATACAGGACGTCCGGCACCCAAGTCCCGTCCGTGGGGACGCCGGCCCGGGCAAACAGCCGGTCGCGGGCCTGGTTCGCCTGGCGGCAGACCGCCCGCATGTCAAGGCCTGTCAGCTGGCCGTGGCGCTTTTTGATCTCGCCATCCACGATGACGGTATCCACGTTGCCGATATGGGCCGCTTCCACCACCGCGCTGACCGGGTTGTTATAGGGCAGCAGGTTCAGGGAATTGGTGTTGATGAGCATGATATCCGCCTTCATCCCCGCCTTCAGGCTGCCGGTCACGCCGCCAAGGCCGCAGGCGTTGGCGCCATTGATGGTCGCGAAGTTCAGCACGTCGGAGGCCAGCACCGGCAGGGGATCCACCTCTACGCCGTCGTGGAGGGCCTGCTGGTTGACACTGGCGCGGATGCCCACCATGGCGGCCCGCATGGAGGCAAACATATCGCCGGGAATGGACGTAACCACGTCGATGCCCAGGGCGGGTCTGACGCCCCGCTTCATCAGCGGCAGCGCCGCCGGGAAGCCATGGCCCATATTCAGCTCCACCTCGGGGCAGAACACGTATTTCGCGCCCAGCTGGCCGATGATGTCATACTCCTCCTGATGCAGCGTGTTGCAGTGCACAAACAGGAAATTCTCGTTCAGCTGCCCCAGCTCGTGGAGCTTTTTCACCGGATAGCTCTTGCCCCACGCGCCGTCGCCCACGTGCATGGAGACGAAAACGTCCAGCTCCTTTGCCAGGGCCAGCTCCTCCAGCACCTGGGGCATGGTCACGAACTGCGGCCCGCGGGAGGCCAGCGACAGCGTCATGCGCTGATCCCTGGACTGGAAATACTGCTTGGCGATACGGCGCATGTCGTCGTAATTCATGGGCTTATCGCTGACGGGGATCTCGCCCTCCGCGTCGTCGCTGCAGCCGAATACGGCGCGGATGCCCGCGTCGGCCAGACCGGCGATGGCTGCGTCGGCATGCTCGGGGGAGTTATTGTTGTGGAACCAATCGTACACGGTGGTGATGCCGGCGTTCAGGCATTCCAGCGCGCCGATATAGCTGCTGACATAGGTATCCTCCGGGGTGAAGCAGTTTCCCATGGTCTTCTTTACCCCTTCAAAGTACTGGGCGTGATTCCAGTCGATCCCGGTCTGGCGGATCAGCGCTTCGAAGTTATGACGATGGGCGTCCACAAAGCCCGGCAGGCAGATCATATCCTTGCCGGAGATGATCTCCGCCTCCGCGTCAACAATGCCCGGCGCGATCTTTTCGATCCTGGCGCCTGACAGCAGCACATCCGTATGGGTCTCCACATGAAGTGTGGGCTCCTGCACGATGGCTGTCACATCCTGAATCAAATACTTCATATCATTCACCCGCTCTGTTATTCACCCATGCACTCTTCGTACAGTTTGCTGACGGTGATATTCTCGTTCTGATATTCGTCCACGATCTGGCCGTCCCGCAGCACCAGGATGCGGTGGCAGTTCTCCACGATCTCCTCCAGCTCCGAGGAGATGATGATGGTGGCGATGCCGCGCTTGCTCATATCCTGGATGATCTGGAAAATCTGCTGCTTGGCGTGGATGTCAATACCCCGGGTGGGCTCGTCAAAGATCACGATCTTCGGCTCGGCGTTCAGCCATTTGCCCACTACGATCTTCTGCTGGTTGCCGCCGGACAGGGAGCCTGCGGCGTCCTCTACGTGGCCCAGCTTGATCAGCAGGTCGTCGATCTGCTTGTTCACGGCAGCCGTCTCCAGCTTGCGCCGCAGGAATCCGCCGGGGGCGATGGCCCGCAGGTTCGACATGACCATGTTGGTCTTGCAGGACTGTGTCAGGACCAGGCCTTCGCCCTTGCGATCCTCGGGGATAAAGCCCACGCCCATCTCCTTCATGCGCTCCGGCGTGCGGTGGACGGCGGCCTTGCCGAACACCTCTACCTGGCCGTCCCCGTTGGGGTCCGCGCCGAAAATGGAGCGCACGATCTCGCTGCGGCCGGAGCCCAGCATACCGGCGATGCCCAGGATCTCACCGGCGTGCAGATCAAAGGAAACGCCGCGGAAGAAGGGCTCGCGGGTCAGGCCGGAGACCCGCATCACCACATCGTCCGTGATGGTGCTCTTATCGATGATCAGCTTTTCGCGCACCTCGCCGAACATCATGTCCACGATGCCCGCGTTGTCGATGGACTTGGCGTCCACCTTGCCGATCAGCTTGCCGTCCCGCAGCACGGTGATGGTATCCGCGATGACGGAGAGCTCCTGCAGACGGTGGGTGATATACAGGATCGCCACGTCATGCTCCCGCAGGTTTTCCACCACCTTGAATAGCTTCTCCGTCTCGTGCTGGGCCAGCGCGGAGGTGGGCTCATCCAGAATCAGGATGCGGGGGTGGAAGCTCATGGCCTTGGCGATCTCCACCACCTGCATCTGCCAGACCTTCAGGTCGGAGACGCGGGCGTTGACATCGATATCCGGGCAGATATCCGCCAAGATCTCACGGGCCTGCTGGCGGGTCTTCTTCCAGTCGATCAGTCCGCTCTTGGTCCGCGCCTGACGGCCCAGGAAAATATTCTCCGCCACCGTCAGATACGGCACCAGGCTGGTCTCCTGATACACAGTCACGATACCGTGGGAAAACGCGTCAGAGGGCGTCTTGATATCCAGCTTTTTCCCATCCACGATGATCTCGCCGGCGTCCATCTGCACAGCGCCCGCCAGAATTTTGATCAATGTACTCTTTCCGGAACCGTTCTTTCCGATGATCACATTGACCCGTCCGGACTCAAACAGTACCGACACATCATCCAAAGCGACCGTATTGGCGAACCGCTTGTGGATATGGTTCATCTCGATTGTAAACGGCATAGTATCTCCTCACATATTGCTGGTTTTGCGCCTGGGGCAGAGGGTATTTACGCCTCAGGCGGCTTTTCGCCGTATATGGCCGGTACCCAAGTGGTGATATCGTCCAGGCCAGCGCGCCGGAACAGTCCCTCGCAGGCGCGCTGGATCCGCTCCTTCAGGACAGGCATATTCACGGTCAGCAGCCGCTTGCTCCGCTTGACAAGAGTGCCGTCCACAAACACCGTGTCCACGTTGACAGGCTGGGAGGCCTCCACCACCGCGCCCACCGGACTGTTGACCGGGAACATATTGGGCGCGCAGGTATCCAGCAGGATCACGTCCGCCCGCTTGCCGGGCGTCAGGCTGCCGGTCAGGCCGCCGATCTTGCAGACATTGGCGCCGCCCTGGGTGGCATAATGCAGCACATCCGTGGCTTTCAGCGGCAGGATCTCCGAGGATTCGTTCCGCTGGGCCGCCTCTTCGTTGGCCACAGCCCGGACGCCCGCTAGCATGTAACGCATGGTGCCGAACATATCGCCGGGGACGGAGGTCACCACATCCACGCCCAGGCCCAGCTCGATGCCCAGCTCCCGTTGCCGGATGGTACGCAGGAAGCCGTGGCCCATGTTCAGCTCCACCTCGGGACAGGAGACGGCGCCGGCGCCGGAATCGGCGATCATACGCAGCTCCTCGTCATGAAGGGTGTTGCAGTGGACGAAGGTAAAGCTGCTGTCCAGCACGCCCGCGTCATGCAGCTTCTTCACGGCGTAGTTCTTGCCCCAGCTGCCGTCGCCCACGTGCATCATGATGGGGGTGCCAGTCTCCTTGGCCAGGGCAATCTCCTCCATGGCCAGAGGCATGGTCTCGAACTGCGGGCCGCGGGTGGCCAGCGCCAGATGGGCCATGGGGTCGCCGCCGCTGAAATACCGCTCCTTTACCCGCAGGAAGTCCCGGCTGTCCAGCGGCACGTCGCTGACGGGCAGCTCGCCGAAAATGCTGTTGCTGTAGCCCATGACCATGCGGATGCCGGCATCCTTCAAGCCCTGGACGGCCGCGTCGGCAAAGTCGGGGCTGTTGTTGTTATGGAACCAGTCAAACAGGGTGGTGATGCCCGCGTCCAGACATTCCACGCCGCCCAGATAGCTGGCCAGATACAGGTCATCCGCCGTATAAGCGGGACCGAGTACTTTTTTCACGGCGGTAAAGTACTGGGTCAGCGTCCAGTCCACGCCTGTGCAGCGCAGCAGGGACTCCCAGTTATGCCGGTGCGCGTCCACAAAGCCCGGCAGCGCGATCATGCCGGAGGCGTCGATCTCCACCGCGCCCTCCGCCGCGATGTCAGGCCCCACCGCCGAGATGGTATGGCCCTCGATGAGGATATCGCCGCGCTGGAGGATGCCGATCTGCGGATCCTCCGATAAGATCACCGCGTTTTTTATCAAGTACCTATCCATACGTCATGCTCCTTCGCGCCCTCAGGCGGTAGCGTCGATCTTTTTCTTCTTCTCGAACTTCATGCTGTTGATGAGGACGGCCAGCAGGATCAGCAGGCCCTTGACCACATACTGCCAGTACTCGCTGATGTTCATCAGCGTCATACCGTTGAGGATGATGCCTAGGAAGATCATGCCCAGGGCCGTACCCGTCAGGGTGCCCTTGCCGCCGTTGAGGCTGGCGCCGCCGATGATCACCGCGGAAATGACGTTCATTTCCCAGCCGGAGGCCACGGTGGGCGTACCGGACATGATCTGAGAGGCGGTCAGGATGCCGCTGAGGGCGGTCAGCACCGTGGTGATGCAGAATGCGAAGGTCTTGACCTTGAACACGTTGATACCGCTGAGGCGGGCCGCGTCGATATTGCCGCCCACCGCGTAGATCTCGCGGCCGATGGGCGTCTTGGTCAGCACGATGTGCAGCACCACCAGCACCACCACAAATACCACCGCCGGGAAGGGGATGACGCCGAAAATATAGCCGCCGCCCAGGAAATTGAACCAAGGCTCAAAGGCGGTGACCGCGTAGCCGCCGGAGAAAATAAAACCAAAACCCTTCAGCACAGTCATAAAGGCCAGCGTTGTGATGAAGGAGGGAACGTTGAAGTAATAGCGCAGGAAAGAGGTGATCAGGCCGACGCAGATAGCCGCGGCAAACACGACCACCATGGAGATGATGACAGCGGTGACGTTGCCGGTCCCGGCAGCGCCCATGACCTTTGTCAGCGCGGCCAGCGTGCAGCCGTAAAAGGCCACCGCGTTGCCCACGGACAGGTCCATTTCGCCGCAGATGATGACAAGCGTCATGCCGCAGGCAATAATGCCCTGGAAGGAAATGTTACGCAGGATGTTGAGAAGGTTATTGACCTTCATGAAGTTCGGCGCGGCAAAGGCGAAGTAAACGCACAGCGCCAGAAGGATCAACTCCAGAATGTGTTCGGAGATGATCTTGGTAAAACGACGATCTGTTTTCATGGAGATTCTCCTTGTGAATAGAGTCCGAATTTTATTGAATCAGGAGGAGCGGCACCGCCGCTCCTCCTGACTTTGATGCAGCGTTCAGGAGAGGGAATTCAGCATATCCTTGTAGCTCTGGACGGCATCCAGGTCGCCGCGGTTGAGCTGCAGGGGCTCAACGTAGATGTGGCTTTCCACTTCCTCGCCCGCCAGAGACTTGATCAGGTTCTCCATGGCGACATAGCCCATGTCGTAAGCCTGCTGGGCAGCGGTGCCCTGCAGGATACCGTCGTCGCTGAGCAGGAAGCCGCAGATCTGATCGGAAGCGTCAACGCCGAAAACCTTGATCTCACCGGCACGGCCCAGGTTGGAAACGGCCAGGGTGGCGCCCACGGTGTTGGGATCGCAGTTGGTGTAGATCACGTTGATGTCGGGGTTGGCGGTCAGCATATCCTGGCAGACCTGCAGAGCCATCTCAGAGGTCCAGGCCTCCTGGCGGGAGACGATCTCGTAGCCCAGGTCGTCGATCTGCTCCAGGAAAGCTTCCACGCGGGGATTGGAGTTGCCGGGGATCAGCGTGGCAAACTCAATGATGCCCAGCTTGATGTCGCCCATGTCAGCGGCGGACAGCACCTCGTGAGCATACATGCCGGAGTACTTGCCCAGGTCGCTCTGAGAGGATTCCACTGTGCAGACGGGGAAGTCGGCGTTCAGCACCGTGTTGGTGACGGCCACGGAGATGCCCTTGTCATAGGCGTTCTTCAAGGCGGTGACAGAGGCGTCGGCGTCCATGATGCTGACGCAGATGCCGTCCACTTCGCTGGCGATGTAGGTGTTGACCAGCTCGATCTCCTTATCGACGCTGTCGTTGGAGTTGCCCATCAGCAGATTCACGCCATAGTCCTTGGCGGCAGCCTCATAGCCCTGCTGGAGGATGCGGCAGAATTCGTCGTTCTGGAACACGATGCCGGCGATAGTCAGGGAGGAATAATCGAAGCCGTCTTCGCTGTTCTTATTCTCGTCGTTGTTGGCGTTCTGGTTGCCGCAGGCCACCATGGTCAGCACCATGGCCAGGGCCATCAGCATAGCAAGCAGTTTCTTCATTGGTTTGTCTTCCTTTCTCACATTCAGTTTGTCTTGTTCCACCGGCTGTCACCCCGGCAGCGCGGGGGGATATCTTGAGGTCGATCCTTCGACGATCTCACTTGGGGAAAAGGGAACTCTTAGTCGCCCCAGCCGTCCAGTCCGAAGTACTCATCGGGGGACTCGCCGGTGCGGACATAGGTCTGCAGCGCATTGATGGCGGCCATCTCCTCGTCGGTCAGCGCGAAATCGAACACGTTCAGGTTCTCCACCATGCGCTCCTTGTGGACCGTCTTGGGCAGCGGGCAGATGCCGCGCTGATAGTGCCAGCGCAGAACGATCTGAACGGGGCTCTTGCCGTACTTGGCGGCGGCGTCGACGATGGCGGGCTTGTCGTTGAGCTTGCCCCACACGATGGGACGCCATGCCTCCACCTGGATGTCGTTGGCCTGGCAGAACGCGATCAGGTCATTGGGCTGGAACATGGGGTGGACCTCCAGCTGGTTGACGGTGGGCTTGATCTCAGCGTGGTCCAGCAGATTCTTCAGCACGTACTTCTGGAAGTTGCACACGCCGATGGAGCGAACGCGGCCCTCCTTGTACAGGGTCTCAAAGGCCTTCCAGGTGGGGAGATAGGACTCCTCCTCGAAGCCGGGCCAGTGCATCAGGTACTGATCCACATAGTCCAGGCCCAGGCGCTTGAGAGACGCGTCAAAGGCGCGGAGGGTGTTGTCGTAGCCGTGGTCGGTGTTCCACAGCTTGGTGCTCAGGAAGATCTGATCGCGGGGCAGACCGCACTCGCGGACACCGCGGCCGATGCCCTCTTCATTCATGTAGATCATGGCGGTGTCGATCTTGCGATAGCCCACAGCCACCGCGTCCACCACGCTGCGGGTGGCCTCACGCTCGTTGTTGGTCAGGAAGCAACCCAGACCCTGGGCGGGGATCTCCACCCCATTGTTCAGCTTAAAAGTAGGGACCATTGTTTTTCTCCTTTACTAATATAAAATGCTCGTCAGCCTTCAAATGCCTTCTTAATAATCTCCACATCCTTACGCAGCAGGCCGTAGGGATCCCGCATGGTGCCCAGGCGATCCTGGTCGTAGTAATTCTCTACAAAAATCCAGCCCTCGTAGCCGGACTTCTTGATGGCGTCCACCGTATCATAGAAGCCGGAGCCGCCTTCGCCCAGCATGTGGGTGCTCATCTCCGTGAAACCGTCCTTCATGTGAATGGCGCAGACATGATCTTTGATCTCGTTGTAGATATGGGTATCGTTCCAGCCCTTGCAGACCGAGTAGTTCTGGCTGTCGTAGAACACCTTCAGGTTGCCGGTGGTGATGCGGGAGGCAAAGTCCAGAAACTCCTTGGTGCTGAACACGTTCTCCAGGGCGATGGTGATGTTGCGGTCCGCGGCATACTCGCAGGCGCCCTTGACGCAGTCAAAGACCAGCTCCGCGTCCTCGGCGGTCTCGATATAGCTGTCGTGGAAGGTGGGCAGCATCACGATGGGGATGTTCATGGCCACGGCGGTGTCGATGCCATAGCGGATGCAGCGCTTGGCGTCCTCGCGCTCCTTGGTACCGGGTTTGCGGGTCATGCCCACATCGCACAGGGAGTTGACCGCCAGAGAGGGGTACTCGATCTCCCACTTCTGCGCCTCGTCCAGGTAGATCTTCTGCATCTCGGGGTGGCTCAGGGGCCACTCGCGGGAGGCGTCGCCCAGGTTGATCTGGATGCCCTGTAGGCCGGCCTCGTGGGCGACCCGGCAGCCGTACTGTCCATTCATGGGCATGGCCCACTCGGGGATACCAAATTTATAGTTTGCCATAGGTTTTCTCCTTTTCTAAAAAGCGGCGCGGCTCAATACTCCTCGGGATAGATGACCACCTTCAGGGCCTTGCCGGCGCGGAGGAGCTTCAGGCCCTCCTCGTACTGGCTCAGGGGGAAGGTGTGGGTGACGATCTCCTCCAGGGGGAGGATGCCGCTCTCGATGATGCGGGCCGTCTTCTCAAAGTAGTACTTGCCCAGGAAGCCGCCGTAGATGCGGGCCTCCTTGCGGACGATATCCGCAAGCTGGATCTGGGGACGGGCCGTCTCGTCGTGGCCGAACAACACCACCTGGCCGCCGGGACGGATCACGTCGATAGCGTTCTGCAGCATGTGGCCCACAGCCTCGATGCTGTGATCCACGCCCAGGCCGTTGGTCTCCTCCAGGCAGACCTTTACCAGATCCTCCTTGGTGGGATCCACCACACGGGTGGCGCCGCACTTCAGCGCCTTCTCGCGGCGGTACTCATGGGGCTCGGAAACAATGACCTTCGTGGCGCCGTTGGCCTTGGCCATGGCGGCAAACAGCAGGCCCATGGGACCGGCGCCCAGTACGCACACCGTATCACCAGCCTGGATCTTCAGCTTCTCGATGGCGTAGCCCACGCAAGAGAGGGGCTCGGCCAGGGCGGCCAACTGATAGGGTGTCTTGTTGTCGATCTTGTACACAGACTGGGCAGGCACACAGGTGTAGCTGCACAGAGCGCCGTCGGCAAACAGGCCACGGGTCACGCCGTGCTCGGGCCAGGGAGTATCCTGCTGGGAGTACAGGGTGGTGCACTGACCGGGGCGGTCGCTGCGGCAGTTGTCGCAATGGCCGCAGGGGGGATGAGGATCCACGATCACCTTGTCGCCGGGCTTCAGGGACTTGACGGCGGAACCGACAGCCGCCACCTCGCCGCAGTACTCGTGGCCGAAGATAATGTCAGGCTTGGCAGGATGCTTTGGGGGATCCATCAGCACATGCAGATCCGTGCCGCAGATGCCAACGCCCAGCACCTTGATCTGAACGTCGTCGGGATTCTTGATCTGAGGAACCGGTCTGTCCTCATAGGCGTATACGCCAGGCTTCTTAAAGATAATAGATTTCATTGCCTTGTCACCTCTTGCCTGAAATGTAAAATATAATATTGTCTTCTCTTGTTTCACCGCGCATAACCTAAGCTGTGCGCCCGCCAAATGTAAAAACGTTTTTCTCGCCTTGTAAAAAGAATACAGCATAGTTAATAAATTTGCAAGCAAAAAACGTCTAAAATCGCCAAAATCGCCATAATACACAAGCGTACCTATCGCTTTTTGGCAAAAATGCCAAGTTGACTTCTGTCCGTCCCTGTGCTATTCTCGCAGGAGAATCGGAAAAACGTTTTGCTTTAAAGTAATTTTCTGGTCAAATAACAGGAGGTAAACACGCACATGAAAGAAAAGTATTTGACGACAGATTACCCCAATATTTTCTTCGAGGACAATAAGGTGGGTCAGTTGAAAAAGCGCATCTGGGATGCCTCAGAGGAAGAGATCGACGCCATCCTGGAGGATTACGGCGTGCCCTCTGACAGTGAGCTGGGCAAGGCGGGCTGCTACATCCAGAACTCCCCCCGCAAGATGGTCATCGACAAGCGCCACAAGAACGACATCGTGCTGGTGCCCATCGGCTGCACCGAGAACCACGGTATTCACAACAACACCGGTCTTGATACCTTTATGTGCACCTCCATCTGCGAGGCGGTGCGCCGCAAGACCGCCAAGGCCGGTCACGAGGTGGCCCTGGCCTTCCCCCCCATCAACTACGGCGGCCACCCCTATCACCACCTGGGCATGCCCGGCACGGTGATGACCTCTGAGAACACGCTGGTGAACATGATCATCGACGTGATGGTGGGTCTGTGGGACGACGGCTTCCGCAAGATCATCCTGGTGAACAACCACGGCCAGGACTGGATGCTGGAGTCCGCCATTCAGGAGTTCTTCAAGCGCTATCAGCTCCCCGCCTTCGCCACCGTGGTGGAATGGCACCGTGCTGTGCGTGAGTTCTTCTATCCCCTGGGCGACGAGCGGCCCGACTTCGTGACCACCCCCTTCATCCACGCCGACGAGTCCGAGACCTCCGTGGCGCTGCTGATGTTCAAGGACATGGTGGACATGAGCTGCTGCGTGGATGCCCAGCCCAAGTCCTTCGGCATGCTGGACGGCGGCTTCTATGACGGCTCCGTGGACTCCTTCCACCGGCCCAACAAGTGGTCCGAGGCCGAGGGTCACCGCGTCATCGAGCGCTTCGCCACCCCCGAGGGCGTGGTAGGCAGCCCCAGCAAGGCCGATCCCCGCAAGGCCAAGCGCGCCATCGCCGCTATCTGTGAATACCTCAACGCCATGGTGGAGGACATCCTGGAGACCTACCCCGCCGGTCAGGTCCCCGATCCCCGCAAGTTCTCCCTGCGTCCCTTCGAGGAGATCGAGCCTTGCCTGCGCGAGCCCCTCAGCGAGGGCTGGAAGAGCGTACACGAGCTGCCCAAGCGCGGCATCTTTGGCACCAACAGCTGATCCACACAACGCGTCCTGTTACGGGCCGGCCAGACGGCCGGCCCGTTCCGGTGCCTGTGCATTTGAAAGGAGAGAGCATCTATGCCACGCAACATTCTGGCGCTGTCTGTGGTGGACAAGATCATCGGCGGCGCGCCCTACATGGTCCAGGGCGGCTTTGCCGACTGCATCTGGTACGCCAAGGCTCTGGGCTATGACGGTATCGAGCTGAATATTTCCGATCCGGACCGGCTGGATCTGCCCGCCATCCGGCAGGCGCTGGCCGAGACCGGCGTAAAGATCACCGCCTTCGGCACCGGACGGGTGTATGTCAATGAGCACATCAGCCTGACGGACAAGGACGAGACCGTGCGCTCTCAGGCCTTCTCCCGGCTGGTGACCTTCTCCCGCATCGCGGCGGAGTTTGACGCCAAGGTGATCATCGGCTGCATCCGGGGCAACATCGCCGCGCCGGAGGATACCCAGCGGGTGCTGGACACCTTGGCGCAGTCCCTGACGGAGCTGGAGAAGACCGTTCCCGGCGACGGCAGCTGCTTCGTGATGGAGCCCATCAACCGCTACGAGAATAACTTTCTGTGCAGCGTGGCGGACACCGCCCGGTTCCTCCACGACGCGGGGCTGAAGCGCACCAAGCTGCTGATGGACACCTTCCACATGAACATCGAGGACGGCGACCTGGTGGAGACCATCCGCGCCTACGGCAAGGACACCGCCTATGTCCACATCGCCGATTCCAACCGCAAGTACCCCGGCCTGGGCCACACGGACTTCCCCGCCCTGCTGAGCGCTTTCCGGGAGATCGGCTACGACGGCCCCTACTGCGCCGAATGCCACGCCAACGGCGACATGGACGAGGGCTGCACCGCGTGGCTGGCGGCCATGAAGCGGATGCTGGCGGAATGACGAGAGAGGTAGATACCATATGAAATATGAAAACGCGTACCGTGCGCTGGAGAGCCGGGGTTATCTCCCCGCCAGCGATCCCCTGTGGACGGCGGCGGACGGCCAATACGGCCTGTGGCGCAGGTCCGACGGCGGACGGCGGCTGCTGGTGGTCTTCGGCCAGGCCCAGGGCTTTGAGGGCCTGCGCCAGGCGGAGGGCGGCGACATGTGGCAGGAATGCCCGCTGAGCCACGACAATCTGCTGGCCCTGCAGCAGCGGTTCCCGGAGCTGAAGCCAGTGAGCCTGGAGGGGCACGATGTGACTATGGGCCTGGGCGACCGGCTGGGCCTGGTGTCCGGCGCCCACATCGCGGCGCTCTCCGGCACCGGCGTGTTCCCGGTGCTGGCCCAGCAGTCCAAGCGGGAGCTGACCCTGACGGGCCGCAGCTATCGCCGGATGCTGGACGATGTGGCTTGGCAGGTGTTCGAGGCGGGCTACCACGGCGGCTACGCCGCCGACGGCGACCACCTGAAGACCCTGGCAGAGGTCCAGGCGGCCATTCAGGACGGCGCCACCATGATCACTCTGGACTGCTCGGAGCACATCGATCCCGACGCCTACCGGCTGGATGCCGATACCGCGTGGGAGCGCTGCCGCCAAAAATTCCCCCAGGCGCAATTGGACAGCTGGACGCAGACCTATGGCGGCCAGACCTTCCCCCTGCTGGAGGGCAAGAGCGTCGCCTTTGCCCCGGACAGCTTCCCCCAGCTGCTACTGACCTACGGCGCGGCCCTGGACTTTATGGACACGGTGTACAAGACGGCCATCAGCGCCGCTCCCCACGCCGTCTCCTTCGAGATCTCCATCGACGAGACGGAGGTGCCCACCACGCCGGAGGCCCACTACTTCATCGCCCACCAGTTGGCAGCCCGGGGGATCCGGGCCGGAAGCGTGGCGCCCCGGTTCTGCGGCGAGTTCCAGAAGGGCGTGGACTACCGGGGCGATATCCGGCAGTTCCAGATGGAATTTGCCGTACACGCCGCCATCGCCGAGGCCTTCGGCTATCGGGTCAGCGTCCACTCCGGCAGCGATAAATTCAGCATCTTCCCCTATGTGGGCAAGCTCAGCGGCGGCCGGTTCCATCTCAAGACCTCCGGTACCAGTTGGGTGGAGGCCGTGCGGGTCATCGCCATGTGCGACCCGGCTCTGTTCCGCCGCATGGCGGCCTTCAGCCGCCTGCACTTCGAGGAGGCGCGGGCCTATTACCACGTCTCCGCCTCCCTTGACCGGGTGCCGGATATGGACAGCATCCCCGACGGCAAGCTGCCCGCCCTGCTGGACATGGTGGACACCCGTCAGGTGATGCACATCACCTACGGCTTCCTGCTGCAGGCCAAGGACGAACAGGGCAGGCCCCTGTTCCGGGACGATATCTACCGGACGCTGCAGGCAAACAAGACGCTGCTGGATACGGTGATCTGCCGTCACATCCGGCGGCACCTGACGCTGCTGGGCGCGGCGGACAGCCAATAACGAAAGGACACGCTATGGATAAGAAAAAAACCGAAACATTGGCGGCTCAGATCCGTCTGGAGACGCTGAAGGTCATCCATTCCCGCGGCTTCGGCCATGTGGGCGGGTCCATGGACCTAGCGGACCTGATGGCCGTGCTGTACGGCCAGGTCATGCGCTTCGACCCCAAGAACCCCCGTGACCCCGACCGTGACTGGCTGGTGCTTTCCAAGGGCCACGCGGGCCCGGTGGCCTACGCCACCTTCGGCCTGATGGGCTTCTATCCCATGGAGGACGCCTATACCCTGAACCAGCCCCATACCAAGTTCCCCAGCCACACCGACCGGAAGCTGACCCCCGGCGTGGACCTGACCACCGGCTCTCTGGGCCAGGGGGCTTCCACCGCCGCGGGCGCGGCCCTGGGTAACAAGATCGACGGCCGCACCAACCATGTATTCTGCGTGGTGGGCGACGGCGAGGCCGACGAGGGCCAGGTGTGGGAGGCTTTCCACTTCGCCTACGCCCGCAAGCTGGACAACCTCATCTACATCATCGACAACAACGGCTACCAGTTGGACGGCAAGACCGCTGATATTCTCGGCCACGGCGACATCGCCAAAAAGGCGGCGGGCTTTGGCCTGTATACGCAGGAGATCGACGGCCACGACGTGGAGGCCATCTATCAGGCCATCCAGAACGCCTATGACAAGAAGGGCGTTCCCTCCTGTATCGTGCTGGACACCATCAAGGGCAAGGGCGCTACCTTTGCCGAGCCCAAGCGGGAGCACTCCTCCCAGCCCAGCGAGGAGGCGTGGCAGGAGGCCATCGCCGCCGCCGAGAAAGCATTGGAGGAGGTGTGGAAATGAAACGGGAACTGATCGCCAAGCATGAAAAGGACAGCAGAGCCTGCCGTGATGCCATGGCACTGACGCTGAAGGACATGATGGCCGCGGACAAGACCGTGTGCTACGTGGACTGCGACCTGATGGGCTGTGTCAACACCAAGCAGCTGCTGGCGGCTTATCCCGACCGCACCTATGAGGCGGGCATTGCCGAGGCCAACGCCGCCGGTGTATGCGCAGGCCTGGCCGCTACGGGTAAAAAGGTGTATCTGCACTCCTTCGGTACATTCGCCAGCCGTCGGATCTACGACCAGATCTATATGTCCGCCGCCTATGCAGGGCTGCCGGTAAATGTGCTGGGCAGCGATGCTGGCGTGACGGCAGCCTTCAACGGCGGCACCCACATGCCGCTGGAGGACGCGGCCATGTATATGTCCATTCCCGATACCATCGTCACCGATCCCTGCGACTACGCCCAGCTGAAGGCCGTCACCCAGCAGGTGGCGGACTGCCAGTGCGTCACCTACACCCGCTTTGTCCGGAAGGACGTCATCCAGGTCTACGGCGACGGCACGGAGTTCACGCTGGGCAAGGGTGTCGTCCTCCACGAGAGCGACAAGGATGAAGCTACTATCATCACCTCCGGCATCATGGTGGACGAGGCGCTGAAGGCCTACGAGCAGCTTCAGGCCGAGGGCATCGCCGTCCGTGTGGTGGATATGTTCACCTGGAAGCCGCTGGACGAGGAGCTGGTGGTGAAGTGCGCCGCCGAGACCGGAGCCATCGTCACCGCCGAGAACCACAATGTGACCTGCGGCCTTGGCAGCGCGGTGGCCAACTGTCTGGCAAAGCACTGCCCCACCGTACAGGAATTCGTGGGGGTGCAGGATCTGTTCGGACAGGTCGGCCCGCAGGATTTCCTGATGGATGAATATGGCCTGCGTGCCGCTGACATTGTGGCCGCTGTGAAGAAAGCAATCGCCAGAAAATAAGAAAAGGAGTACAGAATTATGGCAATGGATGCATTTTCCGCCAGCCTGATGGCGGACAAGCGCGAGATCATCTTCGCGCCCACCGCATATAAGTTCCAGACCTTCGCCCAGATGGCGGAGGAGTTTAAGCTGAACGAGCGTGACGTGGTGCTGACCAACGAGTTCATCTATACACCCTTCATGAAGGAGCTGGGCCTCAAGTGCAGCTTCGTGTTCCAGGAGAAGTTCGGCGCGGGCGAGCCTTCCGAGGCGATGATCCAGACCATGTACGACGCCATCCCCTACGACAGCTATGACCGTGTCATCGCGGTGGGCGGCGGCGCCATCATGGATCTGTGCAAGCTGCTGGGCTGCAAGCGACCCGGCAGCGTCCACGAGCTGTACTACAAGCGCTTCCCCGTTGTCCACGAAAAGGACGTCATCGCCATCCCCACCACCTGCGGCACCGGCAGCGAGTGCACCAACATCTCCGTGGCCATCGTGAAGACGGAGATCGACGGCCAGCTCACCGGCGGCGAGACCAAGCTGGGCCTGGTGTCCGACGACATCATCCCCAACAAGGTGTGTTTGATCCCGGAGCTCATCAAGACGCTGCCCTACAAGCCCTTTGCCTGCTCCGCCATCGACGCCCTGGTCCACGCCACCGAGTCCTTCCTGAGCCCCCACCGCAAGACCATCACCAGCGAGATGTTCTCGGAGAAGGCCATGGACATGATCCTGAAGGGCTTCAAGCTCATCGACGAGAAGGGTCAGGACGCCCGGTTCGAGTATCTGGACGAGTTCGTGACGGCCAGCTTCTTCGCCGGTATCGCCTTCCTGAAGGCGGGCTGCGGCCCCGTCCACGGCATGAGCTTCCCCCTGGGCGGCACGTACCACGTGCCCCACGGCGAGAGCAACTATATGCTGTTCGGCGCCATCCTGCGGTATTATGACCGCAACGACCCCAACGGCGAGATCATGAAGTTCAAGCGTCTGGTGGCGGACATCACCGGCTGCCGGGCTGAGAACGCCATCGGCTATCTGTGCGGCCTGCTGCAACGCATCCTGCCGCTGCGTCCCCTGCGGGACTGCGGCTTCACCGAGGCGGACTTCAAGTCCTTCCCCCTCAGTGTGGAGGCCAACCAGCAGCGGCTGATGACCAACGCCTACTACCCCTTCGACCTGGCCGCCGAGGAAGCCATCTACCGCGAGTGCTTCTAAAGGGAGAGAAAAATCATGGCCAATACTGTACGATTTGAAAAGCAAGACAACATTGCCATCGTGACCATCGACCGGCCCGAGGCCCTGAACGCTCTGAACGGCGACGTGATCACGGAGCTGGAGCAGGTGGTGACGGCGCTGGAGAACGACCGCGACGTCCGCTGCATGATCCTCACCGGTGCGGGCCGCTCCTTCGTGGCCGGCGCCGACATCGGCGCCCAGTATCCGCTGGATCTGGACGGCGGCCGCCGCTGGGGTCAGCGGGGCAGCGCCCTGTTCCGCCGCATCGAAAAGCTGGAGCTTCCCACCATCGCCGCGGTCAACGGTTTTGCGCTGGGCGGCGGCTGTGAGCTGGCGCTCAGCTGTGATATCATCCTGGCCTCCGAAAAGGCCAAGTTCGGCCAGCCCGAGGTGGGCCTGGGCATCACCCCCGGCTTCTCCGGCACCCAGCGCCTGCCCCGCCGCGTGGGCGTGGCCAAGGCCAAGGAGATGATCTTCTCCGGCAAGATGATCAAGGCCGACGAGGCGGAAAAAATCGGCCTTGTCAACGCCGTCTACGCCCCCGAAGCCCTGATGGACAGTGCGCTGGAGATGGCCAAGTCCTTCACCAAGAACGCCCCCATCGCCGTGAAGTATGCCAAGGCCTGCATAGACCGGGGCATGCAGATGGACATGGATGATGGCATTGCCTGTGAGAATGAGCTGTTTGCCATGTGCTTTGCCACCGCCGATCAGAAGGAGGGCATGGGCGCGTTTCTGGAAAAGCGTCCCGCCGCCTTCCAGAACAAGTAAGGGGGCGCACGCATGAAGAAAGTACGCATCATCTCCGCCGAGGAGGCCGCGCTGCTGGTCAACGACGGCGACACCATCTCCACCGGCGGCTTCGTCAGCTCCGCCTGTCCGGAAGATTTAAGCAAGGCGGTGGAAAAGCGGTTCCTGGAGACCGGCCACCCCCGTGACCTGACGCTGTTCTTCGCGGCCGGTCAGGGCCACCGGGACGGCACCGGCGGCGACCACTACGGCCACGAGGGTATGGTCAAGCGCGTCATCGGCGGACACTGGGACCGCGCCGCCTCCCTGGGCGCGCTGGCGCTGGAAAACAAGATCGAGGCCTATAACCTGCCCCAGGGCGTTATCTCCCATATGTACCGTGACATTGCCTCCCACAAGATTGGAACCATCACCCATGTGGGTCTGTATACCTTCGTGGATCCCCGCAACGGCGGCGGCAAGCTGAACAGTGTCACCACCGAGGACATCGTGAAGATCGTCAATATCGAGGGGCAGGAGCGGCTGCTCTATAAATCCTTCCCCATCAATGTGGTGTTCGTCCGGGGCAGCTACGCCGATGAGTACGGCAACTGCACCGTCCACCACGAGATCGGGCCCATCGACGTCACCGCCATGGCCCAGGCCTGCCGCAACTCCGGCGGCAAGGTCATCGTGCAGGTGGAAAAGGTGGTGCAGGGCGGCACGCTGGATCCCAAGCTGGTGGCGATCCCCGGCATCTATGTGGACGCCATCGTCATCGGCTCCGCTGAGGACAACATGCAGTGCCTTGGCACTCCCTATGACGGCAGCCTTACCGGCGAGTACCGCATCCCCATGGATGCCATTCCCGCCATTCCCCTAGACGCCAAGAAGATCATCGCCCGCCGCGCCGCCATGGAGCTGCCCCAGGACGCCATCGTCAATCTGGGCACCGGCGCGCCGGAGAAGATCGCCAACGTGGCCGCCGAGGAGGGCATCAGCGACAAGATGACCCTGACGGTGGAGGCCGGTTCCATTGCCGGTGTTCCCATGGGCGGTACCCAGTTCGGCGCGTCCGCCAACGCCATGGCCATCATCCCCCACAACGTGCAGTTCGACTTCTATCAGGGCGGCGGCCTGGATGTGGCCTTCCTGGGCCTGGCGGAAACGGCCCCCAACGGCGACCTGAACGTGTCCAAGTTCGGCACCCGCCTTGCCGGTGCGGGCGGCTTCATCGACATCACCCAGAACGCCAAGAAGGTGGTCTACTGCGGCACCTTCACCGCCAAGGGCCTGAAGACCGAGTGCCGTGACGGCGTGCTGGTCATCACGCAGGAGGGCGCGAAGAAGAAGTTCGTCCGGCAGGTAGAGCACATCACCTTCTCCGGCAGATACGCCATGGAGGTAGGCCAGCCTGTGCTGTACATCACCGAGCGCGCCGTGTTTGAGCTGCGGCCCAACGGCGTGACCCTTGTCGAGATCGCCCCCGGCATCGACCTCCAGGCCCAGGTGCTGGATCAGATGGAGTTCATGCCCAAAATCGCCCCCGACCTGAAGCTGATGGACAGCCGCATTTTCCGCGAGGGGAAGATGGGTCTGGCCGACGAAAAATAAGGAGGAACCGACAATGGCACTGATGACCGCGAAAGAGTACATTGACTCTCTGCGTAAGCTGAACACCCGCGTGTATATGTTCGGCGAAAAGCTCGACAACTGGGTGGATCACCCCATGATCCGTCCCTCCATCAACTGCGTGGCGATGACCTACGCGCTGGCGCAGGACCCCCGGTACGAGGAGCTGATGACCGCCACCTCCAGCCTGACGGGGCGGAGGATCAACCGCTTCACCCACCTCCACCAGTCCGCCGACGATCTGGTGAAGAAGGTGAAAATGCAGCGTCTGCTGGGGCAAAAGACCGCCTCCTGCTTCCAACGCTGCGTGGGCATGGACGCCTTCAACGCCGTATACTCCACCACCTACGAGATCGACGAGAAGTGCGGCACGAGCTATCACGAGAATTTCAAGAAATTCCTTGTCTACGTGCAGGACAACGATCTGACCGTGGACGGTGCCATGACCGACCCCAAGGGCGACCGCTCCAAGGCACCCCATGAGCAGACCGACCCGGATATGTACGTCCACGTGGTGGAACGCCGCGACGACGGCATTGTGGTCTGCGGCGCGAAATGCCACCAGACCGGCTCCATCAACAGCCACTGGCATATCTTCATGCCCACCATCGCCATGGGCGAGGCGGATAAGGACTATGCCGTGTCCTTCGCCTGCCCCACCGACGCCGAGGGGCTGTACATGATCTACGGCCGCCAGTCCTGTGACACCCGCAAAATGGAGGACGGCTGCATCGACGTGGGCAACGCCAAATTCGGTGGGCAGGAGGCACTGGTGGTCCTCGACCACGTGTTTATCCCCAATGAGTACATCTTCCTCAACGGCGAGTACAAGTTCGCCGGTATGATGGTGGAGCGCTTCGCCGGCTATCACCGCCAGAGCTACGGCGGCTGCAAGGTGGGCGTAGGCGACGTGGTCATCGGCGCGGCGGCACTGGCTGCCGAGTACAACGGCGTGGAGAAGGCCAGCGCCGTCAAGGACAAGCTCATTGAGATGACCCATCTCAACGAGACGCTCTACTCCTGCGGCATCGCCTGCTCCTGCGAGGGCTGCCCCACCAAGGCGGGCAACTATCAGATCGACCTGCTGCTGGCCAACGTGTGCAAGCAGAACGTCACCCGTTTCCCCTATGAGATCGTGCGTCTTGCCGAGGACATCGCCGGCGGCCTGATGGTCACCATGCCCAGCGAGACGGATTTTAAGTCCGATACGGTGGTGGGCAACAACGGCGAGACCATCGGCGAGATCTGCAACAAGTTCTTCGCCGCCCGCGAGGGCGTCAGCACCGAGGATCGTCAGCGGATCATGCGGTTCCTGGAGAACATGTGTCTGGGTGCCGCAGCTGTGGGTTACCGCACCGAGTCCATGCACGGCGCAGGCTCTCCCCAGGCCCAGCGCATCATGATCGCCCGCCAGGGGAACATTCAGGAGAAGAAAAAGCTGGCCAAGAACATCGCTGGTATCCAGAAGTGAGAGGGCGGCATGGATAAGAAGCAAGCATGGCTCCAGCTGGTGCGGGAGAAGTCCGAGCACTATCTGAATCTGCACGACGGCGGCTTTGACGAGAAAATGCGGGCGCGTCTGGTGGACTGCGATTACGAGGCGCAGACTGTCACCTACGCCTTCCCCACCCAGGACTGGCAGATCAACGAGAAGGGCGGCATCCACGGCGGCGCTATCGCCGGGATGTTCGATACGGCCTTCGGCGTGGTAGCCAACTTCACCGCAGGGGACAACGAGGCCACCACCACGGACATGACGGTGTCCTTCCTGCGGGGCGTGGATTTCGGCATGGAGCTGCACCTGAAGGTGTTCATCGTCAAGGCGGGCCGCAGTCTCATCCGCCAGCGGGCGGAGCTGACCGACGCCGCCACCGGAAAGCTGCTGGCCACCGCCAGCGGCAGTTGGATGCCCTTATAAGAACCGTTCCGAAACAGAGTAAAAATGTAGGAGAAACAACATGGATTTCAATTTGAGTCGTGAACATCAGTTGATCCGCAAGATGATGGCGGAGTTTACGGAAAAGGAAGTCAAGTCCATCGCGGCGGAGACCGACCGCACCTGCGAATACCCCCGCGAGAACATCGAGAAGCTGTTTGATCTGGGCGTCATGGGTATGTGCGTGCCTAAGGAGTACGGCGGCGCGGGCGCCGATCCCCTGGCCAGCGCCATCTGCATTGAGGAGCTTTCCAAGCAGTGCGCCTCCACCGGCGACATCGTAGCTACCCACAACGGCCTGTGCTGCGACCCTATCATGACCTACGGCACCGCCGAGCAGAAGGCCAAGTACCTGCCCATGCTGACCACCGGCCACCATGTGGGCGCTTTCGCCCTGACGGAACCTAATGCCGGTTCCGACGCCTCCAAGGGTCAGACCGAGGCCAAGCTGGTGGGAGACCACTATGTGATGAACGGCTCCAAGATCTTCATTACCAACGGCTACGTGGCCGACGTGTTCGTGGTGTTCGCCATGACCGACAAGACCCGCGGCACCAAGGGTATCTCCGCCTTTATCGTAGAGAGCGGCTTCCCTGGCTTCTCCGTGGGCAAGCACGAGGAAAAGCTGGGACTCCACGGCAGCCCCACCGCCGAGATCGTGTTCCAGGACTGCATCGTTCCCAAGGAGAATCTCTTAGGTATGGAGGGCAAGGGCTTCTCCATCGCCATGGCGACGCTGGACGGCGGCCGCATCGGTATCGCCGCACAGTCCCTGGGTATCGCCGAGGGCGCGCTGGCGGAGGCCATCGCCTACACCAAGAGCCGCATCCAGTTCGGCAAACCCATCAGCAAGTTCCAGAACACCCAGTTCACGCTGGCGGACATGGAGCTGGGCTGCGAGGCGGGTCGTCTGCTCATATACCAGGCCGCCGTCGCCAAGGGCGAGGGCAGGCGGTACACAAAGCTGGCGGCTATGGCGAAGCTGTTCTGCTCCGAGCACGCCATGAAGACCACCACCAAGGCACTGCAAATGTTCGGCGGCTACGGCTACACGAAGGACTTCCCCGTGGAGCGGATGATGCGCGACGCGAAGATCACAGAAATTTACGAGGGCACGTCCGAGGTGCAGCGTATCGTGATCTCCGCCAACATGGGACTGTAAGAGGAGGGACGAGACAATGAAGATTTTGGTCACCGTAAAGCAGGTTCCCGACACCAGCGGCAAGGTCGCTGTGAACCCCGATGGCACCCTGGACCGTGCGTCCATGCAGACCATCATCAACCCCGATGACATGAACGCCGTTGAGGCCGCTCTGGCTCTGAAGGACGAGCTGGGCTGCAAGGTCGTGGCGTTCACCATGGGCCCTCCTCCCGCAGAGGGCATGCTGCGTGAGCTGATGGCCATGGGCGTGGACGAGGGCGTTCTGGTCACCGCTCGTGAGTTCGGCGGTTCCGATACCTACGCTACCTCCCAGATCATCGCCGCTGCCATCGACACCTACGGCATCGAGAAGGATGACCTCATCCTGGCTGGCCGTCAGGCCATCGACGGCGATACCGCACAGGTCGGCCCCCAGATCGCTGAGAAGCTGCATCTGCCCCAGGTCACCTATGCCGGCGAGATCACCAAGGACGGCGACACCCTGACCGTGAAGCGCATGCTGGAGGACGGCTACATGACCATCAAGGTCAAGACCCCCTGCATGATCACCTGCATCAAGGAGCTGAACACCCCGCGTTACCTGTCCGTGGGCGGCGCGTTCGAGTGCTACAGCAAGCCTCTGGTCACCATGACCTACGAGACCCTGAAGGATCACCCCCTGATCGACAAGAGCACGATCGGCCTGGCTGGTTCTCCCACCAACATTCTGACCTCCTTCACGCCCCCTCAGAAGGGCGCGGGCATGATGCTCGAGGGCGCTGACAAGGCTACCACCGACAAGCTGGCAGGCATTCTGGCCGCCAAGCACATCATCTAAGGAAGGAGAAACGAAAATGGCTTTTAATAGTGCTGATACCGCTGCCTTCAAAAACGTATGGGTTTTCTGCGAGCAGCGTCAGGGCGTGATGATGCCCACCACCTTCGAACTGATCTCCGAGGGCCGGAAGCTGGCCAATGAGCTGGGCGTGGAGCTGTGCGGCATCCTGCTGGGCGACAACGTCAAGGGCATCGCCGCTGAGCTGGGCCAGTATGGCGCAGACAAGGTCTATGTCTATGATTCCCCCCTGCTGAAGGACTTCACCACCGATGCCTACACCAAGGTGATCGTGGAGGCCGTTGAGGAGCTGAAGCCCGAGGTGCTGCTGTTCGGCGCCTCCAACATCGGCCGTGACCTGGCTCCCCGCTGCGCCGCCCGCCTGCACACCGGTCTGTGCGCGGACTGCACCCACCTGGACATCGACATGCCCAACTACAAGGGCTTCCTGCGCGAGGCCTCCACGCTGCCCGAGGAGCGCATCGAGAAGCTGGGCACCGTGATGATCAACCGCGAGCCGCATGACGTGTCCCGCGACCTGAAGATGACCCGTCCCGCTTTCGGCGGTCACCTGATGGCCTCCATCATCTGCCCCCGCTTCCGCCCCGCCATGGCGACCGTTCGCCCCGGCGTTATGAAGAAGCGCGAGTGCAAGAAGAACGTGGAGATCCTGCATCCCGCTTTCGAGCTGGCTGCTGCTGACATCCACACCGAGGTCACCGAGACCGTCAAGGCCGCCAAGAAGCTGGTTGACCTGATCGGCGCTGACTTCATCGTGTCCGTTGGCCGTGGTATCTCCAAGGACGTGGAGGGCGGCATCAAGCTGGCCGAGGAGCTGGCTGAGGTTCTGGGCGGCGTCGTGGGTTCCTCCCGCGCCTGCGTGGACTCCGGCTGGATCTCCGCTGACCATCAGGTCGGCCAGACCGGCAAGACCGTCCATCCCAAGGTCTACATCGCACTGGGCATCTCCGGCGCCATCCAGCACAAGGCTGGTATGCAGGATTCCGAGTGCATCATCGCCGTGAACAAGAACGACACCGCTCCCATCTTCGAGGTGGCTGACTACGGTATCGTCGGCGATCTGTTCAAGGTCGTTCCCGAGCTGATCGAGTCCATCAAGGCTGCCAAGGCTGCCAAGTAAGTTGGATCTCTGACACACAAAAAAGAAACTCCACCGCCAGGTGGAGTTTCTTTTTTTGTACAGGGCAGATGTTGTCAGACACAGACGGGGTGGAGGGAGGATAGAAAACGACAGGCTGTCCCTTTTCCCGCAGCGAGGGAGGGGAAAAAACGACAAGGGTTGCCTAAAATGGAAAATCGCGGTATAATACAAGCAATACACTTTGCGCACCGCGCAAAGACCGATTTGAGGTATTGAGGATGAAAACAGAGGAAAAGCTGAACATGACCATGCTCTGCGACTTCTACGAGTTGACCATGGGCAACGGGTACTTCCAGACCGGCTACAAGGATCGCATCGTCTACTTTGATGTGTTCTTCCGGAAGGTGCCGGACAGCGGCGGCTACGCCATCACAGCGGGGCTGGAGCAGCTCATCGACTACATCGAGAACCTGCACTTCACCGAAGCGGATATCGCCTACCTGCGGGGCCGCGGTATCTTCTGTGAGGAGTTCCTGGAGTATCTGCGGGACTTCCATTTTACCGGCGATATCTACGCCATTCCGGAGGGGACGCCGGTGTTCCCCAAGGAGCCGTTGGTAGTGGTGCGCGCACCGGCCATTGAGGCGCAGCTCATCGAGACGTTCACCCTGCTGACCATCAATCACCAGAGCCTGATCGCCACGAAGGCCAACCGCATCAACCGTGCCGCCCGCGGCCGGACGGTGTTGGAGTTTGGCTCCCGCCGGGCGCAGGGTGCGGACGCCGCCATCGTAGGCGCACGCGCCGCATTTATCGGCGGCGTGGCAGGTACGGCCTGCACGCTGTCGGATGAGATGTACGGCGTGCCTGCCGGCGGCACCATGGCCCACGCGTGGGTGCAGATGTTCCCCAGCGAGCTGGAGGCGTTCAAGGCGTATTGCCGCCTGTATCCCACCAACGCCACGCTGCTGGTGGACACCTACAACACGCTGCACTCCGGCATTCCCAACGCCATCCGCGCCTTTGACGAGATCCTCAAGCCGATGGGCATTACCAAGTGCGGTATCCGTCTGGACTCCGGCGACTTGGCCTATCTGACCCAGAAGGCGCGGAAGATGCTGGACGACGCGGGCTGGACGGAGTGCAAGATCTCCGTGTCCAATTCGCTGGATGAGTATCTCATTCAGGATATGCTGCTGCAGGGCGCGCAGATCGATATGTTCGGCGTGGGCGAGCGGCTCATCACGGCCAAATCCGAGCCTGTGTTCGGCGGCGTGTATAAGCTGGCGGCCGTCGAGGAGCCGGACGGCACCGTGGTGCCCAAGATCAAGGTCAGCGAAAACGTGGAGAAGATCACCGTACCCCACTTCAAGAAGGTCTACCGCTTCTACGGCCGGGATACCGGCAAGGCCATTGCGGATTATATGACGCTTCACGATGAGACGGTGGACGATACGAAGGATATCACCATCTTCGACCCGCTGGCCACTTGGAAGAAAAAACGCGTCCACAATTTTGAAGCGCGGGAGCTGCTGGTGCCTGTGTTCCTGCAGGGTAAGTGCGTGTACAAGAGTCCGTCGCTGCAGGAGATCCGGGAGTATTGCCGCCAGCAGGTGGACACCCTGTGGGATGAGGTGAAGCGCTTCGACTACCCCCACAAATACTATGTGGATCTGTCCGATAAGCTGTGGGATATCCAGCAGCACCTGCTGCGCAGCTCGCAGGAGTAACCGGACAACACCATAAAAATGCGAAGGGGAGGAATGACCGTGAGAAAACCGAAGATCCAACAGAGAACCGAGCGCCGGATATCCGCGGCGCTGCGTCTGGTATTGGTCGCCGTGCTGCTGGCGGCACAGCTGTCACTGGTGTTCCTCCTGAGCCTGCTCCTCAAGCAGCGGGCGGCGCTGGCCTATACGACCCTGGAGGTGCTGGCATTCGCCTACGCCGTGTATATCTGGACGAAGCCCGGCACCACCAGCTACAAGGTAGGGTGGATATTCCTGATCCTGTTTCTGCCGGTGGTGGGACTGATCCTCTACTGGCTGTGGAACGGCGGGTGCCAATCCAAGCGGCTGGATTTGAAGAAGCTGCCGCTGCCGCAGGAGCCCCCTTACAAGCAGGAGGAGAGTCGGCTCAATATCGAAAAGCTGCGGCAGACAACACCCCAATGGGCAAGGCTTGCTTCTTATCTGAACTGTAAGGGGTTCCCGCTTTACAGAAACACGAGGGCAACATACCTGCAAACGGGCAGGGAATTCCTGGAGGATATGCTGGGCGCCATGGAGCAGGCAGAGCGTTTCATCTTTCTGGAGTACTTCATCATGGCGGAGGGCGAGCTTTGGGATCGTCTGACGGGTGTTCTGCGGCGCAAGAGCGGGCAGGGCGTAGAGATCAAGCTGATCTTCGATGATTTCGGCAGCATGATGCGGATGCCGGCGGAGAAGGTGGAGGAGCTGCGCCGTGCCGGTGTGGAGGTCATCGTCTTCAACCCGGTACACCACTATGTGAACCGCCTGTACTTCAACTACCGCGACCACCGGAAGATCACCTGCATCGACGGTGATATCGCTTACACCGGCGGCGCCAATATTGCCGACGAGTACGCCGATATCATCCAGCGCTTTGGCTACTGGAAAGACTGCGGCGTCCGGCTGGAGGGCGAGGGCGCGTGGGGGCTGACCCGGGAATTCATCTTCATGTGGGAGCGGCTGGGCGGCGAAATGCACAGCGAGCATGACTATTACCGCCCCATGCACCACGCTCTGTCTGACGGCTTCTGCCAGACGGTGGTAGACGGGCCGGACAATAACCCGGACGCCACGGCGGAGGATGTGTTCCTGCAGATGATCTCGCGGGCGCGGCAGACGGTGTATATCACCACGCCGTATCTGGCCATTGACGAGTCCATGATCAAGGCGCTGTGTCTGGCGGGAGACAGCGGTGTGGATGTGCGCCTGATGATGCCGGGCATACCGGATCACAAATTTGCCTATCAGGTGGCGCAGAGCTATTTTCCGGAGTTGACAGAACATGGTGTGAAGATATATACTTACACGCCGGGGCTGATCCACGGCAAGACTGTGATGGTGGACCGGGAGGCGGCGTTCATCGGCTCGGTGAACATGGATTTCCGCAGCTTCCAGCTGCACTTCGAGTGCGGTGAGCTCCTGTACCGGATGCCCGCCATCGAATCGCTGCTGGAGGACATGGACCAGATCCTCCAGCAAAGCGAGCGGGTGACGCCGGAACGCATCAAGGCGCGGCCGTGGTACCTCCGGGTGGCCGGCGACGTGCTGCGGCTGTTCGCCATGTGGATGTGAAAGGAGCGGGAGTACAGGTGGCCTGTTATATTTTCGGCGCGGGAAGCTTTTATGGCCTTTCCCAACGTCCCGCACCGGGGGATACCGTCATTGCCGCCGACGGCGGGTGGGAGCCGTGCAGGGGGGAGGGGCTGACGCCCGACCTGCTGCTGGGGGATTTTGATTCCCTGCACACCGTGCCGGACTTTGCCCGCATCCGCCGCGTGCCGGTGGAAAAGGACGACACCGACATGATGCTGGCCATCAAGGAGGGTCTTGCCTGTGGCGAGACGGAGTTCCACCTCTATGGCGGCATGGGCGGCCGCCGCACCGACCACACCATTGCGAATTTACAGTGCCTGCTGTATCTGGCGGCGCACGGCGCGCAAGGGTGGCTGTATGGCGACGGAGAGCGGTTCACCGCCATTTGTGGCGGCGAGATCACCCTTCCGGCCCGGGAAAAGGGCATTGTGTCCGTGTTCTGTATGGGCGCGGATGCACAGGGCGTGACCATCGAGGGCGGGCAGTACACCGTGCATGACACGGTGCTGACGGCGTCTTTCCCGTTGGGCGTCAGTAATCATTTTGTGGGCAACCCTGTCCGCGTGGCTGTCACGCAGGGCAGTTTGCTGATAGGTTTGATTGAAAAGGAGTAAAAACATGAAGAAGAATGGACTGAACAAGCTGCTGGCACTGCTGCTGGCACTGGTGATGGTGCTGGCGCTAGCTGCCTGCGGCAATAAGGAGCAGGATAAAGGCGGCGCTGGTGATGACGCCAACGTTGTGACCGACGGTGTTGTGGCCGATGGCGCTACTGTTGGTGAGGGCAAGACCGCCTTTACCGTGGAGGTCGTGCAGCTGGACGGCACCGCCATCAAGTTCACGGTGAACACCGACAAAGCTACCGTGGGCGAGGCGCTGCTGGATCTGGGCATCGTGGCAGGCGACACCACCGAGTACGGTCTGTATATCAAGACCGTCAACGGTGTGACGCTGGACTATGATGCGGACGGCGCTTACTGGGCGTTCTACATCAACGGCGAGTATGCCTCCACCGGTGTGGATGCTACCAACATCGAGGCTGGTGCGACCTACACGCTGAAGGGCGAGTCTGCGGCAGCGACGAATGAGGGCTGATGCAGCCTGTAAAGCGCATAGCGTAAAAAAGAAAGGCACGGCATATGCCGTGCCTTTCTTTTTTGTGTTTTTCAGGGTATCAGCGCCGCCTCGGCCTCACCCATGAGATAGAGGGAGCCGCAGCACAGCACCGCACCGTCAGGGGGTGTGCTGTCCAGCGCCAGCGCCGCGCCGTCCGCCACAGAGCCGCAGGCCGTTACCGGCTTGCCAAGCGGCGTCAGGTAGGCCGCCAGCTCCTGTGCCGGCAGCGCGCGGGGGTCGTCCGGCGTCACGGTGATGAAACGGGCCGTATAGGGCAGGAGGGGGGTGTACATATGGGCGTAGTCCTTGTCTCCCATTACGCCGGTGAGGATGGTCAGCGGCCGTCCGGACAGGTAGTCCTCGACATTCTCCACCAGCGCCGCCATGCACTGAGGGTTATGCCCGCCGTCCATGACCACCAGCGGCTCCCGCCGCACCACCTCGAAGCGGACGGGCCAGCGCACCTGCGCCAGACCCTGCCGCACCGCGGCTTCGCCGATGCGCCAGCCGCGGCGACGAAGCACCTCTGCCGTTGTCAGCGCTGTGGCAGCGTTGTACAGCTGCATCCGGCCCAGCAGCGGCAGGTGCAGATCGGTCAGGTCACCGAAATCGAAGGACTGACCGTCCAGCGAGTGGGTAAGAGGGGAGAGGGCGTCCATGTCCACCGGGTGCAGCGTGACGCCGCAGGAGCGGCATCGTGCGGATACGACCTCCGCCACAGACGGCGCGCAGGGGTACAACACCGCCTCGCAGCCGGGCTTGATGATGCCGGACTTAGTCGCGGCGATCTTTTCTACCGTATCGCCCAGATAGGCCATGTGATCCAAGCCGATGTTGCACAGCACGGCGGCCTCCGGTGCAGGGATGGCATTTGTGGCGTCGAACTCGCCGCCCATGCCCACCTCGCACACCACGATGTCGCATTTCCTGCGGGCAAACCATGTGAAAGCGATGGCGGTCACCATCTCAAACTCCGAGGGGTGGTCAGCCATGCTGTCCGCCAGCGGCCGCACCTCCTCCGTGATGGCGCACAGCTCCGCGTCGGGGATCTCCTGCCCGTTAACCTGCATCCGCTCGTTAAAGCGGAAGATGTAGGGCGACGTGTACAGTCCCGTGCGATACCCGGCAGCTTGCAGGATGGACGCCAGCATGGCACAGGTGGAGCCCTTGCCGTTGGTGCCGGTGATGTGTACGAACTTTACCGTCCGTTCCGGATGTCCCAGCCTTTCCAGCAGCTCGTGGATGCGCCGGAGTCCCGGCTTGCTGCGCCGCCAATCCACTGCGTGAATGTAGGCCAGCGCCTCACGGATCGTCATGCTTTCTGCCTCCCTTGGCCTGAATGTGCCGCTGTACGCCGCTGAGCGCGCCGCGCCGCAGCAGCAGCCATACGATGAGGGTGTCCACCGAAGCGGTCAGGGCGAACTGGATGCCGCGGGACACCAGCTTTGCCAGGAAAAATGCCTCTTTGGCCTCACCGCCGTATACCAGCGCCAGCGCCATGCTCTGCCACAGGACGGAGCCCAGCAGCGCCGCAGGGAAGAAGGCCAGCGCCGTCCGGGGCAGGGTGCTTTTCTCCAGCACATAGCGCCGCACCAGACCGGCCAGCAGGCCGTACAGGATGGGCGGCAGGCAGAAGATGGGGTTATAGCCGAAGGGGGAGAACAGGCAGCCGATCAGGTCGGCGGCGAAGCCCACCAGCGCGCCGGGGATGGGGCCGCACAGCAGACCCGCCAGCACGATGGGCAGCGCCTCCAGTGAGATGCGGGTGGTTTCCGCCGGGATGAGGGTCAGCACCCGCGCCAGTACCACGCTCATGGCGGTCAGCAGGGCGCAGACAGTCAGGGAATAGGTGCTGAAAACGGGACGTGCGACAGTTGACATTTCTTTTTCGGGCATAAAAAAACCTCCTTATCCTTGGGATGGGAGGAATCTTACAGATAGTAAAATAAAATACTGCCGTGTGGAAGCTGGAATGGAATCGCGGAGCAAGCTCCTTCGTCCGGCGGCAGCCTCCCATCCGTCCGGCACTTAACGCACCATTCCTACACACGTGCTGGGAGCATTATACAGCGCCTTTTTGGAAAATACAAGGGGGAATGGAAAAATCCCGCACCGTATGCGATGGGTGATTGACGGGGCGGCGACGGGTTGTGTATAATAGAGGGCAGAATGTGCCGGGGAGGATGCAGCATGGAGATACGATTTACAAACGGCAGCTATACGGACAGTGAGGGGCGGGTCATGCTGGATCCCACCGTTTACAAGGACTGGCAGATCGGCGCGGCGGCGGAGAGAAAGCTGCCGCCGGTGGAGGCTTTTCGCCAAAAGCTGGGTCTGCTGCCGGAGGAACTGATCCCCTACGGCAAAACGCCGAAGCTGGACTTTATCCGCATCATGGAGCGGCTGCAAAACCGTCCGGACGGCAAGTATATCGAGGTCACCGCCATCACCCCCACGCCGCTGGGCGAGGGAAAATCCACCACGTCGCTGGGGCTCATCGAGGGACTGGGACGGCTGGGAAAAAACGTGGGCGGCTGCCTGCGTCAGCCCTCCGGCGGGCCGACCATGAACGTAAAGGGCACCGCTGCCGGCGGCGGCAACGCCCTGCTCATCCCCATGACCGAGTTTTCTCTCGGCCTTACCGGGGACATCAATGACATCATGAATGCCCACAATCTGGCCATGACGGCGCTGAATGCCCGGATGCAGCACGAGCGCAACTACGACGATGCACAGCTGGCCCAGCGGGGACTGCGTCGTCTGGACATCGACCCGGCGCGGGTACAGTGGAGCTTCGTGCTGGATTTCTGCTGTCAGGCGCTGCGGAAAATGCATATCGGCGGCGATGGGAAAATGGACGGCTACCCCATGGACACCTGTGCCAATATCGCCGTCAGTTCCGAGCTGATGGCCATCCTGTCCGTGGCGCGGGATCTGCCGGATCTGCGCCGCCGCATCGGGGATATCGTGCTGGCCTACAACAGACAGGGCTGCCCCGTCACCACGGAGGATCTGGAGGTGGCGGGCGCTATGACGGCGTGGATGCGCAATACCATCAATCCCACCCTGTGCTATACGGTGGAACATCAGCCGGTATTGGTTCACGCGGGGCCGTTTGCCAACATCGCCATCGGTCAGTCGTCGGTGATCGGCGACCGACTGGGCGTCAAGCTGTTTGACTACCATGTGACCGAGTCCGGCTTCGCCGCCGACATCGGTTTTGAGAAATTCTGGAACGTGAAGTGCCGCCTCTCCGGCCTGAAGCCGGACGTGTCGGTGCTGGTGGCCACCGTCCGCGCCCTGAAGATGCACGGCGGCGGCCCAGAGGTCATCCCCGGCCGTCCCCTGCCAGATGCCTACACCCGGGAGGATCTGTCCCTGCTGGATCGGGGGTGTATCAACCTGCTGCACCATGTAGAGACGATCCGCCGCTCCGGCGTCACGCCGGTGGTGTGCCTGAACCGGTTCTACACCGATACGGAGGCGGAGCTGGCGCTGGTGCGCCGCATCTGCGAGGCTCACGGTGTGCGCTGCGCCGTGTCCGACCATTGGCGCTATGGCGGCGCCGGTGCGGAGGAGCTTGCCCGCGCAGTGCTGGACGCCTGCGAGGAGCCGTCGGACTTCCGGCTGCTGTACCCGGACGAGATGCCCCTGCGGCAGCGGGTGGAGCGCATCGCCCGGGAGGTCTACGGCGCCGACGGCGTGGATTGGTCGCCGCTGGCGGCGGAGAAGGCTGCCCGGTTTGAAAGTGACCCCCAATACGCCGGGTACTGCACCATGATGGTCAAGACCCATCTGTCTTTGTCCCACGACCCCACCCTGAAGGGCGTACCAACAGGCTGGCGACTGCCGGTGCGGGACGTGCTGGAGTACAGCGGCGCACGTTTTTTGTGTCCGGTAGCCGGCGGCATCTCCATGATGCCCGGCACCGGCTCCGACCCCGCCTATCGCCGGGTGGATGTCGACACGTCCACCGGTGAGGTCACGGGTCTGTTTTGAGGAAGGAGCGCGTATGGACGATACATTGCGGAGCTGCCGGGAATTTACGGAGGTGCTGGCCTCCGATGCGCCCACACCGGGGGGCGGCGGCGCGGCGGCGCTGACTGCCGCCATCGGTACGGCGCTTGGCGGTATGGTGGCGGCGCTGACCGTTGGAAAGCCGCGCTACGCGGCGGTGGAGACGGAGCTGCGATCTATCATGGCGGACTGCGACGTCCTGCGGCAGCAGCTTTTGGCGCAGGTGCAGGCCGACGCGGAGGGCTTCCTCCCGCTGGCGGCGGTGTACGCCCTGCCCAAGGACGAGCCTACCCGGCAGGCAAAGCTGGCGGCAGCATCTGCGGACGCCTGCAAAACGCCGCTTCAGATCATGGAGCTGTGCTGCCGGGCGCTGGACGCCATGGCGGTGCTGGCGGAGAAAGGCTCCCGTCTGGCGGTGTCCGACGCCGGATGCGGCGCGGCCATTCTGGGCGGCGCTCTGCGTGCGGCGTCCCTGAACGTACTGGTGAACACAAGAGCCATGGGCGCGGCGGGCGCACCGCTGAATGAACGGTGCCTTGCGCTGCTGGCGCAGGGCGAAGCGGCGGCTGACGCCGTATTTGCGCAGGTAAAGCACGACCTGCTGTAAGGAGGGACGGCGTATGGCAAAACTGCTGACAGGCCGGGAGGCGGCGTCGGCGCTGATCGCGGCGCTACATCGACGCACGGCAGCGCTGGCCGAAGGGGGCGTCACGCCCAAGCTGGCCATTCTGCGCTGCGGGGAAAATGAATCAGACGGCGCGTATCTGCGCAGCGCGCAGCAGCGCGCCGCACTGTGCGGCGTGGTCGTGGAGGTCACCTCTCTGCCGGAGACGGTGTCACGGGAGATGCTTCTGTCCGCTATCGACAGTATAAACTGCGACGCGTCCGTCCACGGCTGTTTGCTGCTGCGTCCGCTGCCGGCGCATCTCCGGAACGTGGAGGATGCCATCTGCAACCGGCTCCTGCCGGAAAAGGATGTGGACGGCATGACGGATGTCTCCGCCGCCGGTGTGTATCTGGGCCGCCCGCAGGGCTTTGCCCCCTGCACGGCGGAGGCGGTGACCGTCCTGCTGGATCACTACGGCATCGACTGCGCCGGGAAGCGGGCGGTGGTCATCGGACGCTCCCCGGTGGTGGGTCGCCCCGCCGCCATGCTGTTGCTGGCCCGGAACGCAACGGTGACGGTGTGCCATACCAAGACGCGGGAGCTGTCCACCGTCACCCGCGAGGCGGATATCATCGTCTCTGCGGCGGGGGCGGCGGGATGCCTGACGGCGGCCCATGTCCGGCCCGGTCAGACGATCATTGACGTGTCCGCCAACTGGGACGCGGCAAAAAACACCATCGTAGGCGATGCGGACTTTGACGCGGCAGCGTCCATCGTGGACGCCATCACCCCCGTACCGGGCGGTGTGGGCGCGGTGACCTCCACGGTACTGATGCGCCATGTGGTGCAGGCGGCGGAGCGCACCTTGGAGGGAGGAAACCTGTGAATCTGTTTTTGACATTGGCATATCTGTTTTTCATCGGCTCTGTATTGGGCTGGGTGCTGGAGCTTTTCTACCGGCGCTTTATCTCCGGTGCCAATCCGGAGCGCAAGTGGATCAACCCCGGCTTCTGCGTAGGACCGTATGTACCGCTGTACGGCTTCGGCCTGTGCATTCTGTTTGTGCTGGCGGCCATCGGCGACGCCCACGGTGTCCACACCGCAGGTGACAAGCTGCTGCTGTTTCTGGGCATGGCGGTGAGCATGACCGCCATCGAGTATATCGCCGGTATCATGTCGCTGAAGATCGTGCACGTCCGGCTGTGGGATTACAGCAACCAGTGGGGCAACATTCAGGGTCTGATCTGTCCCCAGTTCTCCCTGATCTGGGCGGCGGCCAGCGCGGGCTACTACTTTCTGGTACACCCCCACATTCTCGACGCCCTGCAATGGCTGTCGGAGAATCTGGCATTTTCCTTTGTGATCGGCTACTTCTTCGGCGTGTTCACCATCGACGTGGTGTACTCCGCCCATCTGGTGACCCGCATCCGCCAGTTTGCCAAGGAGAACGAGGTGGACATCAAGCTCGAGCAGCTCAAGGCCCATATACGCCGCCGTCAGGACGAGCGGCGCGAGAAGGTCAACTTCCTCTTCGCCTTCCGCTCCAGCCATTCGCTGGCAGAGCATCTGCGTGAGGCGCAGGAGGCGTGGGAGGAGCGGCGCAAGGCGGAGAAGAAGTGACCACCGCCCCGCAGCCACTGCAAAAACCGCAAAAGCATTTGTATAGGAGGACTGTAAAGTGAGAGACATTCACAGCAAAAAGCCGGAGGAGTGCCAGTATTCCTTCACCCAGCACAAGACCTGCGAGTTCTTCCCTTGCCATAAGACAGAGCATCCGGAGGATTTCAACTGCCTGTTCTGCTACTGCCCGCTGTATACGCTGGGCAGTCACTGCGGCGGGAACTTCGTCTATCTGGACAGCGGTGTGAAGGACTGCTCCAACTGCCTGGTTCCCCACGGGCGGGGCAGCTACAGCTACGTGTTGAAGAAATTTCCGGAGCTGATGGAGCTGGCCAAGAAAAATCGTTGAAGCGGCGCAGCATAAACAAAACCGGCGGGAATCCCGCCGGTTTTGTTTATATGCCGGTGACCACCTGCGCAAAGCCGGCGGCAAACAGCCTGGCCGCGCGAAGCGCCTCGTCCAGCGAATTACCGGCGGTACCTACCTCCACCAGCATACTGCCGGTGGTCAGGTGTTGGTTATAATTGGAGTTGCGCAGCGTCATGGGGCGCATCAGGGTGGGAGACAGCTCCGTCAACCGCTGCTGGATGGCCGCCGCCAGCTTGACGTTTTCCAGCCAATGGCCGTTGTTGCTGCCCATGACAAAGCTGATCTGGGCGCAGTGGGGGTCCTCCCGGGTGATGACCTTATATTGGTGCCCCGCCTTGTCCTCAATGGCGTCCCGGTGGATGTCCAGTACGAAGGACAGCGTGGGGTACTTGTCCAGATACCCCCGGATGGCGTCCGCCGCCCGTTCGTACGCACCGTCGTAGGCGGGATCGTCGTACAGCGCCCGGTCGTGGAGCACGGAGATGCCGAAGGACGACAGGGCGGCGGCGATCTCGTCGCCCACCCGGATCATGTTGACGGAGGTGTCCGCCGTGCGGCAGGTGCCGGTGGGGACATATTCCTGCCCCTTGGGCATGGTGTACGCCTCGCTGCCGTGGGTGTGGACGATCAGCACCTGCGGCGCGTCCTCCGACAGCTTGGCGGCGAAGGTGCCGTCAAACCACCCCGGCTCCAGTGCCTTGGTCGAGTTATTTTTGATGAACACATCGCCTATCTGCACGAAGCCGGAGGGTGACGCGGGCGCGATGGTCTGGGACGCGGCGCCGTTGTCCTCGTGGTGGTCGGACGGCTCCGCCTCCGGCTGCGGCACGGGCGTGGGCGCGACGGCGGTAGGTGCGGCGGGCGTTTTCTCCGTCACTGTTTCGCCTTGCGGCAAAGCGGCTACATCCGCCCATGCGGACAGCAGCAGCGGGGACTCCCGCAGCGCCAGCAGTGCAGGCAGTGCCAGCGTATCCGCCGCCGTCATATCCCCCAACTCCCAGCGCAGCAGCATCTCCGGCAGGCGAACGGAGTCCCGGACGGCAGCTGCCGCATCCCGGAGACTGTCGCTGCCCATTGCGGCGGCGGTGACCCAGAGCGTGGCGGCGGCCAGCACCATGGCGGCCAGACGGTGGAAACGGTCTTTCTTCACAGGCATCCCTCCTCGCTGTACAGACAAGCCTATGCAGCGGCTGCGGTACGTATGCAGAACCGATGGGAAAAATTGTCATTCCCGTCAAAATGTCAACGTTACTATGCAGCCCGCATATTGTATTTTCACAAAATCGTGCTACAATAGATCCACAAGTTCGTTTTATACGACAACACAGAAAGGGGACGATACGATTGAGAAAAAGACTCCTATCCATCCTGCTGGCGGCTGTCATGCTGCTCAGCGCCCTGCCGTTAGGCTTGGTGGATACAGCGGAGGCCGCTGCGGTGTCCAGCGGCCAGTGCGGCGACGACATCCGGTGGACGCTGGATGCCAGCGGCACCCTGACCATCAGCGGCACCGGCGCGATGTACGACTACACGTCCACATGGAAGGACGGCGAAGGGGAAACGATCGACATGCCGTGGTTCGGCCTGCGTGAGCAGATCCGGCGGGTCGTCGTGGACAAGGGTGTTACGTCGATCGGCACCTGTTCCTTCGCCGGTTTGTACAACCTGACCTCCGTCTCCCTGCCTGCGGGTCTGGAGGGGCTGGGTGCAGGTGTGTTCCGCAACTGTGAAAAGCTGACCAGCGTCGCCATTCCCGACGGCGTCCGCTATGCCAGCGGCGACCTGTTTTGTGGATGCCGCTCCCTGAAGACCGTCTCCCTGCCCGACTCCCTGCGAAGTCTGGGCGGCTGCACATTCTTTGGGTGTACCTCCCTTACCAAGATCACGCTGCCCCGCGGGCTGAATAAGGTCACCTGGCGCATGTTCTACGGCTGCACGGCCCTGACCACCGTTGCCCTGCCCGGCGGCATTCAGGAGATTGCCGAGGGCGCCTTCAATGGCTGTACGGCGCTGTCTACCGTGCATTTCGGCGGCAGTCAGGCCGGCTGGCGGGCCGTGACCGTCCGCCCCGATAACGACGCGCTGAAGCGGGCCAAGGTGGACTATGCGACCACCACCATGCTGCCGGCCCCCAAGCTCACCGGCAGCGTAAGCCGCTACGGGGAGCTTACCCTGAACTGGACCGCCGTCAAGGGCGCGGACAGCTACCAGATCTTTCGCGCTGAGAAATATGAAAACATATGGTCTTACAGCTCACACAGCTGGGTAGACGGCAGTCAAACCTCTTTCAGCATCTCTTGGCAGGAGGCGGGCGAAACCTACGTCTATAAGGTCCGCGCCGTGGACAAGGACGGCGTGGCCGGTATCTGCAGCAACGAGTATACCTTTACCTACAATCCCACAGGTCCCGGCGCCACAAGCTCCGGCAGCGGCCAGTGCGGTGCCAGCGCCAAGTGGACGCTGGATACCGACGGCACGCTGACCATCAGCGGCACCGGCGCGATGTACGACTACGATTTCATAGGCGAGCGTAATCCCGCACCGTGGTGTGCCAACGGCCTGAACAACCGCGTGCGCACCGTGGTGGTGAAGAAGGGCATCACGGAGCTGGGCTACAATGCCTTTACCGAGTGCGGCGAGCTGAAGAAGGTAACGCTGCCCAGCGGGCTGAAGCGCATCGGCTCCTGCGCTTTTATCGACTGCTTTTCCCTGCCTGAGCTGACGATTCCCGCCACCGTGACCACCATTGAATCCAACGCCTTTACCAACTGCAACAGCATCAAAACACTGACGCTGCCCGGCGGTCTGAAGGAGATCGGCGACGCCGCCTGCAGCCAGATGGGGAGTCTGTCCAGTGTGACTCTGGGCAAGGGCATCACCCGCCTCAGCCCGTATATGTTCAATATGTGCTACGCGCTGACCTCCGTTACCGTCCCGGAGGGTGTGACGGATATTGGTTCCTGTGCATTCCGCTACTGCGAAAGCCTGCAAACGCTGCGTCTGCCCGCCAGCCTGAAAACGGTGGGTGAGGCCGCCTCCTCCGGCACAAGCATTGCGGATGTCTACTTTGCCGGTACCGCCGCCCAGTGGAATGCACTCCGTATGGATCCCGGCAACAACCATATCCGCTGCGCCAAGGTACATTACCGCAACGCGGCTACGGTTCCTGCCGCACCCAAGATCAAGCTGACGACCAGCGGTAATCAGTTCCAGCTCTCTTGGAACGCCGTTCCCGGCGCTGTGTCCTATCAGGTCTACCGCATCGTGGATTTCACCGTTGAGGACTACACGCTGCTTGGCACGACAAAGAGCACAACCTATACCGACAAGACCGCCGAGGCCGGTACAACGTATACGTTTGCCGTCAAGGCTGTGAATGCCAACGGCGAGAGCATGACGAGCTCCTCGTGCGCCGGCAAGCTTGCTGCCGCACCCGACAATGTAACGCTGACCGGCGCCAAGGCTGTCAGTGACGGCATTCAGGTGACATGGCAGGCGGCCAACGGTGCAGAGCAGTACCGTGTGTACCGGAAGGACGCCGCCAATCCCAAGTGGAAGGGCATCGCGACCGTGACCGGCACCAGCTGGACGGATAAGACCGCGCAGGCGGGTGTGAAGTACACCTACACCGTCCGCGGCATCAGTGCCAACGGTACTCTCAGCCCCGGCTTTGATACCACCGGCGTCAGCGCCACCATCCCCGGAACGCCTATGCCCACCACGCCCGCCAACGTGACTCTTGGCAGCGCCAAGGTCAGCGGCAGCACCATCGTGGTGACGTGGCAGGCAGCCAACGGCGCAGCGCAGTACCGCGTGTACCGGAAGGACGCTGCCAATCCCAAGTGGAAGGGCATTGCGAACGTGACCGGCACCAGCTGGACGGATAAGACCGCGCAGGCGGGTGTGAAGTACACCTATACCGTCCGCGGCATCAGTGCCAACGGCACCCTCAGCCCCGGCTTTGACACCACCGGCGTCAGCGCCACCGTTCCCGGAACGCCTACGCCCACCACACCCGCTAACGTGACCCTTGGCAGCGCCAAGGTCAGCGGCAGCACCATCGTGGTGACGTGGCAGGCAGCCAACGGCGCAGCGCAGTACCGCGTGTACCGGAAGGACGCCGCCAATCCCAAGTGGAAGGGCATTGCCAATGTGACCGGCACCAGCTGGACGGATAAGACCGCTGTGGCAGGTGTGAAGTACACCTATACCGTTCGCGGCATCAGTGCCAACGGCACTCTCAGCCCCGGCTTCGACACCACCGGCGTCAGCGCCACCGTTCCCGGAACGCCTACGCCTGCGCCCACCACCCCGGCAGAGGTAACGCTGATCGGCGCTGTGGCCGGCAGCGACGGCATCACCGTGAAGTGGAAGGCGGCGGCAGGTGCGAAGGAGTACCGCGTGTACCGCAAGGGCCCCGGCGAGACGAAGTGGAAGGGCCTCGTCAACGTGACCGGCATCAGCTGGACGGATAGAGGCGTCAAGGCCGGTGCGAAGTACACCTACACGGTGCGCGGCATCGGTGCTGACGGCAAGACCCTCAGCCCCACCTACAACAACCTCGGCGTCAGCACGACGGCGACTGTAACGCCTGTGCCCATCACCCCGGCGAATGTGACGCTGATCGGCGCCACGGCCGGCAGCAGCGGCATTCAGGTGACGTGGAAGACGGCGGCAGGTGCGGAAAAGTACCGCGTGTACCGCATTGGCCCCGGCGATGCGAAGTGGGTCGGTCTCGTCAACGTGACCGGCACCGGCTGGACGGATACGAATGTGACCAAGGGTGTGAAGTACACCTACACCGTCCGCGGCATCTCCGTTGACGGCAAGCTCAGCCCCGGCTTCGACAAGACCGGCGTCAGCGCCGTCGCCAAGTAAGGGCAAAACAACCGAACAAAGCAAAAAAGGACACGGAGCGCCTTGGCGCTCCGTGTCCTTTTTTGCGTTTTCCTCAACCCTCCGCGCCGCAGCGACGGCTGCCGTCACCGCAAGACCGCTTCTTGCAGTGCCCGCAGATCCTCCCCGTCGGGGTGGGACATGGCGCGGTCGAAATTCTCGATCAGCGCGTCCAGATTCGCCGGATGCTCCGGCTGTCCCTTCATCTTCACATACCGCTCCCGCACAGTCTGAGGCATCCTGCCCTGACACATATATGTTCCGATCACGGTATTGCTGGGGTCGATGGCGCGCTTGACGTTGTCGAGGATCTTCTGAAAATACGCCTCACTGCCGCCGAAGCCCGCCGTGCCGAACAAGAATATCCGCCTGTTCCGCAGCGCTTCCAGCAGGCGCACCGTGGCCTCGTCCGCATTGCCCTTGTCTGTCCAGAAGCCGATATACAGCGTGTCGGCGTCGAGTGCCGCCGCGCTGCTCTCCCCGAAATATACGCACACCTCTTGCGGCAGCGCCGCACGGATCGCCTCCGCCAGCGCCCGCGTGTTGCCTGTCCGGCTGCTGAACAGCACCCCATAGCTTCCCATGATACCGCCCCTTTCCGTCACGTCCCACTGGGCGTGGCTGTACATAGATCGGCACTTATTTTATCACGCGTCCCCGGAAAACACAAGCTCCCGGCCAGTGGCCGGGAGCTTGCTGCTGTGCGGTTATGCTGCGCCCTTGCGGGAGACTTACATCTCCTTGATGGCAGCCTGAGCGGCGGCCAGACGGGCGATGGGCACACGGAAGGGGGAGCAGGACACATAGTCCAGACCCACCTTGTGGCAGAACTCCACGGAGGAGGGGTCGCCGCCGTGCTCGCCGCAGATGCCCAGATGCAGCTCCGGACGGGTCTCGCGGCCCAGCTTGGCAGCCATCTTCACCAGCTTGCCGACGCCGATCTGATCCAGCTTGGCAAACGGATCGCTCTCGTAGATCTTCTTGTCGTAGTAGGCGCCCAGGAACTTGCCGGCGTCGTCACGGCTGAAGCCGAAGGTCATCTGGGTCAGGTCGTTGGTGCCGAAGGAGAAGAACTCGGCCTCCTTGGCGATCTCGTCGGCGGTCAGCGCCGCACGGGGGATCTCGATCATGGTACCCACCAGATACTTCATATCCATACCGGCAGCGGCCAGCTCCTCATCGGCGGTCTTGACCACCACGTCCTTGACGTACTTCAGCTCCTTGACTTCGCCCACCAGCGGGATCATGATCTCGGGGACCATGTTCCAATCGGGGTGCTTCTTCTGCACGTTGATGGCGGCGCGGATGACGGCACGGGTCTGCATGACGGCGATCTCCGGGAAGGTGACGGCCAGACGGCAGCCACGGTGACCCATCATGGGGTTGAACTCGTGCAGGGAGGCGATGATGGCCTTGATGTCGGCCACGGTCTTGCCCATATCCTTGGCCAGCAGCTCGATGTCTGCCTCCTCGGTGGGAACGAACTCGTGCAGAGGGGGATCCAGGAAGCGGATGGTAACGGGGCAGCCCTCCATGGCCTCGTAGATGCCCTCGAAGTCGCCCTGCTGCATGGGCAGCAGCTTGGCCAGAGCCTTCTCGCGCTGCTCCTTGGTGTCGGAGCAGATCATCTCGCGGATGGCGGCGATACGGTCGCCCTCGAAGAACATATGCTCGGTACGGCACAGGCCGATGCCCTGAGCGCCCAGCTCACGGGCCTTGGCGGCGTCGTGGGGGGTGTCGGCGTTGGTGCGGACCTGCAGACGGCGGAACTTGTCTGCCCACGCCATGATGCGGCCGAAGTCGCCGCCCACGCTGGCGTCCACGGTGGGCATAGCGCCGTCGTAGATGCTGCCGGTGGAGCCGTCCAGGCTCAGCCAGTCGCCCTCGTGATAGGTCTTGCCGGCCAGCGTGAACTGCTTGTTGGCCTCGTCCATGTTGATGGCGCCGCAGCCGGAGACGCAGCACTTGCCCATGCCGCGTGCCACAACGGCAGCGTGGGAGGTCATGCCGCCGCGGACGGTCAGGATGCCCTGTGCGGCCTTCATGCCCTCGATATCCTCGGGAGAGGTCTCCAGACGGACCAGAACCACCTTCTCGCCCCGCTCAGCCCAAGCCTTGGCGTCCTCAGCGGTGAAGACGATCTTGCCGCAGGCGGCGCCGGGGGAGGCGGGCAGGGCCTTGCCCACAGGCTCGGTGGACTTCAGCGCCTTGGGATCGAACTGGGGATGCAGCAGGGTATCCAGGTTGCGGGGGTCGATCATGGCGACCGCCTGCTGCTCGGAGATCATACCCTCGTCCACCAGATCGCAGGCGATCTTCAGTGCGGCGGGCGCGGTGCGCTTGCCGTTGCGGCACTGCAGCATATACAGCTTGCCGTGCTCCACGGTGAACTCCATATCCTGCATATCGCGGTAGTGATCCTCCAGAATGCCGCAGACCTTGACGAACTCGTCATAGGCCTCGGGGAACTTCTCCGCCATCTCGGCGATGGGCATGGGAGTACGCACACCGGCCACCACGTCCTCGCCCTGGGCGTTGGTCAGGAACTCGCCCATCAGCTGCTTTGCGCCGGTGGCGGGGTCACGGGTAAAGGCAACGCCGGTGCCGCAGTCGTCGCCCATGTTGCCGAAGGCCATGGACTGGACGTTGACGGCAGTACCCCAGGAGTAGGGGATATCGTTGTCGCGGCGGTACACGTTGGCGCGGGGGTTGTCCCAGGAACGGAACACGGCCTTGATGGCGCCCACCAGCTGCTCCTTGGGATCGGAGGGGAAGTCCTCACCGATCTTGGCCTTGTACTCGGCCTTGAACTGCATGGCCAGCTCCTTCAGGTCGGCGGCGTCCAGCTCCACGTCCTGCGTCACGCCCTTCTGCTCCTTCATGGCGTCGATGAGCTGCTCGAAGTACTTCTTGCCCACCTCCATGACCACGTCGGAGTACATCTGGATAAAGCGGCGGTAGCAGTCCCAAGCCCAGCGGGGGTTGTTGGACTTCTTGGCGATGACGTCCACCACATCCTCGTTCAGGCCGAGGTTCAGGATGGTGTCCATCATGCCGGGCATGGAGGCGCGGGCGCCGGAGCGGACGGAGACCAGCAGGGGATTCTCGTGATCGCCGAACTTCTTGCCGGTGATCTTCTCCATCTTTTCGATATACTCCATGATCTCGGCCATGATCTCGTCATTGATCTGACGGCCGTCCTCATAATACTGGGTGCAGGCCTCGGTGGTGATGGTGAAGCCCTGGGGAACGGGCAGGCCGATATTGGTCATCTCAGCCAGGTTCGCGCCCTTGCCGCCCAGCAGCTCACGCATCTTCGCGTTGCCCTCGGTGAACAGGTAACAATACTTCTTGCTCATGGTAGTCCCTCCATCTATTATCAATATAGTTGTACCAAACGATGAGAACGTTTCTTATTATAGTCAAATTCTTTGTCAAAAGCAAGCCTATTCCCAAATTTTTCTGTTTTTTTGCAATAGGTTTCCAGTTTCGCAGGAATCGCCTCTATGGGAAACATTTTCCCCCGTATCCGTAGAATAAAACTTGCCTGTCCCGCTTTTTGTGTGGTATACTGGTGCATTAGAAAAATAGGGGTGTCAGACCCCTACGGGAAAAGGGGAGCGCCATGGCACGGATCCTGCCGGAAAACAGCACACTGGAGCGCGCCGTCCGCCGTGCGGCGGAGCAGGGGCGGCTGAGCCACGCCATCGTGCTCTCCGGCGCCGGCGACCTGACGGACGCGGCGCGGTTCATCGCCGCCGCCCACGTCTGCGAGGGGATGGACAGGCCCTGCCTGCGGTGCCGCCACTGCCGGAAGGTGCTGGAGGGCATCCATCCCGACGTGTCGGTGATCCGGGACACGGAGCATCGGGAGCTGACGGTGGACGCCGTCCGGGAGCTGCGGCAGGACGTGTACATCCGTCCCAACGAGGCGGCGCGGAAGGTGTATATCATCGCGGACAGCCGCCAGCTCAACGAGCGGGATCAGAACGTGCTGCTGAAGATCGTGGAGGAGGGGCCGCCCTACGCCGCCTTCATTTTCTGCACCGACAGTCCCACCGCGCTGCTGGAAACGGTGCGCTCCCGGTGTGTGCTGCTGAAAAGCGCCGATCTGCCGCCGGAGACCCTGCCGCCGGAGGCCGAGCAGCTCTGCCTCGCCTTTGCCAAGGGAAAGCTGCTGCCGGTAACGCGGTATCTGGTATCGCTGGAGACCCGGAAGCTGAAGCGGGACGAGCTGCGTACCGTGCTGCGCAGCGCCTGGTGCGCTGCGGCGGAGGCGCTGCTGCTGCAAATGGGCAAGGAGACGCCGGATCCCGCCTGCGGCGAGACGGCGCAGGCGCTGGCCCGCGGCTTGACCTGCCGCCAGCTCCAAAAGCTGACGGCGCTGCTGGAGAAGTACAGCGGCGAATGTGAATATAATGTAGGCGCGGGCCATGTTCTTGGCGCCCTCGCCGTGGAATGGGAGGAGCTTCTATGACCACTGTGGTTTCCGTCCGCTTTCGAAGCGGCTGTAAGACCTATTATTTTGACCCGAAGGACCTGACGGTGGAGGCCGGTCAGGACGTGATCGTGGAGACGGCGCAGGGCCCGGAATTTGCCCAGTGCTGCGAGGGCAACCACGCCGTACCCGATGAGCAGGTGGTGCCGCCGCTGCGGGCGGTGCTGCGTATCGCCACCGACAATGACCGCCATACCGCCGCCTATAACCGGAGCCGGGAAAAGGACGCCTTTGACATCTGCCAGAAGAAGATCCTCCAGCACAAGCTGGAGATGAAGCTGGTGCGGGTGGAGTGCAGCTTCGATGGCTCCAAGATCCTGTTCTTCTTCACCGCCGACGGCCGCGTGGACTTCCGTGAGCTGGTGAAGGATCTGGCCGGCGTGTTCCGCGCCCGCATCGAGCTGCGGCAGATCGGCGTCCGGGACGAGGCCAAGATGCTGGGCGGTCTGGGCATCTGCGGCAGACCCTTCTGCTGCTCCCAATTCATGGACGAGTTCCTGCCGGTGTCCATCAAGATGGCCAAGACCCAGAGCCTGTCCCTGAACCCCACCAAGATCTCCGGCACCTGCGGGCGGCTGATGTGCTGCCTGAAGTACGAGCAGGACGCCTATGAGGACGCCATCAAGCGTATGCCCAAGAACGACTCCTTCGTGCTGACACCGGACGGCCCCGGCAACGTCTCCGACGTGAATCTGCTGAAGGAGACGGTGAACGTCCGGCTGGACGACCGGCCGGAGGGCCCCCGCTGCTACCACAACTGTGAGGTGTGCGTCCTGCGCAACGGCAAGGGCAGCCGGGACGGCATCGCCATCCCCGACCAGTGGCCGGAGCGCTATGTGGAGCCGGTGAAGGAGGACGAGATGCCCCCCATCAGCTTCATCAGCGACTTTACGCCCGTACCCGCCGATAAGCCCGAGGAGGGGGAGAAGCGCCGTCGCCGCAGCCGCGGCGGACGGGACCGGAAGAAGTCCGAGGGCGCTGGCGCACCGGAAAAACGCGGGGATAAGCCTGCCAAGGCGGAAAAGCCCGTCAAGAACGACAAGCCCGCCAAGGCGGAAAAGCCTGAAAAAAAGGAGCGGACCGACAAGCCCGCCGGAGATAAGCCCGCCTCCCGTTCCGGCAGCCGCCGCCGGGGACGCCGGGGCGGCGGAGGCGGTAGCGCCGCCTCCGCAAGTGGCAGCACCCAGCAGACCGCGCCCCGTCCCAATAAGCCGCAGGAGAACCAGAGCGCCAAGTCCGGCGGCGACCAGCGTAAGCGCCCCCGGCATCGGGGCGGACGCCGCAAAACCGGCGGCGGCAAGTCCGGCGCAGGTACGGAGGCATAACGCAACATGGGAAAATTCACCGGCCTGCTGCTGGCCAGCGACTACGACAACACACTGACATACACAGAGGAGGCACTGCGCCTCTGCACTCCCATGCCGCCGGTTTCCGATGCCAATCAGGCGGCGCTGCGCCACTTCATGGCGGAGGGCGGCATCTTCTCCGTGGCCACGGGCCGCGCCAAGCCCGCCTTTGAAGCGGTGGCACACGGCGTACCCATGAACGGCCCCACCATCCTGTTCAACGGCGCCGCCATCTACGACTTCGCCGCCGGCAGGTATCTGCACACCGCATTTCTGCCGGATATCGTCCGGACCCACATTGCCCAGACCGTCCGGGCGCTGCCCTTTGCCGCCGTGGAGCTGTACCACGACGACAACAGCATCCATGCCCTCCAGCCCAACGAGGTGACGCGGCGGCACCTCCATGTGACCCACTCGCCCACGGTGATCGTGGACAGCATGGCACAGGTGCCGTCCCCCATCAGCAAGGCGCTGTTCTCCACAGAGCCATCGGATCAGGCGGCGCTGCTGGACTATCTCCGCGCCGCGCCGTGGTACGGCGACTATGAGATCGTGACCAGCAGCGAATCGCTGGTGGAGCTGACCGCCAAGGGCGCCAACAAGGGCGGCATGGTGCAGCGCCTTGCCGCGCTGCTGGATATCCCGCAGGACAGGGTGATCTGCGTGGGCGACCACGCCAACGATGTCTCCATGCTGACATGGGCGGGCGCGGCCTTTGCCCCCGCCAACGCCCTGCCGGAGGTGCTGGCGATGCCCTGTGTCCACGCGCTGCCGGACTGTCGAGAGAACGCCATTGCCGCGCTGATTGCGCTGCTGGACGAAAAATATTGACCGATACGGACGAAAAAGCGCCCCAAAGGGGGCGCTTTCCTTATTTTTCCGGGGGATATTGCCCATTGTTCACAATTTTATCCTTGACGCGACGGCGGAAACAAGGTATGATACCGTTTGTAACGATTTTGTAACTTTTAGGTGAGACCCACTATGAAACAACTACTGGCAGAAAAACCAACACAACAGAATCCCGTGCAGGACCCCAACCGCACGCCCATGTCGCTGTCGGCGCTGTGGCAGCTTTGGAAGGATAACCTGAAGAGCTGGCGGCAGTACCGGGAGGAGCATCCCGACCTGTTTACGCTGAACCTGCAGGCGGGCGTCCGGCATCTGGCGGCACGGTGCAAGGAGATCCGGGGCAGCGCCCACCATCTGGTGGACGAGAGCCGCCGCAGCCGCTTCCCTGAATCGGAGCACGGCGCGGCGCAGCTGTTTCTGTTCTTCTGGAACAGCCTGCCCCGTCTGGGCGCCAACCTCCGCGAGCGGCTGAGCCAACGCCGCAAGCGGCTGATCCGCATCGGCGACCGGCAGCGCAGCTTCTTTGAGAAGATCAAGCTGCACCCGGCTGTCTTTCTGGCCTCGGCCATGGGCATCGCCGCCGCCGCGACCATCCTCTCCCTGTATACCATCGGCGCCCGTGCCGTCTACGACGGCAAGGATCTGGGCATCGTTTCCTCCCGGCAGGCGGTGGCGCTGGCGGTCACGGAGGTGGAGGGCATCACCCGCGAGACGCTGCAGGACAGCAGCTACAAGGTGGATCAGTCCCTGCTGGAGACCAAGACCGGCGTGTTCCTGCGTAAGGAGGTAACGTCGGAGGAGGACTTCCGGGACGAGCTGACCGACGAGCTGGGTCTGGTGGAGGACGCCTACGTCCTGTATGTGGACGGGGAAAGAGTCGTCGCTACCACGTTCCCCGGCGCACTGGACGACATTCTGGCGCAGCTGAAGCTGGGCTATCAGACGGAGGACACGGTAGACGCCTACTTTGTGGAGGATGTGGAGATCCGACAGGAGTATGTGGACACGTCCTACATTATGAATCTGGGCTATATCGCCGAGATCCTCAACGCCACCAAGGAGGGTGAGGTCACCTACACCGTCAAGAGCGGCGACAGCTATTACAGCATCGCCGGTGAGTACGGCATCTCCATGGACACGCTGATGAAGATGAACCCGGGCTACGATCCCAAGATCCTCCGGGTGGGCGACGTGCTGACCATCAGCAACGCCGTACCCTACCTGACGGTGGTGAACGTGGAGCGGCAGAGCTATGTGCAGGATGTACCCTATCCCGTGGAGTACACCGACGACGCCTCCATGTATCAGGGCGAGTATAAGGTCACGTCCCCCGGCGTCTACGGCAAGGCGGACGTCACCGCCAATGTCACCTATATCAACGGTACGGAGACGGAGCGGGAGATCGTGGCCAGCGTCACCTTGTCCCAGCCGGTGACGGAGCAGCAGCTCCGCGGCACCAAGGAACGCCCCTCCTGGTATCCCACCGGCAGCTTCGGCTGGCCCTGCAACGGCATCATCACGTCCTACTTCGGACGGCGCAACACCGGTATCCGCGGCGCCAGCACCTACCACGAGGCCATCGACATCGCCAACAGCTACGGCACGCCGATCTACGCCTCCGACGGCGGCACGGTGATCTACTCCGGCTGGATGGGCGGCTACGGCTATCTGGTGAAGATCGACCACGGCAACGGCTACGTCACCTACTACGGCCACAACAGCTCGCTGATAGTCTCCGTGGGTGAGCACGTCCACAAGGGACAACAGATCGCCCGCATGGGCTCCACCGGCATTTCCAGCGGCAACCACTGCGACTTCCGCATCCAGCTGAACGGCACGTTCCTCAATCCGCTGAACTACCTGTGAGCCTCTGTGACCGACAGTTGACGAGAACCGATTTCCCGTGCTATAATGTACGCACTTATGAATAGCGAGGTGAAAAGGATGAAAAAGCTTCTCTGCCTGCTGACTTTGGTGTGCTGTCTGGCGATGAGCCTGTCTGTCGCCTACGCCAGCCCCCTCACCGGGGACACCAGCAACATGAGACTGTGGATCGCCATGATCGTTGTCGCTGTGGTGCTTCTGGTGGTACTGGTCATCATAGGCGCCAAGAAAAAGAAGTAAAACTGCATGAAAAGACTCCCGCAGCCAATGGGCCGCGGGAGTCTTTTTCTGTGCGGTGTGCCGCTGCCGGCGGGCAGGGAGGGGCACTGCACCCTCCTGCGGACAAAGCAAAACGGGCATCCTTTCGGATACCCGTTGAGTTTGGTCATCAGCCAATGTTGTTCAGCTTCAGCGTCAGCGCGCTCTTCTTGTGAGCCGCGTTGTTCTTGTGCAGCAGACCCTTGGCAGCAGCCTTGTCGATCGCCTTGACTGCGACCTTGTAAGTGCCCTCGGCCTCGGTGCGATTGCCTTCAACGGCAGCAGCCTCGAACTTCTTGATAGCAGTCTTCAGTGCGGACTTATTGGCTTTGTTGCGAGCATTTCTCGCCTCTGCCACCAGAACACGCTTCTTAGCAGACTTGATATTCGGCAAACCAAACACCTCCCCGACATCAGATTTTTTATACGCAGAAAAGAAGACTTCCACGCAGGATGATATTTTAGCATCATTGCTCAGAAAATGCAAGACTTTTTTGCAATTTTGACTCAGATTTTCGCATAAATCTATTTTAAGTGGTCATCCTACCCGTAAGCCACAACATTTTGTGTTCAGAAGGGAGCGTTTGCCACAACAATGACCGTACCTCGTACCGATCTGGCGCTGGAGGCCGCCGACGATCTGGCCGCCCGCACCAAAAATATTTCGCCGCCGGAGGGCATCCGGCGACTGGAGAGCCTACAGGAGGGCTACGCCGTCACCGACATCCGTATCACCAACAATGCCGGCGCGCAGGCGCTGGGCAGGCCGGTGGGCCGCTATATCACCGTGGATCTCCGCCCTTACTTTGACCGGCAGCGCACCTTTTTCCACCGGGCGGTCTGGTGCATCGCCCAGCAGCTGCGCGCCCTGCTGCCCGACGCAGGCCCCCGCTCCCAGATCCTTGTGGCGGGTCTGGGCAACCGCGCCATGACCCCCGACGCCATCGGCCCCACCGCCGTGGAGAACCTGCTGGTGACGCGGCACATGGTACGCACTCTGCCCCGGCAGTTTCGGGGCTTCACCCCTGTCTCCGCCCTGTGTACCGGCGTGCTGGCCCGCACGGGGCTGGAAACGCTGGAGCTGATACAGGGGGCGGCGGCGCACATCCGCCCTACCGCCGTCATCGCCATCGACGCGCTGGCCGCACGCAGCCGGGACCGGCTCTGCGCCACGGTGCAGCTCAGCGACACGGGACTGACCCCCGGCTCCGGTGTGGGCAACCACCGCCGTGCCGTGGACCGGGCGGCGCTGGGCGTACCGGTCATCGCCGTGGGCGTCCCCACGGTCATCGACGGCGCTACCCTGTGCGCGGATCTGCTGGAGGAGGCGGGCTGTCCCCGGCAGACGCCGTGCGGCCGGGGTGCCGACCTGTTCGTTACGCCGCAGGACATCGACCAGCGCGTGACGGAGCTGGGGCGCATGGTGGGCTACGGCATCACGCTGGCCCTTCAGCGCGGCCTGACGCTGGAGGACGTCACGGGCCTTCTGGGGTGATCGGCTCTTGCAAAATCCGCCCTTCCGCGCTACAATAGCTCCAAAGAAACGACAAGGGAGGGCGACCCTATGGAATTCAATCCTCAGTTACAGCTGGCAGGTCTGCTGGAGTGGATGCACACCCAGCTGGAGGCGTGTCACGGGCGTACCGCCGTCATCGGCATCTCCGGCGGCAAGGACAGCTCCACCGTGGCGGCGCTGGCCACCGCCGCCTATGGACGGGAGCGCGTGTACGGCGTGCTGATGCCCGACGGCGTACAGCCGGACATCGACTACTCCCAGGCGCTGGTGGAGCATCTGCGCATCCCCCACTGCACCATCAACATCCACGACGCGGTACAGGGCGTGCTGGCGGAGATGGAGCGGGTAGGGCTGACACCCAGCCGCCAGACCGTCGTAAATCTGCCCAGCCGCATCCGTATGTCCACCCTGTACGCCGTGGCCCAGTCGCTGGACGGCGGGGTGGTCATCAACACCAGCAACCTGTCGGAGGACTGGGTGGGCTACTGCACCATCTACGGCGACAGTGCCGGCGCCTTCTCACCGCTGGGTATGTACACCACGGAGGAGGTCATCGCGCTGGGCCGTCAGCTGGGCCTGCCGGAGAAGTTCCTCATCAAGCCGCCCTCCGACGGCTTGACCGGCCTTACCGACGAGGACAATCTGGGCTTCACCTACCATGCGGTGAACGAGTACGTCCGCCGTGGCGTGGTGGACCCCGCCATCAAGGAGCAGATCGACGCCAAGCACCGCGCCAGCCGTTTCAAGTTCCAGACCATCCCCGTGTACCACAACGGGCTGCCCATGGCGCTGGAGGATGAGACCAACTACTATAAATAAGTAAAACACACCCTGCGCCTCAGGACGCAGGGTGTGTTTTCTTGCTTTGCCGCAGCACAGAAGAAGCCCCGCCGACTGGCGGGGCTTCTTCTGTGTGTTTTGTGTGTTAGGAGAGAGAGAAAATCACATAAGGAAGGGAAGTTCCTTTGGATGCTGTTATATTATCCAGAAAAATTGGCAAAATCATGAATCTCTCATGAACTTTTTGTGAATTTCCCTGTTTTTATTGGAATTTCTTGCTCTCTGCCACCGCCATCTGGTCACAGCGGTTGTTCTTCTCGTTCTCCGCATGGCCCTTGACCCAATGATAGTGCATCTCGTGCCGGTCTGTCAGCGCCAGCAGCCGCTCCCACAGGTCGGGGTTCAGCGCCGGCTTTTTATCGGATTTGATCCAGCCCCGCTTCTGCCAACCCTTGGCCCAGCCCTTGGACAGCCCGTCGATGACGTATTTGGAGTCGGAGTACAGCTCCACCACGCAGGACTCCTTCAGCAGCGCCAGCGCCTCGATAACGGCGGTCAGCTCCATTCGGTTGTTGGTGGTGTCCGCCGCGCCGCCGGACAGCTCCTTCTCCGTCTCCTTATAGCGGAGGATGGCTCCCCAGCCGCCGGGCCCGGGATTGCCGCTGCAAGCGCCGTCGGTGTAGATAGTTACTGTTTTCATTTAGATATCGTTCCTCGCTGCCGCGCCATGCTTTTGCCTGCTTTGTCCGACGGCGCTTGCTTGTCATCCCCGAGCGGTTGCCGCGCCAGCGGCGAGCGAGTGGGGACATTTTGCAAAGCGGCGAAGCCTGCTTTGCCGTCGGTGTATATTTCAACTGTTTTCATAAGTTTCTCGTTTCTCGCTGTCTCTCCGGTTTTTAAGGTGTTGCTTCTCCCGCGTCGGCGGACACTTTCTGTCTCCGACGGCCCCATTTCTTTCAGCAGCGAAAGAAATGGGGGAAAGAACGCCCGCCTTATTCTACCTCCAGAACGGTCAGCACGCCGCCCTCCACGCGGAAGCGGATGTTCCGTCCGCCGTAGGCCATGCCGTAGACCCGCGCCGGGTCGTCCTGATACCGGGGTCGGGGGTCGTTGGCCAGCACCGACAGCAAGCCCTGCCGCTGCGCCTCCGGAACGGCGTCCAGCAGCGGCGCCGGACATTCCACCGTCAGCCTTTCTCCCGCCAGACCGGCGGTAAACCCGCCGGCGGCATCGGGATGGCTGTCCGTATATGCCAGATACGGCTTGATGTCAAAGATGGGCGTCCCGCTGACCAGATCGGCGCCCCGCACATGGAGCACCGGCCCCTCCGGCGTATCCCATTCGATACGCTCCAGCGCCACGGAGGACAGCCCCAGCCCGTTGGGACGGAAGGGGGAGCGGGTGGCGAATACGCCCATGCGGGTATTGCCTCCCAGACGGGGCGGCCGGACGGTAGGCGACCATTCCTGCCGCAGCGCCCGGTCAAACTGCCAGATCAGCCAGATGTGGGAGAAATCCTCCAGACCCCGCAGCGCCGCCGGGTCGCGGTAGGGCGGCTCGAACACGATGCGTCCGGGGCAGGCGGCCACGCCGCTCTGCCGCGGTACGCCGAATTTCTCTGCAAAGGGCGTCTCTATATGGGCGACCGGTGTGATGTCCGCCATATCAGCGCTCCCGCATTCCCGTGTCGGTGAGGTGGGCTGTGATGTCCTTGGGCAGACGGCAGAGCCGCACCACCTCGCCGGCCACGATGATGACCATCCCCGCCACGATGACCCAGATGTTTTTCATGGAGCTGGCCGTGAAGAACATCAGAAGCAGCACCAGCAGCAGCCCCATGTTGATGCGGCCGTTGCCCTCCTCGATCTGTCGGAGCGCCTCATCCTTCTCATAGATGACCTTGTTGTACACAAACTGGCTTTTTGCCGCCGCGTTGTGGTACATCGTCTTTGTAAAGTACTGCCAGCGGCTCAGCGGCACCATGGCCTCCCGTGGTGCGCTGTTCATACCGTCTCCTCCGTCTCAGGCGTTTCCGCCGTCTCGTCCTTCTCCTCCGGGTCGGCCAGCGCCATGGAGATCACATGGTCGCCATCTTCCTTGAAGCGCATGACAATAACGCCCTGCGTGGCGCGTCCGGCCACGCGGATATTCTCCACCGGCGTGCGGATGAGAATACCGGCCTCTGTCACCAGCAGCAGATCCTCCGTGCCGTCCACCATCTTCATGCCCACCACACAGCCGGTCTTGTCCGTGACCATGTAGTTGCGGATACCCAGACCGCCCCGGTTGGTGATGCGGTACTCCTCGACAGGCGTCCGCTTGCCGAAGCCGTTCTCGGTGATGGACAGCACTGTCTTTCCCGCGTCGGCGCGGGCGGCGCCGATAACATAGTCGCCCTCCCGCAGGCGGATGCCCCGGACGCCCACGGCGGTACGTCCCATGGCGCGCACATCCGTCTCGTCGAAGCAAACCGCCTGTCCGTCATGGGTGGCGATGAGCATGCGGTCATGCCCCCGCGTCTCCGTCACGGAGATCAGCTGGTCGCCCTCGTCCAGCGTCAGGGCGCGGATGCCGTTATTCCGCAGGTTCTTCAGGGCGCTGACCTCCAAACGCTTCACCGTGCCGTTCCGGGTGGTCATGAACAGGTACAGCTCCTCATCGGTCTGCTCCCGGAAGTGGAGCATGGCCTGTACCCGCTCGCCCGTCTCTACCTGCAGGATGTTGACGATATTGGTTCCCTTGGCGGTCTTGCCGCTCTCCGGGATCTGATAGCCCTTCTTGCGGTAGACCTTGCCGGTGTCGGTAAAGAACAGGATATAGTCGTGGGTAGACGCGGTGAACACGTCCACCACGGTGTCCTCCTCACGGGTTGTGATGCCCTTCTTGCCCATACCGCCCTTGCTCTGAGCGGCGTACTCGCTCACCGGCGTGCGCTTGATGTAGCCGTTCTCCGTCAGGGTAAAGACGCACTGCTCCTCCTCGATGAGATCCTCGATGTCCAGCTCGTCCTCCACGTCCTGAATCTCGGTCTTGCGGTCGTCGCCGAACTTGTCGGCGATGGCAGTCAGCTCCTCCTTGAGGATGGACTTCACCAGACTCTCGTCGCTGAGGATACGCAGGAAGTAGGCGATCTTCTCCTCCAGCTCCTTGTACTCGGTCTGGAGCTTCTCCCGGTCAAGGCCCTGCAGGGCCTTGAGGCGCATATCCAGAATGGCCTGCGCCTGCACATCGTCCAGCCCAAAGCGGGTCATCAGATTCTCCTTGGCGTTGTCGTAGCTGCTGCGGATGATGCGGATGACCTCGTCGATGTTGTCCTGCGCGATGAGCAGACCCTCCAGCAGGTGGGCGCGCTCCTGGGCCTTCTTCAGGTCGAACCGCGTCCGGCGGACGATGATCTCCTCCTGGAACTTCAGATACTCGTCGATGATATGCCGCAGGGAGAGGATCTTCGGCTGCCGCTGGTTCTCCACCAGCGCCAGCATATTGATGGCAAATGTGGTCTGGAGCTGGGTCTGGGCGAACAGGCGGTTCAAGACCACCTGCGGATTGGCGTCGCGCTTGAGCTCAATGACCATTCGCATACCATTGCGGTCGGACTCATCCCGGATGTCGGAGATACCGTCCAGACGCTTATCCTCCACCTGATCGGCGATGGCCTTGATGAGCATCCGCTTGTTCACCTGATAGGGCAGCTCCGTGATGATGATGCGGGTACGGCCGCTGCCGAACTCCTCGAACTCGTGGCGGGCGCGAACCATCAACCGGCCCCGGCCGGTGGCGTAGGCGGCGCGGATGCCGCTGCGTCCCATGATGATGCCCTTCGTGGGGAAGTCAGGGCCCTTGACGTGCTCCATCAGGTCGCCGAGGGTGGCGTCCGGGTCGTCCAGCACGCAGATGCAGGCGCCGATGACCTCCCGCAGGTTGTGGGGCGGGATGTTGGTGGCCATGCCCACGGCGATACCGCTGGAGCCGTTGACCAGCAGGTTGGGGAACCGGCAGGGCAGCACACGGGGCTCCTTGCGGCTCTCGTCGAAGTTGGGGTCCCAGTCCACCGTGTCCTTTTCGATGTCGCGGAGCATCTCGTTGGAGATCTTGCTCAGACGCGCCTCGGTGTAACGGTAGGCGGCAGGGGGGTCGCCATCCACGGAGCCGAAGTTGCCGTGGCCGTCCACCAGCGTGTAGCGCATGGAGAAATCCTGCGCCAGACGCACCAGCGCGTCGTACACGGAGGCGTCGCCGTGGGGGTGATACCGGCCCAGCACGTCGCCCACGCAGGTGGCGGACTTCTTAAAGGGCTTGTCGGAGGTCAGGTTGTCCTCGTACATGGCGTAGAGAATACGCCGGTGTACGGGCTTCAGGCCGTCCCGCACGTCGGGCAG
>CAKTPV010000003.1 GCA_934591815.1 uncultured Oscillospiraceae bacterium
TAGCGGAAGCGGATGTGCTCCAGCCGCCCGCCGTACATAAACTGGACGCGCTTGCGGAACTCGCCCTCCTCGAACCGTTTGGCATACGGCACGCGGAAATGCTCATTCAGCACCTTCACCGACCGGATGCGGTCGATGCGGTAGATCGTCGGGAACAGGTCATCGGGGTTGTCAAAGTCCGTCTTGTCCTCCAAAAACGCCGTCAGATAGAAGTAATATTCGGAGAACATGATTCCCACCGGCTGCACCCGGCGCTTCACCAACTTCGGCTCCTTCATGCGCTCGTACCCGATCTCAACGACCTGCTGGCTGCGGATGGCCTGTCCCAGCTCCCACAGGCTGCCCAGCACGCTCTGGCCGTGATGGGGCGAAATGTAATGCAGCTTCTCGTTGGCCACCAGCTCCCGCACGGCCTTCTGGCTCTCCTGCGGCACGGCGCAGTCGATGAGCTTGTCCAGTATGCCGCCCATGTCCCTGGCGGGCAGAGAGCGGCTCTCCAACAGGATCTTGCACACCGCTAAAATCTCGCTGTTGGTCAGCCCCCGCGGGTTGCCGGACACCATGCGGTAGCCCCGCTGCTTGCCGTCGTAGATGACCTCCCGCTCCAGGTGACGCTCGGCGAGAAAACAGCGCAAGTCCTCCACGTCACGCTGGATGCTCCGCTGCGTGACGTGAAACTCCTGCGCCAGATCCGCTTTTTTCAGGGTGCGTCCCTGCTCCAAGCGGGTGTATATCTCCAACAGACGCGCCGATTTCAGCTCGGATCGCTGTTCCATATTTCCTCCGTTTCTCATGCACCGTCAAACACATATTTATATCCACCAAATATAATACTATGTCCGTTGGCTCATGTCAATTATTGTCCCTTTTCGTTACCATAGTAGCGGGAGATGATGTGCATGAAGACTATCTATGCGGACAAATACCGTCAGATCGGGCTGAAGATCGCCTACTACCGCAAGCTGCGGGGTCTGACGCAGGAGCAGCTGGCCGAGAAGCTGGAGCTGAGTCCGGCGTTCATCGGCCATGTGGAGGCGCCCAATGTCAATAAGGCGGTGTCGCTGGACACGCTGTTCGACGTGGCCGCCGCATTGGACGTGCCGCCCTACAAGTTCCTGCAATTCGACGAGTGACGCGGTCAACCGCCCACAGTATACCATAAAGCTCGCGTTGTGTCAGCAAATTTTACCAAATTCTGTGCGCTGCACCGCTGCGGATATGGCATTTCCCATAAAATGGTATATGATGCCTATGCCTCGTCCTCATCGTCCTCGTCGGGGTATCGCGCCGCGATCTCGCACAGGCCGTCCAGCAGCTGCTTTGCGCCGGTCTTGTACAGCAAGTAACCAACCAGACGCACCCAGCGGCCATTTTGGAATCTGATCTCCAGTGTGCTTTCGTTGTCCTTGGGCTTCGGCAGGATGATCTCGGTCTTTGCCACGTCGTTGTAGTGGAAGTGTCCCGGTTTTTCCAGAAACTCCTTGTAGTACACGCCGTCCACGGTGAACAGATAGCCCTCCCTGCCGGTCTTGAGGAGCGTGGTATCCAGAAAACCGACGATATCGAAGCTGTATATCCCCGGCACAAAATACTTGCGGATGTTCTTCATCTGTAACCTGCTGATAGCCTGTATCTGTGTTGTGCCGGAGTCCGCCAGCTGCCCATCGCAGAAGCGGTCGAACTGCGCCCGCATTTCCTCGCATTTATCCATGAGTTTGCCCTCCTTGTCGTTTCTGCTGTCGAGTATACCGCAGAGGGTGGACAGCCCGTGTCACTCTGCTGATATTGATAAAAGTTCCGCCGGTGCGACTGCACCGGCGGAACTTTTTGTTGGAAAGGACAATGTTTGTCCAGCCGCTGCGCTATACCACAGCGCGCCTTTAATACGCACGCAATACGCATTATTTTCGTGATGTACCTGTAATACGCATTTAATACGGAGATAATGCGTATTAGTTTTTTGCCGACCAAAAAGTACAATATATAAACGCTTTCATATTGACAACTACAACATATTGTGGTATATAAGAACTATCCAGTTATTTGTGCACCGCCCCAATGGGGTTTCCGAATACCTTTCGGATTGCACACGTTGTTAAGTTTGTATTGAGGATCATACTCCCGTTTGAGATTAGGGCCATTGCGCCCTTATATTTCAATGACTATACTGCGGGAAATTCTCTCGCGGCATTTTCCACCTGTACGCCGCTTTGCCGCCGTGCTATGATGTGCCTGTACTTAAGGCATCAAGCATTTAGGTCGGAGCAGAGCAGGCACGGGTGGAAGGCTATCAACAGCTTTTCGCTCTGATTAAGAACCCGAAGTATGTCAAAATGCGCCTCCCGAAAAACGGGTGGCCACCAGAATTGAACAATACTGCAACCGCAGGAAGGATCGTATGAAGCCGAAACGGCAGGAGGATTCTTTCTGCGTTTTTGCTTCCTATTTTTGTCGCGGCACTTGCCACCGCCGCGATACCGCAGGAAAAGAAAAACGCGCCGAAATCAATTCGGCGCAGGTCAAGAAATAAGCTTTGTAAAAGCCGTCAGGACGATACGGCAGGAAAATCGTCAAGGGAGAGGCAAGCTCCCGCCCCTGTATGCCGCAGTCAGAGTGCGGCGCCGGCCATGCGGGGTATCGTATATTCTCAGATCCGTCGCCGGGCGGATCACAGGACATCGGCGGAGCCTTTCGCAGCCGAGTTCAGCGGCATGGTGTCCGCCACCGCTCCATCGGAGCAGGGCATATTTGCCCCATGTGGCAGCGTACTGACCTGGCACAAGTAAAGAGAGACAGACATACGGGCAGGCCTAGGAAAGCACGCAATACCAAGGCTTTCCGCCTGCGGCAGTCTATCATTTCTGCGGAGATACGCCGGAAATGGCTCTCCTTGCCAACGGGTAAAGTGCGTCCATCTGAACACGACTACGATTACAAGGAGATTTCTTTATATGACCACAAACGGCATTTACCACACCCTCGTTACCCAGTTGGACAAGCTGGCTCGCCACAACCGGCAGGGCAGCTTCCGCACGAAAGATCGCTACTATGAGGCGGTCAAGCGTTTCTGCGCCTACCTCGCCGCCCACTACCACCTGCAAAAGCTGGAGAACATCAGCGGCAAGCATCTGGTGAGCTATGTTCTCTATTTGCAGGCGCAGGGCAAGTCCGCCAGCACCATCAAAACCGATCTCTCCGCCATCCGATTTTTCCACGATAAGATGTCCCATCCCCGTTACACGCTGCTGGGCAATGAAGAATTGGGCGTCGCCTTGGAACGCCGCCGCTTCGGGCAGCAGGATCGCACATGGACGAACCCGGAGTTCGGCAAGCTGATCGGCCGCGCCATGGCGGAGGAGCGGGAGGACTACATCCTCGCCCTGTATTTGGCCCGCTACGCCGGGCTGCGCATCCACGAGTGCTTCCGTATGGACACCGCTGCGGCGGAGCGTGCGCTGCGTGAAAATGCCCTCACCGTGAAAGGCAAGGGCGGCAAAATCCGTATCGTTCCCTTCGAGGACGACCGCATCACGATGATGCTGCAACGGCTGCTGGACAAAACGGAACGCGGCCACAAGCTGCTGGTGCCGGACGGCGTCCCCACCGACCGCGCCATCAACGGCATGCAGCAATTCATCATCCGCCACCGCGACGCTATCTGTGACCCTACCGTACCGGGCAGGCGCATTACCTTCCATGGACTGCGCCATACCTACGCCGCCGAAAAGTACACATCCCTCGTCGATGGCGGCATGACGCCGTTGGATGCCCATTTCACCGTGTCCCGCCTGCTGGGACACGAGCGGCCCGATGTGACGGACATCTATCTGGCGTCCGTGAAGGGAGGGACTGCCCGTGGAGAATAAGTATCGCGACCTGCATGACCTCCCCATGACACTGCGGGTGGAGGACTTGATGCCCCTCCTCGGCATCGGCCGCAACACCGCCTATGAGCTGATCCGCAGCGGACAGATACGAAGCGTCCGTATCGGTAGGCAAATTCGTATTCCGAGAGATGCCTTGCTGGAGTCCCTGCGGAAGTAAAGTTCTTCGTCGCGGAAATAAAACTTGCACAACAGCCGCGCGGGATATATCATGGAGATGGTACATTCCGCGCGGCGGAAAGGAGCGTATATGCCGCGTACAAAAACAGGAAAAGGAGCCGGCGGTGCCGGTTCCATCAGAAAAATCACAACAACAAGGAACGGAAAGACCTACACCTACTGGCAAGGCCGCTACACGGAGGGTTTCGACCCCGGCACAGGCAAGCAGATTCAGCGCAGCATCACCGGAAAGACGCAGAAGGAAGTGGCGCAGAAGCTGAAGCAGGTAACGCTGGATATCGAGAATGGTGTGTATCATGCGCCGTGCAAGCTGACATTGGCACAATGGATGGAGATATGGTCAAAGACCTACTTGGGCGGCGTGAAGCCCAGAACGGCACACATCTATAAATCCGATATCAGGCTGCACATTCTGCCAGCGTTGGGTGCGGTGCGGTTGGAGGCATTGAACGCACCGATGATACAGGCCTTTTACAACGCGATGGGAGAGCCGTCCGAGCAGAATCCGGAAGGTCTTTCCGCGAAAACGGTGAAGAATGTCCACGGCGTTCTCCACAAAGCGCTTCAACAAGCGGTGCTGATCGGCTATCTGCGGTATAACCCTGCCGATGCCTGCATCCTGCCGCGGATAGAGCGCAAGAAGATCAAACCTTTTGATGACGCGCAGATCACCGCATTTCTGACCGCTATACAGGGAAACCGATTTGAAACGCTGTTCATCCTGACACTGTTCACCGGTATGCGTGAGGGCGAGGTATTGGGATTGACGTGGGACTGCATTGACTTTCATACAGGTATCATCTCTGTGGAAAAGCAAATGCAGCTGCATCAGGACAAGGGAAGCAAAGGCTATGAGCTTGTTTCTCCGAAGAACGGCCGAAGCCGCACCATCGCCGCAGCGCAGACTGTGCTGACCCGGTTGCAGCAGCAGCGTCGATGGCAAATGCAGCAGAAGCTTCTGTTGGGCAGTGACTGGCAAAATCCGGAGGGTCTGGTCTTTACCAACGAGTTCGGGACGCACCTGACGAAGCCGACAGTCTACCGCGAATACAAGCGTATCGTCGCGGCCATCGGTTGTCCCAATGCCCGTTTCCACGACCTGCGCCATTCCTACGCAGTCGCCGCGATCCGCGCCGGGGACGACATCAAGACGGTGCAAGGGAACTTGGGCCACGCCACAGCGGCCTTTACGCTGGACGTGTATGGCCATGTGACTGACCAGATGAAGCGCGAAAGTGCCGACCGCATGGAGCGTTTTATCCGTACAGTTTCCGCCGGTTGACCCAATAAGGCTAAAAATAAGGCTAAAACCTGTTTTCGGGCATGAAAAAGCTCCCGAAACACCTGTGTTTCGGGAGCTTTGTTTGGAGGTGACACCCGGATTTGAACCGGGGAATGAGGGTTTTGCAGACCCTTGCCTTACCACTTGGCTATGTCACCGAACCGTCAGTCCGTTGGTTAGTATACTATATGAAACCGCCTTTGTCAAGCGTGAAACCGCATTTCCTGCCGCTTTTCTTTGGGCTGTCTCCGCAGATGGCGGCGGTGCAGGAAAAAGCGCCGTCCCGCAGGACGGCGCTTGCGCTTATTTTGCATCTTTTGCATCCGGCAGGATGCCCAGCAGTACCAGCGGCTCTCCGCCGGTGTTGTCGATGCCGTGGGTGTGTCCCTCCGGGCAGTAGTGGGTCATACCCACGGAGATGGCTGTGTCCGTGCCGTCGTCGTGGCATACGCCGCAGCCGGACAGAACGTGGATGATCTCGCAGTTGCCCTGGTGGGTGTGCAGCCCGATGGAGGCGCCGGCGGGCAGCGTCAGCAGCAGGATGCGCCCCATATCGTCCTGCACGGCGGTGCGGACGTGCGCCTCGCCCTGCCCACCCTTGAAGTGGGGGACGACCTGCACGTCCAGTTTGTCAAATTCCAGCATCATAGGGCGTTCTCGTCCTTTCCCTGCCGCATGCTTCGCTTGATGGCGTTGCCGGTGGGGGTGGCGGCCAGACCGCCCAGCGCCGTTTCTCGGAACTCCACGGGCAGGCGGCGGCCCACCTCGCCCATGGCGTCAATGACCTCGTCCACGGGGATGCGGCTGGTAATGCCCGCCATGGCCATATCTGCCACACTGACGGCATTGACGGCGCCGATGACGTTGCGTTTCACACAGGGGACCTCCACCAGACCCGCCACGGGATCGCAGATCAGACCCATCAGGTTTTTTAACGCCATAGCCACCGCGTGACCGATCTGCTCGCCGGTGCCGCCCCGCAGGGCCACCAGCGCACCGGCTGCCATAGCCGACGCCGTGCCGATCTCCGCCTGACAGCCGCCGGAGGCGCCGGCGATACAGGCGCGGTGGGCGATGACGGCGCCGATACCGCTTGCCACATACAGCGCCTCCAGGATCTGGTGCTGTGTCAGCTTCTCATACTTGCACAGGGGCAGCAGCACCGCCGGCATCACGCCGCAGGCGCCTGCGGTGGGCGCCGCTACGATCCGGCACATACAGGCGTTGGACTCCGCCATAGACAGTGCCTCGGTGATGACCTCGCTGATATAGCCGCCGGACATGGCCTCGCCCCGGAAGCAGTATTGCCGCATTTTCATGCCGTCGCCGCCCACCAGACCGCTGACACTGCGGCGCCGTCCGGTGTAGTTGTCAGCGGCGTCCGCCATGGCCTGCCACGTCAGCAGCATCTTAGCCATGGACTGGCTGCGGGTGACCTGCCGCTCCTCCATATCGGTTTCCAGCACGATCTCCCAGAAGGGCCTGCCCTCCTGCTCCATGCAGTCAAAGATCTCCTTCATCGAATCCAGAGACATCTTCATCCTCCTCCTTATCGTAGTAGGTCATGGAAAGAATGCCCGGCAGCTCCGACAGGAACGCCACCTGATGGGGCTTGAGGTGCTGGTCGGTCTCGATGACCATCAGGGCGTCCCCGCCCCGCTTGTGGCGGTACAGGCTCATGTTGGCCACATTGATCCGAAGCTGGCTGAGGATGGACGTCACCGCCGCCACCGTGCCGCTGGCGTCCTCATTGCGGATGACCAGCGTGTTGTACATACCGGTGAAATTCACATCGATGCCATCCAGCTTGTTGACCATGATGCGCCCGCCGCCCAGAGAGGACGCCTGCATCACCAGCGTCTTGCCGTCGGCGGACCACGCCTCGACAACGGCGGTGTTGGGGTGGGCATCCCGCAGATTGATCTCGTCGATGGTGTAGGTCAGACCCGCCTTTTTCGCCTCGTCAAAGGCGAAGGGCAGACGTGGGTCATCGGGCTTCATGCCCAGCAGACCGCCCACCAGTGCGCGGTCGGTGCCGTGCCCGGGGCCGGTCTCGGCAAAGGAGCCGTACAGGTGGATGGCGGCCCTCGCCGGCGGCGCGCCCAGCAGGGAGCGGGCCATGCAGCCGATCCGCGCCGCGCCCGCCGTGTGGGAGCTGGACGGCCCGATCATCACGGGGCCCAGAATATCAAAAATATCCAACATGGGAACACTCCTTTCATGGGATGGGAGGGGATTTTTCGCCGTGTTTTCAGTTCAGGAAGTCCTTGAGCTTCTTGGAGCGGGAGGGATGACGCAGCTTCCGCAGGGCCTTGGCCTCGATCTGACGGATGCGCTCGCGGGTGACGTTGAATTCCTTGCCGACCTCCTCCAGCGTGCGGGTACGGCCATCCTCGATGCCGAAGCGCAGCTTCAGCACCTTCTCCTCGCGGGGGGTCAGGGTACTGAGCACGTCCACCAGCTGCTCCTTCAGCAGGGTGAAGCTGGCGGCCTCGCTGGGCTCGGACGCAGCCTCGTCGGGGATGAAGTCGCCCAGATGGGAGTCCTCCTCCTCGCCGATGGGCGTCTCCAGCGACACCGGCTCCTGCGCGATCTTCAGGATCTCCCGCACCTTATCTACGGGCATATTCATCTCCTCGCTGATCTCCTCGGGACTGGGATCGTGACCCAGCTCCTGCAAAAGCTGACGGGAGACGCGGATGACCTTGTTGATGGTCTCCACCATGTGGACGGGGATGCGGATGGTGCGGGCCTGGTCGGCGATGGCGCGGGTGATGGCCTGCCGGATCCACCATGTGGCATAGGTGGAGAACTTGTAGCCCTTGGTGTAGTCGAACTTCTCCACCGCCTTGATCAGACCCAGATTGCCCTCCTGGATCAGATCGAGGAACAGCATACCGCGGCCCACATAGCGCTTGGCGATGGACACCACCAGACGGAGGTTGGCCTCGGCCAGCTGCTGCTTGGCGCGCTCACCGGCCTTGACCTGCTTTTTCAGCTGTGCCAGCTCCTCGGCGGGCAGCGTCTCACCGTTGGACTCCGCCTCGTCCAGACGCTCCTTGGCCTCCCGGCCGGCGGTCATGGCCGTGGCCAGCTCCACCTCCTGATCGGCGGTGAGCAGAGGCACCTTGCCGATCTCTTTCAGGTACATACGGACGGGGTCGTCGATGTTGAAGCTGTCCACCAGCGAGTTGGGGTCGACCAGCTCCTCCTCCTCGATCTCGGCAATGGCCTCCATGGGCGGCTCGCCGTCCTCGTCCGGCAGACCCACCAGAAACTCCTCGGAGCCGACCTCAATACCCAGCGTTTCCAACGAGTCGTAGATGGAGTCCATCTGGTCGCCGTCCAGATCCATCTCGTCCAGCACCTCGGACAGCTCACCGGAGTCCAGACGCCCCTTCTTCTTGCCCTTGACGAACAGCTCCTTCAGCTTTTCGTTGGCCGTCAGCAGCGCGGCGGCGGGCAGCGTGGCGATGGTCTTGTCATCCAGCTTGCCCTTCGACGCGACGGGCAGTTTATCATCCGCCTTCTCAGCGGGCTTGGTATTGTTGGTATCCGCAGCCTGGGCGGTCTTGGCCGTCTTCTCCTGCTGCTGGGCCTTATCCGCAGCCAGCAGAGCATCTGCCATCTCCTTGAGCTGCTGGGCAGTGTACTTTTCTTCTGTCATGTTCGCTTTCCTCCGTAACCTTTTTTATCTTTATATGTATCGCGGGCGGCGGCCAGCGCGTCCATGGCGCTGCGGCCGCTGCGTTTTGCGCATTCCTCCCGGATGATGCGGATGTAATCCGTCAGCGCCTGCGGGGCGTTGGCGGCGGATTCCGGCTTTTGCAGGAGGGTGGTCAGGTGACTCATCTCCTCCGGCGTCAGCGCCGCGGACAGCGCCGCCATGCTGCTGCCGCCCCGGCAGCGCCACAGCTCGCTGTAAATGCGGCCCAGCAGGGGAGAGGAGAACTCCTCCTCCCGCAGAGGCGGCTCCGCCGGGAACAGGCCGTCGTCCTGCATCAGAAGCCGGATAACGCCCTCCTCGGCCATGGCGCTGCGCAGATCGTCGTAGCGGATGGCGCGCCCCGCCGGCTGGAGGGTGCGGCTGAGATTCAGCTCCTGCCGCTCCTGTACCCGCCGGTCCCGGTTGATGCGGCGCTTGAAGGCACGCTGCACCTCCAGACGCATGGCCTCCGGCGACAGCCCCGCCGTCTGGGCGGCGCGGTTGGTGTACACGTCCCGCTCTACGGCGTTTTCCAGTTTACATAATTCCTCTGCTATCTCGCCGGCGTAGCCGATGCGTCCCTCGTCGGAGGTCAGGTCATACTTGCCGGCGATCTGGGCCATGCGGAACTCCACGCCGTTCTCACTGCCGGACAGCAGGTTTTCAAAGGCGGCGGCGCCGTGGTTCTTAATGAAATCGTCGGCGTCCTGCTTGGCGTATTTGCCGTCCACCAGACGGTTGGGCAGCTTCAGCACCTTGACGGTGAACTCGGAGTTGTTCAGCAGCTCCAGCGCCCGCTGGGTGGCAAGCTGACCGGCGTTGTCATTGTCGTAGCACAGCACCAGCTCCTTGGTGAAGCGGCTCAAAAGCCGGGTCTGCTCCACCGTCAGCGCCGTACCCATGGAGGCCACGGCGTTGTCGAACCCCGCCTGGTGCAGCGTCACCACGTCCAGATTGCCCTCGCAGAGGATAATGTTGGGGCGCTTCGTCTTTTTCGCCAGATTCAATCCGTAGAGGATGCGGCGCTTGCTGTATGTAATGGTCTCGGTGGTGTTCATGTACTTCGGCTCGGAGTTGTCGATGACGCGGCTGCCGAAGCCCACCACGTCGCCCCGTGTGTCGATGACCGGCAGCATCAGACGGTTGCGGAACTTGTCGTACAGCCGCCCGTTCTTGCCGTTGACCACCAGACCCGCCGCCAGCAGCTCCTGCTTGGTGTAGCCCTTGCGCTGCATGGCGGTGAGCAGACCGTCCCACCGGTCGGGGGACGCGCCCATGCCGAAGCGGACGGCGATATTCTTCCGGATCTGCCGCCTGTCCAGATAGGCCTGCACCGCCTTGCCCTCCGGGGAGCAGAGCAGGTCATAGTACCAGCGGGCGGCGTCCCGGTTCAGGTCCAGCACCCGGCGGCGCAGCTTGTCCGCGTCGGAGCGTTCCTCCTCCTCGGGTACCGGCAGGTTGGCGCGCTTGGCCAGAAAACGCACGGCCTCGGGAAAGGTGAGGTTCTCGATCTCCATGATGAAGTTGATGACGCCGCCGCCCTTTTTGCAGCCGAAGCAGTGGTAGATCTGCTTGTCCGGCGACACGGAGAAGGAGGGCGTCTTTTCATTGTGGAACGGGCACAGGCCGAACAGGTTGCCGCCCTTGCGCTGCAAGGCGACGTAGCCGGACACCACGTCCACGATGTCACTGCGGGCGATGAGCTCGTCCAGAAAGCGCTGATCGAACACAAAACGTTCCCCCTCTCCCAAAACAGGTGTGCATGGGGGTATGCAACATACCACCACATTAGAGTATACCGCAAAAATCGGCGTTTTCCTCTTTTCTTGCAAAAATTTTTCACCACATTATAATATAATATATATTTCCAAGCCGCGCTGCACAGCAGTGGGAGAGGGATGGCGGCGGCAAATTGCCCCCGCTGGGCGGGCAAATTATTAAAGACTGTCCGCCAAAATGCCTTCGCCGGAGAAAAAATTTGCGGTTTCCTGCGAAAAACAGACGTCAGGACAATAGAATAGATGGTAATATATGATGTGACACGAAAAACACAAGGAGAGACGGCGTAGAGACAGGACGAAAAACTGCGCAAAAAGTTACGAAAAACCGGCGGTTTTGCGCAAAATAAGAACATCTGAAAAGATTTAATTCTTTTTTAACATTTATTTATGAGTTTTTTCGCATTTTTTGGGGCTGAATCTCTTGATTTATTCCGCGGATATGGTATACTGTCAACGTGAACGGGGGGCCGGATATCCGGGTCTGTGGTTTACGGGATAACTTGCTTGTCCCGGAGAGTACGGGCACGGCGGGAAGGCTGACCGATCAACAAAAAATTTTATGGAGGAAATCAAACATGAAGAAGATCATTGCAACTGTTCTGGCGATGGTCATGGCTCTGGCTCTGTGCACCACCGCGTTTGCAAAGGTTCAGACCTATGATCTGTACAACGCCACCACCGGCAAGGAGTACAACATCAACAACGATACTGCCACTCCTGGTAAGGATCTGAAGATCACCTATCACAAGGCCGACGCTGACAAGAAGACCGTCGCTTACTACACCATCGAGAACATCGATGCTCTCTATGTTGAGTGCGAGTCCAACGCTGACAACGTCACCTTCATCGTGAAGTATCACGGCAGCAACAAGCCCGTCATGCACCTGGCTGAGGTTGCCAACGTTGCTTACGAGGGTGAGGGCACTCCTTACACCAACATCGGTGACAAGTGCGGCCAGTTCTCCCTGGGCACCACCTACAACAAGGACAGCAAGTTCTACACCTTCGTCGACAGCAAGAAGGTGACCCAGCTGGCTGTTGCCGCTAAGGTTCCCGCTTTCTACCTGCTGGTCAAGGACGAGCTGGTTGGCGTTCAGCTGGTTGGCGCTCTGGACGAGCAGCTGAATGAGCACGTTTGGAAGATCGCTAACGATGGCAAGACCGCTAAGTGCACCGTCTGCGGCATCGAGGGTACCGTGTACACCAAGGTTTCCGCTATCCCCGCTGACAAGGCTTACGATATGGTCGGCAACGTCTACGTCGCTTACACCGCTCCCAAGGCTGGCACCACTGGCACCACTGGTTCCAACGGTTCCCCCAAGACCTTCGACGCTGGTATCGCTATGTACGCTGGCATGGCTCTGATGAGCGTTGCTGGTTCCGCTGTTGTGATCGGCAAGAAGAAGGAGTTCTAATTTAGAACTTAGTTCTTAATAAAAAAGACGAGGCTTCGGCCTCGTCTTTTTTTGCGTCTGCACCGATACAGGGCAACCTCCGCCGCGCCGCGGGAAACAAGAGCATTGCAATTTGCATAGCTTTTGTTATATAATATAACGGAAAGCAGGAAGAAGCAACCGACCGGGCCGACAATAGGCCTGTACACGGCGGGCGGAGCTCGCAAGGAGGAGATATGAAAAAGCTGATGGCGCTGGTGACAGCGCTGCTACTGATCTGTACGCTGGCGGGCTGCGGCGGTGCGCCGGTCAAAAAGCCGTCGGAGCAGGACACGCTGGCGCTGCTGCGGCAGGAGATCGCGGACAGCGGCAGCCAGTGCGGTGTGGCATATCTGGGCTATATGCAGGATGGCGATGATGTGCCGACGTGGCTGGTGGACAACGGCTGGACCCAGACGTTCCCGTTCCTGTCCGACCTGACGGAGACGCAGGTGGTGACGCAGGAGGGCGGCGAGGTGTACTGCATCGTTCCGGCGGAGAAGAATGCCCATGTCACGGTGGAGGCCTACGACGCGTTCAATGAGACTGACCCGCTGGGCGACGTGCTGTACGACAGCACCGACGGCGCGCCCATTTGTCTGCGGGGCAACGTCAGCGAGATCATGGGCAACCTGCGTGTGACGGTGGATACGGCGGCGGGGCAGGCGGTGTATTTCCCCTCCCTGAGCCTGCGGGACGGCTCGGTGAGCACCCTGACGGAAAAGGGCAGCGTGTACAACTTCACGCCGGGCGCGATCCACGGCGCACCCCAGATCTGGGAGCTGTACAGCGAGGACTTCGACTATACGGACAGCGTGGGGAACACGGGACACTACACCTACCGCGTGCCGCAGCTGGAGGCGGACACGGAGGGCGCGGTGTCGATCAACCGCGGCATTGAACGGGAATATGGCCCCTTCGTAGAGGAGGCGCTGGCGTGTAGGGATGACGGTGACAGCATAAGCTGTGCGTATATCGTGTGGGAGACATACCAGTACGGCGATATTTTGTCGCTGGTGATGACCTGCGCGTGGGATAACGACATGAACCAGTACAGCGTGTATCTGTACGATACGGCCAACGGGACGCGGCTGACCACCGCGGAGCTGCTGGCGCAGATGGGTGTGGACGAGACAGCATTTCTGGCCGCGGTGCGTCAGGCGGCGGCGGAGCGGTTTGATGGGAATTATGCCGGCATCACCGGCGATTTTGACGATTTTCTGGCGGAGCGCCGGGCGTGGACGCTGTCCGACGACAATATCAATATTGATGTGATGGTGGCGTACCCGGATGAGAACGGACAGCTCCATGTGGTGCTGCCCATCGGCTCCATTGCCGGTGCGGACGCCTACGAGGAATGGCTGACGCCGGAGCTGGGCGCAGTTGGATAACAAGAAGCGAAGGAGCCTCTCCCGGAGGGGAGAGGCTCCCGCGTATTTTTAGGGGGAACGGATATGAAAAAATGGCTGTGATATACGGCGCTGGCGCTGGCCGCGGCGCTGCTGGTGACGGTGGCGGCGGGGTGTGACGTATACCTTGAGCGGCGGGGCGCGGTGACGACGCCGGTGTATGAGCTGCGCAACGGGTATCCGTCGGCGGTGGCCGTCGACGGCGGCGCGCTGCTGTGCGAGTGGGATTACAGCACGGGGGAGTCGTATCTGAGTCGGTTGGATGTGCGGCGGGATCAGGTGACGTTGGAGCGGACGCTTTCGGGCGAGTGGTCGCTGGTGGAGGAGATGTTTGCGGATGGGCAGGTGGTCTTGCAGCGCTGGGGCGAGACGGGCTCCTCCTTCCGGTTCCTCAACGCAAAGCTGGAGGATGTGCGGGACTTCGTGCCGGAGGAGGAAGGCGGAAGGCTGTCCCACGACGGTGCGGGCTACTACTATCTGAAGGACGCGGCGCTGTACCGGCAGGACACGGTCACCGGCGACATCCAGCGCGTGGCGCTGGACCGGGAGCTGCGGTTCGTTTCGTTGGAGGGCATCCATCCGGCGGCGGATCTGCTGCTGTTGTGGTGCCGGATGTCGCCGTTCAGCGAGAAGCAGGGCATGGCGCTGGTGGAGCTGCACAGCGGTACGTGTTTGATGGTGCAGGAAAGGGCGGATATGCTGTGGTTCATGGAGCGGGGGCTGTGCGAGATGTCCTATGACGAGGACGGCGGGCGCGACACCATCCGCTACGACACGGCGGACGGCGGCTGCCGGCAGACATCGGCGGCGGTGTTCGGCAGCGAGGCGGACAGTGTCTGGATGGTGAGCGGGTCGCAGTACGCCCTGGCCTCCGACAGGCAGGGCGAGGTGCTGTTCCGGTTGGGGCAGACACTGGAACGGTGCGAGGTGACCTCGGTGCTGGCGGAGGCGGGCGTGACAGGACATCTGTCCACCGTCTGCTGGCTGCCGACGGTGCAGATGCTGCTGGGTATGATGTACGATACGGCACAGGATGCGCTGCGGCTGGTGGTGCTGGACCCGGCGCGGATGACCTTTACCCCGTGCGGCGAGACCACGGAGGCGCCGTCCTTCCTGACGGTGGACGAGGACGTCACCGGGGCGTACTGGGGTGAACTGGCCGGGCAGCCGGCGCCGGAGGATATGGCGGCGCTGCGCGCCTACGCCGACCGGCTGGAGGAGAAGTACGATGTGGACATCCTGCTGTCCGACCAGTGCGCCGAACCCTGCGCGGCGTCGTGGGAGGACATCACCACCACCGATCGGGCGGGACTGGAGGACGAGGTGGCGGCCATCTATCCGGCGCTGGAGGCGCTGGATCGGACGCTGGCGCTGTACCCGGAGGGGTTTTTCGCACAGTTCCGCAATGCGTGGGGCGAGGGCGGCGTGCAGTTTCTGCCGGTATCGGAGTTCCACATGTCCTTCGAGGTGATCGGCATGAGCTTTGCGAACGGCGACTGGCATTGCATCGCCTATCAGGTGAGCAACGAGCGGCTGGAGGCGCTGCTATGCCACGAGATCTGGCACGCCATGGAGGATAAGCTGATTTCCGAGAATTGGAACGCCATCGACAGTTGGACGTGGAGCGCCTGCAACCCGCGGGGGTTCGACTATTACTACGACTATGACGACGCCATGAACGAGGCGGATAGCAGCTGGCTCTATTTCGGCACGGCGGAGGATGTGTATTTTGTGGACGCCTATTCCACCATGAACCCCCGGGAGGACCGGGCGCGGATCATGGAGTACATCCTGGGCGCGGAGGACGAGGCCGATGCGCTGGCGCAACACCCGGTTATCCGGCAGAAGCTGGAGATCATGGCGGCGGCGGTGCGCGCCGGATTCGATACTACCGGCTGGGGCGTTACCCGGTGGGAGCAGCCCCTGACGGTGCAGAGCCGGGCGGCGTGAGCCGGGACTGCCTGCATACGAGACAAAACCGCAGACCCTTTACAGGGCCTGCGGTTTTTTGCGCGCTGCCCCTTGACAGACGGTACGGCAAATGGTAGTATTAAAGAAACTAAAGTTTCAATAAGACGGAAATACCACGAGCGGGCGCAGACGGCCAAAACCGCCGTATACCGTGCGTTCGCTTGATAGGAGGATAAGGAGGCGTTTGTATGCGCAGAACGACGGCGACCACGGACTATCTGAAGGAGTGCATGGGTACGGCGCTGCTGGAGCTGATGGGGGAGAAGCCCCTTGAAAAGATCAGCATCGAGGAGATGACGGCCAAGGCGGATGTGGGGCGCTCCACCTATTTCCGCTATTTCAAGAGCAAGGAGGAGGTACTGTCCTTCAAGCTGCTGTGCCTGTGGCGGCGGTTTTCCGCGGAGCGGGGCGGCGACGGCATCGCCCGCGTCGACCCGAAGGGCATCCGGACGCTTTTCGAGTTCTGCCTGTCCATCCGACCCATTTTCGAGCTGCTCTACGGTACCGGCCATCAGGAGGTGATCCTGCGGTTCTACTTGCAGGGCGCTGCGCCCGTTATCGCGCAGGCCGACGCCAAGACCTACTACTTTATCCAGTTTATCACCTTTGGGCTGTTCGGGCTGATGAATGCGTGGGTGCTGGGCGGCTACAAGGAGACGCCGGAGGAGATGGCGCAGATCGTCTGCGCGTGGAAGGACACCTCGCAGGAGGCGTAAGAGGAAAGGAGTGTTCACATGGGAAAGATCATGCGCCGTGTGTTGATCGTCGTCCCCGCCGTAGCCTTGCAGGTGCTGTGGCACGTATTGTTGGTGAAGTGGCTGGCTCCTTATGCGCCGCTGATCGTGTCGCTGGTGTCGGTGGCGGCGGTCTTTATGGTGCTGTTCATCGTCATCAAGCGGGATGAGAGCACCTACAAGCTGCTGTGGCTGCTCATCATCCTGACGATGCCGCTGGTGGGCGCGCTGCTGTACCTGTTTTTCGGCAATAAGCGGACGGCGAAGCCGCTGAAAAAGCGGCTGCAAAGCGTGGAGAACAGCGGCGATCCCCATCCGCTCCCTGTGGGCGAGACGCCCTTTACGGGGGAAAAGCGCATGGAGCAGACCATCCGCTGGCTGGAGAAGAAAACCGGGTATCCCCTGTGTAAGGCCCAGCCGGTGCGGTATTATCCGCTGGGGGACGATATGTTCCCGGATATGCTTCGTGATATGAAAAACGCCAAGCGCTCCATCTATATCGAGTATTTCATCATCGAGCCGGGGCAGATGTGGGACGCCATGATGGCGGTGCTGGAGGACAAGCTGCGGCAGGGCGTGGACGTGCGGGTGATGTACGACGATCTGGGCAGCATCTCCTCCTTCAATTTCAGCAACGCCCGGGAGCTGACCCAGAAGGGCATCCCCTGCGTGCCGTTCAACCCCCTTCTCGCCCTGAAGGGAACGGCGAACTACCGCGACCACCGCAAGATGCTCATCGTGGATAATGAAATCGTGTACAGCGGCGGCATCAACCTGTCGGATCGGTATATCAATCTGGAGCATCCCTACGGCCACTGGAAGGACACAGGCTTCCGGCTCACCGGCGAGGGGGTACACAGCTTTACCCATATGTTTTTGACGTTCTGGAATGCCTTCGCCCTGAAGAAGGGAGAGGCAGGCACGCCTATGCCCGCGCTGCAAGACAGCGGCGAAGCGCCGCGGGAGGCGGACGGGTATGTGCTCAGCTATTACGACTCGCCGCTGGAGCACGACGCCACCAGCAACCAGCTTTTCATCGACCTGCTCTCTCAGAGCACAGACTATGCGTGGTTCTTTACGCCCTATCTCATGCTGGGCGACGACCTGATGGCCGCCATGCTCACAGCGGCGCGGCGGGGCGTGGATGTGCGGATCATCATGCCCGGCATCCCCGACAAAAAGCTGATCTTCCGGATGTCCCACAGCTTCTATCAGGTGCTGCTGAACGGCGGCGTCAAGATCTACGAGTACACCCCCGGCTTTGTACACGCCAAGAGCTTTGTGTCCGACGACAGGGTGGCCACCATCGGGACGGTCAATCTGGATTACCGCAGCCTGTTCCTGCACTTCGAGAACAATTCACTGTTCTACCGCTCCGGCATCGTGGAGAAGATCAAGGAGGACTTCCTCACCACGCAGACGCTGTGCAGCGAGGTGAAGCCCTACGACAAAAAGCACTATTCCCGCCGTTGGGCGGTGGACGGCCTTCTGCGCATCTTTGCACCGCTGTGCTGAGGAAGCGGGGAACGGAAGTACATATTCGCTATGAAAAAACTCTTACCAAAAAAATACCGGCGTTTGCTCCGGGCGGGACTGCTGGCGTGCCTCATTCTGTATGTTCTCGGCAGCCTGCTGGCGCCGCCGCTGGCGGGTACGCAGCGGAAAAGCGACAGGCACGGCGGGACAATGTCCCGTCGTGCCTCTCCCTTATTATATCCGCAGAAATGGTCGTCAGCACTCTACCGCTGCCTTGATCACGCCGTCCCGCCGGTTCTCAAAAAGCGCATAGGCCTCCTCAATGCGGCTGAGGGGAAAGGTGTGGGTAATGAGGGGCTGGGTGTCCAGCTTGCCTTCTGCGATGAGGCGCAGGGTCTCGGCACAGTTGCAGCCATCCACGCCGCCGGTCTTGAAGGTCAGGTTTTTGCCGTACATATCCGGCAGCGGCAGGGTCTGCGCCCTGTCGTAGAGCGCCACCACCGTCACGATGGCGTTGGGGCGGGCGCACTCCCACGCCAGACGGAAGGTGGCCTCCGCCCCCGCTACCTCCAGCACCACATCCGCACCGCCGTGGTCGCTGTGGGCCTGTACGAAGGCCAGACAGTCCTCCGGCGCGACGGTGAGCACCTCCGGATAGTGCTGGTTGAGGAAGCGGACGCGGTTCTCATCCTTCTCGCACACGATGATGCGCTTGGGCTTCTTCAGCATCACGCACAGCAGGGTACAGATGCCGGTGGGGCCTGCCCCGATGACCAGCACCGTGTCCTCCGGCGTGATCTCGGAGATACGCGCCGCCCAGAAGCCGGTGGCCAGCACGTCGCCTACCAGCAGCGCCTGCCGGTCGGTAACGCCGTCGGGGATCTTATTCAAGCCCTGATCGGCAAAGGGTACCCGCACATACTCCGCCTGTCCGCCGTCGATGCGGCAGCCCAGCGCCCAGCCGCCGTTTTTGTCGGTGCAGTTGTTCACATAGCCTTTCTTACAGAAAAAGCACTCGCCGCAGAAGGTCTCCACATTCACCGTCACCCGGTCGCCGGGCTGTACATGGGTCACGGCGCTGCCCACGGACTCCACCACGCCCACCATCTCGTGGCCTACCGTGATGCCCGGTACGGCGCGGGGGACGCTGCCGTGCTTGATGTGCAGGTCGCTGGAGCAGATGCTGGCCAGCGTCACCTTCACAATGGCGTCCCGCTCGTGGAGCAGCACCGGCTTGGGCTTTTCCCGCAGTTCAAATTTCCCCTCTGCTACATATGTATAAGCCTGCATCGCATGATCCGTCACTTTCTGAAAATTCGTTTCGGGGCGGTGCTGCGGCGTGGCAGCCCGTCCGCGCTGCTTCTATCCTATCATGATTTCCCGCAAAGCACAAGCACCGGACAGGTGAGAGTCTTGGCGCTTTCGGCTGCGGCAGCGGGCTTGCGGCAGCGGGAAGGGAGGTTGACACCGGGGCGGAAAACTGTTACACTGCCTGCATCCCTATCAATTTCGGCGTATGTGACAACTTGGAGGTAGACTATGGATCAGATCCGTATTGTTGCAGATTCCAGCTGTAATATTCTTGCGCTGGACGGCGTAGAGTTCGTCAGCGTTCCCCTTACCATCCGCACCGACACGGAGGAATTCCGCGACGATGCCGCCCTCGATGTAAATGAGATGGTCACGGTGCTTCGCAGCACGAAGGGCCGTTCTTACAGCGCGTGTCCCAATATCACGGATTGGGAGGAGGCCTTCGGCGACAGCGGCGACGTGCTGGCGTTTACCATCACCAGCAGCCTCTCCGGCAGCTACAACGCGGCCTGCATCGCACGGGATGCCTGTCAGGAGCGGGACCCCTCCCGCCGTATCTATGTGGTGGATTCGCTGTCCGCCGGGCCGGAGATCGGCCTGCTCATCGAAAAGGCGCTGTCCGAGGTGCGCGCCGGCGCGGACTTTGGCGCGGTGTGCCGGGCGGTGAAGGCGTATCATGAACGCACGCATCTGCTTTTCGCGCTGGAATCCATGCACAATCTGGCGCAGAATGGCCGCATCAGCAAGCTGGCGGCGACGATGGCCGGCGTCCTCGGCATCCGCGCCGTAGGACAGGCCAGCGCGGAGGGCACCCTTGAGATGCTGGAGAAGTGCCGCGGCCTGCGGAGGACGCGGGAGTTCATGCTGTACGCCATGGAGGAGCTGGGCTACAAGGGCGGCAGCGTCCGGATCGGGCACTGCCAGAATCCGGCGTTAGCACTGGAGCTTTGCACGGAGATCCAGCAGAAGTACCCCGGTGCGGACGTAAAGAGCCACGGACTGCGCGGCCTGTGCAGCTATTACGCCGAGCGCGGCGGGATCATGCTGGGCTTTGAGACATAAGGACGACATACGAATAAAGCCGCACCGCTGCCGGGCAGCGGTGCGGCTTTCTGCTTGCAGCGGGTCAAAATAAACGCGCCGGAAGTCCTTGTTACGGCGGCCACCACCTCCACCTCCCGCTACGAGCTGATCGAAGCTCTGGCGGAGCCCCGCAAAGCCAACAGCGGGCATGTCCTGCTCGTGCGTAATGGCTCCCCGTGCCGAGGCTGGCTGTTCCAATATTTTGCGTGACAAGGTGTTGCGTTTTTTCGGAATATGACAAAATGGAGGTATAATTCCTCCAAAAATATCTTGACAAGATTTATCAAGATTGATAAAATGGATATATAACCAAAAAAGGAGATGCAGGGATATGCTCATCACAAGGGAAACGGACTATGCACTGCGGATGCTGCGGGTGCTGCTGGACGGAGAGAAGCACTCCGCCGCCGAGATGGCGGAGACGGAGCTGATCCCCATGCAGTTTGCCTATCAGATCCTGCGAAAGCTCTCCGCCGGGGAGCTGGTGCAGGTGAGCCGGGGCGCAGCCGGCGGCTGCCGGCTGTCCTGCGACCTGCGTGGCGTTTCCCTCTACGACCTCATGGCCGTCATGGGAGAGCATGACGTCCTGTGCGCCTGCATGGAGCCGGGGTATGACTGCCGCTGGCAAAGCGAACACGGGAAATGCGCCATCCACTGCCAGCTAACGGAGCTGCAGCGAAAGCAGGACGAGGCGTTCCGCGCCGTGAGCCTGCACCGGCTGCTGACCGGCGAAGCAATTCAAAAAGAGGAAGCGACCCAACAAACGTGACATAAGGAGGTACACCGTATGCTGTTTCAGACCACACCCGCGCACGAGGAGCTGCGCGCCAAGATCCGAGCCTTTGCGGAGGAGGAGATCAAGCCTCTTGCCTTCCTGCTGGATCAGAACAACGAGTTTCCCGACGAGGCTGTTCAAAAGATGGCACAGCTGGGCTGGCTGGGGCTGCCGTTCCCCAAGGAATACGGCGGCGCGGGCCTTGACATTCTCAGCTACGCCATGGCGGTGGAGGAGCTGGCCCGAGTGGACGGCGGCGCGGGCGTGATCCTCTCCGCCCACGTGTCGCTGGGCGCGTGGCCTATCTTCGCCTACGGCACGGAGGAGCAGAAGCAGAAGTATCTCGTGCCGCTGGCAAAAGGCGAAAAGCTGGGCGCCTTCGGCCTCACCGAGCCTAACGCCGGGTCGGACGCCGGCGGCACGGAGACCACGGCACTGGACAAGGGCGACCACTACCTGCTCAACGGCGGCAAGATCTTCATCACCAACGCGCCCAAGGCGGACACCTATGTGGTATTCGCCGTCACCACGCCGGACATCGGCACCCGGGGCATCTCCGCCTTCATCGTGGAGAAGGGCTGGAAGGGCTTTGAATTCGGCGACCACTACGACAAGATGGGCATTCGCTCCTCCTCCACGGCGGAGTTGATCTTCAACGACGTGAAGGTACCCAAGGAGAACCTGCTGGGCAAGGAGGGCGACGGCTTTAAGATCGCCATGTCCACGCTGGACGGCGGCCGCATCGGTATCGCGGCGCAGGCGCTGGGTATCGCCCAGGGGGCCTTTGAGCACGCGCTGGCCTACGCCAAGGAGCGCGTCCAGTTCGGAAAGCCCATCGCGGCACAGCAGGCCGTTTCCTTCAAGCTGGCGGACATGGCCACCAAGCTGCGCTGCGCCCGCTTCCTCGTCTACTCCGCGGCGGAGCTGAAGGAGCAGCACGCCCCCTACGGCATGGAGTCCGCCATGGCGAAGATGTACGCCTCGGACATTGCGCTGGAGGTCACCAACGACGCCGTGCAGATCCACGGCGGCACCGGCTTCCTCAAGGGCATGGAGGTGGAGCGCGCCTACCGCGACGCCAAGATCACCACCATCTATGAGGGCACCAACGAGATCCAGCGGGTGGTCATCGCCTCCCATCTCATCGGCAGGCTGGGCAAGAGCAGCGGCGGCGAGAGCCGCTCAACGGCCAAGAAGCCCGCGCCCATCACCGGTATCCGCAAGCGCACCATCTTCCGGGAGGGCGACGCCGCCCAGCAGGTCAACGATCTGGTGGCGGCGCTGAAAAAGGACGGCCACGACTTCTCCGTGGGTATCCCCATGGATACGCCCATTCCCAAGGCGGAGCGTGTGGTCTCTGCCGGTAAGGGCATCGGCGAGAAGAAGAACATGAAGCTGGTGGAGGGTCTGGCCAAGGCCGCCGGCGCGGCCATCGGCTCGTCCCGTCCCGTGGCGGAGACGCTGAAATACCTGCCCCTTGACCGCTATGTGGGTATGTCCGGGCAGAAGTTCACCGGCAACCTCTATATCGCCTGCGGCATCTCCGGCGCCACCCAGCATCTCAAGGGCATTAAGGACGCCTCCACCATCGTGGCCATCAACAAAAACGGCAACGCGCCCATCTTCAAGAACTGCGACTACGGCATCGTGGGCGACGTGATGGAGATTTTGCCCCTGCTCACCGCCGCGCTGGACAGCGGCGAGAAGCAGCCCGCGCCGCCGATGGTGAAGATGAAGCGTCCCACGCCGCCCAAGCCCACGCCCATCGGCGACACCTATGTGTGCGGCGGCTGCGGCTACGAGTATGTGCCGGAGCTGGGCGACGAGGACGGCGAGATCGCGCCGGGTACGTTGTTTGAGCAGCTCCCCGCCGACTGGGTATGCCCGGAGTGCGCGGAGGGCAAGGATCAATTTGTGAAGGCTTGAGCCGGGAGGGTATGAGATATGTATTGTGTGCGTAATGTGACCAGCGACCTCTACTGGGTGGGGGCCAACGACCACCGCCTTGCCCTGTTTGAAAACTGCTTCCCCATTCCCCGCGGCGTCAGCTACAACGCCTACTGTCTGCTGGACGAGAAAACGGTGCTGTTCGACACCGTGGACTGGTCCGCCTGCCGCCAGCTGCTGGAGAACCTGAACCACGTCCTGGACGGGCGGGAGCTGGACTATCTGCTCATCAACCACCTGGAGCCGGATCACGCCGCCTGCATCGAGGAGATCCTGCTGCGGCACCCCAAGGTGAAGGTCATCTCCAACGAAAAGGCCTTCATGCTCATGCGGCAGTTCGGCTTCCATGTGGACGACCACGAGTGCATCGAGGTGAAGGAGGGGGACACCTTCTCCTTCGGCCGGCACACCGTCACCTTTGTGGGCGCGCCCATGGTGCATTGGCCGGAGGCCATGGTGACCTTCGACCTCACTGACGGCGTGCTGTTCTCCGCCGACGCCTTCGGCACCTTCGGCGCGCTGGACGGCAAGCTGTTTGCCGACGAGGTGGACTTTGAGCGGGACTGGCTGGACGATGCCCGCCGCTATCTCACCAACATCGTGGGCAAGTACGGCCCCCACATTCAGCTTCTGCTGAAAAAGGCCGGTGGGATCCTGGATCAGATCAAGTATATCTGCCCCCTCCACGGCCCGGTGTGGCGGGAGAATCTGGGCTGGTTCATCGGGAAGTACGACACATGGAGCCGGTACGCGCCGGAGGAAAAGGGCGTGCTGATCGTCTACGCCTCCATGTACGGCAACACGGAGAACGCGGCGCAGGCACTTGCGGCAAGGCTCTGCGACAAGGGCATGAGCCGTGTGGCACTGTACGACGTGTCCTCCACCCACGTGTCCCAGCTGATCTCCGAGGCGTTCAAGTACAGCCACATCGTGCTGGCCTCGGTGACCTACAATCTGGGCATCTACCCCGCCATGCACGACTTCCTTATGGACATGAAGGCACTGAACCTGCAAAACCGCACCTTCGCCCTCATTGAAAACGGCTCGTGGGCGGTGAAGTCCGGCGACCTCATGCAAAAGTTCGTCAACGACGAGCTGAAGAACATGACGGTGCTCAACGAACGGCTCAGCCTCGCCTCCTCGCTGGGGGAGGACAAGGCCGTTGAACTGGAGACGCTGGCGGACGCGATTTTGGCGTCCGTGCAATGACCGGCGCGGGGAGCGGAAGAAAGAAATAGGCTGCCGGAAAGCTCTGCCGCCTCCCTGCCGGGGAGACCGCATTCCGCGAGATGGGGCGGACAAGCACGATCCTGCGCTTGTCCGCCCTTTTTCCAAAGGAGGCACCGCAAAGCAAGTCAGAACGCAACAAACGAGTTTCGGAAAGGAGATGCTACCATGAATTACAGTGCTATGATCCAAAACCGCAAGTCCGTTCGCGCCTTTCGCGGAAAGGAGGTGCCGAACGAGGCCCTCGCCCAGCTTCGCACCTACTACGAAAAGATCTGCCCCCGCCTTGTTCCGGAGATCGCCACGGAGCTGATCGTGCTGGACAAGGACGCGCAGCCGGCACTGGAAAGCTCCGCGGGCTACCAGCAGTTCCTCATCGGTGCGCCGCACTATCTGCTCCTTATGTCCGCCCGGCACATCCACGCAGGCGTCAATGCCGGATACATGATGGAGGATCTCGTCCTCAAGCTGACGGAGCTGGACATCGACACCTGCTGGCTGACCTTTACCGACAGCGACAAGATCAAAAAGGCCCTGTCCCTCACCACCCCGCTGGAGGTGGCGGCCATCGTGGCCTTCGGCTACGGGGAAAAGACGGCGAAAAAGCTGCGGATGAACATTCAGAGCATGTCGCAGATCGATGTGCAGGCCGAGCAGCAGTACTACGCGCCGAAAAAGAGCGTGCATGAGCTGGTCCACATGGAAAGCTGGAGCAACAAGTCCGGCCTTGACGAAATGATGGACTTCTATGACGATATGCTCTGGCAGGCCTTCTACGCCGCCTCCCTGTCCCCCAGCTACCTCAACCGCCAGCCCTACGGCTTCCTTGTCCGCGGCCACAGCATCTATCTGGTGCAGCAGGAGGACGCCTACACCGATAACCTTGACGCCGCGCTGGATCTGGGCATCGTGCTGCTCCACTTCTCCGCCGTCGCCTCCCAGTGGGCGGGAAGGGTACGCTGGGAGCTTTCCCCGGATGCACCGGACGGCCTGCCCGCAGGGCATCGCGCGGCGGCCGTGTGCCGGGTGTAGAGGTGCTGCTTTCAGCCCCTATTGGGAGCATTTGCTTCAGATAGAAAAACCGGCCAATGCCGGTTCCAAACAGAAGATCAGGAGGTGTTTTTCCGATGGCCATCCGAACGGTAACGGATGCGATCCGCTATGTAGGGGCGGACGACAACACATTGACACTCTTTGAAAACCAGTACCCCGTCCAGCCTATGGGGGTGAGCTACAACTCCTATATCATTTTGGATGAGAAGATCGCTGTGATGGACAGCGTGGACGCACGGGCGGCGGAGGAATGGCTTTCCAATGTGGCGCAGGTGTTGGAGGGGCGCAGCCCCGACTATCTTGTGGTCACACACATGGAGCCGGATCATTCCGGCAGCCTCATGCATCTGGCGCAAAGGTACCCGGAGATGAAGCTCGTGGGAAATGCGAAAACATTTACCATGATCAAGCAGTTTTTCGGCACAGGTGCGCTGACAGAGGACCGTATGCTGGAGGTTGGCGAAGGAGATACGCTTTCCTTGGGTACGCACCGGCTGCGCTTCCTGATGGCGCCGATGGTACACTGGCCGGAGGTAATGACAGCGTATGAGGAAACGGAAAAGATCCTGTTTTCAGCAGATGCCTTTGGCCGCTTCGGCGCGCTGGAACGGACTGCCCGCGCCCCGTGGGCGCCGCAGGCGCGGCGGTATTATTACAATATCGTCGGCAAATACGGCGCGCAGGTGCAGGCTCTGCTGAAAAAGGTCTCCGCGCTGGAGGTCAAAACGATCTGCCCGCTCCATGGCCCGATGCTCACAGAGGGATTGGAGGAGTATCTGCGGCTTTATGACCTGTGGTCACAGTGGAAGCCGGAGGAACCGGAGAGCATACTGATCGCGCATGCGTCCATCCACGGAAACACCGCCCATGCGTCGGAGATCCTCAAGGGCAAGCTGGAGGGAAAGGGCGTGCGGGTTACCTTGTGCGATTTGACCGTGACAGACCTCTCCTATGCTGTGACCAGCGCATTCTACTGCGGGAAGCTGGTATTGGCCAGCTCCACCTATGACGGAGGGCTGTTTCCGCCCATGAAGGCGTTTTTGGAGCATTTACACGCCAAGGGCTTCCGAAGCCGCCGGGTCGGCTTGATGGAAAACGGCTCTTGGGCCCCTGCCGCTGCGCGGCTAATGCGCGCCGAGCTGGAAAAGATGAAGGATCTCCGACTGTGCGAAACGGAGGTATCGCTGCGCGGCGCACTGAACCAAACCAGTGAGGCGCAGATGGATGCTCTGGTGGCTGAGCTCTGCGCGGAGTAAGCGGCGGAAGGCTTGGCGGTATCCCTGCGCCGAGGCTGGCTTCGTCCAGCCACCCGATGCCTCAAAAAAAGAGCATCGTCACCTGCTTAGACGGCAATATGGTGTCGCGTGAGGCTGAAGCCTTGAGGGCGGATAAAAGCGCAGTCGCAGATGTTCTCTGCGGCTGCGCTTTTTGCCTTCCGATCATAGTGCGGACAGATGGGCTTCGACAGTAATTCCAGGCTTCTGAGACGACATGAAGTGTACTACATGGAAGCGCACTTCATGATGGAATAAGATTTTTGTAGAAGATGCAGAAATCTGTCGAAACGGAGGTCTCAGCACATGAATCCATATAAAGAAATACTCCGAGAATTCTTCTCGAAATATGTCAGCACTCTGCGTAAACGCAGGGGGCTGACGCAGGAGGAGATGGCGGAGAAGCTTCGCATCACCGGGCGGGCATATAGCGATTTGGAGCGGGGCATATACTGCTTTTCCGCTGTTGCACTGGTGTTCCTGCTGCTCATGCTGGAGGAAGGGGAGATAAAGGAAATTTTATCTCCCTTGCGGGAGGAAATTGAAAAAGTCGAGAGCAGAGAGGTGGCGTAGTGATCCATGGAGATGGGGGATATATACGGGCTTTTGCGCCGGCTTGGCCTATCTGCGGAAAACACTCGCTTTTTTCACGTTTCGTATGCTGTCTACCTGATGACCCGGCAGCCGGCCCGGGCGCCATTTGCTGAATGGTGGCTGTACCCGGCAGTTGCCGGACACTATCACACCTGTATTTTCAACGTGAAGCGCAGCGTCTGCATTGCGGTGGACCAGGTGTGGGAAACAGAAAGAGAGGCACTGGTATCCATCACGAAGTATCCCTTGAAGCGGGAGCCTCTTCCTTCGGAGTTTATTGCCATTCTTGCCGCCTACATCAAGAGCGGCGATGCAGCGTGAGCCTTTCACAATCGCCAAGATGCCAAAGATTAAAAATTGCCCATTCGGGGTTGAGCAAGGCTCAGCCGCTGTTATGTTTTATAAAACTAATCAGAACTCACAGCGCTGCCTTTTTCCACTTCCTGATCTTCGTCCGAAACGTTCCGAAGGGCGCGACGGTGTTGACATGGATGAATTTGTAAACCTCCCATACCGCTGTTTTGGTGGCGTCATCCGCCCACCTTCTCATGTGCGGCTGGAACAGCTCCTCCTCGCTCATGGAATCGATCATGGTCTGGATCGCGGCGATATTTTCGTTTAATTTGCCCCTCAATTCCGCCAAGGACAAATGGGCGTAGGTGTCTGTGAACCATTGGTACAGGCCGCCCAACTGGTTCCACTTGAACAGCTCCGACGGTGTTTTCACGTCCATTCCGAGCTTCTCGTCAGCCTCCCATTTTAAGAGCAGTGTCGTCCATCCCACCTGATACGCAAGATTCTCTGCCGGTGTTCTGTCCACACCGGGCACTCTTTTATCCTTCAGGGCCTCCGGGATCGTATCGAACTCGGAAATGTACTTTTCGAAGCTCTGACGGATCTCGTTTTTGAACTCATCTTTATCCTTATATGTTCTCAAAACAGCCCCCTTATCGGTTCTCTGCCAGATATTCCTCTGCATAGTGGACAGCCACCGCGCCGTCCGATACGGCGGTGACCACCTGCCGCAGCGCCTTGGTGCGCACGTCGCCCACGGCGAACACGCCGGGGATGCTGGTGCGGGTGGATTCGTCCGCCACGATGTAGCCGGATTTGTCCAGCAGCAGCTCGCTTCGGAACAGCTCCGTGGCCGGAGCGCGTCCCACGCTGATGAACACACCGTCGCAGGCAAGGTCGCGTTCCGCACCGGTGTTGACATCTTTTAGCCGCAGCCCCGTCAGGCGGTTGTCGTGCAGCAGCGCGGAAACGGTGCTGTTCCAGCAGAACTCCACGTTGGGCGCGTTCATCAGCGGCTCATGATAGACCTTCGTTGCCCGCAGGCTGTCCCGGCGGTGGATGAGGTAGACCTTTTTTGCGATGCGGGAAAGGGCAAGTGCGTCCGCCGCGGCGGAATTGCCGCCGCCCACCACCGCCACGGTCTTGCCCCGATAGGGCGCGCCGTCGCAGGCGGCGCAGTAGTGAACGCCCTTGCCGACGAGCGCTTCCTCGCCGGGAACGCCCAAGGGACGAGGCGACGCGCCGGTGGCAATGACCACCGTGCGGCTCTGAAAAACGCCCTCGCTGGTGTCCAAGGTCTTGATTCTCCCGGAAAGTCTTACCTTGTACACCTCCGCCAGCTCCGTCACCGCGCCGAAGCGCTCGGCGCTCTGCTGCATTTTTTCGCCCAGTGTAAAGCCGTCGATGCCGTTCTCAAAGCCGGGGTAGTTGTCGATCTGCTCCGTCAGCGCCATCTGCCCGCCGGCGGAGAGCTTTTCCAGCACCAGCGTGGAAAGTCCGGCACGGGCGGCGTACAGGGAGGTGGTGTATCCGGCGGGGCCGCCGCCGATGACGATCATATCGTAGATTTTTTCCATGGCCGTCTCCTTACTGAGAAAGCGCTTCCTTGATAAATGCTTCGATGGCCGCCTTGGAGCCGGGAGCCACCACAGAGCCGAGCACCTCGCCGTTCTTAAAGAGCAGCAGCGTGGGGATGGTGTCGATACCGAAGCGCTGGATGAGCTGCGGCTCCTCGTCGTAGTTGATCTTTCCGGCGATAAGCGTGTCTGCATACTGTTCACCCACCTTGTCAAAGGCCGGGGCAATGCGGCGGCAGTAGGGGCACCACTGCGCCCAGAAGTCCACCAGCACGGGCTTGTCCGCGTGCAGGACATCGTTTTCAAAGCTGTTGGTCGTAATGGTAAGCATCGTAAAATCCTCCTATTTCTGTGTAAAAAGTCGTGTTTCAATATCTGTGATGGTAATTTGCGAGAGATAGACGGCGCACTGCTCGTTCATCTGCCGGTAGAGCGTGTCCATCACGCCCGCCATGCCGGAGCAGATGGCGCAGTCCCGGTCAATGTCGCCGCTGTGCCACGCGCAGTCCACAAAGCGGGTATTTACCGCCTCCGCCACCTGCCGGAGAGAAAGGGCTGCGGGGTCTGCCGTCAGGCGGTAGCCGCCGTCCAAGCCCTCCCGGGTCTCCACCATTCCCGCCTTTTTCAGCCCCGCCAGCACCCGGCGGACGCGGGTGGGGTTGGTGCAGATGTTCTCCGCCAGAGCCTCGCTGCTGAGAGAGCGTCCGCTGTGGCTCAGGCAGACCAGCGCGTGAACCGCCAGATTAAAGGAACTGTCCACCCTTATCCCTCCTTCACAAGTTCGTAGGGCCAGTCGATGACGCCGCCGAAGTCGTAGACGTTCTGATACCCCAGCGCCAGCAGCTTTTGGGCGGCATCCTTGCTGCGGCGGCCGCTGCGGCAGTAGACCAGCAGCGTGGCTTCCTTATCGGGGAGCGCCTCGGGCATTTCGCTGCCGATGCTCTCGTTGGGCACAAGGACGGCGTTTTCAATATGCCCGCCGTCGTATTCCTCCCGGGTGCGGACGTCCACCACCACGACCTCCTGCGAGGCCATCATCTCATAGGCTTCCTCGGCACTGATCTTATGATACGCCGCCTTGCCTGTCATGTCCTCCGCCGTGTCCTTTTTTGTTTTGGACAGCATGCAGCCGCTCAGCAACGCAAGCGAGGCGGCAAGTGCCGCAAAAAGTAATATCTGACGCATAATCAACCTCCAATGTAACTGTGTTTACTGATGATACAGTTTATACTGTGACTATAACAGGTACAGTTTGGTCTGTCAAGCATTTTCGCCATTTTTTCAGCGGAAGCCCGCCATAGCTGTTGACAACAGGGTGAATATGCGTATAATGGAAAACGAGAATAAGAATAGTTCTTGCTTTTGGAGGTAGAGCATATACAGAACTACGGGGGCAGTGAAGTATGCCGCTGACCCGCTCTTTAAAGCGGAGTGCCTCGGCTACAGGGCTGCCTGTTCTTCTATCAAGCGGTTAGAGGCAGCTAACCAAAATGCGAAGCAGAAAGAGATCCGAAGCTTGAATAAGGAACAGGAAATCGGAAATGGCACCCATGACCGCCTGTATTGCCAAGGCACACGCGACAAGGGCGGGACTGGCAGCCGTACCCAAAAAAGAGATGGGCGTACGGCTGCAAGCGGTGCTGCCAGACGTTACGCCGTAGTCGAAGGGCGTATCTGCGCCATGCAGCGAATTTAAGGCAGACTGCATACAGGTGGCCTGCCTTTTCTTCTGGCAGACAGTTAGAGACGGCTAACTGCATATAAAACAGAAAGGAAATCGGCGCTTGAACAAGGAAAAGGAGATCGAAACTGTTACGCTCATGGTGCGCCGGTATTGCCGGGGCGTGCATGGGACAAGGGGCGGGGCACTTTGCCCAGTGTGCAATGCCTTGCTGGAATACGCCCGGCAGCGGCGGGACAGATGCCCGCACGGGAAAATTTAGCGGCACTTTGAATCCTTTCCGAGAGGTACAAGGCGGCAAAAAATAAAGAAGAGATAAGGGCAACGGCTATGAAAGAACGAAAGACCTTCTGGGACAAAAATGCCGGTCGGTACGACCGCTTCATGCGAAAGGATCGGGCGGCATACGAAGAGATGTATGAGCTCATCCGGCCGGTGGTGAAAGCCAAGACGGTGCTGGAGCTTGCCACCGGCACGGGACTGATTGCAAAAAACATCGTGAATGCGGCGGCGCACATCGAGGCGACGGACGCCTCCGCGGAGATGATCGCAGAGGCAAAGCGGGATAACCGCTCGGCAAAGCTGCACTTTTCCGTGTAGGATATGTTCTGCCTGCCCTATGCGGATAAGTCCTTTGATGTAGTGATCGTGTCCAATGCACTGCACATCGTGCCGCAGCCGGAGAAAGCCCTTGCCGAGATCCATCGGGTGCTGAAGGACGATGGTGTGCTCATCGCGCCCACCTTCACCCACGCGGAAAACTCGTTTCCCGGCAAGGTCAAGGCATTTTTCATGAAGCTGGCAGGCTTCCCCCTCCACAGCAGATGGACGAGCGAGGAATACCTGCGCTTCCTGCGGCAAAACGGCTGGACGGTGCGGAAAAGCGCTGTTCTGAAAGCATCCTTCCCGCTGACCTATGCGGAATGTGTGAAATCGGAGGTGTGATATGTCATTCTTTGAAAATACCCGCAAGCCTGTGGGCTTTGCTGGGAAGCTCATGGTCGCCATGATGAATGTCGGGCACAGCCCTGTGGCGCAGTGGGGACTTCAATTTTTGAAGCTTGCGCCGGATGCCAAGGTGTTGGACTGCGGCTGCGGCGGCGGGGCGAACATGAAAAGGCTGCTGAAAAAATGCCCGCAGGGTGTCGTCAAGGGTATCGACTATTCGCCCGTCAGCGTGGAGAAGTCGAAAAAGGTCAACGACGCCGCCATCGCGGAGGGCCGCTGCGCCGTCCTGCAAGGCAGTGTGGCGGATATGATGTTTGCGGACGACTGGTTCGATGCGGTCACGGCCTTTGAAACCGTCTATTTCTGGCCTGATCTGCCGCGGTGCTTCCGGGAGGTTTACCGGGTGCTGAAGCCCGGCGGGACATTACTCATCTGCAACGAAAGCAACGGCGATACGGACAAGGACAAGAAGTGGACGGAGATCATCGGCGGCATGACCATCTATAAGGACACCGAGCTGAAGGCGTATCTGGAGCAGGCGGGCTTTCACGAGGTGCAGATACACAAAAAGAAAAGCTGGCTCTGCGTCACAGCGCAGAAATGAGGGAGAAGCAGACAGGTGAAGGACAAGAAACTCCTATTTGACCGCAAATGCCATGTGCTGTATTCTAGGCCCTGCAAAAAAGAGATACGGGCAAAAATCGCCCTGCACTACCCGGAAGCGGAGCGGGAGACGATATGGGAACAGGTACAGCAGCAGTATGCGGACTTTCTCTCCGACTGGCGCACCGATTTGGGCGGCAAGCGGAACTTCCACAACGGTGTAGGCGGCACCTACGACTGCATCGCCATTATGAGCTATTATGTGGTCTGCAAGGCCGTCACATCCTTCCGCGAGATCGAGGAGATGGAGGAAAACCTGATCCTGCCGGTCTTCCGCAGGCTGCGGTTCGTGGACTGCAACAAGCCGTTCTGGAGGAAGCTGATGTACCGGGCATTCACCACCGCCAAAAAGCGCTGTGACGCATGGCACGATTACGAGATGACGGTTGCGCCTTACGATAAAAATAAGCCCATCTATTATGAGTTTACGTCGTGTCCGGCGGCGGAGTTTGCTATCCGGCACGGCCTTACGGACATCATGCCCGCCCTGTGCAATGTGGACTATGCGTCCATGGAGCTGCTTCACGCAAGGCTGGTGCGGACGACTACCTGCGTGGACGGCTGCCGGTGCGACTATACCATCTGCGGCGACAAAGACCAATACTTAAAGGAACATCCCGAATACCGGGATGAGGCAGGGTTCAGAAAGAACAAATAATACTGCAACGCAAAGGCGGTGAGACAAATGGAAACCTTTATCGGAATCATGATCCCTTTCTTGGGTACAACACTGGGCTCGGCCTGCGTGTTCTTCATGAAGAGATCCCTTGGCGATCTGATGCAGCGCGCCCTTGCGGGCTTTGCCGCCGGTGTGATGGTGGCGGCGTCGATATGGAGTCTGCTGATCCCCGCCATCGGGCAGTCGGAGGGCATGGGCAAGCTGTCCTTCCTCCCTGCATTTGTCGGCTTCTGGGTCGGCGTGCTGTTTTTGCTCCTGCTCGACCATCTGATTCCTCACCTTCATGTGGGAAGCAATCAGGCAGAGGGCCCGAAAAGCAGGCTGGGCCGCACCACCATGATGGTGTTAGCAGTGACTCTACATAACATCCCGGAGGGCATGGCGGTGGGCGTGATGTACGCGGGCTTCCTTGCGGGGAACGCACAGATCACGGCGGCCAGCGCGCTTGTTCTGTCCCTTGGCATCGCCATTCAGAATTTCCCCGAGGGCGCGATCATCTCCATGCCCCTCCGGGCGGAGGGCGAAGGCAAGGGCAGGGCGTTTTTCGGCGGCGTGCTCTCCGGCGTGGTGGAGCCTATCGGCGCGGTGCTGACGCTTCTTGCGGCGCAGCTGGTGATCCCGGCGCTGCCGTATTTTCTGAGCTTCGCGGCGGGCGCCATGCTCTATGTGGTGGCGGAGGAGCTGATCCCTGAAATGTCACAGGGAAAGCACTCCAACATCGGCACGGTTTTCTTTGCCGTGGGCTTTAGCGTCATGATGACGCTGGATGTGGCGCTGGGATAGCATTTTATTTGAAAGAAGGTACGAAAATGATCCAGACAACAGTTCAGGTTTCCGGCATGGCCTGCTCTATGTGCGAGGCGCACATCAACGACGCCATTCGCGCCGCATTCTCAGTGGAGAAGGTTTCTTCCTCCCATTCCAAGGGGGAGACGGTGATCCTCTCTCAAGAGCCGCTGGACGAAAACGCCCTCCGCGCCGCCATTGACGCCACCGGCTATACGGCGGGGGAGATCAGCACCGCAGTCTACGAAAAGAAAGGCTTTTTCCATTTCGGGAAGAAGCAGCATTAAGTGCATTCCGATGCCGGCATCTCGGCCATCGGTTTGACATACACACATCTTACATAGGAGGACGATCATTATGAAAAAACTCGGTTTATTTGCAGCAGGCGTGCTGTTTGGCACGGCGGGCATCAAGCTGCTGGGCAGCAGGGATGCCAAGAAGGTCTACGCCCACACCACCGCCGCCGCGCTGCGCGCCAAGGAGGATGTGATGAAAACGGTCACCGCCGTGCGGGAGGGCGCGGATGACATCTACGCAGAAGCCAAGGCCATCAACGAGCGCCGCGCAGAGGCGGAGGCCGCCGCTGTGGTGGAGGACGCTTCCGCGGAGGACGCTAAGGCGGAGTGATCCATGAAATGCACGATCCTACATGATTTGCCGGGGCGGCTGCGGGTACACCTGTGCTGCGGGCGGATGAGCTTATCCCAAGCGGATGTGCTGGAGTACTATCTGCGCGCCCAGGACGGCGTACAGGCGGTCAAGGTCTACGACCGGACGCAGGACGCGGTGGTGGTGTACGGCGGGAAACGGGAGGATGTTATCTCCTCGCTGGCGCGCTTCTCCTTCGCCAAGGCGGAGGCCATGGAGCTGGTGCCGGAGCATACCTCCCGGGCGCTGAACCGGGAGTTTGAGGACAAGCTGGCGGTCGCCGTCATACGGCGGTGCATCTCCAAGCTGTTCCTGCCTGCGCCCATCACCACGGCGCTGGCACTGTTCCGCTCCGTAAAGTACATCCGGGAGGGGCTTTCGGCACTGTGGCACGGCAAACTGTCCGTCGCCGTGCTGGATGCCACCGCCGTCACCGTGTCCATGGCACGGGGCGATTTTGCCACCGCCGGCTCCGTTATGTTCATGCTGCATTTGGGCGAAATTCTGGAGGAATGGACCCACAAAAAGTCCGTGGCCGACCTCGCCTCCGCCATGAGCCTGCGGGTGGACAGCGTCTGGCAGCAGGTAAACGGCGCCGAGGTGCTGACGAAGATCACCGACGTGAAGCCGGGCGACCGTATCGTGATCCGCACAGGCGGTATGATCCCGCTGGACGGCCGGGTGGTGGAGGGCGAGGCCATGGTGAACCAGTCCTCCCTCACCGGTGAGTCCATGCCTGTGGCGAAGCACCCCGGCAGTCCCGTCTATGCCGGAACGGTGGCGGAGGAGGGTGAGTGCGTCATCTCCGTGGAGAAATCCTCCGGCAGCGGGCGGTATGACCGGGTGGTTCACATGATCGAGGAGTCGGAGAAGCTGAAATCCACCGCCGAGGACAAAGCCTCCCGGATGGCGGACAGACTGGTGCCCTATACGCTGGGCGGCACGGCGCTGACGTATCTTCTGACCCGGAATGTGACGAAAATGCTCTCGGTGCTGATGGTGGACTTCTCCTGCGCCCTGAAGCTGGCCATCCCCATCGCGGTGCTGTCCGCCATGCGGGAGAGCAGCGGCTATCACATCTCCGTCAAGGGCGGACGCTTTTTGGAGGCGGTGGCCAAGGCGGACACCATTGTGTTCGACAAGACCGGCACGCTGACCTATGCGACGCCCACCGTGGCGGCGGTCATCCCCTTCGGCGGACACGACGAGGCGGAAATGCTGCGCCTTGCCGCCTGTCTGGAGGAGCATTACCCCCATTCCATGGCAAACGCCGTGGTGGCGGAGGCAAAGCGGCACGGGCTCACCCACGAGGAGTACCATTCGCAGGTGCAGTATGTGGTGGCCCACGGCATCTCCAGCATGGTGGAGGGCAAGAAGGTCATCATCGGCAGCGCCCACTTCGTCTTTGAGGACGAGGGCTGCCGCATCCCGGCGGGAGAGCAGCCGAAATTTGACGCGCTGCCCGCCGCGTATTCCCACCTGTATCTCTGCATGGACGGGGAGCTGGCGGCGGTCATCTGCATCCACGATCCCCTGCGCCGGAAGGCGCGGGAGGCGGTAAGAGCGCTGCACGAGAGCGGCTTTACCAACGTGGTGATGATGACCGGCGACAACCGCCGCACGGCGGAGGCTGTGGCCGCCGAGGTGGGCGTGGACGCGGTGTACGCCGAGGTGCTGCCGGAGGACAAGGCCGCATTTATCCGCGGTGAAAAGGAAAAGGGACACACCGTTATCATGGTGGGCGACGGCGTCAACGACTCCCCTGCTCTGTCGGAGGCGGACGCGGGCATCGCCATCTCCACCGGCGCGGCCATCGCCCGGGAGATCGCAGACATCACCGTTTCCTCGGAGGATCTCTTTGCACTGGTAACGCTGCGAAGGCTCAGTCAGGCACTGATGGAGCGCATCCACGGCAGCTACCGCTTCATCGTGGGCTTCAACCTGACGCTGATCGCACTGGGCGTGGCGGGGGTACTGCCGCCCACCGCCTCAGCATTGCTGCACAACGGGTCTACGCTGGGCATCAGCCTGCGGAATATGACCGACCTGCTGGACGAAAACAAATCATAAGGAATCGGGGCAGGGAAACTGCAAGCTGCATCCCTGCCCCACTCCAAAGTATGGAGGTTAGAGAACACTAACTACGAAATGAGCCAAGGAAACGGAGCAATATGGATGCACAAGACTACCACAGGAGGAGAGAGCGAATGGCTGAAGAAATACTGATCCGTCAGGGTGCGCCCACGCTGGCGGGCATCAAGACGGGGAGCTTGTTCCCCTGTCCCTGCGAGGATCGCGAGGCACTGCCCGCCGACATCCGGAAGCTGAACCGGCGGCTGTCGCCCAAGGGGCTTTGCCTGCTGCCGATCCGCTTTCTGCCGGGGCAGGCACTCCTTTACCTCTATCGCCCCGCCGGGCTGCGGCGGGATCTGCGGGACGCGCAGGCGTCCGAACTGCTGCGTCAGGCGGTCTACGGCGACGAGGAAAAAGCACGCTCCCTATTCGCAAAATACAGAAAATGCACGGAGATCTACTGCACACTTTGGCAAAGCGGCTTGAAGCTGGAGCAGCTTGCCGTTGCAGTTTGATCATATAAAATCATCAAAAGAAAGGAATTTACGAGAATGAAAACTGCTGTTATTTATTGGAGCGGTACGGGCAATACGGAGGCGATGGCGCAGGCCGTTGCCGAAGGCATGACCGCCGCGGGCGCGGAGGCTGTGCTGCTCACCCCAGATCAGGTACAGCCCGGCGATCTGAACGCCTACGGTGCCATCGCCTTCGGCTGCCCCGCCATGGGCAGCGAGGTGCTGGAGGAAATGGAGTTCCAGCCCATGTTCGATGCCTGCAAACGCAGCCTCGGCGGCAAGCGTGTGGCACTGTTCGGCTCCTACGGCTGGGGTGACGGCGAATGGATGCGCACCTGGGAGAGCGACTGCGACAGCGCAGGGGTGAACCTCGTTTGCGAAAGCGTGATCTGCACGGAGACGCCCGACGACGCGGCACTTGAAGCCTGCCGCGCCTTGGGTAAGGCGTTGGTGGAGTGAGAAATGATGCCTGCCGCTGACGGTTGCTTCAGCGGCAGCATGCGCGGGTTGCATTTGCCAAACAGCCTATCCGAAAAGGCAGGGACACCTCTTACGGTGTTCCTGCCTTGCGCTCTCTACCCAACACCTGCACGAGCTTGTCGTGTTCATGTACGACCATTTCGACGAATTCAAACTGATCCTCTGCCGGGCGGAGGGAACGGGCTATGCGGATTTTATCGAGATGCTGGTGGATCTGGAGGTCGATCGATCCGAAGAATACTACGCCCTCCTCAGAAGAAACGGTATGCTCTCCGGGAGCATGACCCGTCAGCTTCATCACATGATCACAAGAGCCTACTTTACGGCAGTGTGCGAAACCATCGTCCACGATATGCCGAGAGAGGAAGCCATGAAATACGTCGATGAACTGGCTATCTTTTCCCACTCCGGCTGGAGCGGACTTTTAAGGCTCGAATGAGCCTTAAAAAAATAACTGTCGGTTAGTTGCCTCTAACCGATCTGCCGGTAGGCGGCAGCAGCACCCACGCAGTGCTATCGGCGCACAGTGGTATGGCGAGCTCCAAGCTGTTTTCGGACATCGACCAGCTTGCAGTGGGCGATGTGTTCTACATCCACGTGCTGGGCGATACGCTGGCATACAAAGTGGACGCCATCAACACGGTATTGCCGACAGATACGCGACTGCTCCAAATCGAGGACGGTAAGGACTATGTAACGTTGGTGACCTGCACGCCGTTCGGGGTCAATACCCACCGACTGCTGGTGCGAGGGTATCGTGTGCCGTATCTACCCGAGCAGGAGGCCGCTGCCGCAGAAGAAAAACCAGCGGCATCCTCGTGGACGCGACATTACCTTACCGGTCTGACTATCGGCCTTGGCGTGGTGGCGGCAATCGGCGGCGGTTACTTTTTAGTGAGGAAGTTTCACCATGCGTAAGACATCTCTTGTGCTGGCGATGCTGCTGGCGGTAGCGGGTATCTGCGTCATGCTGTGGCCGGTGGTTACAGGGTACAGGCTGCAAGCCAACACGGATGAGGCCGTGCAGAGCTTCCTCGAAGAACGGAAGCCGGAGCAGCAGTGCCCTGAACTGCTGGCAGCCTTACAGGAGTACAACCGCCAGATTTATGCGGAAAAGCAGTGTAACCTCGTTGACCTCGGAGCCTGCGAAGAACCCGCCGCCGACCTGACCGCTTACGGTATTGAAGATGAGATCATCGGCGTGTTGGAGATACCGACTATGGAGCTGACCATGCCTGTCTATCTGGGCGCGTCCGATGAACATCTTGCCGCAGGCGCGGCGGTGCTGGGAAACACATCCGCGCCCATCGGTGGGGATAACACCAACTGCGTCATTGCCGGACACCGGGGCTGGCGCGGTGCGGACTACTTCCGGCATATTGACCGCTTGCAGGTTGGCGATACCGTTGCGCTGACAAATCTATGGGAGACGCTGACCTACACCGTAGCTGACATTCAGATTATCCAGCCCCACGAGGTGGACAAGATCAAGATACAGCAAGACCGCGACCTGCTGACGCTGTTGACCTGCCATCCTTACGCCAGCGGTGGGCGGGAGAGGTATGTGGTGTACTGCGAAAAACTGCCCACCATGAGCCAATCACGGTGAGCAGTTTTATTTTGAGAGGATTCAGACAAGCGTGTCATCCAGCAGGAAGTCAATGACGCCAATATTGAGAATGCCGCCCTCATCATACCAACGCTTACGGATGTCATGACGGACAATGATCTTCGGGAAGGAATCACCGGTCAGCGCGAAAGGCTTATTCTCGGTGATCGCCTTTTCCGCTGTTCCCAATGCGTAGGCAGACTGGATATAGGTCTTCTTGCCACCGGAGGTTGCAATGAAGTCGATTTCCCGCGCGACCGGCACGACCTTTCCTTTGGTATTTTTCGCGTTGCCGTAGACAATGCCGATGTCAACGGCGCATTCACGGATCATCAACTCATTGAAAATGATGTTCTCCATGATGTGCGTCATTTCCTGCTGGCGGAAGCCGATACGGGCATTTCTCAGTCCAATGTCCTCACAGTAGTATTTGTTGGGATAGTCAAAATAGCTCTTGCCCTTCACATCCCAGCGTTTGCATTCGGTGAAGAGGAAGGAATCCGATAAGTGATCCATATAGGCATTCACGGTGTTCAAGGCAACGACATTTTCTCCACTGCGCTTCTGCACGGTGTTGATGGTGGCTGCAACTTTCGTCGGATTGGTCAGAGAGCCGATAGACGAACACAGCAGATCAAGAATAGCGGACAGTACATCCTCACGCTTGATCTTCTTCCTCTCTACAATGTCCTTCAGATAGACCTCAGAAAACAGCGATTTCAGATAAGCCATTTTCGCGGCATCTGTGGGACGGGAAAGGATCAGCGGCATACCGCCATAGAAAGCAAAATCGTCAAAAGCGTCCTGCTTATCGCCGCCGACAGCCGTGTAGTATTCGGCAAAGGAAAGCGGATGCACACGGATCTCGTCGCTGCGTCCTCTAAACTCTGTCAGTATGTCCGAGGACAGCATTTTGGAGTTGCTTCCGGTCACATAAATGTCCAAGTTGGACAAGGACTTCAAATCGTTGAGCGCGTCGTAGAAGGTAACCTTCTTGCCATCTGGATTGTAGGGATTCGGAACCTCGTCGGACATCTGAATCTCGTCTACAAAAAGATAATATTGGTCTGCACTGTGTTCTACGATCTCACGGACATGAGCCGAAAGCTCCAGCGGATTGCGATAGCGAATATCACGGGCCAAATCCAGCTCAAAGGACAGAATGTGGTCTTCTGCAACGCCTTCGCTGAGAAGGTAACTCTTGAACAGATTGCGAAGCAGATAGGACTTGCCGCATCTGCGGATGCCGGTGATCACCTTCACCTGACCATCCCACATAAAGGAGACGATTTTCTTCAAATAGCGATCTCGTTTTATTTCCATAGCCCAACCTCCATTGAAAACTTGCTGGTATTATCATGCTACATTTCAATGGATAGTATACGACACCGTGAGATAAAAATCAATAGCTCTGATGAAATGTTTACATATAAACCCGGTAACATTTCAACGGGCGGTGATTCAAACCACCGCTCCTGTGAGGTGAAGAAGCCTGAAAGATGACAAGAACTGCGACGCGGCTGACCTGCCACCTTTATGCCAGCGGCGGCAAGCAGCGGTATGTGGTCTATTGTGAAAGAACCAAATATTAGGAGGATCAATACTATGAAAAAAGCAATTTGCGTTATTCTGGCCGTGGCAGCTGCCGTGGCAATTATCGTCTCCAGACGCCCCCGACCCCGCGGCCGCAGAGAAATTTGAAAAATTTTTCAAAAAGTGGCGCACTTTTGATTTCGTTTTACGGATAATGATAGTAGAGGGAATTTTATGGACAAGCGTTTTTACCGATTTTTACAGGCAACCTGCTGTAACTGGCGCAACAGCTTCTTCATTGATTGCCTGCGTTGTGACGGGTGCTCCGGTTTTCTCCTGTCTGTAAATCACAATGCCGTGCCGTCAATGATCCCTGTGGCGGTATTCGAGGAACTGTCCGGTGAGACCGTGGATAAATATGATTGCGTCGGCATTATGACGCTGGAGGGATTCCAACGCTTCTACACCAGCTGGCTTGTCTGGAACGTAGAAGACCCGAAACGGTGCAGTTTATCCCAATTGTGGGAGATCTGCCAACAATGAACGCACACACGCCGAAAGAAGGAGGTGAACATTCTGAAAAGAGTCAATATCCATGCGCTATACATACAACGGCATGACCTACACTGTCGGTGCCGCTGTCATGGCAACAGAGGCAAGTGAATATCGTGGACTTTATGGCACCATCACGGAGATCCGTGACGGATCTGACCGAGAGACAGAGAATGATACGCCTGACATCTATTGCTGTTTTGAACCGCCTCTGTTTCAAGAGGAGATCCGGGAGATGGAGCGACGCTTCACAGAACTATATCAATCGCCTAAGAAGATCGACGAGATCACGCTGGATATGGTTATCATGGCACCGGAGATGGTTCGGGTGATCTCGCCTGATCCCTCGGTGTGCAAGACATGCAAGGTCTATCTCCTCACAATGCAGTTTACCACAAGCTGGGATTCTGGCTGCATTACAGAGCTGTACGCCGACTATGATATGGCGCGTTTTGCTATGCTGAAGGGCATCCGCGAAGAACAGGCAGAAGGCTGCGTAAAGGATTGGGCAGATAGGGATGCTCTGGAGGAGGAATACTGCACAGATTTTTATGAGGCGTGGCACCGAGATGAATACTCTGAGAAACACTTTACCGCATCTATTGAAAAGCTGTCCCTTACATTGCCACAAAGAATTATAGAAGCGGAATGAAATTATGATTGAAATTATTATAATTTGGAGTATAATAATTGTAAAGGTGGTGATCGCATGCATGTATTTGTTGATCGACAGCAGGAGATGGAGACGCTGCAAAGTGAGTATGCGCGGAATGGCAGCGCACTTGTCGTACTGTATGGACGCCGGCGAGTGGGAAAGACTACGCTGATATCCGAGTTTATTCGGGATAAAAACGCCCTGTTTTTCCTTGCGAGTGAAGAGTCCGAAGCACAAAACCGAGCGGCATTCAAAGAGAAAGCGGCAGAATTTATTGATAGCGATCTTCTGCGTAATGCGGATGTCAAAAGCTGGGACGTGATATTCAAATCAATCATGGATGCCAAGCATGACAGCAAGCCCGTTATCGTACTGGATGAATTTCAGTATCTGGGCAAGGCAGAGCCTGCGTTCCCTTCCATATTCCAACGGATATGGGAAGAAATACTAAAGAACCAGTCTGTTATGGTCATCCTTTGCGGCTCCCTGATCTCCATGATGGAGTCTCAGACATTGGCCTACGGCAGCCCTTTATACGGAAGGCGAACCGCGCAGATCCGGCTCAAGCAGATCCCGTTCGCCTATTACCATGAGTTTTTCCCTGGCAAAACCCGCAGAGAACTCATTGAGCTATACTCTGTTACAGGCGGTGTCCCCAAGTATATCGAGTTATTTTCGGAGAATAGCGATATCTATCGTGCTATCCAGAAATGCGTACTGAACCGCTCCGGCTATCTCTATGATGAACCGCATTTTCTGCTGCAGCAGGAGGTCAGTGAAGTTGGCAGTTACTTTTCCATTATCAAGGCGATCGCAGCCGGAAATCACAAGCTTTCCGCGATTGCCGCTGTGTTGGAGGTCAAGTCAACGAGCCTGACCAAGTACCTGAAGACCTTGATGGATCTGGATATTCTGGAACGAAGGGTGCCTGTCACAGAGGAAAATCCCGAGAAGAGCAAGCGCGGCCTTTACAAGATCAAGGATAACTATCTGCGGTTTTGGTTCGCATTTATCTATCCCAACATGAGCTTTATCGAAAGTGGGCATAGCGGTATCGTGATGGATAAGATCCGCAGGGGACTCACTACCAGCCACATCGGCTTCGTGTATGAGGACATATGTCAGGAGCGGATGTGGGAATTGAATGTCAATAACGCATGGCCGTTCCAGTTCTCCAAACTGGGTGGGTATTGGGATGCCAAGAATGAGATCGACATTGCAGCTCTTGATCCGGAGGGCAAGAACCTGATTCTGGGAGAGTGTAAGTACTGGAAAGAGCCAGTTGGTCTTAATGTCCTTCATGCGTTGGAAGCTAAGGCTGGTGATGTCGCATGGGAGCGGGATCGGCGAAAAGTGTGGTACGTCCTGTTCAGCATCTCCGGCTTCTCGGATGAGCTGCGCAATCATGCCGCAACACGGGACGATCTTCTTTTGATTGACGATGGAGAAAGATAGCTGATCGACCAGCCGGTTCAATATCTTCAATGCGCTCCAAAATCCTTTGAGGGAATTAAAGAAGTTCTGACAAATGTGTATAAAACAGACGTGGAGATTTCCACGTCTGTTTTTCTATTCGGTAACAAGGGAAAACTACGGTAGATACAGGGCGTCCGTTGACAATCCTGTGCGGTTAGGGTATGTCTCTTTCGTGAGCGGCGCCCGCGCTCCTTTACCTGGCTCGCTTTTCCTGATAAAATTTAAAATAATTTGAAAAATATGTAATATTGACACCTAAAAAGGTAGTTAATAGATAAGAGGAAAAGGAGGATCGCCGCCATATGGATGACAAACAAATTATACGCCTGTTTTTTGAGCGCTCAGAACAGGCCATCACCGAACTGTCCCAAAAATACGGCGACCTGTGCATGAAAATCGCCAGAAGCATTCTGAACGATCATCAGGACGCGGAAGAATGTGTGAACGACGCCTATCTTGGCGCATGGAACAGTATTCCTCCTCAATCCCCCGACCCGCTGAGAGCCTACATCTGCCGTATCGTTCGCAACCGCTCTTTGAAGAAGCTTCGCGCAAATACCGCGATAAAGCGGGGCAGCCAATTTGAGGTCTCACTATCCGAACTGGAGGACTGTATCCCCGACAACTCCATGGATGAGCAACTCTCGATAAGTGAACTATCTGCGCAGATCAACGCATTTCTCGCTGTCTTGCCCAAAGATGACAGACTCATGTTTGTGAAACGTTACTGGTTCTCAGAATCAATATCCGAGCTGGCAGACGCATTTGGCATCACCGAGAACAACGTGTCTGTCCGGCTCAGCAGAATACGCGGAAAACTACATCAATACCTGAATCGTAAGGAGGCAAACATATAATGGATCGGAAAACCGACAAGCTGGTGTCAGCCATCGGAGATATTGACACCGCATATCTGGAAGAAGCCCTCGACTTTAACCGCACAAATGCAGGCCGGAGAAAACGCACCCGCTTTCCCAAATTATCTGCCGCGTGTGCGGCGGTGCTGATCATACTGGGCGTATCCGTCACCGTCTTCGCTATCAGCCGAATACCGCTGTCGTGGCGCGACATCTTTTCCCCCGGTCAGACCGTCATCGGTGACGCAGACGAGGCACCGGTGATCTCCCAACAGCAACCGCAGGCCGCAGCCACGGAAGAACTGCAGATCAAGGTGGAAAAGGTGATCTCTGATGAACGAGCCCTTTATCTTCTCTATTCCGTAAAGGCAAATGAGGGAGCCGTCCTTGACCAAACAGGGAAATTTGCCGGCTTCGAGCTGTATTTTCCCGGTAAGATGATGTCCGGCGCTTATGTGTCTCGCTTTTTGGAGCGGAAGGCGGGCGTACCGGAGAACGAATTGGAGGGTGTCGTATACGCCGACTGGCAGCCAGGCGACAGCGCCAACGGTCTTGTGATGAACCTCTCCAACTGGCAGGAGAAAAGGTGGTTTGACGATGTAAAGGTGGATTTCAATGTGGCGGAAATGGTGGAAAACGCCGGAAAGAACGCAAAGCTGCCCCAGTGCCAGCAGCGATTCCGCAACGGAACGGTGCGGTATTACTGGCAGCCGGGGGACGCGGACGTGCAACTGCCCTGCGGTGCGTCCATCTGCAACGCCGGGTGGGAGGACGACACTCTTCAGCTGGTGATGAAAGAGCCGCTGGGCTCGGACGAATGGTCCGCGACCTGGGAGAAGAACTGGTATTTCCTGGACACGCGGACGGACACGGTCATCTACCCAGAGCCCCACTGTCATTTCGGACAGCCCGACGAGTTTGACCCGGATGCCACGGATGCCGACTGGCGATACTTTTGGCGGGACGTGACCGTTGACAAGGAGGCGCTCCCCTATTTGGAGCTGCACTGGGGCGGAAAGGGGATCACCACCACCGTGCTGCCGGGGGACTGGCGGGTCACGCTGGAGGAAACGCCCGTCAGTATCAAGAGCGAGGTGCTGGCAGAGAATGTCCCCCTCGCCTACGGTGGCAAGGCGCTTACGGCGGAGAGGATCGAATGCTCCAAGCTGTCCGTGGCAGTGTATTTCGCCGACTATGTTGATTCTACTACCGGTATTCTTGGCAAGTTCGAGGTATTTGATGCAAACGGCGATACTATCCCGTGCCGGTGGAGCTTTATCGCAGATCAAACCGACGATAGCTGCATGATCTGGACGCGGTTTGATGAACCCATTGAGCCTGAATGCATCTGCCGGTTGACATTCAATGGGGAGACCGTGTTTGAAAGATAGGCGTTTTGCATCCGATTGCAGTGATTATTATTCCTTTTTGCCGAGAATTAGAAAAGACAGGTGTGGATTTTTCCGCACCTGTCTTTCTTGTTTGTTGTAACACTACGTATTAAGGTCGTATAAACACAGTATAAGCACAAAAAGAGAAGGAGCTGATCTTATGTTAGTCTGTGTAGACCACGGAAATAAACAAATTAAAACAGCCAGTCGGGTATTTACATCCGGACTGGTAGAGAGCGATACCCGTCCCCCTTTCGGTGCCAACATCCTATTTTATCGGGGAAAATACTACACGCTCTCCGACCAGCGAATCCCCTATACCCGGGATAAAACAGAGGACGACCGATTTTTTATCCTGACGTTGTTCGCCATCGCTTACGAGATCAACACGGCGGGCCAGTATGTCCCGGATCGGCTGATGAACATTCAGCTTGCCGTTGGGCTGCCGCCTGCGCATTATGGAACGCAGTATAAACGCTTTGCCCAGTATTTCCTGAACCGCGGTGTGATCGGGTTTGAATTCAATGGGAGGAAATACTCCATCTGCATCACGGAGGCGGTCTGCTTCCCGCAGGCGCTGGCAGCCACGGCTCCGGTGTTCAAGCGGCTCCAGCTCGGCACGGTTGCCAAGGCCACTGTGATCGACATAGGCGGTTTTACTGCCGATTACCTCTCCCTGCGCTATGGCGCAGCAGACTGGGCTTCCTGCGATTCGCTAGAAAACGGCGTCATTACACTCTATAACCGATTGCTGTCCAAGATTCGTGCCGACCATGATCTGCTGCTGGAGGAAACGGACATTGACGCCATTCTCACAGGTTGCAGTACAGAGTACGGCAGTGAGATCCAAACACTGGTAGAGCGCGGCGCGGAGTCCTTCGTGGCGGACCTTTTCCGTACTCTGCGGGAGCGGAAGATCGAGCTGCGTACCGGCAAGGTTATTTTTGTAGGCGGCGGCTCTCTGCTGCTTCGGAAACAGATCGAAAAGTCCGGCAAGGTCGGTACAGCCATCTTTGTGGAGGAGATCGGCGCCAACGCTGCCGGGTACGGGCTCTTGTATGCGGCTACGAAGACGAGTAGGTGATCCATATGGGCGAGAAGAAGGATTCCTTCAGATTTACCGTCCAATTCAATGCCGGTGACCCAAGCCACCAGCAGGTAGCCGCGATCTTGAACGAGCAGGGTCGGCGCAAGGCACAGTTCCTGGTCAACACCGTGACCCACTATATGAATTGCCCGGAAACACCGGAGGCCGCGGCTGCGCCAAGGATAGACCGGCAAAGAGTGGAGCAACTGGTTCGTGAGATACTGTCCAATATGCACCCGGAACCCGTACCCGCAATGGGCGAAGATATGCCCGGCTGCGATCCGGCTATTACGGCCTCTGAAGACATCCCCTTCGATGCCGCGGCCATGTTGGGAGAAGATGGTTTCCATTCGCTCATGGACTCATTGGCTGCAATACAGAAGCCGTGAAATCGACAGGTGATCATATGGAGCATACTTCGGCATACATAAATTGCCAGGAGCCGGACTGCGCGTATCACGCAGCCCGGCTCCTGACCTGTAAGGAGACAATGGTCGAAAGTAAGCCAGCACTTTCAGACCGGTAGAAATCGCCGCTCCCGCATGATATGATAAATTTGGGAAAGATTTTTCCTGTCCACGCAATGAACGGCGATTTTTGTTGTCTATATAGGTGAAAGGCCTTTACGCAGAAAGAAAGGAGGGCGCAATGAAAGACCATGAGATCATAGAATTGTACTGGGCGCGTAACGAGAGCGCGATTACCGCCACCGCAGAAAAGTACGGGAACTACTGCCATACGATTGCATATAACATACTGCGTAACAAAGAGGATGCGGAGGAATGTGCCAACGACACATATCTCGGCGCATGGAATTCGATCCCACCGCAGCGTCCGAGCCGTTTGTCGATCTACTTAGGGAAAATCACGCGCAACCTCGCTCTGAACCGTTATAAGCGGTATACTGCCGAAAAACGCGGACACGGACAAGTAGTCCTCGCGCTGTCTGAGTTGGAAGCCTGCGTTCCTTCGGAAACGACTGTGGAGCAGACCGTCGAAGAAAATGAGTTGGCTGCCGCCATTGACCGCTTCCTGTATGCAAAGCCCAAACTGAACCGTAACATTTTTGTCCGCAGATACTATCATCTCTACGCAATACGGGATATTGCGGACGCATACGGAATGAGCGAGAGCAAGGTGACGTCTTTGCTTTTCCGTATGAGAAACGAATTAAGACGATTTCTTGAAAAGGAGGGAATTATGCTATGAAAACCGAAGTTCTTCTTCGTTCGATCGGAAAGATCAATGACGAGCTTATCGCTGACGCGGAAAGCGAAGCAAATACCAAAAGAAAGCCCGGTTGGGCCAATCTTGGAACAATGGCTGCCTGCCTTGCACTGGTTCTCTGTACCGGCATCGCCACACATGCCATCCGAAGCAATGCGACAGCAGGCACCTTCACAATGGATGTCAACCCCAGCGTGGAATATACGATTGCCAAAAGCGGGATCGTTAAGAATGTCCGCTGCTTGAACAGCGATGCGGAAAATGCGCTCAGCGATGTTGCGCTGGGAAAGCAGAGTGTCGAGACCGCTCTAACGCGCACGGTCGCCGCCTACGAGGCCTGCGGATATATGGAAAATGGCGAAGCGACTGTTCTGATCTCTTTTGATTCCCGTCTTGATGCGAATGCCGAGCTAAAAGCCTCTCTCTCTGCGGAGATCCGGAAGGCCTTGGAGCAGACCGATGCCGTCGGCACACTGGTTTTCCACTCCGAACTGACGGAAAACGCCGAAGCAGCAAAGATCGCCGAGGAATTCCATGTCTCCCTTGGCCGCGCCGACTGGATCCTTACCGCAGCAGACAAAACCGGGCTGCCCACGGACGAGGTTGCCCGCATGTCGTTGGACGAGCTTCTTAAATTCCAAGAGGCCTCTGGCATTTCTTCTGTCTGCGTATCGAAGTTCATCTCCTTGGAGGAAGCAAAGAAGATTGCACTGAAGGACGCCAAACTGGATGAACTGACGCAGAAGATCGTGTTCACCCGAGAGGAGCTGAGCCGCAATCAGGGCAAGCCCTGCTACCTGCTGGAGTTCTACACCGGGACGAATCAATATTTCTACCAAATCGACGCAAAGAGCGGCAGCATTATTTACGCCGGGAAATTTATCACTCTTTCCGAAGCGAAGAAAATCGCCCTGGATGATGCCGGATGCAAGGATAAAGTCAGCTTTACCGAGGAAACCCTTGTGAGCGGCGGCATCAAAACGCCTTACTACCGGCTCGTCTTTGCCGATGCAAAAACACAGTGGACATACCGCATTGATGCGGTGCTGGGTATCGTTCTGGAGAAAAAGCAGAAAGAGACCGCCACAACGGAAATCGACACTGCAGATTTCATCTCTTTGGAAGAAGCAAAGAAGATCGCCCTGAAAGACGCGGGACTTGATGAAGCCACACAAAAGATCGTGTTCACCCGAGAGGAGTTGAGCCGCAATTCTGGCAAGCCCTGCTACATCCTGGAGTTCTACACCGCGAAGAAGCAGTATTCCTACAAGGTGGACGCCAAGAACGGCAGCATCATCGAGGCTTACCACTTCATTCTTCTGGCGGACGCGAAGAAAATCGCACTGGACGATGCCGGATGCAAGGATAAAGTCAGCTTTACCGAGGAAACCCTTGTGAGCGGCGGCATCAAAACGCCTTACTACCGGCTCGTCTTTGCCGATGCAAAAACACAGTGGACATACCGCATTGATGCGGTGCTGGGTATCGTTCTGGAGAAAAAGCAGAAAGAGACCGCCACAACGGAAATCGACACTGCAGATTTCATCTCTTTGGAAGAAGCAAAGAAGATTTCCCTGAAAGACGCGGGACTTGATGAGGCCACTCAAAAGATCGTGTTCACCAGAGAGGAGCTGAGCCGCAATTCAGGCAAGCCCTGCTACGTTTTGGAGTTCTACACGGACAGGTGTGCGTATTCCTACAAGGTCGATGCAGTATCCGGGGAAATTATCGGGAAGAAAACCGAGTGGTTTTCCCGTCAGGAGTCCGAGACTGTGCCGGACACGTCTCAAAATTCCGATTCCAATCAGCGCAGAATAGGTTAACCCACGATAAGGGCCTTTTGAGAAAGTGCGTACCCGCAGCAGGCGAGGATATGCCCGGCTGCGATCCGGCTATTACAGCCTCTGAAGACATCCCCTTCGATGCCGCGGCCATGCTGGGAGAAGATGGCTTCCATTCGCTCATGGACTCATTGGCCGCGATACAGAAGCCATGAAAGCGGCAGGTGATCATATAGAGCATACTTCGGCATACATGAATTGCCAGGAGCCGGACTGCGTGATACGCGCAGTCCGGCTCCTGACCTGTAAGGAGACAATGGTCGAAAGTAGCCTAAATTGGAAGTAAGATGAAGTCTTTTTACTTGGCGATACGCTCCAGGATTTCGATCAGCAGCTCGGTAGTGATCTTGACATCCTCGATCTTGCAGGTTTCGTTGGGCGTATGCACATCAAGAAGCGTCGGACCAACGGAGATCATGTCCAGGTGGGGATTCTTCTCCGCAAAGGCACCGCACTCCACGCCGGCGTGTACCGGCTCCACGATCATATCCGTGCCGGTCAGATGCTTGTAGGCCTCGCAAGCGATATGGGTCAGCTTGCTGTTGGGATTGACCGCCCAGCCGGGAACATGACCCTCGCTGTCGAAGGTAAAACCGAAGCTATTGGCCAGTGCGCTGCAGATCACACCGATCTGAGTGGCCTGATAGGCAACGCTGCTGCGGGCAAACACCGTGAAGCGCACCATATCCTCGTCCACGGACACCACACCCAAGTTGGCGGAGCTCTCCACCAGCCCGTCAATGAACGGACTCATGGTATGTACGTTATTGGGAACCGTGGTCATCAGCCCCACCATACCATAACCAACCTCCCCTGTCAGTACGCGGTCGGGCACGGTATCACCGAAGGTGGTGGTGAACACCATATCCGATTCGATGTTGCCGAAAGCCTCCGCAAACTCTCCACGGAAGGTTTCAATGATAGCCTTGGCCCGATCTTCCTCGGCGGCGGAAAGAACGACCGTGGCGGTGCCAAACGCGGGGATGGAGTTCTTCGCCTGACCACCGCTGAAGGAGGCCACACGATAGCTGACGCCGCCCTGCCGCAGCATTGCCAGCAGCGTAGCGATGCTGACCAGCGCATTGGCGTGGCCCTTGTTGATGCCCACGCCAGAGTGACCGCCCAGCAGACCACTGAGGGAAATGGTCAGTGTCTTGCAGCCCACAATAGGCTTTTCCCACTCGGCCTTGTGGCTGTAGTTAAAGAAGTCGCCGCCGGCACAGGAATTGCACAGTGAGCCCAGCGTTTCCCAATCCAAATTGACCAGATAGCCGCCGTCAAGATACTTGGGGTCAATGGCGATGGAGTCCATGCCGTCTTCCTCGTTGGTGGTGAAGATGGCGCGGATGGGGCCGTGACGCAGGGTGTCGTCCTGCAGCAGGTACAGGCACATCGCCACGCCGATACCGTCATCGGCACCCAGGCTGGTGCCGTCTGCGGTCAGAGTCACACCATCGTTGATGACCTTGATGGGATCGGTCATAGGATCGTAGGTGACGCCCTCTTCGCATACGCAGACCATATCCATGTGTGCCTGAAAGATCACACGGGGTACATTCTCGCAGCCGGGGGAGGCGGGCTTGTCAATGATGATCTCATTCATGTTGTCCTTTTCCACGGCCAGGCCATGGCTCTTGGCCCACTGGAACAGATACTCGCTGACGCGCTCCTCGTGATGGGAGGGGCGGGGTACCTTTGCCAGCTCCAGAAATTCGGACAATACAATATCTAACGCTTTGTCTTTACTCATAGCAAACACTCCTTACTGTGCGACGGAGCAGGCTTCCTCGATAGTCATATCGCCGGAGCCGGCCAGCTTGGTATTCTTCAGCAGGGAATAGAGGATCCAGTAGGCCACAAAGGCGATGATCACGCCGTCCAGCGCGGAGGAGAACACCGCCACCACGCCCAGCGTCTCCAGCAGTGCGAAGCCGCCGCCGATGACCCACGCGATGATGCCGATCCAGTTGATACCGCGCACGGGAGACCAGTTCTCCTTCTTGGCCTTGCAGATGACCCAGTAGTCGCAGATGACAACGCCCATGATGGGAGGCACCACCGCGCCCAGAATGCTGATATAGGTGTTCAGGAAATCCGCCAGACCTGCAATGGCCATGAGAACGCCCAGCATACCACAGATCATGGTGACCAGAGGGCGCTTGCTGTCCTTCACAGAGAACATCTTGCAGGCAGCCAAGCCGGACATATAGGCGTTGCCAGTGTTGGTGGTCCATGTGGCAAGAATCAGCACCAGCATAGCTACGATAGGTAGCCCCAAGCCGGCAAACATGGCAGTAACATCAAAGTTACCTGTACCCACAGCCATAATGGCGCCCACCATAATCATCAGCAGGGCAGCCGGCATAACGCCGAGGGCGGTTGCCTTGACCACATCGCCGCGGGTCCTGCAGTAGCGGGTATAGTCAGCGTTACAGGTGGCACCCAAGGCAAACAAGCCGATAACGGTGGAGATTGCCGCAGGCAGGGGCATTAGATTTTCTGTCACCGCAGAGGTGATGTTGTTCCAGCCCGCGGCGTTGATGGAGTGAATGCCGCCGTAGGCGCACAGAATGACCAGCAGCGGGACGGCAATGTAGTTCAGTACAGCCATCCACTTCACGCCGTAAACGGCGGTGATGAACATTACCACGCCCCAAATGACGCAGCTGAGCCAGAAGGGGAATTCTGCGCCGAATTGCAGCAACAGTGTATTGAACGCCAGCGCACAGGTAGCGGTCTGCACAGCGAACCAACCTGCCTCGCAGATGAAGATAACCAGCGCCATGGTGAAGTTGGCGCCTGTCATACCGAAGGCTCTGGTGGAACACATAGTGGCGTTCAGACCGGTGTCAGAGCCGACAATGCCGCCTAGTATCATCATAATGCAGCATACGGCAAAGCCGATGAGGGTAGCCCAGAAGATGGAGCCCATGGTCAGCGCTCCGCCGAAGATGCCGCCGACCATCAGCATGGGGATACAGATCATGGTGCCCACCCAGATGAAAGCAATGCTCCACCAGGAGCGCTTTTCGTTGGGTTGGATCTGGGATAAGCCCTTATCCTCCTGCTTGGTTTCTGTTACAGTCGTCTTGTTTTCTTCCATGTTGTTATTCTCCTCTCCGAAATAATCTTGGATGGGGAATGCGAATGGTCACCAAAGCACCGAGAGGGACAGGGACGAGCCCTGTCCCTCTCGGAGATATATGGTAATGCGGTCAACTTTACTTGGTGAACGGGATGTTGCCGCCCTCATAGCCGACATTGGACAGGAAGGGCTTCCAAACGTCAAACATATTGGGATTCTTCCACCATGCATCGGGAGCCTTGATGGCACCCAGGCAGATCTCCATACCCTCTGTGATATCGGCGTTGGTCAGAGGCTCGCCAGTAGCGGCGTTGTAGTAGCAGGTGATATCAGGCACCGTCATAATAGGCTTACCCTCATGTTCCACCAGCAGGTTCTCATTCTGGAAGTAGATGATCCACTGGCCGTCCGCGCCTTCAACGTACACCTTGCCGTAGTCAAAGCCCTTGGCCTGCAGATTCTCCTGCTTGACGACCTTGCCGCGCGTCAGGAAACGGCATTCAATCCCGGCCTGTGCAAGTGCCTCAAAGGCGTTAGAGCCATCCTTTGCACACCTGCGCAGCTCATGACCGATCTTCTCACACAAGGTCACAGTGCCGCAGGGCAGGGACTCCTCGATGTCACTCTTCCGAACCATCCAACCGGAGAGACCGGCGATCTGACCAAAGGCGGTGCAGATCCAGCGTCCGATCTCCTCACCCATGGGCGCGTCCTTGGCGTCATTCAGTTCGATGGTAACCTTGTTGTTTTTGCCGTCAGCCATCGCCAAAGGAGATGTATCCAGCCCGTTGATATGCAGCAGCAGGGTGTCCAGTGCAGGCACCGCCCGGCCCGCGCCGTCACAGTCGATAAAGGGAATGTCGTTGAGCAGAGAGATCAGCATGGGGCAGAAGGTGTTAAAGCCGCCCAGCTCCACCGGAACAGAGTATTCCAGCTTACGGGGAGGATCCATCTTGGCACCCATTTCCTTCAATGCATTGAAGGCGTTGACCGCATACTGCGAGAAGTCGACATTTTTCAGCACGGTGGGCGCACCCATACCGGCGGTAACAGCGCCGTAAGCCTCCGGATCCATGTCGCAGGTTTCCAAAAGCGTCAGCTCCACCGGCTTTTCCGGATGGAGCTTCTTGTAGGTGTCCAGCAGATCTGTGCCACCTACCATGGCACCACCGCCGCCGCCGCCCATTAAGGTCGCGCCCCAAATGACATCAATGAGCTGTTCTTCCTTTAGAATTCGCTTTGCCATGTCGTGTTCCTCCGTTTTTATTTTTTTGAGAACGATATCCGTCCTGTAATAAGATTATATTGATTCTGCCTTCGGAGGTCATCGGGTGGCAAACCAAGGATTCTCCCGTTTTGTTGGCCGCGAAAACAAAGAGAGACCGCATATGAAGTCTCTCTTTGTGGAGTTTGCTCAATTGGATTGTGGAAAACGACTAAAGCTCCTTTAGGATGCGATAGACCGTCGCCGCCTCATATACGGCGAGGGTCGCGGGCATTTGCACCAGATCACACCGCAAAACACTCCGTATCTTATTAAGCCGGTAGTGTACGGTATTCTTGTGAATATATAACAGCTCCCCTGTGCTTTGCGTATTAGATTCTGCGTCCAAAAGATAGGTACATAGCGTTTCTATCAGAATGTCCCCGTCTGCGGTATCCTTAAGTTTTCGGATCGGCAGCAGACAGCCCGTTACCGCTTCTTCGCCTCGCTTCACGTAGTCGATGCATGATTGCACATAGCGCAAATCGCTGTCTGAATAGATCTTACGCCGCGGATACACAGCACAGAGCTCTGCAAAGCAGCGTATCATCCGGTTATATGCATCGCGGGCTTGCGAGGTGTTCTCAAGATCATCGAAGACGCAGCCGTGCGCAGCATATCCTTTCTTTTCAAGTAGTGAAACAAAGTGCTCGCCCAGCTCACGCATGTTTTCCTCGAACAGCATCCCGTCAGTCAAGGCAACAATAGAGGCACCATAGCTATCCACAATGACAACCTTATGATGATCCTGTAGATATACCTTCAGCTTTAGGATAATGTCCAGCTTTTGGCTGGCCGTCAATTCCTGACTGGTCTGGATATCCGAAACCTGTAAGACCCACATAGTATTGACGGTGCCTATGGAAATGCACATCTGCTGCGCCAACCTTCTCATTTTAGCGGGGTCATCCGTTAATATGGCCTCGATCAACGCATCTGTGCCATCGTAGCAGGTGCCTTTGTCCCAGATGTTCAAAAATAGTGCCACCACATCCACGGCCTGCCGCAGCTTCTCATCCTCCATATAGTCAAACTCGTCCATCACCAACAGGTGCATCCCGCGATGTGTTTTGGACAGAACTGGAACATCCCAAAGCTTGAAGCATCTCCCGTCCAGCTTCATCGTTGTCATCTGCCGGGTTGTTGGCTCTCGCCGCTGCCGCAATGCTTGCAGCAGAGCATGGAAGTCCCATTGATTAGAAACCGGCCATGCTGCTGCGCCGCGCCGATCCAAATACCGGTTCGTCAGCAGCAGTGTGCAGTGCAAGCGGTCAGAAAGCAGCCGCAGGGCGGTGTTAATATTTCTCTGCTGCGGCTCCAGAAGGGCAATGCTGTTCATCAGCTCGGTGGCATAATAATTTCCGTGCATCCGTCGGTTGTGAATATATTCCACCACATCTGTTATTACATCAGAATACCGAAAGTCCATGCGTCCAAAGGGCATGGCAATCAGCGGGAGGTTAATCTCATCCGCAACAGCGATCAGTGCCTCATCAATCCGAGGGATGAAGACCCCAACATAAAACAGGACAAGCCCTGCTGCGCCCATGCTTCGCAAGTGCCGCAAAACACTGCACTGGCGGGCAACGTCATCTTTAATGGTCACAAGAGCAGATATGATCAGCTCATTTCCGATAATTAGCTCGTTGGACAACAGTTTTGTTTCCGGCCACTCCAGTACACTGACAGAGGACACCGCGCGATCTGTTCCTTTTGCTCCGGCAATCAACTGTGCTTCACGCAGCGTGGGAAGTTTCAGGCAATCCGCAACGGTCACGTTCATAGGATATCTCCTCTCGGCGGGACACTTACCAACAATCGACACTTTTTCATTTTCATAGTACCAAAGTTTCTGCTGACGGGCAATGGATTTCTGTACAATTTCTGGCCGTTTTTGTTGTTTGTGCAGCTAAAAAGCGCGTCAAAGGGCATCGTTGCTTCCGGACAATGACTGTGCAGATGCGAGGCGTTTCTCTCGTAGAATCGTGCCGGATACAACGCGGGAGCCGGAATCGCCGATAGGTTCTCCACATTTTGATACGAATTGAAAAACAAGCAGAATCAGTAGACAAAATGCCCACAGATCCTGCCTGCTTTTAATGTGAATTCGGAGTCCGTCAATGGCACTTCAGAAAACTATCTTTTGTCACACCCACCAAAGCTTATGGTTTCACAGTACCCGTATGAGGTGTATGTATCGCTGCCAGCAGCAAATAGCTGACAACACGGCATGAGCGCAATGCCCTCAAACCGGCATTAAAACGGATGCGGCTGCGGATTCATTGTGCTCGGTATGTATTACCCCAAGAAGAGAAGCGTAAGGTAAAACTATAGGAAATGACCGCATATTCATCATAGTCACTAAAGACAAAAGATGCAGGGACGAGTGCTGATAGCTCTCGTCACTGCATCTTTTGCTTCGTGGTCTGGCTCCGGTATAGTCCATGTTGAATATATGCGAGCGTTGTCTCAGGCAAATGATAAGACATGCACTTCTTGTCTGCAAACAGTGTTCGCAGCGCAAAAGGCGTTGGCACTTTTTCGTTTCCGCAACCGGTGTGTGCGCTGAAATGTCCACTCGCAGCGAAGGCCTTTTCTATTTGTAGATCGCATCAGACACGGTGAAAGCCCTCTTACCTTGGCGCCGTGCAATGCGGATAGTCCCGCAGCCGTCCGGCGTACAGCCGGGTGTGGGGCAGCTTCAGGAAGTGGATGGGCTGGACGATACGGGCGCGCAGCTCACCCGCGCCGCGCACCTCCGCGTGCAGCAGCATATCCTCCACAAATTCCGAGCAGTAGTAGCGGTTCGACCGCTTCCAGAGGATGTGGAAATACGCCAGGAGCAGGCCGCCCAAATTATAGGAAAACTGCTTCCGCCGCGCCCACATGGCCTCCAGCGTCGCCTCCAGCGCCGCGTACCGCTCCTCGGTGATCTCCACCGCAAGGATGATGGCGGTGGTGTCGGAGAAGCGGCGAAACGTCCCTGCGTGGGGGGATTCGATGACGAAGCCGCCCCAAAAGGGGTTATAGGGGTGCCTGCGCCCGAAGGAATACATCCTCGTCAGATCCTGGGACAGACTGAGGGAGGCGTGGTTGTACTCCGCGCCGGTGATCCGCTTCAGAATACGGGACAGCATCGTACCCGTTTGTGTGATGACGATAAAAATCTGCTTGTGCGTTCCGTTCATAAGGCTCCTTCGCATACCGGACGGCCTGTGCGCCGCCGCGATGTGTGGGTCATTTGCGGCTCTTTCCGACGGCTCTCCCGGCAGAAAGGTGCGTCTATCTTATCAATCACAGCGATGGATGTCAAGGCGGTTCTATGTCAAGGCCGCCTTGAAAAGTGGCGGCATACCGACTTTGTGACAGTTTTGTGACACTTTCCCCGCACTTTTGCGGGGGAAGTCAGAGACTTCTTCTGATATGATACAGACAAGGTTGATACACGACCTGAATATTTCAAAGAAGGAGCGTAACATACCATGAAAAAGAAAACAGTTTGGAGCCTTTTGCTGGCACTGGCAATGACGGTTACAGCCATCGGAGCATCGACTGCGGCATTTGCCGCTGCGCCCAATCAGGCAGAGCCGCAGACCCTCATCGCTACCGAAAACGAGGATGCCATCTGGGATCAGATCGAGGCACTGGAGGAAAAAAGCGATGCCGTATTCCAGAGAAATGAAGCACTGTGGGACAAGGTAGACGAGGCCTGCAATGCCCTGCCTGATGACTACGATTTCGAGAACTTTGACGAGGCAGCGTTCATCCGCAACATGACTGCGCTGACGGAGGCGGAGAAGGAAACCCTTCTGAATGACATCAAGGAGCTGAACGAGCTGGACGCCCAGATGGAGAAGCTGTATGGACAGCTGCCCGCCTGCGACAATATGCCGCTTTACGAGAAGGCACTGGAAAAGGCCGATCCCAAGGTGCTGGACGAGATCGACACGCTGGAGCAGGAGTATGACCGCCTCTGCGAGAAGAACGCCGATCTGTGGGACAAGGTGGACGAGGCTTACTTCAACCTGCCGGACGACTACGACTTCGACAACTACGATGAGGCCGCCTTCATCCGCAGCCTGAGCTTCCTGACCGACGCGGAAAAGGACGCGCTGATCGCCGACTACAACCGTCTGGTAGAGCTTGATAACCAGCTGTGCAAGCTGTACGACACCATTTGGGGCGATACCGGCTGCGAAAGCGGCATCTGCCCCTTTTGACGGCAAAGAGTTTTTCTGATATGATTAACTAAATACGACGCCGATGCTGCGCCTGTGCGCAGCATTTGGCGCTGCTTTCTAGGAGGTCACCATGGGACATTCCATCTATTTGGCGGACGATGAAAAGAGCATCCGGGAACTGCTCCATAGCTTCCTCGCAAGCGACGGATATACCGTGCGCTCCTTTGAAAGCGGTGACGCGCTGCTGGAGGCATTCCGTCAGGAGCCTGCGGAGCTGGTCATACTGGACATTATGATGCCCGGCACGGACGGCCTTACCGTGTGCCGGGAGCTTCGCTCTGTTTCCGATATTCCCATCATCCTTCTTACGGCCAAGGACAGCGAGCTGGACTACGTTATGGGCATCAGTCAGGGCAGTGACGATTACCTCACCAAGCCCTTTCGCCCCACCATACTGCTCATGAAGGTGAGAGCCCTGCTGCGCCGGGTGGAGATGGACAGGGGGAAAACAGCGGCGGCAGTAGATGAATTGCGCTATGGAGATCTCCGCTATTCCGCTACGGAAAATGCCGTCCTTTGCGGGAATACACCTGTTGCACTGACCCAAACCGAGCTGCGGCTGCTCAGCTATATGCTGAAGCAGCCGGAAAAGGCCTATTCCCGCGAGGAGCTGCTTAACGCAGTATGGGGCTTCGACTCGGAGGTGGAGACCCGCGTGACCGATGAAACACTGCGCCGTATCCGAAAAAAGCTGCTGCAAGCAGGCAGCACTGTCAGCGTAAGCACCATCTGGGGCTTTGGGTATAAGCTGAAGGAGGCGGAGCGCACATGAAAAACATCAAGCTGCGGATCGTGTATCTGATCCTCGGTGCGGCACTGCTGCTCTTTGCCCTTTTCATGCTGGCGGTGAACGTAGTGATCCCCGCCCACTTTGTAAGCGAGGCGGAAAAGGCGCTGCGCAACGAGGCGCAGTATGAGAATCGCACCATTCCTTACACCTATGAGGGCGAGGTGTATGATGACGATTGGGACGACGGGGCGGAGGAGCATTTCTTCACGCCCAGCATTGTGTTTCTTGAGCTGGAGAACGGCTACCAGCCCAACACATGGAGCCAGGACACCTATCGGCTGGAGAAAAAGCTGCTGGCGTATTGCAGTGAACGGTCTGTTGCGCCCAATCGATGTCACGACTTCAAGGCAGACAAGCACCGCCTGATCTTCATGCCCGTGCAGGAGGACTACGGCAATTCGGAAAAACCGTATTCCTATATCATGTACATAGATATCGGGCCCATCACCCGCTATATCGTGACGCTGAACTGGGCGTTCTTTGGGGTGCTGCTGGCAATCTCCTCCGTCATGTGCCTGCTGGGCTTCCGGTTCGGCCGGGACATCGAAAAGGAGGCGGAGCGGCAGCAGACCTTCTTCCAAAACGCATCCCACGAGCTGAAAACGCCGCTTATGGCGATACAGGGCTATGCGGAGGGCATACAGGCGGGCGTGATGGACACAGGCAGCGCGGCGGAGGTGATTTTGGCGGAGAGCGACCGCATGACGGGGCTGGTGGACGAGCTTCTGGACATCTCAAAAATCGATATGGGGCGGCAGCCGCTTACCCTTTCCGAAACGGATATTCGGGAGCTGCTCTACGACAGCATACGCGCCGTGGAGCCGGCAGCCGCTGCCAGCGGCATTACCATCGCGCCGGACTTCCCTGAAGAACCCATCATGGTCAAATGCGATGACACGCAGATGCGCAGGGCGGTCACGAATATCCTGACCAACGGATTGCGGTATGCCCACAGCCAGCTGTGCCTGACCTGCCGGCCCGACAAACGGAATGTGATAATCCGGATACAGGACGATGGAGATGGCATTGCCGAGGGAGACCTGCCCCACATCTTTGAGCGCTTCTACATGGGGAAAAGCGGTAAATCCGGCATCGGCCTTGCCTTGACCAAGGAGATCATCCACATGCACAAGGGTACGATCCGTGCCTACAACGGGGATAGCGGCGCCGTGTTTGAGATCACGCTCCCGATGGTAAGATAAATCAGGGCGTTTCGGGTAAGACAGAGAAAGGTAAAAGCATTTTGACAGAGAAATTTAGCCTTGTAAAAGCGTTTTGATAGACAGCACTTTTCACATAAGGCATAATCCAGATAAAGTTCATGTTGGGAGGGCAAGCGTGTGGATATTGGAGGCAAGATAAAAAAGTCAAGAACGGATGCGAAGATCACACAGGAACAAGCGGCACAGGCTCTTGGCATCAGCAGACAGACAATATCGAATTGGGAGAATGAGAGATCCTACCCCGATATTGTAAGTGTGCTTAAAATGAGTGATTTGTATAGTGTCAGCCTTGACTATCTCTTGAAAGGAGAAGGCCCTATGAAAGACTATCTGGATTATATTGAAGAAAGCACAAATACAGTAAAGAGCAAGACAAGGTTATCAAAGCTGCTGTTGGTTTTGTCCTATCTGGTAATATGGGCGTTTAATATTATGGCGTCATGGTGCTTTTCTGGTGGAAGTATTACGGAAGCCCAGGCAGGCGGAGTCCAGTGGCTTGTGCTCCCGGCCGTCACGATCGTTCTGTCTCTTTTGATCGGGAAAAACAATTATTGGGGAAAGCATAAGTGGCTGGCACCGATTGGTTTTGGCCTTATGCTCATGCTTTCCGTCTATGCGAGCTATGGCATGAGAGAAAGCATGAACTTTAATCGGGTCGATTTGCAAACGCTCAGCTTGTTCTTTATCGGAACGATTGCTTCGATGATAGGGATGGTGCTTGGCCATGCGCTCTTCGCAGACGAAAAAAGCAAAGAAAAGAGCAAATAATATATGCTTGCCGATACATGAACTTTAATGGGCTGTTTTTGCAACAGCCCATTTTCAACGTTTGAGAATGGGTTTTCGCGCAGAACCCGGAAGCATTTAGAATAGTAAGGTCGTGCATCAGAAGAAGGGGCTTTCAGGCATGTGCCTTGACGAAGGAGATCATTCACCTGCATAAAGGTACGATCCGCGCCTACAACGGGGATAGCGGTGCCATGTTTGAGATCACGCTCCCGATGGGCAGATAAATGCAGATGTCGTCCGCCAAGTACAAGACCTTAAACGCCGCCGCTTCTTTCGCAAAGCTCATCGCTCTGCGACGATTCGCTATCAGTGCAGTTCCTCTGCACGGTGGCAGGCAACAAGGCGGCCAGCGACAGGGCGCAGCTGCGGCATTTCGCGGCGGCAGCACTCTGTTGCGTAAGGGCAGCGCGTGTGAAAACGGCAACCGGGCGGTGGGTCAGTGGGGCTTGGCAGCTCCCCTGTCAGAAGCGGCTTTTCCTCAAAGCGTGCGGCTGGGTCAGCCTTGGGGATGGCGTTGATGAGAAAACGTGTATATGGGTGCAGCGGTGCGGAATAGACCTCTGCTGTACGCCCGATTTCACATAACCTCCCGAGAAACATTACGCATATTCTGTCGGAGATGAAGCGCACAACGGACAGATCATGGCTGATGAACAGATAGCTCAGCCCGCGCTCATGCTGGAGCTGACGAAGAAGGTTGAGTATCTGATTCTGCACCGAAACATCGAGTGCGGAGACCGGCTCATCGCAGACAATGAGTGCCGGGTCGAGGGCGATGGCGCGTGCAATGCCTATCCTCTGGCGTTGCCCGCCGGAGAACTGGTGGGGGTAGCGGAAGAGGAACTCCTCCGGGATGCCGACATCGCGCAGAAGCGAGAGCACGCGTTCGGTCATTTCCTCCCTTGTGCGGCAGAGCTTGTGCGTTTTCAGCGGTTCCGCCACAATGTCACGCACGGTCATGCGCGGATCAAGGGAGGCGTAGGGATCCTGAAATATGAGCTGCATACGGCGACGGTATGGGCCGAAGTCCTTCTCGCGGAGTGAGGTGATATCCGCTCCGCCGAATGTTATCTCGCCGGAAGTTGCCTTTATGAGCCGGATAAGCGTTCGTCCAAGTGTTGATTTGCCACAGCCGGACTCACCCACAAGGGCAAGCGTTTCACCCTTGAATATCTCAAGTGACACGTCGGAAACGGCGTGTACTTTTTTCCTGTTTTTCAGAGTGAACTCCTTTGTCAGCCCCTTGGCTTCAAGCAGAATTTCGTTCATAGGCGCACCTCCGGTATGTTGATACAGCGCACAAGATGACCGGAAGACACCTCCCTTAGCTCCGGCACGACATTGCTGCAGTGCGTGCTGCACTTGGAGCAGCGCGGAGAAAAGCTGCACCCCGCTGGCAGATGCAATAGATTCGGAACAGTACCGGGGATGATCTCCAGCGCACCATTGCCACGTGCAAGCGAGGAGACGGCAGCCATGAGACCTGCGGTATAGGGGTGCATGGGGTGGGCGAATAGATCAAACGTATCCGCCTGCTCCACAACGCGGCCGGCGTACATCACATAAACGTAGTCGCACAGCTGTGCTATGACACCGAGATTGTGTGAGATGATGACAATGCCGGAGCCGGTTTCATCGCGCAGCGCACGCATGAGCTGGAGTATCTGTGCCTCGACGGTCACGTCCAATGCCGTGGTTGGCTCATCGGCGATGACGAGCTTGGGACGGCATATCATTGCCATCGCGATCATCACCCTCTGGCGCAGCCCGCCGGACAGCTCATGCGGATAACAGTTATAACGCCGTTCCGGTTCGGATATGCCGACCTTGCGGAATATGCGCAGAACCTCTGCCTTTGCCTCCCGCGGCGAGATCTTACGATGCAGCAGCAACGTCTCACGCACTTGAAGTCCGACACGCATCACAGGGTTAAGGCTCGTCATAGGCTCCTGGAAAATCATGCCTATCTCCTCGCCGCGCACAGTGGACATCTCATGCTCAGAGAGCTCAAGCAGCTCCTTGCCTGCGAGCTTTATACTGCCGCTGACGATTCTGCCCGGGTAGTGCAGAAGCCGCATGATGGAGCGCGCCGTCATGCTCTTCCCGCAGCCAGACTCGCCAACAATGCCGATTATTCTTCCGCGCGGGACGGATATGGACACATCATTAACGGCTTTGATCTCGCCATTTTGTGTGAAGAAGCTGGTACATAGATGCTCAACACACAGCACGGTCGCGTTGTCCATTATTCTTCCTCCTTACTGGTTTTTAAGATGCGGGTCGAGTACATCGCGCAGGCCGTCGCCGAGAAAATTGAACGCCAGCACGACAACCATAATGGCGACGCTCGGCGATAGACTAAGCCAGGGTTGGCTATAAAGAAACTGCCGCCCGGCGTTTACCATCAGTCCCCATGAGGCCTGCGGAGGTTTTATACCGATACTCAGAAAGCTTAGCGAACTCTCTGAAAGAATAGCGGAGGGAATGTTGAGCGTAAAGAGTACGATAAGTGAAGGTGCGCAATTTGGAAAAATATGCCGGAGCATGATCACCAGCTTCCCCACGCCGATGGAGCGTGCCGCCTCTACAAATTCCGTCTCCTTGAGCTTAAGCGTTTCCGCACGCACGATGCGCGCAACGCTTGCCCAGTTGACGAGTGCTAAGGCAAGGAAAATATTGATCATCCCATCACCGAGAGTATACATTATCGCCATTGCGAGGAACATCGACGGGAACGCCAGCATGACGTCCGCAATGCGCATGATCACGGCGTCCGTCCGCCCACCGTTGTACCCGGCGATTATGCCAAGTATCGCTCCGGCAAGCATGGAAATCACGGTCGGTACTATGCCGACCAGCAGCGACACCCGTGAGCCGTACAGCATCCGTGTCAGAACATCCCGCCCGGCCTCGTCCGTACCGAGCAGATGCGCACGCGACGGTGGGGCAAGGCGGTTGTGCAGGTCCATGCTGTCAAAGGTGTAGGGTGTGAGTACCGGCGCAAGAATTGCAGCGAGGATAAACAGCAGTATCACAACGGCGGAAGCTGCGGCAAGCTTGTTTTCCCGCCACAGGCGTTTTACAGCAGAGGCAAAGGTCTCCGCCTCGCCAAGCGGTGCGCACAGTTCGTTTGGAAGTTCGGGAGATTTTCTCATGCTCACACCTCCTTACTTATGCGTGGGTCAAGTGCGGCATACAGGCAGTCGGCCACAAGGTTGCCGAGGATGACAAGAAGCGTTGAGAAGAGTATTGTCCCCTGCAGGAGCGGAATATCGCGCCCTTCAATTGCCTGCACAAGCAGACGGCCTATGCCGTTGACAGAGAACACCGTTTCGCATATCACAGCACCTGAGAGAAGAGAGGAAAGCTGTACTGCCATCATTGTTATCACCGGCAGCAGTGCGTTTCTCAGCGCATGCACGATGATAACACCGATCTGACGGTGACCCTTGGCACGTGCGGTGTCGATATAATCCTCCTGCATGACCTCCAGCAGGGTAGAGCGTGTGAGGCGTGCAATACTGCCTGCACTATTCCAACCGAGGGCGATGGCGGGGAGAATGTATCCGGTCCAGCTATCCACGCCGGAGATGGGGAGCCAGTTAAGCCTATACGCCAGAAAGTATTGCAGCACCATTGCCACCATGAAAACCGGTACAGATACGCCAAGCAGAGACATGCCCATGAAGAACCGGTCGAGTATCCCATTTTTTTTCACAGCGGCGATTATACCGCAGGCTATACCAGTCACCCACGCGATGAGTGCTGCAGCAAGCGCGAGGTGAACGGTGTTGGGAAATGCCGCACCGATAAGCTCCGTCACACTGCGGTTGAGAGAGTAGCTCGTGCCGAAGTCACCGCGCACAGCATCGGATATGTAACGCCAAAACTGTACGTATATCGGCTGATCCAGCCCGAGCTCGCGTGTCATGCGCTCGATCGTCTCTAACTTTGCGTGCTCACCCATCATCGTGACAATGGCGTTGCCCGGTACGATGCGAAGCATTATGAAGATAAGCAGCGCCACGCCAAGCATTACTATCGCGGCTTGAATGACGCGGTTGAGTATGTTTCTTGCCAAAAACTCAGCCTCCTGAATACACAGCGCGGACACCCGAAATATCGGGTGTCCTGCCGCACATTGATATGTATTTTTAATTACTTGAGCGTTACGTCATTAACGTAGAAGTTGCTGAACCCTGCCCAGTAGGGGATAAAGCTCTCAACGCGATCGCCAATCGCAAATAGGTGGGTGCTGCCTAGAAGCGGAACCCAAGCGGCATCATCGACGACGATCTTCTTTTCAAGTGCCTGATACTCTGTCATGCGCTTGGCGTCATCCGTGATGCCGGAGGCTGCGGCAACACGCGCCATGACCTCGGTGTCAGAGTAGTTCAAGCTGCGGATGCGCGTCTTGGCGGCACTGCCGAAGAAGGTGTACATAATGTTGGCGGGGTCATTATAGTCCATCGTCCATGTGGCGATGAAGGAGTCCATCTCGCCGGACTTTCGCAGGTCGAGCCAGGACGACTCGTCATAGCTTTTTATCCCAGCATTGATACCGATCGCCTGCAGGTTCTGCTGCACGACCTGATAGACGAGCTGAAGATTGCTGGAGGCGGAGGAGTCCATGGAAAGCTCGAAACTTATCTCACCGTCGGCGTAGCCCGCATCGGCAAGTAGTGCCTTCGCACCTTCGGGATCGTAAGCGGAACGTGTGAGCTCTTTGTTAAAGCCCCAGACGCCCTTAGGGATAATGCCGTTTTCGACCAAAGCGTTCCCAGCGTAGATGGAGGAAACGATAGTGTCGGCATCAACTGCCATCTGCAGTGCCTTGCGCACGTTGACGTCGGAGAGGTACTGATTGTTCTCGTTGAGTGCAAAGTACGTAAGTCCCACCCGAGAGCTGACAACAAGCTTGTCGGCGTACTGCGCTTTATAGGTGGCCTCGACAATGCTGGAATCAAGAGCCTCAAGGTCAATGATGTCCAATTCGCCATTCTGATACATGAGGTTCTGGGTGGAGGGGTCGGGAATGATGGAGACGATCGCTTTCTTTACGGACGGTACATCTCCCCAGTATTTGTCGTTGTATTCAAGGGTGAAATGGTCGTTTACGACCCATTCCGTTACCTTATAGGGGCCGGTACCGACGGTATCCTCGCAGCTTAAACCAAAATTGGCGACGCTCTCTACGGTTTCCTTATCCACAATGGACATAGCAGGAGAGGTGAGCTCTGCAAGGAAACCTGCGTTCGCGGTGTTGAGCGTGATGGTAAAATGCGTATCGTCGATCACGGAAAAGCCCTCAAGTGTGTCGGCCTCGCCGTTTTGTAGTGCCTCAGCACCGACGACCTCAAGAGGAATATCGTCGTTCACACCGCCGGCGGTCAGAAGCCGCTCAAACGTGTACTGGACATCGTCGGCAGTCAATGCATTGCCGTTGGAGAAGACGATCCCATTTTTCAGCGTGAAGGTGTAGGTCAGACCATCGTCAGAAACCATATGACTCTCGCAGAGGCTGGAAACGATGGCCGTACTGCCGTCAGATTGAACCTCAGACTCAAACAGGCGGTCAAATACGTTCATAGGCACCATGTAGTCGTCTGTGGTCTGCGAAACATCCATGGTGCTGATGTCATAGAGTGCTGCAACACGCAGCACTCCTTGCTCAACGGCCGTACCGTTACTTCCCGGGGTGGGTGTGGTCGCTCCGGTAGAGCCACAGGCTGTCATCGCGAGAATGCTTGCGCAGATAAGCGAAACAAAAACAAATCTTCTCAAGTTGATCCTCCATTCAAAATAGATGTTGTGGTGTCAAAACTATCTTACGAGGTCATTATACAGGGAATAGTTTGCAATTAAAACCGCTAAAAGTGGGTGAAAAGCTGCAAAAAGTGCTATTTACCGCGCCAAGTCAGACAGATGCTGGATTTATCACAAGATAACAGGGCAGCACATAAGAGTGTGGCTTTCCAATATGTGTCTTGATGCCTCTATGTTCGAGATGACCCTTTAGAGGTTTGGAAAACTTAACATGAACCTTATTTTCGGTATGGTAAAATAAATTAGCGACAGCCTATGCCGCCCGGTGGCGGCTGCAATGCAACGCCAGCCCTGCGGATACAGAATTACTTACAACGGAGAAAACGTATGACTTTTGAAATTCACAGCGACATCACAAATCGCTCTATGACCGCAGCTGCCCGCGCGATGCGCAGGGTGCTGCGGCGAAAGAGAAGCATTGTGTGGGCCATCTTCGGCTGGAGCGTCTTTTTATTCAATGCATTGCTGCTGATCCCATTCGATGGAGAGCCTTTTGCGCTTGATGTCAGAACGGTGACTTCCATGCTGGTAGAGGTGATGCTGCTGTCCGTTCTGCTGTTTCAGGACCGATTCAACGGCATGATCGCCCGCAAAAACACGCTGGCGGGCACAAAGGAATATCATGTCGCATTCGGCGAGGATTCCTATACTGTCGTTACGGCGGCCACCACCTCCACCTTCCGCTACGAGCTGATCGACGCACTGGCTGAGTCGCAGGACTACATCATCCTTCTGATGAAAAAACGCTATGCGCAGCCTCTGGATAAGCGTACTCTTATCGGCGGGACGGTGGAGGAATTCAAACGATTTCTTGAGGAGAAGACCGGAAAGACGTTCCGGCGTGTGAAATGAACGATTTTTCTATAACACCCTTTCGCGGGCCACACCTGATCCTGCTCTTGCTGACGGCGGCGGCGGCGAGAATACGATTAAGGTCGAACAATTGCAGTTGTATACGCAAAGGGTGCTTCGCTGACTACGGTTTTTCAAAAAGGGAGCCGTCGAACCTCAGACGGAAAAATAGTTGAAAAAATATTCTTCGATCTTTGTAACTTTTTGGCTTACTGGGAGTCTAATATATAGATTTGAAGAGATGGGAGGGAAATGTGTGGACGGATTTGAGGTCATCTATTCTAAATACAGCCCTCTGGTTTTTCGATATTTGCTTTCCCTTGGCGTGGATTTTCTGAGTGCTGAAGAACTAACAGCAGAAACCTTTTATCGAGCGTATACCAATTTCGACAAATATAAGGGAGAGAGCAAAATTGAAACCTGGCTCTGTGCAATCGCAAAAAATGAGTATCGTAAGGATTGTAAAAGAAGAGAAAAGGCAACTGCTACGGAAGAAATGGAGCGAGCCGCAGACCAGACAGACTTGGTTGACCGCCTACTGGATAGGGATCAGGCGATTGACATATATAAAACAGTTCACAGCATGGCTGAGCCGTACAAAGAGGTTTTCCTACTTCGGGTTTTAGGGGAACTCAGCTTCAAGGAAATATCACATATTTTTGGGAAGTCTGAATCATGGGCGAAGGTCACTTTTTTCAGAGCAAAGATCAAAGTAGTAGAAAAGAGGGAGGAATCTATATGAATAATGTCACTTGCAGCATTGTAGAGGATCTGCTTCCTCTTTATATGGACGGCTGCTGCTCTAAGGATAGCCAACAGGCGGTTGTCGAACATATGAAAACCTGCGAAAAATGCAGGGAAACGTATCGCCATTTGCAGAGTGATTTGCCCGCTATCGCAAATGAAACGACCGATATGCGCTCCGAGGAAATTGCGCGTTCACTTTCAAAAAGAATCAAGAAACGCAAAGCGGCGGCTGCGGTGTTTGCGGTAATATTCTTTGTGTTTGCAATGATCTCTATCTTCTTCGTGGGCAAGGCGATCATGATAATGAGAGGGCAGGGTTCACCGGTATCTCTTGGCAGCCTGGAAAGCGCGGTAAATCTCTCTGAGGGCGATTTCTCCTGTTCCGCCCAAGATATAGGTGCTTACAGCTTTTTCACCAATACAACCAGAATCATTATTAGAACCGACTCACCCTTAGATGAGACTGCGACGGTTCGTCTTTGGAATACAGAAAACATGAGCGAGAACATTCTGCTGGGCCACCTTGACAAAAAGCAGAAAATCTGCACCTTTACGCATCTAACCAGCCGGAATCGCTATGCGATCACCGTAGACGATATGCCCGATATAAGCATTTCTGTCAGTAGTCGTCTTACATTTTGGGAAGCACTATCCCGGGCCTTGCAAAATGAATAAGCGTTTTGAGGCTGGGGTATGGGTCGCGGAGCCTCGCAAAGCCAACAGTGGACGCCGTGCAAGAGCAGACAGCTCAGGCTGAAGAAAACGAATTGCCGAAGCAGCTCGATCCATTTCAATCTATCAGTCTAACAGAAGCTTGAACCATGGGCGGCGGGACAGTTTACTGTCCCGCCGCTCTGCTTGGTGCCTTCAGGCGTGGAAATAACCCCCGGTTTTACCGGGGGAAGAAAAACAGCTTTAGCATGAGGCTTTCTGAAGGAAAGCAAATGCTTAAGAGTAAACATTTGAATGAGAAAGAGATGTTGAAGGAATAAGCTTTGCCTGTACCCGTTTACGGGTGGCAGTGCGTGTGATGCGATAATATAATTCAGTGCCCATTATAAAGGCTATGCCGGTAATAGCCCCTTTTATGGGCAGGTCAAACCACCAGTTTACTGGTGGTCATGGTTGCCGTCCAATCACGGTGCGGACAGATAGGCTTCGACAGTAATTCCAGGTTTCTGAGACGATATGAAGTGTACTACATGGAAGCGCACTTCATGATAGAATAAGATTTTTGTAGAAGATGCAGAAATCTGTCGAAACGGAGGTCTCAGCACATGAATCCATATAAAGAAATACTCCGAGAATTCTTCTCGAAATATGTCAGCACTCTGCGTAAACGCAGGGGGCTGACGCAGGAGGAGATGGCGGAGAAGCTTCGCATCACCGGGCGGGCATATAGCGATTTGGAGCGGGGCATATACTGCTTTTCCGCTGTTGCACTGGTGTTCCTGCTGCTCATGCTGGAGGAAGGGGAGATAAAGGAAATTTTATCTCCCTTGCGGGAGGAAATTGAAAAAGTCGAGAGCAGAGAGGTGGCGTAGTGATCCATGGAGATGGGGGATATATACGGGCTTTTGCGCCGGCTTGGCCTATCTGCGGAAAACACTCGCTTTTTTCACGTTTCGTATGCTGTCTACCTGATGACCCGGCAGCCGGCCCGGGCGCCATTTGCTGAATGGTGGCTGTACCCGGCAGTTGCCGGACACTATCACACCTGTATTTTCAACGTGAAGCGCAGCGTCTGCATTGCGGTGGACCAGGTGTGGGAAACAGAAAGAGAGGCACTGGTATCCATCACGAAGTATCCCTTGAAGCGGGAGCCTCTTCCTTCGGAGTTTATTGCCATTCTTGCCGCCTACATCAAGAGCGGCGATGCAGCGTGAGCCGTTCACAATTACCGTGTGCTTAGGGAAGTAGGAAATAATTGGCGCGCAGGGTAAGCTTGAAAGCGAAGCGTCATCAGGGGGGAAATGCTGCCGGCTCTTGTAAATATTGTCAAGGAAAAGCCGCTTCTGCGCCGCTCGATCGGCCCCGCGTCCTCCAGCTCGGAAAGAGCGGTTTTCACGATCATGGGGCTTCTGTCCAGCGCGGCGGCGATCTTCTCTATGGAAAACACAAGATAGATCCTGCCGCCCTCATCCAGCCAGCCGTTAGACTGTGAGAGTGTTGCCCGGTCAAGCAGCAGCGCATACAGCAGCTTCGCCGTCTGGGTCAGGTCTGTTTGCGGCAGGAAGCGGGGATATGGCAGATACGGCGGCAGCCGGGTATCCGCTCTCATGTACTCAGTGATGGAATGTCACCTCCTTCGCGGGAGTCAGGGGTATAACGAATCGTGACAGCCCTCAGTCAGGCGGTTTCCAGCGTTTTGGCCAGTAATGCGGACAAAGAACAACGATTTCCCGGAAGCTCTGCTTGTAGCCGTGGACACACCCACGGCAAAGGGGATTGTAGGAAATGCGGTTTCGGTGGTCGAGGAAGAACGGCCATTCCAGCCGTCGCTGTTTGCTCATTTTCGGCATTTTCACGCTCCTATCTGTCGCCAAAGCGTTACGCTCCGGCAGACGGTCAAACTGTAAATCTCGGTATCATTTTCGGGCTTTTTTCGCCCTGTGCGCCCCGTTTAAGGAACGGGCGGTATTGCGGTATGGGTAAGCCCTTCGGCGCGTTCTGTGCGCTTTCGGGAGGGGACATTTACTCCATTTCTGGATTTGAAAACAAATTGCATCTTTTTCGTGCGCTGTATTGTATTTCTCGTGCAGATAGCGTATAATGATAGTGCCAGTAGAAAGGGGATGATTTCATGGCTGGAACTACAACAAACATCAGCATCCGAATGGACAGCGACCTGAAAGCACAGGCTGACGCTTTGTTTTCGGAGCTTGGCATGAATCTCACAACGGCTTTCAATATTTTCGTGCGTCAATCGATCCGGGAGGGCGGGATTCCGTTTGAAATCTCCATCAATCAGCCTAACAAGGAGACGATTGCTGCCATGCTGGAAGCGGAAAGGATTGCGAAAGACTCGTCTGTAAAGGGCTATAACGACCTTGACGAGCTTTTTGCCGATCTGAAAAAGTGAAAAAGACAAAGCTGACCGTCAAGCCGACCACGGCGTTCAAGAAGGATTACAAGCTGGCAATCAAGCGCGGACTGCAAATTGAGCTTCTTGAAACCGTGATCGAAACGCTTGCAATGGGAAACACGCTGCCGCCTGAGAACAGAGATCATGACCTGACCGGCAACTGGCGTGGACACCGGGAGTGCCACATTCAGCCCGACTGGCTTCTGATCTACCGCGTTGAGGGCGATGTTTTGGTGCTGACACTTTCCAGAACCGGAACGCATAGCGACCTGTTCGGGAAATGAGCATTGTGCCGCACGGGGAAACCTGTGCGGCATTTTGCTTTTTACCGCTCCTGCTCATGGCTGTGTCCTCGCTTCTGCCGCGGCATCGACATCTGATAGTTGCGCTGCATGGTCATCAGCTCATGCAGCCGGTCGCTTTTCCCGCGGTAATCGTTGTAGCACTCGTTTTTCTGGGATACGAGGGACTGAATTTCTGCAACGACATCCTTGCGCTTCGGAAGCTGCTTCGGTGCGCCCAGCTTGTCAAGCTGGCGCTTGGCAGCGTCGTTGATGATAAAATCCGCTTCATGCGCGGCATAGAATTTTTGCCGGTTCTTTTCTATGCGGATCGCACGATACTCCTTGATAACGGGATGGGTCTTGCGGTAATTGTCCATCGCTTCCAGCATTGCCTTTTTGCCCGTCACCTTGGCAGCGGCAGCGTCATAGCGACTGCGGGCATCCCGTGCTTCCGCACCGGCAGCATCCACGGCGGCGCTCAGCTTATCCGGCGATAGAAGGTCATGCTCCTGCAAATGCATAAAGGTTTTCGACCACGCCTTGAGGTTGTGCATTGACGCCCAACGGTCATAGCCGATGCCCTTGCCCTCGGCGCGTTTTGCTTCGCGGTCAACCATGCGTCCGATGGAAAAGAAGTTTTAGGATATGCTGGGACACTATGACGCAGGCTTCACGCTCCGCACCTACATCCACGCCACCCGGCAGAAACAGGACGATGCGGCGCAAACCATGGGCAGTTTTGTGACGCAGGTCATGTAAGCGGAAAAGGACGCAAAAGAGTACCGGAGAGGCAGCAAAACCTCCCCTCCGGTGCTCTTTGGATATATCAGGACATTTTCAAGTGTGGGTCAGCACCGCAATCAGCAACGGTGTGGGTCAACTTTCGATGGCAGGAGAATGGTCACATTTTGCGCTGCTGGAAACAATAAAAAAATATCAAAACGAAGAAATAGAGCCACCGGGCGGAGAACAATGCTCCCGCCGGGTGGCTCTGCAGGTTCTGTCTATGTTTCCTGTATGGGGGTCAAAATGTGGGTCAGGCGGAGAAGGCGGGGCGAGTGCTCTGGGGAATACCGGAGTTCTCCTTCTGCTGTTTCGTCCAAGTAACATGGGTCACGTCCTCTGCAAAAAAGCGCTCTTTTTTGTTGCTGCGTAATAGTGGGTGCCAAATTACTGGCAAATATCAAACAGAACTCCGTGTAGGCCACACTATCCTCGGAGGGCAGTGAAAAACATCCTCCGGCCTGCGCTGCCACCCTGACAGCTTTGTGTTCGATTATTTCTGTATTTTCTTCTTACCCTTTACAATCAAGCTTAGTAAAAAAGCAGATAAACACATCGATACTTCTAAGCCGGACAATGGAGACTACACCATGACGAACATATTGTAGTGCTTCATCAAGCGGATGTCCTCTTTGGATATCATCAACTCCTGGACCAACGCCTTATGGATGGGAAGCGGCGTTTTGCTGAGAAGCCGCTTGGCTGCAGAGGGCATCAACGGGCGGCAGGAGATGCCGTAGGTCAGCACCCACTTCTGGTCGTCGTCCATATAGGGCTGGGGGATGCCGATCTGGTATTTGTCCATGGGCATATCGTCGTTCTCGAAAAGCATGGCGCTGAATGCCTCGTAGTGGGTCAGAATGCCGCGGTAGCTGCTCTCGCAAACCCGGTAGTGGGCCAGATCCCTGATATTCATGTACATGAGGACTTCGGCCTTGTTGCTCTCTTCTGTAGGAAATATGTCGATAACAGTGCATTGGGCGCGGTTGACCCGGCCATCGAAGAAATACATATATAGCTGGGAGACGCCCCGGAAAAAGGCGGGTACCTCCGCATTATACTCCTGCTTGATGTCCGGCGTGTTGCGGTGCAGCAGATCATAGATGCTGACATTCAGGGCATTGGCGATGTCATAAAGCGTGGCGATATCCACGGAGATATGACCGTTTTCGTATTTGGAGATGGCAGAACGCGTCTTGTAGATAGCCTGGGCCAGCTCGTCCATCGACATCCCCCGGCTCTTGCGGGCGTAGCGGATTCGGCTGCCGACTTCTCTTGTGATACTCTCTCTTTCAGTGTCCATAAGCGATTTCCTCAAAATCAATCCATGCTTACTTTTTCACAATTTTTTAGCGATTATATCAAAAAGCACAAAATGTGTCAATAAACGTTCCGCACAGGAAACAAAAATTGCACAAATTGTTCCGCAGGGGGAACGGGCGGCAAATTGCCACACGCTCCGCTTTTCGTTATAATGGCGACTAAAGTAAATCTTATGTGCGTGAAACTGTGCAAAATCACAACAATAACATGTTGAAATTGGAGAGGTGTACAAAATGAAGGCCAAAGCTGATACGTTGTTTTATGGCGGTAAGATCTACACGATGGAGGCGCCGGATATCTGCAAGGACGCGGTAGTGCTGAAGGACGGCAAATTTGCCTACGTGGGCACGAAGGAGGAGGCGCTGGAGCGCTTTGACTGCGCGAACTGCATTGATCTGCAAGGCAAGACCGTGCTGCCCGGCATGGGCGACTCCCACCTGCACTTCTTCGCCTTCTGCCAGACCTATACCACCGTGGATCTGGGCGGCGCCACCTCCCGTGACGAAGCGCTGCAGCTGCTGCGTGACCGCGCGGCGGAGACGCCCAAGGGCGAGTGGATCAAGGGCTCCAACTTCGACCAGTCCAAGTGGAAGGACTGCGAGGACCAGCTGCCCACCCGTCTGGATCTGGATGAGGCCAGCACCGAGCATCCCATCGTTATCAAGCGCGTATGCCTGCATACGGCGGTGGCCAATACGATGGCGCTGGAAAAGGCCAACATCACCAACGGCTATGTATTCGGCCCCGGCGGCATGGTGGAGCTGGATGCCGACGGCAGACCCAACGGCATTTTCCGTGAGCAGGCCTCCAAAATCTACGACAACCTGATCCCCGATCCGTTTCTGGTGCCCGCCACCCGCGAGAAGTGCATGAAAAAGGGGCTGGCGCTGGCCTCCAGTCTGGGCGTGACCATGATGCACACCTATGCCGCGGCGATATGGCACTATGACGAGGATTTTGCGGACTATGTGGCCCGCAGCGACCGCGGCGAGCTGCCGGTGCGTATGTCCGTGTGTCTGGACTATATGTTCGACCCGGAGCACCTGACGGCCGAGCAGCGGAACGATCCCTACCGCGCCGCGCGGATGGGAAGCTTCAAGAGCTTCTCTGACGGCTCTCTGGGTTCCCGTTCCGCCAAGCTGTACACCGACTACGCGGACGACCCCGGCAATACCGGTATTTTGGTCATCAGTCCCGAGGATCTGGCCAAGAGAATGTACGAGGCATACCGCCAAGGCCTGCAGCCTGCCACCCACTGCATCGGCGACGAGGCGCTGGAGGTCACCTTGGACGCGGTAGAGTACTGCCTGCAGCAGGGACTGAAAGACGGTATGACGCCGGAGGAGCAGGCCAAGCGCCTCCCCTTCCGTCTCATCCATGCCCAGATGGCCACGCCGGAGCTGATCGAGCGCATGAAGAAGCTGCCCCTTGTGCTGGATATCCAGCCCACATTCCTGATGACCGACCTGCACTGGATCGAGGATCGCGTGGGCAAGGAGCGTGCCGCGCTGAGCTATCTCTGGAAGACGTATCTGGATGCGGGGCTGGTTATGGCCGGCGGCTCCGATGCACCGGTGGAGAGCTTCAATCCCTGGATCGGCATCTACGCCGCCGTGACCCGTCAGGACATGGACGGCTATCCTGTGGGCGGCTATCATCCCGGCGAGAAGATATCCGTGTATGATGCGGTGTGCATGTACAGCAAAAATGTGGCCTACGCCAACGGCAGCCAGGATCTGATGGGTACCATCGAGGCCGGCAAGTTCGCTGACATGGTGGTCATCGACCGCGACATCTTCCACATCCCCGAAAACGACATTAAGGACATTCAGGTGCTGAACACCTACATGGCCGGCATCGAGAGATATCACCGCGACTGATACGCGCGGCACAACAAACAAAGGAGCTAAGACATGAAACTGCATTCTTTTGACAGGGTCAAGCAGTTGACGGAGGATATGGTCGCCATCCCCAGCATCAATAAGGAGCCGGGCGGCGAGAGCGCCGTAGCCCACTATATGCAGGACTTCTATATGTCCTTACCCTACTTTCAGGCGCACCCCGAGCAGGTCAAATGCTTCCAGACCAAGAACGACTTTGTGGTGCGGCACAGTACGCTGGCCTATGTGAAGGGCACCAAGGGCAATTCTAACCGCACGGTCATCCTCATCGGACACATCGACACCGTGGGGGTGGACGATTTTGGCACCATCCGCGAGTACGCCTTCCGCTGCGAGGAGCTGCCCGCCAAGCTGCGTGAGATATTCGTGCTTCCTCAGGAGGTCATTGACGACATCGAGTCCGGCGAGTATCTGTTCGGCCGCGGCGCGCTGGACATGAAGTCCGGCGTAGCTGGCCATATGTACCTGATCCAGTATTTCTCCGAGCATCCCGAGGAGCTGGATGGCAACCTGCTGGCCATCGGCGAGTGCGACGAGGAGGACAACTCCAAGGGCATCATCACGGCTCTGGATCTGTTGGAGGAGCTGAAGGAGAAAGAACACTTCGAGTATGTGGCGTGCATCAACGCCGACTACTCCACCAACTATGCCCCCGGCGATGAAAACCGCTACATCTATTACGGCAGCATCGGCAAGCTGCTGCCTTGCTTCGCCGTGTTCGGCAAGGAGGCCCATGTGGGACAGGCCTTCAGCGCGCTGGACCCCAACATGGTGCTGGCCAACATCACGCGGAAGATGTGCCTGAACACCGACCTGTGCGACATCGCCCAGGGTGAGGTCGCCATCCCGCCCATCTCCCTGAAGCAGATGGACACCAAGGGCCCCTACACCGTGCAGACGGCGCTGACGGCCTTCGGCTACTACAACTTCTTCACCCACGGCTGGAGCCCTGCCATCGTGCTGGAAAAGAGCAAGCAGATGGCTGTGGAGGCCTTTGACGAGACGGTGGAATACCTGAACGCCCAGTACAAGCGCTTCTGCGAGCTGAGCAAGGTGGACTTCCATCAGCTGCCCTGGAAGACCCGTGTTTACACCTGGAACGAGTTCTACAACGAGCTGGCCGCCGCGCACGGCGAGGCGTTCAAGAAGGCCATTCACGAGTTTGCCGTGAAGCTGCATAAGGACGATCCCGAGCTGGATCTGCGGCTGTTCGGCCTGCGTGTGGTGCAGGAGGCTTGGAAGTGGTCTGAGGACAAGTCCCCCGCCGTGGTAGTGTTCTTCGGCTCTATCTTCAGCGCCCGTATCGAGATGACCGGCCGCACGGCCAAGGAAAAGGCTCTGTTGGACGCGGTGGAGAGCGCCATCGAGGTGGTGCGGCCCGAGGCCCAGCGCCAGATCAAGACCCGTATGTTCTACCCCTACATCTCCGACTCCAGTTTTATGGCCGTGTGCGACGATACGCTGGCTATTCAGGCACTGGAGACGAATATGCCCCAGTACGGCGTAAAATACACGCACCCGGTGGATAAGATCCGTCAGATCGACGTCCCCGTTGTCAATATCGGTACCTTCGGCCGCGACGGACATATGCTCACCGAGCGCGTGGATATGCGGCAGACGTTCCAGAATGTCCCCAATATCACCTATGAGACGGTGAAGCGTCTGCTGAACTGAGAGATCCTCCCCTACCCACCGAAAAACCCTGGCAGAAGCACAGAAAACGCACAGACACAAAACGCAATCCCAGAGAAAACCACACATTGTTTCGCGTGAAAGGAGAAAAAGTATGGCTATTTTGAAGGTGATTCAAGACTTCGGCAACTGGTTCTGGGGCATTCCCATTCTGATCCTCATCGGCGGCGGTGGCCTGTTCCTGACCATCTATCTGGGCTTCCCTCAGATCCGGCACTTCGGCTACGCCATGAGCCAGACCTTCGGTAAGATGTTCGCCAAGAAGGAAGCGGGTAAGGTTCGTCCCATTTCCGCTGCGTTCGCGGCGTTGGCTTGCGCTGTCGGTGCTTCCAACATCGTTGGTGTGCCCGTGGCTATTGCCCTGGGCGGCCCCGGCGCCGTGTTCTGGATCTGGATCCTGGCCATCCTCGGGATGTGCACCAAGTACTGTGAGGTCGCGCTGGGCATTAAGTACCGTCGTAAGAACGATGTGGGCGAGTGGGTTGGCGGCCCGGCTTACTACCTGCGCGGTCTGGGCAAGAAGATCGGTCTCGTGTTCGGCGTCGGCTACGCCTTCTTCTTCATGATCGAGCTGGTTCCCTCTCTGGCCTCTCAGGGTGTTTCTGCTGCTGAGCAGTTTAACGTGTTCGGCGCAAATCAGACGATCACCGGTATCATCATCGCCGTTCTGGTGGGTGTGATTCTGGCCGGCGGCTTCAAGCGCGTGTCCAGCGTCACTGACATCATGGTTCCTGTGATGGCCTGCCTGTACGTGGTGGGCGCTCTGGTCATTATCTTTGCCAACGTGGGTGAGATCCCTGCTGTCTTTGGCATGATTTTCCGGGATGCCTTCACCGGCCGCGCCGCTGTGGGCGGCTTCGCCGGTGCCACCATCATGGCTGCGATCCGCTGGGGCGCTGCCCGCGGCGTGTACTCCAATGAGGCGGGCGTTGGTTCCACCATCGCCGGCCACTGCACCGCCGAAACGGATCATCCCATCCGTCAGGCCCAGTTCGGTATCTTCGAAGTCTTTACGGACACCATCATTATTTGCACCATTACCGCCCTGACCGTTCTGTGCTCCGGCGTGTGGACGCAGGAGGGCCTGAGCTCCGGCCAGCTGGCACTGGCTGCTTTCCAGTCCGTATTCGGCAACTTCGGCGCTATCTTCGTCGCCGTCACGGTGTTCCTGTTCGTGTTCTCTACGATTATCTCCGCTGGCTTCTTCGGCCAAATTCAGGCCGAGATCCTGTTCGGCCGCAAGTTCTCCAAGGTGTGGGTGTTTATTTATCCCCTGTTCATCTGCATCGCCTGCGCGTTCTCCAACGTGACCACCATGTATATGATCCTCGATGGCTTTCTGGCAGTGGTCGTCATCCTGAACATGATTGGTCTGCTGGTGATGTGCAGGCAGGTGAAGGATCTGCAGAAGGAGTACTACAACACTCCTAGTATGTACTATCTGGCTGACAAGGCTGCCAAGGAAGCCAAGAAGGCTGCAAAGTAATGGCTGACGCACTCTGCGGCAGGCAGCAATATAAGTAAAGCGTAGGGAGCCGGTCATTTGACCGGCTCCCTACGCTTTATGACTCCTTCAGCCACCGCTGGAAGTCCTCCAAGGCGATGGTCCCCTCGTCGCATTCCTTTTTCTGCGCTCTGGCTTGTTCGCTCCAAGCGTAGAAATCCTCACCGGATATGCGCCCGGCCTTGATCCACGCAAAGCGCCGCTTACACTCCTTGCGGTAGGCCTTGAAAGCGTCATTGCCTGCCTGCCGGAGCGTCCACTGCTTCAGAGCACCGATGTCACGGCAGCACTGCTGACCTTTCGGAACAGGCTGCTCGCAATACTCCGTGACGCTCTGCAGCATCGGCGTCATTTCCGCGCAGTCCAATTCCTGAAAGGAAAGAAGGCTTTCCAGAAAAGGGAACTCCCGCTGGACGTCCGGAACGCCCTGCATATCAAGGGAATCATATATCCTGAATCAACTTGAGGAGGACTATGCCGCGGATCAGATTAGAATCAAAGAATATGTAGACCCGGTTACGGGTGACAAGGAATGAGAAGGCATAAAAAGGCAGCCGCTTTTTCTGCGGCTGCCTGTGTAACTTTTCTATGAACTCTATTGACTTTGAATGTCTAATCGTGTAGACTATACATAGAGTCTACCATAGTAGACAAGGAGGGCTTGCATATGGAGATACCAAAGATTCATGAGGGTGAATACCGGTTCTGTCTGATTATGTGGGAGCATGAACCAATCGCCGCCGCGCAGCTTGTAAAGCTGTGTCAGGAACAGTTGGGATGGAAGCGAACCACGACTTATACCGTTATCAAACGCCTTGGGGAACGCGGCGTACTGAAAAATGAAGATGGCATTGTGACCGCTCTTGTATCAAAGGATGAAGCGCAGGCGTGTGAGATCGACGAACTGGTAGAAAAGAAGTTTGAAGGCTCTCTACCGGCTTTTATCGCTGCCTTTACCAAACGGCAGGATTTATCTAATGACGAACTTGACGAAGTGCAGCAGATGATTGACCGGATCCGAAAGGGGGAAGTGACATGAGCGAACTTTTTCTGAAGATCGTCAATATGAGCATATCCGCAAGCTGGATCGTGGTTGCGGTTTTGGCATTGAGGTTTTGCTTGAAAAAAGCTCCAAAATGGGTAAATGCTCTGCTTTGGGGCATTGTCGCTGTGCGGATGGTTTTCCCGTTTTCGATAGAAAGCGTACTGAGCCTGATGCCAAGCGCAGAAACGATCAGCCCGACCATTATGATGGAGCAGACACCTTCTGTTCAAACAGGCGTTCCCGTCCTCAATCATGTTATCAACCCAGTAATCAGCGGTTCGCTCACGCCCGCTCCGGGCGCAAGTGCAAATCCGCTGCAAATATGGATTCCGGTTTTAGCGTGGATTTGGCTTTTCGGAATAGCAGCCCTTTTCCTCTACTCTGCTGTGAGCTACTGGTGTTTGCGCCGCAAGGTCTGTGAAGCGGTGATTCTGCGGGATAATATCTATCAAAGCGAAAATGTTTGCTCTCCTTTTGTGCTGGGAATCATCAGACCCAAAATCTATCTTCCGTATCATATGGACAGCCGCGAGATGGATCATGTAATTGCCCATGAGCAGACGCATATCCGCCGCAAGGATCATTGGTGGAAGCCACTCGGTTTCCTGCTGCTGACAACTCATTGGTTCAATCCGCTGATGTGGCTCAGCTATATACTGCTGTGCCGGGATATTGAACTTGCCTGTGATGAAAAGGTTATCAGGAAGATGAACAATGAGCAAAGAGCCGATTATACACAGGCACTTGTGGCTTGCAGCGTCGATCGTCGTTTGATTGCAGCGTGTCCCCTTGCTTTTGGTGAAATCGGAGTAAAGGAGCGTGTAAAGTCCGTGATGAACTATAAGAAGCCCGCATTCTGGATCGTTTTGGCTTCCGTAATTGTCTGCGCTGTGATTGCAGTCTGTTTCCTGACAAATCCGATCGGGTTCCAATTCGATGTGTCAGCCAACACGATTGCTTCTGCAAATCACTTTGATATGAGAAATGCGGACGATCCGGTTGCCATTGAAATGACCCCGGCACAGATCAGCGAGTTAAACTCCCGTCTGGCTGGAGTTAAAAACTGCAAGCGTAGCGATAAATATGCCGGACTGACGCCGGGATATCAGATCAGTGCGCAGCTGCAGGATGGAAGCTATATCAGAATCAGCGGATATAGCCTTTCTGACAACACAATGGTGGACATTGAGCAAAATGGCAAGCGGTATGCGGTGTCGGGCAGGGAGTTTCAGGAATATCTGAGCCGAATCTGCGCCGGTGGAGATGTTTCCGCGGCATTCGATTTGCAACCGCTTCGTGCGCAGTATCCGGAATACTTCGATCTGGATGCGTCCGCAGGACTGGATGTCTATGTCTGGCAGATGGCTCCGGACAGTTATTGCTTTGGCTTGCTTCCGCATACGGCATCTCCAAGAGACAGCACTGCACAAGAACTGCTGGCGCTTCGCGGTGCAAGTAGTGAGCAAATGCGGTATATCCTTGCCGCGTATGCGCTCGATCCGGATGATATCTACGTCATTCCGTGGCAAAATCCTATTTCCAGCTATATCCCGGAGTGCTGGATTGTCACTGAAAACGGAGAAAGTCTGGAGGAAAAACAGGCGCAGTACATAGAAACAGTCAGCGCCATGCTTTTTGGAGAAAGGGACACACTGCTGCATGACGACTACCCGATCTACGATTCCATCGTTTTCGACGTAGATGGAGACGGAATAGATGAGGTCTGCGTTCTCGGTTTTGGGCGAACCTCCGGCCTTTTCACCTTCACCTTCCGTGCCGCAGAGATTGGGGCAGACACGCTGAAATACGATACCCTATTCTGCACGGAATGGTATGATTTATCCTTTATCCGTGAGGACGACGGCGTTGTCCGTGTGCAGGGGATTGACCAGAAGGATTCTCCGCAGACGCACCTGTTTGATATTGCCGTTGTTGACGGCAGCATACAGCTAACCGAGGACGGGCAGAATATTTCGCGCTATTAGCATACATCGTCTTGTGAATTATTATGGCGGGCAAAGGTATGGGACGGTCGAATGCGGGGAAAGGCTATACGCAGATGATTCTGCGGGAAAAGCGGCTGCCAAAGTCATGGCGAAGGCTGCCTTCACGCATGTGACTTCTGCGCCCGTTACAGCGACTGCGCCGCACCGATGGATGAAGAACATTGAGAACAAATTTGCGGATACGTTAAGAATCCTTTCGCTATGTTGATGCCTTCAATGCAATGGCAATGATTGAAGGCATCTCCGCAAACCGCGCTCTCTTAACAAAGATATTATGCGCTAAGAGGTATCCTAAGCAGCACGAAGAGTTTTGCAGACGAAGAAAGGAAGCTCAAAATAGATGAAATTGAACCAGCAAACAGCAGCACTTGCGTTATGCACGCTTCTTGGCGTCTCTGTACTTGCAGGCTGTGGAAGAAGTGGAGATTTTTCTGAACTGCAGCCGGCAGTAAATAAAATCGAGTACACAAACCTGAACGACAGCGGATCAAGGGAACTTTTGAAGGAGCTGCTCTCCGACACAGGCGTGTCGGACAGGCGTATTCAGAGCTTTTTCCGCCGTGTGGACCGCTTTAATGACAGCGTGAAGCAGGAATGGCTTACGGATGGCTTTGAGGAAGCAGAACTGCTGTATACGAAATATGACCCTTACGCAATGCAGGACGAATGGACGGCGAAAAACGGGACGTTTCCGGGCTATAACTGCCGGATCACCGCCATGAACCTGTTTGGGGACTTCCTCTCCGTGAGCGCAGACTCTCAAATCAATGCTGGTGAAGATGTGCTGTTTGTGGACGAGGAAACGCTGAAAACAGATCCCGATGCGCTGGGCGGAAGCAGCCTTGCAGATTTCCGCGCACTGTATTCCTCCATGAAGGCGGAGGATACCACGGAGATCAAGCGTCATGTACAAACCGTACAAGAGGAATGGGCTTCCCGCGGCGTTACCTTTCGGGAGAATGAACGGATCCGCCTCATCACGGTATTCTTCCACGATAAGCCGACCGAGGAGGAATCTCTGCTGTTTGTCGGGCATGTTGGCGTACTTCTGACGGCGAAGGACGGGACGCTGTACTTTGTAGAAAAGGTTGCCTTTCAGGAGCCGTACCGGATGCTGCGCTTTGCGGACCGAACGTCACTGAGCGATTACCTTATGGGAAAATATGACACCTCATGGGGACAGGATACGGCAAGCCCCTTTATCATGGAGAACGACAAGCTCATGGACGGCTGGCGTCCAAACCCGGATAGCGGAAGCTCCGCGCTCGACTAAGGACTGTGCGTTGCTGCCAATATAAGAAATCCCCGACTCCGATCGGGGATTTCTTATATTATCCTCCGCTGAAGCTGTGGAGAAAACCAGATAAAGCGTATCATCGCTGTTGCTCTGCTCGTGTTTGTAGCTTTGATTTTTGCAATTATGGCGTTGAATTATGCGCCAATGCCGCAATCGAAATAACCAAAGAGCTACCGCAATATTTTTCCTACACTTTTTAGCTGTTTTTGGCGGTTTCCTCTCGATTTAAATTCCTTTTCTAACATCTTGTGACCCGCATCCCCCATGTGTTCCACACCTGTCTGTGGCATTTTATGTGGTCAAAGGCAAAGCCTCGCCGGAGCAATTCCGGCGGGGCTTTGCGGTATTCTCGGCAGCCTGCTTTTCCACTCGGTGAACAACACGAAAACCGCACTGGGGCCACCCCATGAGGTGGGATGCCATAATCAAAGAAAACAGACAGCACGGCGTGAGATCTTCCGGGAAGCACGAAGCTGAAGAAAAGACAGGTGTGGCGTGTAAAGAACACCCCCATACCATACAATAACCCTAAAGCTATTAAGGAGAGCGAATACAGTGAAAAACAGGAGCTCTAAATATTAAAAACTCCTTAAAATTGCAGATTGTTTTTACTTGATGCACTTTTTATAGTATAATAAAAATAGATATACGCTGTGATGTAAAACATGAGACGGCGAAAAGGAAATATCCGGATATTGATGTGTATGGTGCGGCACAGCAGCGTTTTCACTTTCTGTTCCGTGAATTTGAAAGAAATCAGGATGATTAATGAAGTTCAAGGAGAGGAGGCAAAAGCATGCAATCCAATTGGAGTTCTAAACGGGATTGGCTTCTGTTCCGAAGCAAGCTTGCCGGATGGCAGGAGGCTTATATCGGGAGGCTGAACAAGGAATATATCGAATTGTTGTGTGGAGACGGTTCCGAAGCTGATAAGTTTTGGGAGTTATGCAAGCGCATCCGTGAGGATAGACGCTGTGCCGGCGTGCAGATCTCCATGAGAGGATCGGATCCTCTTCCAATCATCTGCCGTATGATCAATGAGGGAGTTATCACACTCGGCGATCTCGACGAGTTCAGTGAGGAACTGCGGGAGGCGGTGGCAACAATTACGAAGCCACATAAGGACATATAAAAGGGAAATTTGATACATAAATCATCGACCCGTAGGCGCGATTGACACCGCAATGCCCACAGGCCATATACACAGGGCAGTGGCTTTGCGCAGCAAGGTCGCTGCCCTGCCGCCATTTTATAAACCATGTTGAACAGGAGGCTTATTTATGACCTATCTGCTCTATATGAAACGCTCATTCACGCGCAGTCCCCGCCGTCATGCGGTGCTGTTTGCGGTGCTGACCTGCGCGTTTCTGCTGCCGCTGCTGATCTCCATTTACCGGGACAGCAATGCATGGGGCACGCGGCAATATCTTCTTGCCCGTTCTGCGGGTGAAACCTATCACATTGGGAACGCAACGGAAGCGGATGTGCCTTATTTTGAGGGTATCCGCGGACTGTCCGCGCCCGTTTATCGTGACGGTACCATCTATCTTCATATTCTGTCGGACGAGGAATGGAGAAATTCGGAGAGCGTGACCGTTTTTGAGAACGAGATCCGCAAGCGCATGGAAGCGTCTGGAAACGAAGCCCTGCTCCCGACTGCGTTCAGCTATGAATACGCCCACGGGATATCCACCGATCCGTCCCATCTTTCGGGGCAGCGAAGCCTTCTGCTCGTCAATATGCTGGTCATTCTACTCTCAGTATCGGTGGTGCGTTCCGCTTACCGAAGTCACCTGAAGCGCTTTACCTCTGACATTGGGACGCTCCGCGCCTGCGGAGCCAGCCGCCGTCAGATCAGCGCCCTGCTTGCCGCGGAGCTTGCGGCGGTGTTTCTGCTTGCGGCAGCCTGCGCCGTGGTTCTTTCCGTCGTATCGCTGAAAGCGCTGTTCACGGCGTTTCTTGAGATCCGTCACGATAGCCTCGCGTGGCTGATCTTTCATGTGGAGCCGATGAATGTTCTGCTCCATTTAGCGGTTTTCTTCGTTACACTGGGGCTGTCGCTGGGCATGACCCTGCACCGGTACAGCCGCGAGCCTGCGCGGGCGCTGCTGAACGATGCGGAAAATGCGCCGAAGGTCAAGCGCGGACGAAAGCCCCTCCGGCGGCGTTTCATCCCGGCGGCAACCCTCTGCGGCCTGTGGCGCAGCCGCACGAACCGCAGCCTCCGTTCCTGCCTTGCTGTTTCCGTTCCCGTCATGGCAGTTTTTCTGCTTCTGTTCAACATCCTCACTGTTGCCTTGCAGGTCACGGGCGCGGAGGAGGAATGGGGGTTAAAGGTTTCCCGTTCCTCCCATGACGGAGAAGGCTTTTCGGCTGAGGACATGGCGTATGTTTCCTCTCTGGTGGGTGTGAAGCAGACGCGTCCCGTATATGAGCCGGACGATTATATCCTGCTGCCGGAGTCCCCGGAGGAGGTGGAGACACCACTGCGTATCCGACCATACAGCGGTCTTGGCGCGGTGTCTCAAACGCTTTCCAAATATGAGATCGCCGTCAGCCGCAAGGCGGAACGCGGCGTCGGAGATGTACTGCGGCTTTGCCGGTCAGAAGCGTATTACGATGTAAATGGAGGTATCAAGCAGCCCGCACCGGAGGATGTGACCGCGCTGACGGTGGCCGCGCTGACGGACACGAAGCCGTCCGGATGGGCGCTGGATATCTATGTGAGCGATGAACTGTATGCGGACATCATCGCCTCAGAGCCGGCAACCGGCATCGAGATCGCCCTGACCGATCCTGCCATGAACGCGCAGGTGGAGACCGCCCTGCGGGCGCACTTTGCAGGCGCGGAGTATGCTGTCACCAACCGCCAATCTGGGTCGGATTTCCTGCGGGAGATGTCCTCCGGCGTGTATCTGTTGCTGGGGTACATCTTTGCGGCGCTGTTCCTGCTCATCCTGCTGATCCTCTATGTCCGGCTCTGCGACTACATCGAGGGCAGCCGCCCGCTGATCCGCTCCCTTTACAGGCTGGGTGCGTCAAAGCGGACGCTATACCGCTCCTATATCCGGCAGGACGGGATCTCCGCCGGCGCTGCCGTTGCCGCGCCGTTTCTGATCAGCCTTCCGCTGACGGCGCTGCTGTGCGCATGGCAGAAAGCCCCGCTGCACCTTGACGGCGGAATGCTCACAGTATATGCGGCTCTGGCGGCGCTGCTGCTGTTTACCCATTGGCATCCCGTACACCGCTCACTCAAGCGCGTACTTCGTCCGCTATGACCGTGCAGAAAGGAGATTTCCTGATGAATGCAGTTACAGTAAAAAATCTGACCAAGGTGTTCCGGCAGGGCGATGAGGATATCTACGCCGTGGATCATGTCAGCTTCACCGTTGCGCCGGGTGAAATGGTCGCCATCGTGGGGCAGTCCGGCTCCGGCAAGACCACCCTTCTGAACCTGATCGGCGGTATTGAGCATCCCACCTCCGGCAGCGTGGAGGTGGGCGGTGTGGACGTCTGCTCATCCGATGACGAGACGCTATCCGGAATACGCAGACGGAAGCTCGGCTATATCTTTCAGGACTTCAACCTGATTCCCATTCTGACGGCGGAGGAGAACATCATCATGCCGCTGCTGCTGGACGGCAAAAAGCCGGATAAGACGAAGCTGCGGGAGCTGGCGGGCTTTTTGGGCATTGAGAACCGCCTGAAGCATCTGCCGAGTGAGCTGTCCGGCGGACAGAGACAGCGCGTGGCCATCGCCCGCGCCCTGATCAACGACCCGGTGATTCTCCTTGCTGACGAGCCCACCGGAAATCTCGATAAGAAGGCGGCGGACGAGATCATGGAGCTGCTGCTCGCCGTCAACCGCCGGGGCAACACCGTGCTTTTGGTGACGCATGAGCGGCGGTACGCCGATCTGTGCGGAAGAAAGCTTGAAATCAGTGGCGGGAGGATTTGAACTTTTACCCCAATCCCGTGTTTCTGCTGAGCCGCAGGAAAAAGAGAACAAAAAGATAGAAAGGAAGGTGCACCATGATGAAACGAAAGGTTTCCGTGATATGGGTGGTCGTTCTTGCGCTGATTGCCATTGCCGCATGTGCGTTTGCGGCGGTGACATATTATCGCTGCGAGAAGCAGCCGGAGCCACAATTTCCGCAGAACGAGCTGCTTCGCATTCTTGACGCGGGAAGCGATGCCGAGGGCGTAGGCTTTGAGGTTGTGCGCATTGGCGGCGGGAGCGTGAATCTCCGGCTCGACCTGCGCTGGAAAAACGATTCCGGCAAGACGATTGCCTACGGGCAGGCGTTTGAGCTGTATCAAATGAAGGACGGTGGATGGCAAAAGGTCACGCCCGCACGTCAGGTTGATTATCCCGCCATCCAGTACAGCCTTCCCAGCGGCATGGATAACGAGCTCTCCTATGACCTGACGGCGCCGTATAACCTGATAGCCGGGGAACGATACCGCTTGCAGACGGAGTTCCGGTACGAGGAGGGCACGGAGTATTCCGAGCCGATGGCAAACTGGGTAGAGTTTGAAGTAAAAATGAATCTGCCGTATAAGGAGGCACAGCCCTCCGACCCAATCACCATACCGGAGCTTCAGGTGAATGCCATGTCCGGGTCAATGGGTGAAACAGATGAAATCACGGCATCCCCCTGCGCCTTCTACTGGCAGTCCCCGGAACCGAATGAGGATGGAACCATGAGCTCCATCATTGGATGCGGGTATGAGATCGGGGAAGAGTCCTCTCTGCCGGAGATAACGGCAGTCAGAGCAGGACTGGTTTCCCACAGAAAGTCAAACGAAATCTGGTTATATTTCGAGGTGCAGCCGGATACAGTGCGGATACAATGCGTCCCCCAAAACGGCGGCGAGGTTGAGACAATCACAGGCATTCTTCCGTATGACGGAGGATATGCGTTCGATCTGAAAAGCGGCAGCTTTGTTTACCGTGTGATTGCAGAATGGGACGATGGCAACCGTGTGGAATATGGCTTCATCGGGAAGTGGTTGTGATTCCGCGGCAATCAGAATAAAGGACTGACTATGATAAAGATACTATTGGTAGAAGACGATAAAATTATCGTTGCGAGCCTGAGCGAATATCTGAACAGCGAAGGGTACCTTGTGCGAAGTGTATCCGGGCAGGCGGCGGCCATGAAGCTGCTTGCGGAGGAAAAGGCGGATCTTGTGCTGCTGGATGTGTCTCTGGCGGAGGGCAATGGCTTCGCGGCCTGCAGAGCGATCAAGGCCGAGTTTGATGTCCCCGTTATTTTCCTTACCGCGTCAGGCGACGAGTTCAGCACCGTTACGGGCTTCGACCTGGGCGCCGACGATTACATTCCAAAGCCGTTTCGCCCACGAGAGCTTATCTCCCGCATCCGAAATGTGCTCCGCCTCACCGGCAGCATGGGCAAAACGGTGAAGCTCGGTGATGTGGTGGTGGACACCGAAAAGGGCACGGCGGTGAAGAACAGCAGGGACCTGTTCCTCTCAGCACTGGAATACCGGCTTCTGCTGTTTTTCATCAACAATCGGGGAATCGTGCTTACCCGTGAGCGGCTTCTTGACGCCATCTGGGATGTTGCCGGCGAGTATGTCAATGACAATACGCTGACGGTGTACATCAAGCGGCTGCGGGAGAAGATTGAGGATGACCCCACCGACCCGAAGATCATTCTGACGGTTCGCGGGACAGGATATAAGGTGGACGCATGATCAAGCTGCTGAAAAACAAAGAGGTGCGAAAGGCACTGCTGTGGCAGCTGCTGCTCTCCGCAGCCGCCTGCGCCGTCTGCTTTTTCTTCGACATTCGCGCCGGGCTGACAGCCGCAGGGCTTTCTCTGCTCCTCATGCTGGTCTTCTGCATCAGCACTTATAAGAGGTATCAGAGGATTTCTTCCCTTGCGGATGATATCAATCAGATCCTGCACGGCGATCATGCAATCGATTTTGACAGCTATTCAGAGGGCGAGCTGAGCATCCTCCACAGTGAGATCTATAAGATGACCATACGCCTGCGTGAGCAGCAGCAAACGCTGACAAGGGAAAAGGCATATCTTGCCGATTCCATCGCGGACATCTCTCACCAGATCCGCACACCCCTGACCTCTATCAATCTGCTGATTGGACTGCTGTCGGATCCGAAGCTGACCGACGCGCGCAGGCAGCAGCTGATCCATGAGCTCTACGAGCTGCTCTCCCGCATCGACTGGCTGATCACCACACTTCTGAAGATCTCACGGCTGGACGCCGGCACGGTGCAGTTCAAGCAGGAGCAGGTCAGTCTGGAGGAGCTGCTCAAAAAGTCCTGTGTGACCCTGCTCATTCCCATGGAGCTGCGCGGGCAGGCGCTGCTCATCCATGCGGACGGCGCTTTCCGGGGAGATTTTTCGTGGAGTTGCGAAGCCATCGGCAATATTGTGAAGAACTGCATGGAACACACCCCCGAGGGCGGCAGGATTGAGATCGACGCAGCCGAAAACGCCCTGTATTCCGAAATTATAATTAAGGACAACGGCACGGGCATTTCTCCGGAGGATCTGCCCCATATCTTTGAGCGCTTCTATAAGGGCAAGGATTCCGACGGCAAAAGCTTTGGGATCGGGCTTGCGCTGTCGCGCATGATCATAACCGGTCAAGGGGGAACCGTAAAGGCAGAGAACCGCAAGCCCGCAGGAGCCATGTTCACCATCCGCTTTTATAAGGGAACCGTCTGACCGGCGGCTCCCTTTTTTACTAAGTGACGGATCCGTCACCTGAAAGTCACCGCCGTGTCACCTTGACAAAATAGAATGGGGGTGTAAAAAGCGAAAGGAGTATCCCGATATGGAGATTTTGAGAGTGGAAAACCTGACAAAGGTATATGGCAAGGGCGAGAACGAGGTGCGGGCACTGGACGGCGTTTCCTTTTCGGTGGAGAAGGGAGAGTTTGTCGCCGTGATCGGCCCCTCCGGCTCGGGCAAATCCACACTGCTTCACATCCTCGGCGGCGTAGACCGGCCTACAGGCGGGAAGGTATTTATGGACGGCAAGGATGTGTACGCGCAGAACGAGGAACAGCTTGCCATCTTCCGCCGCCGTCAGGTGGGACTGATCTATCAGTTTTACAATCTCATTCCGGTGCTTAATGTCACGGAAAACATCACGCTCCCCGTACTTATGGACGGGCAGAAGGTCAATCAAAATCGCCTGGCTGAGCTGATGACCACTCTGAAGCTTACCGGCCGGGAGAACCACCTGCCGAACCAACTCTCCGGCGGCCAGCAGCAGCGGGTGTCCATCGGCCGGGCTCTGATGAATGCGCCTGCGGTGGTGCTTGCCGATGAGCCCACCGGAAATCTTGACTCCAAAAGCAGCCGGGAGATCGTGGAGCTCTTGAAGGTTTCCAACGAAAAATACGGGCAGACCCTCCTTGTCATCACCCACGATGAGAGTATCGCCCTGCAGGCGGATCGCATCCTCTCCATAGAGGACGGGAAAATCACCAGAGACGAGGTGATCCGCAGATGAATGTTTTCAGCAAGGTAACATTAGAGAGCCTGAAGAAAAACAGGACGAGAACCATCGTCACGATCATCGGCATTATGCTCTCGGCGGCGATGATCTGCGCGTCCACGACCTTTGTCTCCAGTATGCAGAACTTCGTGCTGCGGTGCGAGATCTACAGCAGCGGAGACTGGCACGGAGCGGTCTATGACGCTGCATACAAGGACTATGAGGACATCCGCGATTCCGGCAAGGTTTCCTCCACCGCCTATGCGCAGGTTCTGGGTTATGCGAAGATCGACAGCGTCAATGAGCGCAAGCCCTATCTGTATGTGCTCGGTGGCGATGTGGCCTCCGGATATTTTGAGACAATGCCGGTGCATCTCCTTCTAGGTACGCTGCCGAAGGATTCCACGGAAATCATTCTGCCGGAGCACCTGACATCAAACGGCAAGGTGAATTATAAGCTCGGCGACACCGTCACGCTTGATGTGGGTGACAGAATGCTTGACGGCCGGAGGCTGGGACAGGGCACGCCCGTATACACCTATGACAGCGAAACGCAGGTGGAGGTTATGAGCGGCGAAAGGCTCGAAAACACCGAACCAAGAATTTATACGGTGGTCGGTATCTATGAAAGACCCGCCTTTGAGGACTATTCCGCGCCCGGGTACACAGCGCTTACGGCAGCGGACACCGAATCCGCCGAACAGTCTCTGATCCATTGTTATTTCAAGCTGCACAAGCCCACCGGGGTGTATAACTTCATGAAGGAAATGGGCTATACGCAAGAGTATGGCTATGCCTACAACACGAAGGTCCTGCTGTATTCCGGCGCGGCCCGCTTTGATTCTTTCCTCAGCGCGTTTTACAGCCTTGCCGCCATCATCATCGCGCTGATCGTGTTCGGCTCTGTATCGCTCATCTATAACGCATTCTCCATCTCCGTCTCGGAGCGGACAAGGCAGTTCGGCCTGCTGTCCTCGGTGGGCGCCACAAAAAAGCAGCTTCGGAGAATGGTGCTGTTTGAGGCGCTGGCAGTCAGTGCCGTCGGCATCCCGCTGGGGATTCTGGTGGGTATCGGAGGTATCGGCATAACGCTCCTCCTGATCGGAGACAAATTCTCCTCCATCGTCCGTGCGGACATTCCCATGCGGATCTGCGTATCGTGGCAGGCTGTCCTCATTGCTGCGGCCATCGCACTTATCACGGTTCTGATCTCGGCATGGATTCCCTCGAAAAGGGCCACAAGGGTATCAGCCGTGGAGGCGATCCGCCAGAGCATGGACATCAAGGTAAGCGGCAGACCCGTCCGAACCTCAACGCTTGCCTACAAGCTGTTCGGACTCCCCGGCGTCCTTGCCGGCAAGCACTATAAGCGCAACCGGAAAAAATACAGAACCACCGTTGTCAGCCTCTTTATGAGCATCGTCCTCTTTGTTTCTGCGGCGGCCTTCACCGACTACATGATGGAATCCGCCGAGGGAGGGCTGACCTCCGATCAATTCGACCTGATCTACGCGGCGGAGTCAGACGCTTCCTCCGCCATGACGCCCGATGCGCTTCTGGAGCTGCTTTTCTCCGAGCAGAATGTCACCGGAGGTACCTATACCAAGAAACAGTTTTTGCAGGGCGATATCTCCCGCGAATATGTCACGGCAATGTTTGCCGACCGTTTTGCCGACTTCGGCATGGAGCGTGAGGACGCAGCGCCGAAGGAGCTCGGCATCTCCGGTTATCTGTACTTCGTTGCGGACGCCGAGTTCAACAGGTTACTGGAAAAGTACAATCTGAAGGAAGCGGATTACTATGACCGGGACAATCCCCTGGGGATCGCGCTTGACCGTAATATTGAGTTTGACCGCCGGCTTGAGAAGTTTGTCACGATGGACACGCTCAAGGGCGATGGGTGCGTGATCGAGGGGCTTTACTATGTAGAGATCGACGGATATTACAGAAAAGACAGCCGGATCGACGAGAACGGCAATAAGGTCGTCCTCTATCAAAACAGAGACAATGAGAACGATATCATCGAGCTGCCCTACGGGGAATCCTTTGCAAAATACACGCTGCGGTCCGAAAAAACCATTGAGGAGGCTCCGTTCTTTGTCAGCCGCAGCACGCCGGTGGCCATCAATATGATCTATCCGTACAGCATGCTGGAGAGCGTGGTTCCCGAGGCGGCACTGAATCAATTCCGTAATACAGAGTATTTCCTCACATCGAGCGATCACACCGCGAGCTTTGAAAATCTGGCGACCGTGCTGACGGAAAACGGTCTCAGCAGCCGGCAGCTCTTCGACTACGCCGCAAACGCCGAGACAAACCGGAATGTCGTAACCATTATCCGGGTATTTGCCTACGGCTTTATCGTGCTGATCTCCCTGATTGCCGCGGCCAATGTGTTCAATACGATCTCCACGAATATCAGCCTGCGCCGCCGGGAGTTTGCCATGCTGAAATCGGTGGGCATGACGCAGGAGGGCTTTCGCAGGATGATGAATTACGAGTGCCTGCTGTACGGCTCCAAGGCACTGCTTCTCGGTTTGCCGGTGTCCTGCGGCATTACATATCTCATCTACCGCGCGGTCACAACGGCCTATGAAACCTCCTTCCATCTACCGTGGGCAGCCATCGGCATCGCCGTACTGAGCGTGTTTCTGGTCGTATTCGCCACCATGATGTATTCAATGAGCAAGGTAAAAAAGGACAATCCCATCGACGCCTTGAAAAATGAGAATCTGTAAGGAGGAAAAGAAAATGTATAACCATGAAGCACCCGCACATAGGAAACTCATCTTGAGATCCCTGCTGATCTGCTGGGGGATCATTCTCGGCGGATACCTTTTGATTCGGATGGTCTTTCTTCTATTCGGGCTGCAGCTGCACCTGACTGCGCAGGGAGCCTGCCTTGCGCTGCTGCCGTACTGCTTCGGGGCGCTGTATCTGTGGAAGTATTGCAAGAAGCAAAAACCGTGGTTTTATGTACTCGGACTCCTGCTTCCTGCCGTTGCCGAGAAGCTGACATTGTATTTCCTCGGCGCGTATCTGTGCGGGATCAGTCCGTTCCGTGTCACGGCGGTCATGGAGGCAATTGGAACGATCGAGCCGTATGCGGTGCTCTTTACCCGGATGCCCATGCGGTACGCAGTCAATCTGCTGTTCTTTAACGGGACATATACTCTTTGCGGCATCGCCTTCTCTGCACTCTGCTTTTTGGGCTTGTCCCTCCTGCAAAAGCGGGCGGAGAATGAACCATAAGCAAGATAGGGCGAGGAACGGCGGAGGGCGGCAAGCGAAGCGGCGAAAAGTGCGGCGTTCATGGAAAAGTTGCAGCCCTTTAAGAAAATGATAATTACTATTTGTGCCGCCAACTGAAAGGCGGCGGAATGGAGATTACTATGGAAAATATGATGCTGCTGGTTTTGGGGATATGTATATCCGTCCTCGGTATCGTAAATATACGGGGGAATATCAGAACGATACATTCCTACAACCGGAGAAAAGTGAAGGAGGAGGACGTTCCTAAATACGGGAAAGCGGTCGGCACAGGAACACTCATTATGGGAATATCTCTTGTGCTGGCATATATAGCGGCATTTTGGAATGAGAGCATGATGCCCTATATCGTTTTTCCGGCAGTTATCATTGGCTTGGCATTTATCCTGTACGGGCAAATCAAGTACAACCACGGCATTTTTTGATACTCCGAAAACGGCCATGCAAGAGGCATCCTGCAGGGCTGTTTTTTTGCTAATGAAAAAAGCCCTTGCGGCGCAGGCAACCCTGCGTATGGAAGGTTAAAAAATCAGCGGAAGCCTTCCGTGGCTGTTGACAACAGGTTGAATATGCGTATAATGGAAAACAAGAATAAGAATAGTTCTTGTTTTGGGGGAGTGCAGTATGCCAAAATACGCAGAGGAGATATTGGCCGCCGTCACGGAGCTGCAGCGGCATCCCACGGCGGAGCAGGTGTTCCTGGAGATGAAAAAGGAGCATCCCAGCATTGCTCTGGGTACGGTATATAAGCACCTGAACGGTTTGGCGGAGGAGGGGCTTTTGCTCCGCATCACCGAGCCGGGTTCGCCGGACCGGTACGACCGGACGGAACGGCATGATCACCTGATTTGCAGCCGGTGCGGGAAAATCACGGACGTTCGGCTGCCGGATATGCAGGAGCGGATCCGGGAGGCACTGGGGCAGGAGATCCTCTCCTACGACCTCAGGATCCGGTATATCTGCCCCGCTTGCCGGGAGCAGGAAAAAGACAACATTATGGAGGAGAAGCACCATGAACGCTAACGTATCTAAGCTGCTCAACGAGCAGATCAACAAGGAGTTCTACTCCGCCTATCTGTATCTGGACTTTGCCAACTACTACGCCGCCGTCGGACTGGACGGCTTTGAGAACTGGTACCGGGTGCAGGCGCAGGAGGAGCGGGATCACGCCATGCTGTTTTATCAGTATTTGCAGAATAACGGCGAGGGCGTCACCTTTGCGGCCATCGCAAAGCCGGAGTGGGAACGGGGCGACCATATGACCCCGCTGAAAAAGGCACTGGCGCATGAGAAGCTGGTCACCGCCAGCATCGACGCCATCTACGCCGCCGCATACAAGGCCAAGGACTTCCGCGCAATGCAGATGCTGGACTGGTTCATCAAGGAGCAGGGCGAGGAGGAGAAGAACGCCGCCGACCTCATCACCAAGATGGAGCTGTTCGGCGGAGACAGCAAGGGGCTGTATATGCTCAACAGCGAGCTGAAGGCACGGGTCTACACCGCGCCCTCCCTGGTGCTGTAAGCCGAGCGCGGCTGCGGGCCTTCGCATCAGACAAAAGGCAGACTGCATACAGGTGGCCTGCCTTTTCTTCTGACGGGAGGTTAGAGGTAACTAACTGCATATAAAACAGAAAGGAACATGACTCTTGAACAAGGAAAAGGAGATTGAAACCGTTACTCTCATGGTGCGCCGGTATTGCCGGGGCGTACATGGGACAAGGGGCGGGGCGCTTTGCCCGGCGTGTGCCGCCCTGCTGGAATACGCCCGGCAGCGGCGGGACAGATGCCCGCACGGGGACAACAAGCCCTTCTGCTCAAACTGCCCCATCCATTGCTACAAGCCGGAAATGCGCCAACAGATGCGCGCCGTGATGCGCTATGCAGGACCGCGGATGCTGCTGAGCCACCCCATACTGGTGCTGCGCCATATGGCGGAAACCATGCGAAGGAAAAGGAGAAACGCCCATGCCGGATAAACAGCTTTTGCGCCTATTGGGCGAGGACAAACGATATATCTACCGCGCCGTAGCGTGGATGCTCACAGGCTCTTTGTGCAGCATCGGCTTTACGGCCTGCCTGTGCTATGGGCTTCATCTGCTCCTTATTGACGCGAAGGCGTCCCTCTACCTGCTTCCTTTCGTTTTGGGAGCAGTATGTGGGGCGGTGCGCTTTCTTGCCACCACCCGTGCCGCGGCGGTGCGGGACAGGCTGGGGCGCAGCGTCAAGAAAAACCTGCGGTCACAGCTGTACGCAAAGCTCCTGCGTCTCGGCGTGCGGGAGACGAAAACCGTAAAAATGGCAGGGCTGACCCAGCTGGCAACGGAGGGAATCGAGCAGCTGGATCTGTACTATTCCTCCTACCTGCCGCAGTTTTTCTACGCCATGCTCTCGCCGCTGCTGCTGTTCGGCATCTGCGTATTCCTCAACTGGCGCGTGGCGGCGGTGCTGCTGGCCTGCGTGCCGCTGATCCCGGTGTCCATCGTGGCGGTGTCCCGCTTTGCAAAGCGCATATTCGCCAAATACTGGGGCAAATACACCGCCATGGGCGACGTGTTTTTAGACAGCGTGCAGGGGCTGAAGGAGCTGAAGCTCTTCCGCGCGGACGCAAGGCGGCAGGCGTATATGAACGAGAACGCCGAGGAATTTCGGAAAATCACCATGAAAGTGCTGGTCATGCAGCTTGCCAGCGTGACCATCATGGACCTTGTGGCCTTTGGCGGCGCAGGAATCGGTGCGGCGCTGGCGGTGTCGGGAACGCAGAACGGCGGAGGGGTTGCCGCCGCGCTGTTTCTGGTGCTGGTGGCGGCGGAGTTCTTCCTGCCGCTCCGTGCCTTCGGAAGCGCCTTCCATGTGGCCATGAACGGGGTCAGTGCGGGGCGAATGATGCTGACGCTGCTGGAGGAGCCGGAGCCCGCATGGGGCGATGAGCAGCCCTGCGGCGGAGGGCTGGAGCTGGAGGACGTGCATTTTTCCTATGCGCCGGGGCGGGAGACGCTGCACGGCGTATCCGCCGTATTCCCTGAGCGGGGCATGACCGCCATCGTGGGGGAAAGCGGCTGCGGCAAGACCACCGTCGCCAAGCTGCTGACCGGGGCGCTGCGCCCCGGCTCCGGCCGGGTGCTTTTAGACGGCAAGCCGGTGGAAAGCCTTGACAGGCAAGCGTATTACGCTTCTCTCGCCCATGTAAGCTGCGAGACCTTTCTCTTTCACGACACCATACGCGCCAACTTCCTGCTGGCAAATCCGCACGCGGCGGAGGAGGAAATGTGGCGGGCGCTTGCCCTTGTGCGGCTGGACGGTCTTGTGCGGGAGCGTGGCGGCCTTGATTTTGTGCTGAACGAGGACGCGGCGGACATCTCCGGCGGGCAGAAGCAGCGGCTGGCGCTGGCCGTCAACCTCACCGCCCCCAAGCGGATCTATATTTTCGATGAGGCCACCGGCAACATCGACGCCGAGAGCGAGGGCATCATCATGGAAGTCATCCGCTCCCTCAGCACCTTTGCTGGCGTGACGGTCATTACCCACCGTCTGGCCAATGTGGCGGCAGCAGACAGCATTTTGTACATGGAGGACGGCCGTATCTGCGAGCGGGGCGACCATGCCTCACTGATGGCCCGGGGCGAACGCTATGCCGCGCTGTTTTGCGCGCAGCGGGAGCTTGAGCAGGGCTATCTGGAGCTGATAAAGGAGGCGCAGGCATGAAAAAAGATCTATCCCGCAGAAGCGGCATACAAATCGCGGCGGAGCTGATGAAGCTCTTGGGCGGCAGGCTTTCCACCGTTATGCTGCTGGCGGTATTGAACGGGAGCCTCGGCTTCCTGTGCGCCATGGGCGTACCCTTTTTCGGTGCGGTTGGTATCGCAAAGGCTCTCGGCGAGAGCATCCCCCTGTCCTACGGCGCCATTGCGGCCCTCTGCATAGGCTGCGGCGTCCTGCGCGGGGGACTGCGGTATCTGGAGCAGTACGGCAACCACTATATCGCCTTCCGGCTGCTGGCGGTGCTTCGGGATAAAATCTTTACCAAGCTTCGGGCGCTTTGCCCCGCCAAGCTGGAAAGCCGCCAGAAGGGCAGCCTTCTCACCATGATCACAGCGGACATCGAAACGCTGGAGGTGTTCTACGCCCACACCGTTTCCCCCGTCTGCATCGCCGTGCTTGTATCGGCGGCGGTGATGGTGGTCACCGGCCTTGCTGCAAGCTGGTATCTGTCATTGATCGCGGCGGCGGCCTATCTGTGCATCGGCGTTCTGCTGCCCCGGTTCTTCTCCCGCCGCATGGCCGAGTCCGGTATGCGGTACAGGCGGGAGCTTGGGGACTTCGGTGCGTATTTTCTCGACAGCATCAAGGGCATACGGGAGCTGGTCCTCTACAACGCCGGAGAGGCCCGGGCCGCCGAAGTTGACCGCCGCTCCGACGCCATGCTGGGCAGGACAAAGGCCCTCAAGCGGGAAACGGCCCTTTCCGCCGCCGCTACGGAGGCCGCCGTGTCGCTGGCGGTACTGGCAGTGCTGGCAGTGGGCATACTCCTCGTTCACAGCGGCAGCCTCAGCGCGGGGCGCATGGTGCTGGGCGTAACTGCCGTGTTCGGCAGCTTCGGCCCGGTCATCGCCGTGTCCGCCCTGCCCGCAAACCTCAACCAGACCTTTGCAAGCGGGGAGCGCATCCTCCGCCTGCTGGAGGAGCAGCCGGAGGTGGAGGCCGTGGAGAACGGCACGGAACTCTCCTACGAAGGCTTGGAGGTACACGATCTATCCTTCGCCTATGGCGGGGAGGCGGTGCTCAGGGGCGTTTCCATGACCGCCCACAAAAACGAGATCGTCGGCATCGTAGGGGAAAGCGGCTGCGGAAAGTCCACGCTGCTGAAGCTGCTGCTGCGGTTCTGGGAGCGCTCCGGCGGTCAGATACGCTATAACGGCACGGACATTGACGAAATCAACACCGAGAGCCTGTACCGGAACGTCACCATGGTCAGCCAAAGCACCTACCTGTTTGACGCTACCATTGCCGAAAACCTGCGCGTCGCAAAGCCCGGCGCCACGGACGAGGAGCTGATGGCAGCGCTGCGGATGGCCTCCGCCGAGGAGCTGGTGCAGGCGCTGCCCGAGGGGCTGAGTACCTCCGCCGGGCTGCTGGGCGGACGGCTGTCCATGGGCGAGCGGCAGCGCATCGGGCTGGCGCGGGCGTTTCTCTCCGGCTGCCCGCTTATCCTGCTGGACGAGCCTACCAGCAATGTGGACAGCATCAACGAGGGCGTGATCCTGCGAGCGCTTTTGAAGCACAAGCAGGGCAGGACCATCATTCTGGTGTCCCACCGCGCATCCACCATGGCGGTGGCGGACAGGGTATATAAAATGGAAAACGGACAAATGGAGGAGCAAGCAATATGAATCGCAAATACCTGCAGAAATTTCAGATCAAGGACGTGGTATTCCTCGCCATCATGTCGGCGGTGGCGCTGGCCACCTGCGCGGTGATGCCGCTGGTGATCAGCCTGCAGCCGCTGATCTTCGGCATTTCCCAGCTGGTCACGGCGCTTCAGATCGGCGTGTTCTTCGCCATCGGCCTGTATAAGGTGCGAAAGCCCGGCTCGCTTTTGATCATGGCGCTGATGATGGGGCTTATCCAGCTGATGATGTCGCCGCCCATGTTCCTCTCCAGCGTTTTGAACGGCGTTTTGATCGAGCTTATCGTGCTGCTGCTGTTCAGGGGATATGAAAAGGATGCCGCCGTATTTGTGGCCGCCATGCTGCACACGCCCCTGTCACTGCCCTTCAACTACCTCTATAACCGGCTCATAAAGGGCGCGGACAGCCCACTTGCGGCGGTGGCGGACAGAGCACCGCTTGCCGCCGTGGGGATGACGCTGGCCGTCGTCGCCGTGTCCGCGCTGGGAGCGCTGATCGGCATCAAGATCGCAAGGGAGCTGAAAAAATCGGGAGTGCTGAAGAAATGAGCGAAAGACTGTATGTGAAGCATCCCCTTTTCCCCATGGCAGGCATTGCCGTGTCCGTGTTCACCTTTGCCTTTGGCCTTGCCATGGCGAAAAGCCCCAGCGTATTTTTCTTTCTGGGCGGGATATGGCTGCTGCTGGCGCTGTTCGGGTATCTCCGTCCCTGCCTTGTGGTGCTGCCCGCCGCGGCGCTTCTGTGCGGCATTTTCTGCGCACTGACCTACGCCATCTCCCGGGACGCTGCCCAGACCTCTGCCGCCGCCGCGCGAATGCTGGCGCTGTGCGTTGCGGCCATACCGGGTCTGGGGCTTGCGCCCGTCTGCCTTGTCCGGGGCTTTTCCTGTATGCGCCTGCCTCGTGTGCTGACGCTCGCCATGCTCATCACCTTCACGTTTTTTCCGCTGCTGCGGGCGGAGGTGCGGCAGACCCGGGAGGCCATGCGCACACGGGGCGCGGGAGGACTTTTGAACCCCGCCATCCTCTACCGGGCCTTTCTGATCCCACTGATGGTGCGGCTGGTCAACCTGTCGGACACGCTGGCGCTGAGCGTGGAGACCCGGGGCTTTACCACCTATCCCGCGCCGTACACCGTGTACCGGCCTGTGCATTTGCAGGCCAAGGACGGGGCGTTCGCGGCGCTGAGCGCGCTGTGCGCCATGGGGGCGGTGCTGCTGTGAGAGCCATCGAGTTCAAAAATGTGTCCTTCCGCTATGAGGATATGCCGGAGCCGGTGCTGAAAAACGCCTCTTTTTCGCTGGAATACGGAAAACTTACCCTGCTGTACGGCGACTCGGGTCAGGGGAAAAGTACGGTGCTGTCCATCCTGTCGGGCGTTATCCCCAACGTGACCAAGGGGACGCTTTCCGGCGAGGTACGCGTCGGCGGCGAGGACGTATCCGGGCAGAGAATAAGCGACATTTGCCGCAGGGCGGGCGTGGTGCTGCAAAACGCCGACGCGCAGATCATCCACCAGCGGGTGGAGGACGAGCTGGCGTTTGGCTGCGAGAACTTCGCCTTTTCGCCGGAGAAGATCAGCGGCTGTATTGAAAAAGCCTGCGGCCGGATGGCACTGTGCCCCCAATGGGGCACCCGCACCCTCTCCGGTGGGCAAAAGCAGCGGCTGATCACCGCCTCCGCCCTGGCAACCGAGCAAAGGATCCTCCTTTTAGATGAGCCGCTGGCAAACCTTGACCGCAGGGGTGCGGCGTTTCTCATGGCATCGTTGCGGACGCTGGCCGAGTCCGGCTACGCGGTGCTGATGGTGGAGCACAGGCTGGAGCAGGTCCTGCCCTTTGCCCATGAGGTATGGCGGCTCCGAAACGGAAGCCTTGAGAGGCAGACCGACCGGGAGGCGCTCCGCGCCGCACAGCCGGAGGCGGCAGAGCCTATCCCCGCAGAGGCGCGGCGGGAGGAGCCGGTCATGACCCTGCGCGGCGTGGGCTGGCGCGCGGGCGGACGCAGCATTTTAGAGGGCGTTGATCTGACCCTGTTCCGCGGTGAGCGGCTTTTGCTCCTCGGCGACAACGGCTGCGGAAAGACCTCCCTGCTGCGGCTGATGGCCCGGCTGGCGCGTCCCACGGCGGGAGAGATACGGCAGTTCATCGACCCTGCCTTGGGGCAGCGGCGCGGCAGCCGGGCATGGTTTCGGCGGGTTGGCGTGGTGTATCAGAACCCCAACTGCCAGCTCTTTATGCCGACGGTTGCGCAGGAGGTGGCCTTTGCCGCCAAAAGCGAGGACTTTGCGCGGGAGATCATGGAGCTGTTCGGCATTGCACATCTATCGGAGAGACATCCTCACTCCCTTTCCGAGGGACAGAAGCGCCGGGTGTCCATTGCCGCCGTGGCAGCCTCTCAGCCGGAGCTGCTGCTGTTGGACGAGCCCACCGTGGGGCAGGACAGAGAGGGGCTTCGGACGCTGCTCCAAGCGCTGAACCATCTGCATACACGCACAGGCAGCACCATTGTCACCGTTACCCATGACCGCCGTTGTGCAGGCGCCCTGTGCGACCGGGCCGCATGGCTCAAGGAGGGGCGCATCGAAAAAACCGGCGGCCCGGAGCTGATCGAGGCCGCATGGGGAGATTCAGCGGTACTGTGAGGCCTTGCCGAGCGGCACAATGCGGCAAAAAATAAAGAAGAGATAAGGACGATGGCCATGCGAAAACACAAGGACTTCTGGGACAAAAATGCCGGTCGGTACGACCGCTTTATGCGAAAGGATCGGGCGGCGTATGAGGAGATGTATGCGCTGATCCGGCCGGTCGTGAAAGCAAAAACGGTGTTGGAGCTGGCGACCGGCACGGGGCTGATCGCAAAGCACATCGTGAATGCGGCGGCGCACATTGAGGCGACGGATGCTTCCGCAGAGATGATTGCCGAGGCAAAGCGGGATAACCGCTCGGCAAAGCTGCACTTTTCCGTGCAGGATATGTTCCGCCTGCCCTATGCGGATAAGTCCTTCGACGTGGTGATCGTGTCCAACGCACTGCATATCGTGCCGCAGCCGGAAAACGCCCTTGTTGAAATCCGCCGGGTGCTGAAGGACGACGGCGTATTGATCGCGCCCACCTTTACCCATGCGGACAATTCGTTTTCCGGCAAGGCCAATGCCTTTTTCATGAAGCTGGCAGGCTTCCCTCTCCACAGCAGGTGGACGAGCGAGGAATACCTAAAATTCCTGGAGCAGAACGGCTGGGCAGTACGGAAAAGCGCTGTTCTGAAGGCATCCTTCCCGCTGACCTATGCGGAATGTGTGAAATCGGAGGTGTGATATGTCATTCTTTGAAAATACCCGCAAGCCCGAGGGCTTTGGCGGGAAAATTATGGTCGCCATGATGAACGTCGGGCACAGTGCCGTGGCCCGGTGGGGGCTTCAATTTCTGAATGCTGCGCCGGACGCCAGGGTGCTGGACTGTGGCTGCGGCGGCGGTGCGAACATGAAAAGGCTGCTGAAAAAATGTCCGCAGGGTATTGTCAAGGGCATCGACTATTCGCCCGTCAGCGTGGAGAAGTCGAAAAAGGTCAACGAGGCCGCCATCGCGGAGGGACGCTGCGCCGTTCTGCAAGGCAGTGTGGCGGATATGATGTTTGCTGACAACTGGTTCAATGCGGTCACGGCCTTTGAAACCGTCTATTTCTGGCCTGATCTGCCCCGATGCTTCAGGGAGGTTTACCGGGTGCTGAAGGTCGGCGGGACCTTTCTCGTCTGTAACGAGAGCAATGGCGACACGGACAAGGACGAGAGGTGGACGGAGATCATCGGCGGCATGACCATCTATAAGGACACCGAGCTGAAGGCGTATCTGGAGCAGGCGGGCTTTCACGAGGTGCAGATACACAAAAAGAAAAGCTGGCTCTGCGTCACGGCGCGGAAATGAGGGAGAAGCAGACAGGTGAAGGACAAGAAGCTCCTATTTGACCGCAAATGCCATGTGCTGTATTCTCGGCCCTGCAAAAAAGAGATACGGGCGAAAATTGCCCTGCACTATCCTGCGGCAGAGCGGGAGACAGTATGGGAAAAGGTGCAGCGGCAGTACGCGGCCTTTCTCTCCGACTGGCGCACCGACTTGGGCGGCAAAAAGAACTTCCACAACGGCGTAGGCGGCACCTACGACTGCATCGCCATCATGAGCTATTATGTGGTCTGCAAAGCCGTCACATCCTTCCGCGAGATCGAGGAGATGGAGGAAAACCTGATCCTGCCGATCTTCCGCAGGCTGCGGTTTGTGGACTGCAACAAGCCGTTCTGGAGGAAGCTGATGTACAGGGCGTTTGTACGGGCGAAACGCGGCTGCGACAAGTGGCACGATTACGAGATGACGGTTGCGCCTTATGAAAACGGTAAACCCATCTATTATGAGTTTACATCGTGTCCGGCAGCGGAATTTGCTATCCGCCACGGCCTTGCGGATATCACGCCCGCCCTGTGCAATGTGGACTATGCGTCCATGGAGTTACTCCACGCAAGGCTGGTGCGGACGACCACCTGCGTGGACGGCTGCCGATGCGATTATACCATCTGCGGAGATAAAGACCCATACTTAAAGGAGCATCCCGAATACCGGGACGAGGCGGGCTATCGAAGAAACAAATAATACTGCAATATAAAGGCGGTGAGACGAATGGAAACCTTTATCGGAATCATGATCCCTTTCTTGGGAACGGCACTGGGCGCGGCCTGCGTGTTCTTTATGAAAAAATCCCTTGGCGATCTGGTACAGCGCTCACTTGCGGGCTTCGCCGCCGGAGTGATGGTGGCGGCGTCGATATGGAGTCTGCTGATCCCTGCCATAGAGCAATCGGAGGGCATGGGCAAGCTCTCCTTCCTTCCAGCCTTTATCGGCTTCTGGGCCGGCGTGCTGTTTTTGCTCCTGCTCGACCATCTGATTCCTCACCTTCATGTGGGAAGCAATCAGGCGGAGGGACCGAAAAGCAGGCTGGGCCGCAGCACCATGATGGTGCTGGCAGTGACCCTGCATAACATTCCGGAGGGCATGGCGGTTGGCGTGATGTACGCGGGCTTCCTTGCGGGGAACGCGCAGATCACGGCGGCAAGCGCGCTTGTCCTGTCCCTTGGCATCGCCATTCAGAATTTTCCCGAGGGGGCGATCATCTCCATGCCGCTGCGGGCGGAGGGCGAGAGCAAGGGCAAGGCGTTTTTCGGCGGCGTGCTCTCCGGCGTGGTGGAGCCTGTCGGCGCGGTGCTGACGCTTCTTGCGGCGCAGCTGGTGATCCCGGCGCTGCCGTATCTGCTGAGCTTTGCGGCGGGTGCCATGCTCTATGTGGTGGTGGAGGAGCTGATCCCCGAAATGTCGCAGGGAAAGCACTCCAACATCGGCACGATTTTCTTTGCCGCTGGCTTCAGCGTCATGATGACGCTGGATGTGGCGCTGGGGTAGGCGCGGAGGTGCCGCTGCTTTTGCGACAGCGATGATATCTCCTATGACGGGCTTTACCCGAAGCTCGTCTGGCATCGAACGAAAACGCTGAGACGCGGCGACGACCGTCGGGATTTTTGCATGAAGACCGTTAGACAAGAAAGGAGTCCCAAGAATGAAGCCTGATTACAAAAACTGGATCCCCAAAGGGATGCTGTATTCGTTGATTGTCGGAACGATGCTGTCGCTTGCGCTGCTGCTCGTTTTCGGTGCATTCGGCATCGGTGTGAGCGGAAAGCTGCGCGTCGTGCTGGGCGTGGTATTTGGCATCGCCTTTGTCGTCTGTGCAAAGTACACAGAGTGGTGCGTGTATGCCTATCGGAGCTTTTCCTATGACGGCGAGCGCAAGCTCTCAAAGCAGATCATTGACGGCACGGCGAAGCATATCACACTGCCGGAGGGTGGCGTGGGGCTGGATATCGGCTGCGGCAGCGGCGCGCTGACCATTGCCTGCGCAAAGCGCAATCCCCAGGGGAAAATGGTCGGTATCGACCGCTGGGGCAAGGAGTACGCCTCCTTCAGCCTGCCGCTGTGCGAAAAAAACGCCGCTGCAGAGGGTGTGAAAAACGCTTCGTTCCGGCGCGGAAACGCCGTGAAGCTGGATTTCCCCGACGAGAGCTTCGACGCAGTGACCAGCAACTATGTTTATCACAATATCACAGGAGCAGACAAGCAGGTGCTTCTGCTGGAAACACTGCGGGTGCTGAAAAAAGGCGGAACATTTGCTATCCATGACCTGATGTCGCCCGGTAGATACGGCGATATGCAGGCGTTTGTCCAAAAGCTCAGGGATATGGACTATGAGCGCGTGGAGCTGATGGACACGACCGACGGCAGCTTCATGACACCAAAGGAGGCCAAACGCCTGATGCTTCGCGGCTCGACATTGCTGCTGGGAAGAAAGTAAGGCGGCAATGACATCAGCAATTCTGGTCTGCATCCGAGGCTTACTTCGCAGAGAACCATGGCATTGGGGCGCGGCGGCAGGCGGTGATCTTTGAAGAGCCGCCTTCGGGCGGCTTCTCAAGGGTTATATGGTTAGAGTATGCTAACCAATAAACGTTCAAAGGAGGAGAGAGCAGAGAGTTTCCGCACGAGGTGGGGCTGTTTCTCAGCTATCCGCCGGAGGATGTGAAGGGCTTCATCGACCATCGCGCCAGCGGCTTCAAATGCACCGGACTCTGGAGGGGCTACGGCGACGAAGAAAAAGCGCGCTCGCTATTCGAGAATACAGAAAATGCACGGAGATCTACTGCACACCTTGGCAAAGCGGCTTAAAGCTGGAGCAGCTTGCCGTTGCAGTTTGATCATATAAAATCATTAAAAGAAAGGAACTTACAAACATGAAAACTGCTGTTGTTTATTGGAGCGGTACGGGCAATACGGAGGCAATGGCGCAGGCCGTTGCCGAGGGCATGACCGCCGCGGGCGCGGAGGCTGTGCTGCTCACACCCGATCAGGTACAGCCCGGCGATCTGAACGCCTACGGTGCCATCGCCTTCGGCTGCCCCGCCATGGGCAGCGAGGTGCTGGAGGAAATGGAGTTCCAGCCCATGTTCGATGCCTGCAAGCACAGCCTTGGCGGCAAACGCGTGGCGCTGTTCGGCTCCTACGGCTGGGGCGACGGCGAGTGGATGCGCACTTGGGAGAGTGACTGCGACAGCGCAGGGGTGAACCTCGTTTGCGAGAGCGTGATCTGCACGGAGACGCCCGACGACGCGGCGCTTGAAGCCTGCCGCGCCTTGGGCAAGGCGTTGGCGGAGTGAGAAATGATGCCCGCTGCTGACGATTGCTTCAGCGGCAGCTTGCGCGGGTTGCATTTGCCAAACAGCCTATCCGAAAGGCAGGGACACCTCTTACGGTGTTCCTGCCTTTCGTTGTATGGCGAGTATTGAAAAAGAATATGCTCAAGCATCCAAGACAGGTGAACAGAGAGGCACTGCGTCGAGTAGACGTAAAGCCGAATAAGAAAACGTGTTTGAATCGATTGAATCTTTCGCTGAAAGTTCTGAGACCTTCCCTCTCGGCACACGGATGACATTGGGCAAACGGAAAATTCGCAGGAAAAGCAGGGAGGCCTGGTGTTCTACATTGAAATCCCTGCGCGCTTATGGTACAATATTTTTCACAGGCGCTGTGCCGTCGGATTTGAGGCAAACTGCGTACAGGCAGCCTGCCTTTTCTTTCATCCGTCGGTTAGAGTAGGCTAACCTGTGCGCAGAACTGGAAAGGTGGAATGGACCAATTTGCATAAAAGTGTCTAATGATGTGTCAGAGGAGGTGGTCTGGTATGCAAGAAGCACGATATGATTTTCTTCATGGGCAAACGGATCGCAGCGACTTTTTCTCCCCCGCAATGCAGCAGCTTTGTGGTATTATGAAAGACAATCAGGTTGCTTTGCCAAGCGATATTGGAGAAGGATATTTCCGCTATATTTCACCGTGCCCCAATATCGAGATGTATATCTGCGATGTAATGTTTTACAGGGACACAGTATTGCGGGAGCAAGTGTATAAGGATTCTTTTTCCGTCATTTTCTCTCTTTCCGACGCATTGGAGTGGAAGGCTTCGGGCAGAAACCAAAAAACGTTGTTGGAAAAGGGAGATTGCTGCGTATACGGCAGCGGTCTGTTTGATGCGGAAAATATCTATGAGGCAGGACAGAGATATATAGGCGTCGGGCTGAACCTGCATCCCTGTCGGTTTCGGTCTGTGATGGATGGCTTGCAGAAGAAAAAGGCTTGCACCGCCTTTAACGGGGGAAAAAACCCGCCAAAACATAGAATCACCGCTACCATAGAAGCTACAATACGCCAGATATTGCAGTGTAACTACAATGACTGTGCAAAGTCATTGTATCAAGAAGGAAAGATACTGGAACTTGTTGCAGCCTTTGCGAACGAGATGATGGATCAGAATTCTGTTGCTGTGAAGGGTGAATTGAGCCGGGCGGATAGCGAGACGTTACTTCGGGTCAGGCGACAGATAGATGAGGGATTTCTGGAACCCGTGACCATCGCGGAGCTCTCCAAACAGCACTTTATGTGTGAATCCAAACTCCGTGAGATATTTCGAAAGCACTATGGAATCACCATATATCAATATATGTTAAATCGCCGCATGGAGCATGCCTGTGAACTGTTGTCTGCGCCCGATGCTCAGGTGAAAGACATAGCAGGGTTGGTGGGGTACAGCAACATCAGCCATTTCAGCGACGCCTTCCGAAAAAAGTTTGGATGCACTCCGAGCGAATATAAGCGGAGCTTACCATTCTGAAATATAAAAGCAAAGACACAGGTGTATTCTTTTGTGGTTACTTGGATGGAAATTACAAAGATTGCATCTTCCCTTGAAAAACCAGAATAGTAGGCAGCACATTTCGAGGAAGATCTTGCCCAGTGGAAACTATATCATTTGAAATGTGAGCTGCTCAGCAGCGGTATACACATCGATGTTAGTGCTGGGCGGAATTAACCGTACGCGCGGGGCTGCAAAACGAGCCTACGCACAAGTAAAACTTTGACCGCTGAAAAAGCAGAGCGGCGGGACAGATAGAGTCTGTCCCGCCGCTCGTGTTTTAAGGGCATATTGGCTTGATGAACCGGAAGTTACAGCGCCGCCTTTTTCCATTTTCTGATCTTAGTTCTAAAAGTTCCGAAAGGAGCAACAGTATTAACGTGAATGAACCTGTAAACTTCCCATACAGCTGCTTTTGTAGCATCATCAGCCCATTTTCTCATATGCGGCTTAAATAATTCATCCGCACTGAGCGAATCAATCATTGCGCAGATAGACTTGACATTTTCGTTCAGTTCGGCTTTCAACTCTTGAAGAGACAAATGAGCGTAGGTATCCGTGAACCACTGATACAGCTCGCCAAGTTGGTTCCATTTGAATTCGTCCGACGGCGTCTTTACTTGAAGCCCCTTCCTTTCATCTTCCTCCCATTTAAGAACCAATGTTGTCCAACCCACCTGATAGGCAAGGTTTTCTGCCGGGGTCCGGTCAACCTCATCAACCCTTTTATCTTTTAAGGCTTCTGGTATGCTGTCAAACTCCGAAATATATTTCTCAAATGTTTTATTGATTTCAGCTTTGAGTTCTTCTTTACTTTTGTATACTCGCAAAAAAACACCTCCATAAATTTCGGTTTGTCTATTGAGCAATGATTCTGATTATAGCATAGCTTTGTGAATTATTCTATTACTGCACTGCGCATCATGGCGCTTTAGGGGAAAGACATGGCGTTTTCGGGGGGATTTTTCCTTTCGCCGACTGTATAATGGTAGGCGGTTAGAAAAGGTTAACCCCACACGGTTAAAGGACTCAGATGTTCTGTTATTTCGCTATGCGCGCCCGTTGGTTAGCTTGCTCTAACTAAAGATTTATTACTCAGGAGGTCATCAGAATGAAAAATTTCGCAATGCTCATGTTGTGCCTTGTGCTTGTGTTTGCTCTTGCAGCCTGTGCTGGAACGGATACCACGCCGCAGGGATCGGTCTCGGATACCGTCACGGTAACGGATATGAAGGGCGAGGTTGCCATCCCGGCAAATCCACAGCGCATCGTTGATGTAGCTGGCTTGACAGAGGAACTTCTTATTCTGGATATGAAGGTAATTGCCTCGGCTAATACCAGCATGTTCGATGGGGTGTCTGTCCCCAAACATCTGACAACGCTTTTTGCCGAAAGAGGTATTGAGGTTGTCGGCAATTACTCCGGGTCTTCTTCTACCGGAGACCTGAACCTCGAAAAGATCGCGGAGTTAAAGCCTGATCTGATCATTATGAATATTCGCCATGAGAAGGTTTATGAACAACTCGCAGCTATTGCTCCCACGGTCATGATCGACGATGACATAAGCTATGTTAACTGGCGCGGAAGATTTAAGCAACTGGGGCAGTGGTTTGATAAAGAAGCAGCCGTAGAAAAATGGCTTGCCGACTACGACGCCAAAGCTGCGGAGCTTGCGGCGAGAATCAGGGATATGATTGGGGACGAAACCTTTGCTGTATTGGAGGCCAATTCCGTTCATTTTGGTTCCTATTACATCTATCGCAGCGGCGGGCCGGGTGAGCTTGTCTACGATGAGCTGAAACTCACACCATCAGCCGGCGTACCGGAGAATGTCTGGGGTGAAGTGGTCGATGCGGAATACTTTTCCCTGATCGATGCAGATCACATCTTCTTCTTTAGCGACGACGGCAGAGCTGGAGACACGGGGAACCTTGCCGTGTGGAAGAATATGAAAGCGGTCAAAGCCGGCAACGTTTACTTTGGTATCAATGAGGATCAGTATAATATGGCTTTTACGGCGATGGGAAAGGAACTCTATTTGGAAAAACTCGCGAACGCGATTCTGAACCATGGGGACGTTGAGTAAGGAAACAGGCGCGGTTGCGGGAATATCGCAGAGACAAGAGAGATACAAACGCTCCGCGCCGGCTTTTCTGATTATTCTTGCCGCATTGGTGCTGCTGCTTGGGTTCTCAATGGTTCTCTCCGTCTGCACCGGCATTGCTGGCGGTAGCTTCAAGGTCTTTGCGGAAACGGTTATATACCCCGCCAAGGCTTCTGATGTTGGAATGATTATGTTGGAAATGCGTATGCCCAGGGCGCTGGCTGCCGGGCTGACAGGAATGGCCTTCGCTCTCTCCGGCGCTGTGATGCAGGGAATTACCAGAAACCCCCTGTCGGACGCCGGCCTTCTGGGGATCAATGCGGGAGCCGGTTTCTTTGTTGCACTGTCCGCAATTCTGTTTCCCGCCGCACCAGACATCGTGAAAACATGCGCCGCCTTTGCCGGAGCCGCTCTTGCGGTATTCATGGTCTATGGTTTCGGCGCCGGCAAACATAGATCCGAATCTTTCCGGTTCATTCTGGCAGGCGCTGCTGTATCAGCCCTGCTTACCGCGTTGAGTCAGGCGGTTTCTCTGGCGTTTGGAATCGTGAAATCCCTTTCTTTCTGGAGCGCGGGCAGTTTGTCCGGTGTGACATGGCAAAGCTTGAAAATGCTATCCCCGGTGATTCTCTCAGCCGGTGCGCTTGGTTTGCTTTTATCGAGCCGGCTATCAGCTCTGGCACTGGGAGAAGATAGCGCCGCCAGCTTGGGCGTAAATGTCCGCACGGTCAGGCTTTTCGGTATGCTTGTGGTGTTGCTGCTTGCGGGAGCCAGTGTATCGCTCGTGGGAGGCATCGCATTTATCGGTCTTATCGTACCGCATATATCCCGACTTCTTGTGGGCGGTGATTACCGCAGGCTGGTTCCCGTGTCTGCGCTCATGGGCGGCGTTGTGCTGGTGCTGTCGGATATTGCGGCGCGCATGATAAACGCCCCTTTTGATACGCCTGTCGGCGCACTGGTATCCATCCTCGGCGTGCCCGTCTTTTTTGCGCTTACTTTCAGGAAGGAGGGCATGGTCTTATGAAAAAGAAAACCAGACAGCTCCTTATCCTCAACGGTCTTCTTATCCTGATTGTAGCTGCGGCTATCTTATCCGTTAACAGTGGTTACGCAAGAATTCCCTTCTCGACTGCGGTTCACAGCATATTCCAACCGCATATGGAGGGAACCTCCGTAGTCGTAGCGCAGTTTCGCGTTCCGAGAATCGTCCTCGCCGTTCTATGTGGGATGGGTCTGGCACTTGCCGGATGCGTTATGCAGACTGTCACGGGTAATCCGCTGGCCGATCCGGGGATATTGGGCATAAACGCAGGGGCGGGATTTGCCGTTATGCTGTTCCTGACATTTTTCCCTGCACTGCATATACGTACCATGGCATACCAGCCGATATTTGCCATAGCGGGCGGGCTTTGCACAACGGGACTGCTGTATCTTTTTGCAAAGAGGAACGGAAAACTCCTCCCAATATATTTTCTGTTGGGCGGCATCGGTCTTGCGTCCCTATTTTCTTCTTTTATGCTGATCATGGCCGCGAACATGGACAACAGCAGCTATCAGCTCGTGGCAAGATGGCTGGCAGGAAATATTTGGGGAACGAGCTGGCATCAGGTTCTTGCCCTGTTGCCCTATATGCTCATACTGGTTCCTTTTCTTCTTACAAAGTCGAACATACTGGATATTCTCATTTTAGGAGAGAATACGGCCATTTCTCTGGGGATAGCCGTAGAGAGGGAGTTGAGACTGCTCCTGATTGCATCGGTGGCTCTTACCTCTGCCTGCGTTGCCGTCAGCGGAGGGATCGGTTTTGTGGGACTGGTAGCGCCGCATATGGCACGAAGGTTGATTGGAGGCAGACACCACGCCCTCATGCCTGCCTCCATGCTGCTGGGGGCGCTGCTGTTGCTTTTGGCAGACACGTTGGGACGGTCTGCCTTTCAGCCGAGGGAGATCCCGGTTGGTATCGTGATCTCCGTGCTTTCGGCTCCGTATTTTCTGTTCCTGCTCCGCAGGTATTTTTAAGGGAGGATGTCTATGCTTTCACGTATGCAGGCAAAGGGTTTGTCTGCCGGATATAACGGGGAGGCCGTCTTCAGGGGGCTTGACTTAAAAATCCCTGAAGGCAGCATAACCACCTTGATAGGCTCCAACGGCTCTGGAAAATCCACCATACTGAAGACACTGTGCCGGATCATTTCCCCGGATTCCGGCGCAGTATACCTTGATGGCGAAGCGATCCACAAAATGCCGACAAAGCGTGTTGCCCAGAGACTTGCGCTGCTGCCGCAGGGAGCGCAAGCCCCTGCCGGCATCACAGTCGGCGACCTTGTGGAATACGGGCGTTTTCCTTACAGGTCGGCGCTAAGTGGTCTCGGCGAAAAGGATCGGGAGATCATTCAGTGGGCTCTTGCCAGTACAGGCATGAGTTCCCTTGAACATAGAGAAATGGAGAGGCTTTCGGGAGGTCAACAACAGCGGGCATGGATCGCCATGGCGTTGGCGCAGAAAACCGGATTGCTGTTTCTGGATGAACCCACGACCTATTTGGACATCTCGCACCAACTGGATATATTGTACCTTCTGCGCCGCCTCAACCGGGAAAATGGTGTTACCATCGTAATGGTTCTTCATGATTTAAATCATGCCATCATGTTTTCCGACTATTTGGTGGCGATCAAAGACGGGATGCTGCACAGCGCAGGTACGCCGCAAGAGGTTATTACCCAGCAGGCGTTGCGGGAAATCTTTGATGTAGAAGCGGAGGTCATTACACATCCGGTATTAAATGTTCCGGTATGCCTTCCCTTCAGGATAACGGAGCAGAACAAAAAAACAGGAGGTTCGAACACATGAAAAAAGGGGTGCAATCAGTGCTGTTCTCCGTGCTGGTGGGTGCGCTGCTGCTGTGCGCAGGATGCGGCAAATCGGGAGACATCTACACGGCGGGCGTTTATACGGCTTCCGCTGAAGGTTATTCCGGTCCGGTTACCGTAGAGGTAGAGTTTGACGGGAGCAGCATATTGTCTGTACATGTCCTATCTCACAGCGAAACAGTAAATATCTCAGACCGCGCAATAGATGAGATCCCTTCCCAAATCGTGGAGGCGCAGACCTGGGATGTGGATGCCGTTTCATCTGCAACATTTACCAGCGATGCCATTCGTGAAGCGGTCAGAGATTGCCTCGCGCAGGCGGCACTCCGATGAACCATTTGCGTTGCAAAGGATATTTTGCGGTGATAGAATGGGTGAGATGAAGGGCAAGTCAAAAAATCAGCCATAGCTGCTGTTTTAAGTGCTTTTCCAGCGAAGTGCCGCAGGCATTTCGCTGGAGATTCCATATATGGCTGTATGAACTCCTGTCTATGCGCAAAAGAATATCGCGAATCCTCCAAGCAAAGGTATATGTGGTTAGCATAAAATGTGTCACTCTCATTGACAAACCCAATATGCCCGGTTATAATATACCAGTAGTATATACCGTTGGTATATTTGGGGGATGGCAATGGAACGAGCGGAAACCCAAAAGAAGATCCTTGAGATCGGGAAAAAAGAATTTCTGGAGAAGGGCTTCAAGGACGCATCTCTGAATCAAATCGTCGCGGAGGCAGGCTTCACGAAGGGTGCCTTCTACGGCTACTACCCGGATAAGACCGCTCTGTTTGAAGACCTTGTGGGCGAGACCGCAAAGGAGCTGCTCGCCCGCTTCAAGGCGGCACAGGACACTTATTTCGATCTCGTGCCGGAGGGGAAAGCAAAAGACAGTCTGGAACTCTCCATCCAACACCTGCACGAGCTTGTCGCGTTCATGTACGACCATTTTGACGAATTCAAGCTGATCCTCTGCCGGGCGGAGGGAACGGGCTACGCGGATTTTATCGAGGTGCTGGTGGAGCTGGAGGTCGATCGATCCGAAGAATACTACGCCCTCCTCAGAAAAAACGGTATGCTCTCCGGGAGCATGACTCGTCAGCTTCATCACATGATCACAAGAGCCTACTTTACGGCGGTGTGTGAAACCATCGTCCACGATATGCCGAGAGAGGAAGCCATGAAATACGTCGATGAACTGGCTATCTTTTTCCACTCCGGCTGGAGCGGACTTTTAAGGCTCGAATGAGCCTTAAAAAAATAACTGTCGGTTAGTTGCCTCTAACCGATGCGGCGCATCCTCCAACAAATCCATATATTTTAAGAAAGGAACACGGAATATGAGCAAACAGAAAAAAGAAAAGCAGCCGCCGGTGCTGGGCAGGCTGCTGGCATATGCCGGAGGGCATAAGTGGCTGTCCGTCTTGGGCTGCGGGCTGTCCGGTGTTTCGGCGGCGGTCGGCATTTTCCCGTTCGTCTTTGTCTGGTACGCGGCCCGGGGTATTTTAACGCCGGGAGGCGGCGTTCCGGAAGGGCTTGCCCGCTTCGGCTGGTATGCGCTGGCGGCAGCACTTCTGAGCGCGGCGATCTATTTCGCCGGGCTCATGTGTACGCACCTTGCGGCCTTCCGGGTGGCGACGAATATGCGAAAGGCGGCGGTCGCCCATCTCATTGACCTGCCGCTGGGGTACTTTAACGCCAACCTCACCGGGCGGCTGCGCAAGCAGATCGACGACAACGCGGCGCTGACAGAAACGCTCCTTGCCCACACCATCCCCGACGCGGTGGGCGGGATCGTAACGCCGGTACTGGCGGTGGGACTGCTTTTCGTCTTTGACTGGCGCATGGGGCTTGCCTGCCTGATCCCCATGGTCATCGGGCTTGCCTGCCTGATGTCCATGATGACGGGCGCCGGCATGAAGTTCTTTGAGGAATACCAGCGGGCAGGAGAGCGCATTTCCGCCGAGGCCACGGAATATGTCCGGGGCATCCCGGTGGTGAAGGTGTTCCAGCAGACGGTCTACTCCTTCAAGAGCTTTCATGCCGCCATCCTCAGCTACCGCGACCTTGCCAGCGGCTATGCCATGATGTGCCGTATGCCCTACACCCTGTTTACAGTAGTGCTGAACGCCATGTTCCTGCTTCTCATGCCCTTGGGGATGGTTCTCGTAGGCGGAGCGGCAGACGGTTGGGCAGTGCTGGCCGATCTGGTGTTTTACATCTTCTTCGCGCCCCAGCTTGCCTTTATGATGGAGCGGCTGATGTA